>NZ_JBXWSP010000020.1:0-19881 GCF_059613485.1 Ruegeria sp. CRTD044 | reverse complement strand
GCTGACGAGGACCACGAACAACACAAACCACCAGTACTCTGACCGCGCCGCGCGCCCGGAAAAAACGAAGTATTTTGCAAGGCATGTCTTTATTGCATCGACGAAACCCATGTCTGCGTGCTCCCTGAGTGCTTCGATAGGTACTTTCTGACACGAGGAGACAACTTGCAAGCTTTGGTCAACCTACTCAGATGCTGTAACTGCAACAGGCTGCATTGTCCGCATAACGGACGTATGAGCGTATTTGTTGAATGAACGCCTCGTGCCCATATGCGCCTCCAACGGGGATCGGATTCTGAACAATAGAGAACCGCGAAAACTGCCCTACACGCGTGAGTTTTGATTAGAACTGTGAGCTCAACGCTCAGTTATGAAAGACAACCCAGACACGAGTTGTTTCAACCCAAGCGCCGCACCTACGAAGATGGCAGCGAATGTTACAGGCGCGCCGTAGGCCAACAATGAGAAGGCAGAAATACCTTGCCCGACGCTACAACCGACCGCGATGATCGCGCCGGGCCCCATAATCGCCGCGCCGAGCATTTGCCGCTTTAGTTCACGTGGATCCTCGCATGCTTCCCATCGGAAATGACCTTTGGACCAGGACCCCAAGAACGCGCCAATGAGAACGCCGGAGACTGATCCGACCGCAAAGGACAAAGAGTTCCCGGAGGCTGTCATAAGGTAGAATATCGTGTCGCCAAGGGGTGCAGCGAAAGTATGGGTTTGAACTGGCTCACCGTCGAAACCATGCGTCGCAACCCAATTTGTGCCGAGCCACCCTGATACGATCGCTAGTCCGACTACAGATCCCCAGAACACCTGTGCGGGAGTGCGGAGGAAGCGCTGGTTTGCCAAGGCAAAAATCACCAACGCAACGCCGATGACGGAGCCAATGAGCCAAGCTGGGATAGAGGTCAGCCGTTCGGCCAGGAAGCTAAAGCTCTGGGGGCCGTTAAGGTCCATTTCCTCGGGGAAAACCCAAACACGCAAGTATGCAAGGGGCCCGGACATGACGACGTAAGCGGACAGCCCCATAGTTAATACGATGACGAATGATCGCAGGTCGCCACCTCCAAGCCTTGCCAGCGCGCCATAGCCGCAGTTTCCGCTTATGGCCATTCCGTAACCGAACATGAGACCACCTACGATCGACCCAAGTGGGTTCCATGTCTGTGCAAGAAACCTAGTTCCAACAGGGTCCAGCCAGCCGAAAGCCATAGCTGAGTGGCTGCCGACAATTGCTACGCCGATCGCAATTGCCCACATGCGCAGCCGCCGGTCATCATCTGCGTAAAGGTAGTCTTCGATTGCACCCAGCGTGCAAAAACGGCCAATACGTGCGGCCAAGCCCAACACAATGCCGCCGATCACACCGATCAGGGCGACGGTATTGGCGTCTCCCAATGCTTCAAACATTGCCAGTCTCCTCCCAAAGCTGGCGGGTATTTTTGGCGGCCTCTACTTCTCCCTGCAGAATAGATCGTAAACGACTTCGAGAATCTGTGTCGATCGATCATCCGCCAATCTGTAGTAGATCGTTTTCCCCTCGCGTCGCGTTTTGACCAAGCCCTCAAAGCGTAGGCGAGACAGTTGCTGAGACACGGCCGCTTGGCGGGCCGAGAGCATTTCTTCCATCTGCGTGACAGATTTTTCACCCGATGACAGATAGCACAAGATCATCAAGCGCCCTTCATGGCTGATTGCCTTGAGGAAATTTGACGCCGTCTGAGCATTTTCCATCATTCTGTCCATGTCTTCGGCGCACATGTCCTTGGAGAACACAGGCAGTTTCGAAGATTTGTCCAACAAGATCGCCTCGCTTTCATAGCTCCACGCATTCAAAACAGTTTATTTAATACGCCACCTATTATCCAGAGGTCTCAATAAGCACCCCCGCGTCACGCAGCAAAACGCCCAGCAACCCCCAGAAAAAATCTTCGCCGGGATAGCCTTCGATCCGGCCGACCTCTTGGCCATCGTCCAGCAGAACAAAGGTTGGCGTGTAGTAGAGAGGCCGCTCCAATGCGATGCCTTCAGGCATAGCCGCGTGGATATCGATGCGTTGAAGTGGAGCGACATTTCCTTCCGGTGTCTTGGGGTAGGTCTCCGAGATGTCGATGTCCCAACGTGCGCACCACATACACCCATCTTCTTCCGCCATCAGAAGTATCATTTCTGCCCGTAAAGCCGCGGGAGAAACAAACAACGTGATTGCAGTCAAAAGTAGAAGTAGGTGGCGCATCTCAAGCTCCGATTGACCGCAGCGACATATCTTTATTATTTTGAATGTGTGAATGATAGCGTGCCAGGACAGGTTTGACCATGCTCGACATTACATTTGCAGGAGCTTTGGTCGCAGGACTGTTGTCTTTCCTGTCGCCCTGCATCCTACCTATCGTGCCGTTTTATCTTAGCTATCTGGCCGGCGTCGGGATTGATCAGATATCTGCGGGGTCAACACTTTCCGCCGACGTTCGTCGCAGGGCAACGCTTTCTGCGATAGCGTTTGCAGCTGGGATCATAACTATCTTCATGGCGCTGGGAGCGACAGCTTCGATATTCGGGCAGCTTGTACGAGAGTATTTCGACATCCTGCGCTGGATTGCAGCGGCGATCATCATTGCGATGGGGCTGCATTTCCTGGGGTTCATTCGCATCGGATTCCTGTACCGCCAATTTCGTGCGGACGTCGGTGAGACATCAAGCGTTAGCCTGATTGGGGCTTACGTCTTGGGCTTGGCATTTGCTTTTGGCTGGACACCCTGCGTCGGCCCTGTGCTCGCTGCGATCTTGTTTACAGCGGCCGGAACCGAAACGGCTTGGCGCGGAGCGGCGCTTCTATTCGTCTACGGGGTTGGAATGACCGCACCGTTTGTTCTGGCGGCCTTTCTGGTTCGCCCCTTCATGCAATGGATGGCAAAGTTCAGAAAGCACTTGCCCCTCATCGAAAAGGCAATGGGTGGCTTTCTGGTGGTCTTCGGCATCCTCATCGCAACCAACTCCATCAATCACATCGCACAATGGATGCTCGACCATATGCCTTGGCTCGCAGCCATCGGTTAATTCGGGAGGAAGACATGAAACGAGTTTTGTCAGTATTGATCGCTTCTCTGATCGGCGGGGTCGTTTCCGCCGCTGAACTCGGCGACGACGGTTTGCATAAAACGCCGTGGATGCGCGACACCTTCAAAGACCTCCGAGAGGATCTTGAAGAGGCCTCAAGCGAAGGTAAGCGGTTGGTGTTATTTATTGAACAGCAGGGCTGTATCTACTGCAAAAAAATGCACGATGAAGTGTTTCCCCAGCCTGACCTCGCAGCGTTCATCGAAGAGAACTTCTTTGTCGTCCAACTGGATTTGCATGGCAGCACCACGGCTACGGACTTTGACGGGGAAGAGGATGAGCAAAGAGCACTGATGCGCAAATGGGGGATTCTGTTTACCCCGACACTTGTTTTTCTGCCGGAAGAGGTGCCGGAGGATGCCACAGCCATTGACGCTGCGGTCGCTGTGATGCCGGGAGCTTTCTCCAAGGGAACAACCTTGGATCTTTTCACTTGGGTCGACGAGAAACGATACGAACTTGATAATGGTGAAGATTTCCAACGGTATCATGCCCGCCGCATTCAGGAGCGAAACAATGTTTCTCAAGATTGAGTGCCATTATTACAAATAAAAAAATTCATTATGATGAATTTAATGTTGCGACAAGCGGTACTCGTCGACTACGGTACACAAAGGCTTTGGGTCGCAAGGCGCCGTCGGCGCGTTAGCAAATGGGAGGGATCATGAAGCTGAGACTCTTAACATTGGTCTGCGCAATGACGGGCTCTGCTGCATTTGCGGCAGATACAAACCCGAAGGACGTAAGCTACGACGACTATGGTGCTATCGAAGTCTCTTTGACTGGCGCTGCTGGTGATGCGGAAAATGGCGCGCTGATCGTTGGCGACAAGTCAAAAGGCAATTGCGTGGCGTGCCACGCGGTTTCGGCTTTGGCCGACATCCCGTTTCATGGCGAAGTTGGTCCGATGCTGGATGGCGCCGGTGATCGTTGGACCGAAGCGGAACTTCGCGGGTTGGTCGCAAATGCAAAGATGACGTTTGAAGGTACGGTTATGCCTGCGTTCTACAAGGATGACGGATATATCCGCCCAGGCGACGCCTATACCGGAAAAGCCCCAACCGCGCCTTTGACGTCGATCCTGACGGCACAAGAAATCGAGGACGTGGTCGCGTTTCTTGCGACCCTGAAAGAAGAATAGTCGCGCTTTAAAGCGTGAATTTTCGAAGTTTCAAAGGAGATTGAAAATGGAACTCTCTCGCCGCGAGACACTGGCCCTTGGGCTGGGCGCCGCGTTCCTGACAATTATGCCGCTTCGGGCAAATGCAGCTGCTGAAGATGCCATCGCGGCATTTACGGGCGGCGCAGATGTGGCTGACGGCGGTGTTACGTTGACTGCACCGGAAATCGCTGAAAACGGCAATACCGTACCAATCGAAGTCAGTGCTCCGGGCGCAGCTGCAATTCTTATCGTGGCTGCAGGTAACCCCGAACCGGGCGTTGCAACTTTCAATTTCGGCCCGTTGGCTGCTGAACAAGCCGCATCAACTCGCATCCGTCTTGCCGGAACGCAGGATGTCATTGCCGTGGCGAAGATGGCAGATGGCAGCTTTGCCAAAGCGTCTGCGACCGTAAAAGTGACAATCGGCGGCTGCGGCGGCTGATCGCCACGCGCCCTGAAGAACAGGAGACTAACCAATGGCATCCGGTGTAAAACCCCGCGTCAAGGTTCCAAAGACAGCCGCTGCTGGAGAAACCGTTACGATCAAGACATTGATCAGCCACAAGATGGAAAGCGGCCAGCGTAAAGACAAAGAAGGCAACGTCATCCCGCGCTCGATCATCAACCGTTTCACCTGCGAGTTTAACGGAGAAATGGTTGTTGATGTGACGATGGAGCCGGCGATTTCGACCAACCCATACTTCCAGTTCGAAGCGACTGTGCCCGAGTCCGGTGAGTTTGTCTTCACTTGGTACGACGATGACGGCTCTGTCTACGATGAGAAGAAAACGATCGAGATCGCCTGACGTCTCGACGACTACGGCAGATCAGCGCGGGTCCGAGGAATTGGCGCTGATCCACCAAGGGAGGAACGCAATGAATACCAAGGCAATTAAGGCGATCGCGGCAATTCTGGTTTTCCCGGCTGCAGCGATGGCTGGACCGGACGAAGACAATCTCACGATCAATGATGAGCTGGACATGACCTCGGTCACTGATGCTCCGGCACATCTGGAAAATTTGGACATAATCTATTCGGGCTGGCATTTTCGCACGGATGAAACGCAAGCGCTTCAAATTGATGACTTCGACAATCCTGCAATGATCTTCGTCGATCAAGCCGCCGATCTCTTCGAGACCGTTGATGGTGCCGCTGGCGAGAGCTGCGCCTCATGCCACGATGGAGTGGAAAGCTTCAAGGGATTGCAGGCGTCCATGCCGAAGGTGGATGCAGAAACCGGCAAGCTGGTCGTCATGGAAGATCTGATCAACAAGTGTCGTACGGACCGCATGGAAGCGGATGCTTGGAAATGGTCCGGGGGCGATATGCAGGGCATGGTCGCTTTGATCGGTCTTCAATCACGCGGCATGCCAATGAATGTCGAAATTGATGGCGATGCCGCCCCGTACTGGGAGCAGGGCAAGGAGATGTATTATACTCGCTATGGTCAGCTGGAGCTTAGCTGTGCCAATTGTCATGAAGACAACTGGGGTAACATGATCCGTGCCGACCACCTGAGCCAGGGTATGATCAACGGGTTCCCGACGTATCGTCTGAAACAGGCCAAGCTGATCTCGCGCCACAATCGTTTCCGCGGCTGTATTCGCGATACGCGGGCGGAAACTTTTGCCGAAGGTTCGGACGAGTTTCGCGCGCTTGAGCTTTATGTGGCCTCGCGTGGCAACGGGCTTTCAGTCGAAACTCCTGCAGTACGGCAATAGTGAACGACCCGCGTGGACAGTGTCCTGCGCGGGTTTTTCCAGGTAAATAACATTCACACATTTATATGTGTTATAGGAAAGCTGATAGATGATTTCGCGACGTGACTTCTTGCAGGTTTCAATGGCTGCATCGGCTTTGTACGGGGCGTCCGGGTTCGGAAACTGGGCCAGACTTGCCGCGCAGCAAAGCCTAACGCAGGATCAATTGTTGGAGTTCGAGACCTTCGGAAATATCAGCCTGATACATGTCACCGATATTCACGCGCAACTCAAACCGATCTATTTCCGCGAACCCGAGATAAACCTTGGTATTGGCGATGCACGAGGGCAGATGCCGCATGTTACAGGGGCGGCGTTCCGCAAGGCCTACGGGATCGAAGATGGAAGCCCGTCGGCCTATGCGCTGACCTACAATGATTTCTCTTCGCTGGCCAAGACCTATGGTCGGGTTGGTGGATTGGACCGAGTTTCAACTGTCATTAACGCCATTCGTGCTGACCGTCCTGATGCATTGCTACTGGACGGGGGCGACACTTGGCACGGTTCCTACACCTGCTATCAGACAGCCGGTCAGGACATGGTCAATGTCATGAACGCTCTGAATCCCGATGCTATGACCTTCCATTGGGAGTTCACGTTGGGCAGCGACAGGGTTAACGAAATCGTCGAAGGTTTGCCCTTTGCGGCCTTAGGTCAGAACATCTTTGATGCCGAGTGGGACGAACCTGCAGAATTGTTCCAACCCTATAAGTTCTTTGATCGGGGCGGTGCAAAGGTCGCTGTTATCGGGCAAGCGTTTCCTTACATGCCAATCGCGAACCCAGGCTGGATGTTCCCCGAGTACTCATTCGGTATCCGGGATGAAAACATGCAGGCCATGGTCGACGAGGTTCGCGATGCCGGCGCTGATGTCGTTGTCGTCCTCAGCCACAACGGCTTTGACGTGGACAAGAAAATGGCAGGTCGGGTGCAAGGGATCGACGTGATCCTCAGCGGTCACACCCATGACGCACTTCCAGAGCCGGTTCTGGTCGGTAAAACGCATATCATCGCGTCTGGCTCGAACGGAAAGTTCGTCAGCCGCGTCGATCTCGACGTGAGGGACGGGCAGATGATGGGGCTGAAGCACAAGCTGATCCCGATCTTCTCTGACGTCATCGCTCCTGATCCTGCGATCACCGCTCTCATAAACGACCAGCGTGCGCCTTATGAAGCTGCGCTGAGTGAGGTGATTGGCAAAACGGATTCGTTACTCTACCGCCGCGGCAACTTTAACGGCACTTGGGATGACCTGATTTGCGATGCCCTGATCAATGAGCGTGAGGCAGACATCGCGATGTCGCCTGGCGTCCGTTGGGGCCCCTCAATCCTGCCGGGACAAGATATCACGCGCGAGGACATCTGGAACGTCACATCGATGTCGTATCCCAACGCCTACCGCACAGAAATGACAGGCGAATTCATCCATGTGATCCTCGAGGATGTCGGTGACAACCTGTTCAATCCCGATCCTTACTACCAGCAGGGCGGCGATATGGTCCGCGTCGGTGGACTTGGCTACCGCATCGATGTGACCAAACCACAAGGGCAACGGATCAGCGAAATGACCCTCCTCAAAACGGGTGAAGCGATTGATCCATCGAAGACCTACGTCGTGGCTGGTTGGGCCAGTGTCAACGAAGGCACTGAAGGTCCGCCGATCTGGGATGTCGTCGAAAACCACATTCGCAACCTTGGCACCGTCACGGTGCATGAGAACACCAGCGTCGATGTCGTCGGCGCTTAAGAAACAGATGGAGACCTAAGAGATATGGATGACGCGTTCAAACCGTCCCGCCGGGCTTTCCTGAAAGGCAGTGCTGCGGTCGCCGCAGGGTCAGTCGCGGGTGCGGCAGCGGCAGACACGCCCGACCCACTTATAACAGAGCTTCAAGATTGGGCGTCTTACACGGGCGCCGGTGTCGATGAGTCACCTTATGGCATGCCAATCAGCTTTGAATCCCATGTCGTGCGCCGCAATGTGGAATGGCTGACCGCCTCTCCGATTTCGTCGATCAATTTCACGCCGATCCACGCGCTTGATGGCACGATCACTCCGCAAGGATGCGCTTTTGAGCGTCATCATTCGGGCGCGATTGAGCTGCGCAAGGAAGACTATCGCCTGATGATCAACGGGCTGGTCGATCGCCCGCTTGTGTTTACTTACGACGACATTGAGCGTTTCCCGCGCGAAAACCATGTGTATTTCTGCGAATGTGCGGCAAATACCGGTATGGAGTGGGCGGGTGCGCAACTCAATGGCGTCCAATTTACGCACGGTATGATTCACAACATGGAATACACCGGTGTTCCACTGCGTACGCTGTTGCAGGAAGCGGGTGCCGATATCTCACCAGACAAATGGGTCTATGTTGAGGGCGCAGATGCGTCATCCAATGGCCGCTCCATCCCGATGGAAAAAGCACTGGATGACGTGTTGGTGGCTTTCAAGGCAAATGGTGAAGCACTGCGCATGGAACATGGTTACCCCGTGCGACTGGTTGTTCCCGGGTGGGAAGGCAACATGTGGGTCAAGTGGTTGCGCCGCATTGAGGTTGTCGATATGGCGGTCGAAAGCCGCGAAGAAACATCAAAATACACTGATGTCTACGCCGATGGCACAGCCCAGAAATGGACGTGGGTGATGGATGCAAAATCCGTCATCACCTCACCCAGCCCGCAAATGCCGATCAAACACGGACCGGGGCCTTTGGTCATTTCCGGACTTGCCTGGTCAGGCCACGGGCAAATTACGCGGGTCGATGTGTCCAAGGACGGCGGGATCACCTGGGAGACAGCGCGCCTTGGCAAGCAGGGTGACAGCAAGGCTTTGACGCGTTTCTATCTCGATACGAACTGGGACGGAGCACCGATGTTGTTACAGGCCAGGGCGATAGACGAGACCGGCTATGTGCAGCCAACCAAAGACCAGCTACGCGAAAAGCGCGGAGAAAACGCGGTCTACCACAACAATTGTATCCAGACTTGGTATGTGAGCGCAGAAGGGATCGCTGAGAATGTCGAAGTCTCTTAGTCATGTTTTCCTGCCCGTATTTGGTGGCACGGCCTTGGTGCTTGCGGCAGCGTTGGTATTTGCCAATCGGAACTACGGCCAGTCGAAGATAGACACTTTGGAAACCCGGATAGGTCAGGTTGAAGCGCATGCAGCATCAGCTCTGGAAAACGCGCAAGCGGAGGCCAGTCGAGCGGCTGAACTCGAGACTAAAGTCGAAGAAATCCAAGCGGCCGCTGCGGAGCGGGTTGCAAATGGTGCGAACCTAACTGCACCAGCGCCCAGTCGCGACGGTACTATTGGGCTTGGACGTCCTGCATTGGAGGAAGAGATCGCTGCCTGGGACGTTGACATCTTGCCCGACGGGCGTGGCTTGCCGGTTGGATCAGGCGATGTCTGGACTGGAGAAGAAGTGTTTGTCGACCGGTGTGCGTCCTGTCACGGCGAGTTTGCCGAAGGCGCCGACAATTGGCCTGTTCTGGCCGGTGGATTCGACACGCTTGCCGACGAGGATCCTGTAAAAACCGTCGGGTCTTATTGGCCGCATTTGTCAACCGCCTGGGACTACATCTCCCGCTCAATGCCATTTGGCGAAGCGGGTACGCTTACGGCGGATGAGACCTACGCGATAGTCGCCTATATCCTTTATTCCAATGACCTGGTGGATGACGATTTCGTTCTCAGCAATGAAAACTTCGCCGAATTCGAGATGTACAACAAGGATGGATTTGTCGTCGATACGCGACCTGAGACTGAGTACGCAGAATGGCGAGAAGAGCCCTGTATGGAGAACTGCAAAACAGAGGCCGCTGTTACTATGCGCTCTGTCTTTCTGGTTGAGACGCCACAAGAAGGCGGTTCGAATTCGGTCATGAACGAAGCCAGCGCGGACGAGTTGCCGACGTTCACGGCGGAGGGGCCCTCGTTCATTCCGACCGCAGCGCCAAAGCCTGAGGAAGAAGCCGCCGCAACACCGGCTGTTCAAGAAACCGATGAGGCTGACCAGACTACGGAACTGTTCGCAGCCGGTGAGAAGGTCTTCAAGAAATGTAAATCCTGCCATCAGGTTGGTGACGGTGCAAAGGACAGTACGGGCCCGGCGCTGAACGGGGTTATCGGGGCCAACGCAGGGTCGGTTGAAGGGTTCAAATACTCCAAAGCTATGAAAACAGCTGCCGAGGCTGGTCTTGTTTGGACCGAGGAAGAAATGGCGGCCTTCTTGGCAAAACCCAAGGACTACATGAAGGGCACACGCATGTCCTTTGCTGGGCTTAAGAAACCAGACGATATTGAAGCCGTGATCGTTTACCTCAAGTCGTTCGGAAGCTGATCATGCGGTGGTTGAACATTTTTTTGACCTGCGCGGCGGTTATGGTTGCTGTTGCCCCATCGACCCACGCCACCGAAGGCCTCGGCGACGCCGAAGCCGGAAAAGAAGTGTTCGCCAAATGCAAAGGCTGCCATCAGGTGGGCGAAGGAGCGGAAAACAAAATCGGGCCGCATCTGAACGGTGTTTTTGGGCGGAAAGCCGCAGGTCTGGATGGTTTCAATTACTCAAAAAGCCTAGAGCGTGCGGGTAACTCGGGTCTGGAATGGCACGCTGATACTCTGTCCGCCTACATCGAAAACCCACGCGCATTTGCGTCAGGCACGCGGATGAGTTTTCCCGGTTTGAAAGACCCGGAAGACCGAGCCAACGTGATCGCCTATTTGCGGGCGTTTTCGGATAATCCTCAGGACATCCCAGAAGCGGACCCAACGGCGAAAGGCACGGATCATTCGATCGATCCTGCGATCCTGGCGATACAAGGAGATCCTGAGTACGGCGCATATCTCAGCAGCGAATGCACAACGTGTCACCAGATCGAAGGGGGCGATGAGGGCATTCCTTCGATTGTGTACTGGCCTGACGAAGACTTCGTGGTCGCCATGCACGCTTACAAGGACAAACAGCGGCCACATCCGGTCATGCAAATGATCGCCGGACGGCTGAGCAATGACGAGATCGCGGCATTGGCCGCCTACTTCAATAATCCAGAATGAAAGTGCCTGAGGGGAGGAAACGCGATGACACTCAATAGACGAGTATTTCTTGGAGCCGCCGGGGTAGTGGCCGCCGGGCTATCCGCTCCGATGGTGCTGGCTCAAGGCAAGCCCCGTGTAGTGGTTGTTGGCGGCGGTGCGGGCGGTGCGACCGCCGCGCGTTACATCGCAAAGGACAGCAAAGGTGAGATTGACGTGACGCTGATCGAGCCGTCTCGGACCTACTACACCTGTTTCTTCTCAAACCTTTATTTGGGAGGTTTTCAGGAGCTATCGGACATCGCCCACACCTACGGCACGCTTGCCTCGAACTACGGTATCAACGTCGTGCATGATTGGGCCACTGGGGTCGATCGCGACGCAAAGACGGTGTCACTAGCAGGTGGCGGGTCAGTTCCTTATGACAAGCTGATCCTTAGCCCCGGTATCGACTTTGTTGATGGCGCGGTCGAAGGCTGGGACCTATCGGCCCAAAATAAGATGCCGCATGCTTACAAAGCCGGTTCTCAGACAGAGCTTTTGAAAGCGCAGATCATGGCGATGCCCGAAGGCGGTACCTTCGCGATGGTCGCTCCTCCCAACCCGTACCGTTGCCCGCCCGGGCCGTATGAACGGGTTTCGATGGTGGCGCACGTGCTGAAGGCAAACAACCCAACAGCAAAGATCATTGTGGCTGATCCGAAGCCCAAATTCTCAAAAATGGCATTGTTCCAAGAAGGCTGGGGAAACAACTATGAAGGAATGGTTGACTGGATCGGCGAAGACTTCGGCGGCGGAAATGTATCCGTGAATCCGGAAGCAATGACGGTGACCATCGACGGCGAAGAGACAAAGGTCGATGTTTGCAATGTGATACCGGCGATGAAAGCCGGTCGCATTGCGGAAATGGCGGGAGTGACCGATGGCAACTGGGCACCAGTAAACGCTGCGGACATGTCCTCCAAAGCCGATCCGGATATCTATGTTCTTGGTGATGCCAGCCAGCAGGGTGACATGCCGAAATCCGGTTTTTCGGCAAACAGCCAGGCAAAGGTCTGTGCGAACGCAGTAAGAGGTGCGTTGACCGGGTCAAAAGTATTCCCGGCCAAGTTCTCGAACACATGCTGGTCGCTCATTGACACCGATGATGGTGTGAAAGTTGGCGCGACTTATGAGGCGACGCCTGAAAAGATCGCCAAAGTCGATGGCTTTATCAGCCAGACCGGTGAAGATGCCGACCTGAGGAAAGCAACATACGAAGAGTCTCTTGGTTGGTACGCCGGTATCACGTCGGACATGTTTGGTTGAGGCAATCGGGGCTTTGACCGGTGTCAAAGACCCCGATGATCAATCTGAGAAAATGCGGTTTAGGAGGAGGACTAAAACCATGAAACACTTTATCGCCGCAGCCGCGTTTTCCACTGTTTTGGCGAGCCAAGGGCTTGCAGAAGAGATCATTACTATCCCCTTCGACGGCAGTTTTGATGATGCAACGTTCGCCGTCGAGTCCGCTATTGTGGGACAGGGATTGGTCATCGACTATGTGAGCCATGTTGGGGAAATGCTGAATCGAACAGGCGCAGATGTTGGCAGCGACAAGCAGATTTTTTCGGCCGCAGACATCTTCATTTTCTGCTCGGCAAAAATCTCGCGTGAAGTGATGGAAGCGGACCCGATGAATATTGGCTTCTGCCCCTACGGAATTTTTGTCGCTGAAGACGACAGTGGCGTGATGGTGGGATACCGAAGTTACCCGGACGGACCGATGCAAAAGGTCCAGAATCTGTTGTCAGGAATCGTCGAAGAAGCCCTTGGGAACTGAAATGAACTATCAGCAGTTTTTTCGAAATCAACTCGACCAGCTTCAGGAGGAAGGGAACTACCGGGTCTTTGCGGATCTCGAAAGGCAGCGTGGCGCGTTCCCGACAGCGCGTAGCTACGCGGAAAATGGACCCGAGAAAGTCACTGTGTGGTGCTCAAATGACTATCTCGGCATGGGTCAACACCCCAGTGTTATTGCAGCAATGCACAAGGTGATTGATGAGGTTGGTGCCGGGGCGGGAGGAACACGTAATATCTCTGGAACGACCCACCAGCATGTTTTGCTGGAACGAGAACTTGCTGACTTGCATGGCAAGGACGCTGCGTTGCTGTTTACGTCCGGTTACGTTTCGAACTGGGCCGCACTGGGAACTCTGGCGTCTCGCATTCCTGGCATCACGGTCTTGTCTGACGAGTTGAACCATGCCTCGATGATCGAGGGCATTCGCCACAGTCGGTGCCAAAAGCGTATCTGGAAACACAATGATTTAGCCGACCTTGAAAGGCACCTTTCTGAACTGCCTGCCAATGCACCGAAGCTCATTGCGTTTGAGAGCGTCTATTCAATGGATGGCGATATTGCACCAATTGCCGAAATCTGTGATCTGGCCGATCGCTATAGCGCGATGACCTATTTGGATGAGGTTCACGCCGTAGGGCTTTATGGACCGCGCGGCGGAGGCATTGCCGAACGCGAAGGCCTGATGGAAAGGCTAACCGTCATCGAGGGGACGTTGGGCAAAGCATTCGGCGTAGTTGGCGGATACATCGCCGCGTCGAAAGAGCTTGTCGACTTTGTGCGATCCTTCGCCAGCGGGTTTATATTCACCACTGCATTGCCTCCCGCCGTGGCCGCAGGAGCTGCCGCTTCTGTTCGGCACCTGAAGCAAAGCAATTCGGAACGACATTTGCACCAGCAGCGCGTGCGCGAGGTGCGAGAAAGGCTGGACGGTCTGGGCATTCCGCATACACCGAACCCAAGTCACATAATTCCGGTCATGGTCGGCGATCCGGTCAAGTGTCGCTTCATCTCTGACGTGCTGATGCGTGACTATGGAATTTACATCCAGCCGATCAACTATCCAACCGTCCCCAAGGGAACGGAACGTCTACGGATTACACCTTCCCCAGTGCATTCCACCGACGACGTGGATCGACTGGTGTCTGCCTTGGGTGAGCTATGGACGCAATGCCAATTGGCGCGCAGGCCAATGGTCGCTCAATGACAATGACAACTTGACCGAAGACAAGGACGCGCAAGCAACCAAGTGAGAGTCTCTGTTGATGGAAAGGCTCATCGATTTGTTGGGAGACCTTGGCGCTTTGGCATTCGCCGGTGCGTTTGTCGGTATCTTGTTCGGCGTGACGGCCCAGAAGTCTCACTTTTGTTTGAGAGCGGCGACCATCGAAGTCGCCGAAGGCGAGCTTGGTCCTCGCCTGGCTGTCTGGCTGATCGCTTTCACCGCAACGCTCACCTTAGTGCAGGCGTTTGTCGCGTTTGAGTGGTTAGACCTTTCCGAGACACGCGCGATTGCGTCGACGGGTAGCCTCAGCGGAGCAATAATTGGCGGAGCGATGTTCGGCGTTGGCATGGTGTTGACGCGTGGGTGTGCATCTCGCCTGTTGGTATTGGCCTCCTGCGGTAATCTGCGCGCCCTGATTACAGGATTGGTTTTAACCTTAGTGGCTCAGGCTGCTTACACGGGCGTTCTTAGTCCCGTCCGAGAATTGCTTTCCGGGATCTGGACTGTCTCAGGAGGCGCCTCGCGAGATCTTTCAGAAATATTTAGATTTTCGCCAGTTGCTTGTACAGCCGTTGCAGCGTTGGGATTGGTGTCCGCAATTGCATTCGCATTCCACCGGAGAGTCGCGCCTATCAGGATCATAACAGCCGCAGGCGTTGGTGTAGCGGTGGCACTCGGCTGGTTGATGACATTTGCGATCGCGCAAGCATCTTTTGAGGTCGTGCCTGTGTCGTCAATCACATTTACAGGACCGGCCACGGATACACTGATGGCGTTGGTTGCAGAAAGGAACGTTGTTTTGTCTTTCGGCATCGGCCTTGTTCCAGGCGTAGCAATTGGTGCTGCAGGCTCGGCCCTAACTGCAAGGGAGTGGAAGATCGAACGTTTTGGCCCTGATACTCCCATGGAACGCTACCTTGCAGGAGCTTTCCTAATGGGTTTTGGAGCCATGCTGGCCGGAGGTTGCGCTGTAGGTGCAGGGCTTTCGGGAGGGTCCGCCCTGTCATTGACAGCGTGGCTTGCCGTTTTCTTCATGTGGGTTGGAGCGATCAGCACGCATAGGTTATTGAGGCGAATACCTATTCCTCAAACGTCCTGAGTCATTCGAATTCCATTTGCTCAAATACGCGCCCGGCATTTTTTGTCGCCAGTTCCTCAAACGTGTCCAAATGGGCATACGGAGACTGATCGACATAGTAAGCCTCTGCCAGATCGCCGCCAGCATCCATATGCTCTTGGATCTTGCCGCGCAGATATATCAGGTAATCGCGTGTATAGCGGCGCACCTGATCCATGTTTGTCGGATGACCGTGGCCGGGGATGACATATGTGGCTCCCAAAGCTTCGAACTCGTTGTCCCAAGTCTCAAGCCAATCCGCCGTATAGGTCTCTTGAAAAATAGGCAGCATGCGCTCGTGAAAAGCCATGTCACCCGCGATAACAAGGCTTTGGTTCGGCAGCCAAATCGAGATATCGCCGGGACTATGGGCCGGCCCGAGATATTTGGCCTCAATCCGGAAATCACCCATTTCAACAACGTATTCATCCTCGAATGTTTCGGTTGGGCCAACCAGGAAGGTTCTTTTCGCCTTGTCCTGATTGTAGCGTCGCATTCCTTCAAGTATCTGAGGGCCGTATTCCTCGAACTCGGCCGCAGCATCCGAATGGGCGATGATTGGAACGCCAAGCTCTGACCAGTAGGCGTTGCCGAGCATCGCGTGCCCCTGGCCATTCTCGTTGAAGACAAGCTTAACCGGCTGATCCGTGATCGACTGAATTTCCTGGTGAAGTGCTTCGGCAAGCAAATAAGCCGCGCCACCGTTTATGACGACCACGCCATCTCCGGTAACTATGAAACTGAGGTTGTTGTTGTGACCAGAGTTCTCGTAGGTCGGCGGGGCGGTTGCGCCAATGGCAGAGTAGACGCCGGGGATGTATTCGACCGGTTTGGAGTACAGCACACTTTGAGGGTATTGGTCTGCAATATCCTCGCTTGCCCAAGCTGGTGTGGCCAGGGCCAAGACAATCGCCAGCGATCGCATCATTATGGTTCTCCAATGAACTTATAAGCAGAGCCAGTCTTCTCGACCCGGCCGATCCTACCATTTGGCAGGTGGAACCCAATCATTTTCATTTGCTCGTGGGAAATCTGATCCAGCAGTGAGTTCCGAGCTGCTGCGGCCGCCTGTGGATCCTGATCCGTGCCGCTGTGCCAGTCGGGGCGTTCAAAAGCTACGTGTGGATTTCCCAACGCGTCGCCTACAATCATCACGGACTCACCACCGCTGCGAATTTCGAACGCCATGTGGCCGGGCGTGTGTCCAAAGCTTGCGCGTGCTGCAACACCGGGAAGAATCTCTTGTCCGTCGTCAAAAAACGCGACCTGATCCTCAATTGCCGCCATACGCCGCTTCGCGCCTACAGCGAACGCAGCGCGATCTTCTCCAATGGTATCAACCGTTGAGGGGTTCCACCAATAATCCCACTCATTGCGGCCAAAGTGATGCGTGGCGTTGGGGAAAAGAAGGTCATCGAAATCATCCAAAACACCCCAGATGTGATCCGGGTGCGCGTGGGTGAAAATCACGTGCGAGACGTCTGCGGGCGACAAGTCGATGGTTTCAAGAGATTCCAGAAGTTTACCGGAGGAGGGCATGAAATCGGGTCCAGCTCCGACATCAAACAACACCGTGTTTTTATCATCTCGATAAAGCGCCACGTTGCACTCTGGCTCGTACTTGGTCGCGTCCACCTTGTAGCTGTCTAGAAGCTGCCTAAGTTCTTCCTTCGGCATGGCGCCGAAGACCATTTCCGGAGGCAATGACAGGTACCCGTCTGACATGGTTGCAATCCGAGCCGATGAACCGAGTTGTAGCTCTGCCCAAGCGATTTTGGATTTCGCTCCAACCGCTGTTAGACAAGCGGCACCGCACAAAAAATTGCGCCGTGAAAACTCATTTCGACCCATTAACAATCAATAAGATGAATGTAATGATTTGTAAATGACGTAAGGTGGAGTCTTTTCAGGAGAACTAGAGTTGAGTCGGGCAGGGGCTTCCGAAGGATTTACTCGATGAATGAAGGCCGCCATTCAACAAACTCAAAATCAGCCCCGAATGTCATTCGCCTTGCCGTGGTGATGTGTATAGGCGTCATGTGCTATGTGATTTGCTCTTCGCTCGATGTCTTCTTTGTCCCGACAGTGGCCATTCGTCCAAACTCTTCGAGTGACGGCGTAGAGCCCAACCCAGTCATCGCCACTCTGCGCTGCGTGCGCACGCAGAAAGAAAATCGCAGCAGCTGCGTACTGAGTGACGCCGCCGTGCGGCAGAAAAACCGGCCGTTAGTAAAGAGCGCGGCGAAGATTTCACCGACATTGCCAGACGCTATTACAGCAAGCATTCGAAAGGATGGCACCAAGCCTCAGACCAGACCGTCTTTGTTCGAAGCGCTTTCTTAGCCAAGCAGGGATCTGTCGATAAAGGCATAAGACTGTATCCGGATTTTCCGCCGGTCGTAGCTGCGTGTTTCATGATTGTTGCAGTGACGTAACGTCTGAGGTCTATTGCTCTGTGTCAAACCCTACCGGCAAAAGGTGAAACTTAGCTCCTATATTCTCTGAGCCAGAGTCACAATGAAACCACTCCTTTTGATTTTCGCTTATCTGGTCGTTGTTGCATCGCCGTTGATTTTGTCGTGGCTGGTCGGGGGTCCACCACGCCTGTTCCACCAAGACCTTGCTTCTGGTCTTGGCATTCTTGCGTTTTCCATGATCCTCGCCGAATTTGTCCTGTCGGGTCGTTTCAAGAGTGTTTCGAATGGCGTCGAGATGGATGTGACGATGCGGTTTCATCAGGTCATGGCCCGCACAGCACTCGCGTTTGCGTTTCTGCATCCCTTTCTATACCAGGGCACACCCTCCGGTGGTCAGCGTCCTTGGGATCCCACGCGACAACTGACGGTAACGACCGATTTCGTCAGCCTTTCGACCGGGATCGCGGCATTTGCGCTTCTTCCAGGCCTTATTCTTCTGGCAATCAGACGCACTCAACTGGACTACAAATACGAGACGTGGCGCCTGACTCACGGGATTGGCGCGCTCCTGATCGCATTGCTTCTGTTGCATCACACCGTCTATGCGGGACGATATGGATCGCAACCTGTTGTGACTTGGGTTTGGCTGGCGTTGACGGGTGTCGCAGTTGGATCGCTGCTTTTTGTTTACCTGCTAGCGCCCCTTCTGGACAAAGCCCGCCCGTGGCGCGTTGCTTCCGTCACCCGATTGACGCCCAAGCAATGGCAGGTGACAGTGACGCCAAACGGCCATTGCGGCCTTGATTACAGGGCTGGGCAATTTGTCTGGCTGAATGTGGGGCACAGTACGTTCTCGATGAAGGAAAACCCTTTCTCAATTTGCTCTGCACCGGCGGGTGGCCCTGAACTTTCTTTTATGATCAAGGAACTTGGGGATTTCACAAGAACCATTGGTCAGACAAAGGCTGGTACAATTGCTTACCTTGACGGCCCCTACGGTAGTCTTTGTGTCGACGGGTGTACCGAACCGGGTGTCGCGCTTATCGCGGGAGGTGTCGGGCTTGCGCCGCTGATCGGAATACTCAGGCAAATGCGCCTTTCCGAAGATCGACGAAAGGTGAAGGTCGTCTATGGAAACCGCGCAATCGACCAAATAGCCTATCGGGATGAACTGGGTGCAGAAGACGTCACATATGTGCTTTCGGATCCCCCGGAGAACTGGCGAGGCGAAATCGGCTTTGTTGATGCCGCGCTGATGGATCGTGTATTTTCAGAGGAGGAGTTCAGAGAATGGGTCTTTGTCATGTGCGGACCCGCCACCATGATGGACATAGTCGAAGATCACCTGATCGAGAGAGGCACGCCCTCTCATCGCGTATTGTCGGAGCGGTTCGACTATGACTAATCCCTTCAAGAATATGAGTCTGCGGCGCCGTGTTTCTTGCGCAATCTGGGTGTCGAACATCATACTATGCTTGATAATTCTCGCTTTTGTTCTGCGCTAACACCTGCATTGCAGATACGCTGTTCCATGGGTCTTGTCAGAAGAACTTGTCTTGAGGCAGGCAGGACGGTTGCGTAGCTTTTGCCCATGACCAAACCTGCCTCTTTCAAGTACTTCAAAACCAGTCCCGAGGTCATCCGCCTTGCGGTGATGCTGTACATCCGTTTCCCGCTCTCGCTTCGAAATGTCGAAGATCTGTTGCACGAGCGAGGCATCGACGTGAGCCACGAAACCGTCCGATATTGGTGGAACAGGTTTGGTCCAATGTTTGCAGCTGAGATCCGACGGAAGCGTGTGCAGCAGCTGCGCGCGTTCTCGAAATGGAAGTGGCACGTGGACGAGGTTTTCGTAAAGGTGAATGGCAAGCGACATTATCTGTGGCGTGCAGTAGATCACGAAGGTGAAGTGCTGGAAGCAGTTGTCACCAAGCGCCGAAACAAGGCTGCAGCACTAAAATTCCTCAGGAAATTGATGAAACGGCACGGTTGCGCCAAGGAGGTCGTCACAGATCGCTTCGCTTCCTACAAGGCTGCGCTCAGAGAAATAGGCGCGTTCGAAAAACAACAGACGGGCAGGTGGCTCAACAACCGCGCCGAGAATTCACACCTGCCGTTTCAACGACGCGAACGCGCGATGCAGCGTTTCAGGCGCATGCGAAGTCTACAGAAATTCGCCTCCGTCCATTCCTCCGTCT
>NZ_JBXWSP010000019.1:0-561187 GCF_059613485.1 Ruegeria sp. CRTD044 | reverse complement strand
TTCGGCTTCGGCTTCGGCTTCGGCTTCGGCTTCGGCTTCGGCTTCGGCTTCGGCTTCGGCTTCGGCTTCGGCTTCGGCTTCGGAAGGGCTTTGTTCAACCCGTTCTTCCGGGTCAAGCGTGTAGGCGTCAGTCTTGGCGTCGACCGCTTCGGGCACCTCATCGACCTTGGGGTCGTCGGCCGGTTTCTGGTCTGTGTCTTTCTTGGCAGCCACCGTCACTTCCCCCTGTCGATTCCCATAAAACCTGACGCGCAGACGCAACCAAGTTAATCCGCGCCCATCGCACCCTCAAGCCGGATCGCGTATTTAACGAGTTTTTTCACGGCTTTCCGCATTTTCTTGGGCGTCGGGCGTTTGGCAATCCGCAAACGGGCAATCGCCAAGTTTTCAAGGGGCTCGGCGGTCGGTCCGCTCATCGCGGCGACTAAGAGCGGCGCCGGTCCGGGCCAAAGGTCGGCAAATTGTCGCGCGGTCCGCGGCGAGAACAAGGGCGCAATCACCGGGGCCGATCCGGCCGCAGCCGCCTGGGCCTCGGGCGTCAAAGGCAGCAAATGCTGGCAATAAACCGGCTGTTCCCGCAAGGTCAGCCCCAGTTCGGTAAGCCGGGCGGCGATATTTCCGCGACTGTGCTCGCCGCGCAGATGCAACAGCGGGCTGTCCGGGCGCTCTTTCAGCAGTTTGGCTACCAGTTCTTCGGCGGTTTCGCCCGCCATCCGGGCCTCCCACCCGGCCTGGCGGGCCGTTTCCGTGGTGGCCGGCCCCACGCAGTAGGCGGGCAGATCCCGGCGCACACCCTGCGCCGCGGCGGCCGCCACGCCATTGGCCGAGGTGAAGATCAGGCCCCGGATTCCGGTCGTGTCCACCGCCTGTTCCATCGGTCGGATATCCAGCAGCGGGGAATAGATCACCTGAACCCGCGACCGTACACGTTCGGGCAACTGCGCCACGAACCTCTCCGAGGCGGCGCGGGGGCGGGTCATCAACAGGTACACGGGCGGGCGTTCGGGCCTTGAGGATTGTTTGCTGCGGCGCGGGGTGATACCCCGCGACCAGATCATGATGCAATGGTTCAGGCCGATGGTGCAAACACTTACCGTTCTGGGATTGGAAAGTAGCTGCGATGACACGGCGGCGGCCGTGGTGCGGCAGACCGAGGGCGAACCGGCGCAGGTTCTGTCTTCGGTCGTGCATGGCCAGACGGAGCTGCACAGCGCCTTCGGCGGCGTGGTGCCCGAGATCGCGGCCCGCGCGCATGCCGAAAAGCTGGACGTCTGCGTGCAGCAGGCGTTGGAACAGGCGGGCCTGACCCTGCAGGACATGGACGCCGTGGCCGTGACCGCCGGGCCGGGGCTGATCGGCGGGGTCATGTCCGGCGTGATGTGCGCCAAGGGGATCAGCGCGGCCACCGGCCTGCCGCTGATCGGCGTCAACCACCTGGCCGGCCACGCGCTGACCCCGCGCCTGACGGACGGGTTCGCCTTTCCCTACCTGATGCTGCTGGTGTCCGGCGGGCATTGCCAATACCTGATCGCCCACGGCCCCGAGCGGTTCACCCGGCTGGGCGGCACCATCGACGACGCCCCGGGCGAGGCATTCGACAAGACCGCGCGCCTGCTGGGCCTGCCCCAGCCCGGCGGCCCGTCGGTCGAGGCTGAGGCGCGCGATGGCGACCCCAAACGTTTTCGCTTTCCGCGGCCGCTGCTGGACCGGCCCGGATGCGATCTGTCCTTTTCCGGGCTCAAGACCGCCTTGATGCGGATGCGCGACCAGATCGTGGCCGAAAAGGGCGGGCTGACGCGTCAGGACCGCGCCGATCTGTGCGCCGGGTTCCAGCAGGCGGTCGTGGATACGCTGGCCGAAAAGACCCGCCGTGCCATCGCCTTGTATCTTGAAACCAACCCTGCCGAGCCAGTGATCGCCGTGGCCGGGGGCGTTGCCGCCAATACGGCCATTCGGTCCGCGTTAGAGTCTGTTTCCGCAGATGCCGGCGCACGGTTCACCGCCCCTCCGCTGCACCTGTGCACCGACAATGCGGCAATGATCGCCTATGCGGGGTTGGAACGGTTCCGGCTGGGCGCGCGTGACGGGCTGGACCTGACCGCCCGACCCCGCTGGCCGCTGGACCAGACCAGCCCGGCCATTCTGGGCGGCGGGCGCAAGGGGGCCAAGGCATGA
This sequence comes from Ruegeria sp. CRTD044, assembly GCF_059613485.1. Taxonomy (NCBI): domain Bacteria; kingdom Pseudomonadati; phylum Pseudomonadota; class Alphaproteobacteria; order Rhodobacterales; family Roseobacteraceae; genus Ruegeria; species Ruegeria sp. CRTD044. The sequence goes on along the minus strand of NZ_JBXWSP010000019.1, from coordinate 559,012 downwards.
ACGTCTCGGTCCTTGGGTCGGGCGCCTTCGGCACCGCGCTGGCGATCTCGCTGGCGGGCAAGGGTCCGGTCACCTTGTGGGCCAGGTCGGGCGAACAGGCGCAGACGATGCAGTCGACCCGCCGCAATGACACCCGCCTGCCGGGTGTCACCCTGCCCGACGCCATCACGGTGACCGCTGAAATCGCCCTGGCCTGTCAAAGCGACGTGGTGTTGTTGGCGGTGCCCATGCAAAAACTGCGCGATGTCCTGTCGGACCATGCGGCAGACTTGCAGGGTCGCACCCTTGTGGCCTGTTGCAAGGGCATCGAGCTATCCACCGGCCTCGGTCCGGTTGCCGTGATCGAACAGGTGCTGCCCAGCGCCCGCACTGCATTGCTGACCGGGCCCAGCTTTGCCGATGACATCGCGCGCGGGTTGCCCACGGCGCTGACCCTGGCCTGCGGCGACGCAAAGCTCGGCGCCCGGTTGCAACAGGCGCTGACCACCGCCAACCTGCGGCTCTACCGGACCACCGACGTGACCGGGGCCGAGTTGGGCGGGGCGCTGAAGAACGTGATGGCCAACGCCTGCGGGGCCTGCATCGGCGCCGGTCTGGGGGACAGCGCCCGCGCGGCCCTGATGACGCGCGGCTTTGCCGAGATGCAACGCTTTGCCGCAATGCGCGGTGCCCGGCCCGAGACCCTGATGGGCCTGTCGGGTTTGGGCGATCTGGTTCTGACTTGCTCGTCCGAGCTGTCGCGCAACTTCCGGTTCGGCCTGTCGCTGGGCCGCAACGAGTCCTTTGACGCCGCGACCACCGTCGAAGGCGTGGCCACGGCAAATGCCATGGCCGCCATCGCGTCGGCCGAAGGGCTGGACATGCCCATCTGCCAGACGGTGGCGCAGCTCAGCCGTGGCGCCTACAGTGTTGCCGAGGCCCTGCAATCCCTGCTCAATCGCCCACTCAAGGAGGAATGACATGCTTATCGCCCTGATCGCCCGCGACAAGGACGGCGCCCTGCAGACCCGGCTGGACAATCGCGCCGCGCACCTGGCCTATATCGAAGAAACAGGCGTAGTCGCACAGGCCGGGCCGCTGCTGGACGGCGATGCCATGATCGGGTCGCTGGTCATCCTGGATGTCGAGAATCTGTCCGCCGCACAGGCCTGGGCCGACAACGACCCCTATGCCAAGGCCGGTCTGTTCAAGTCGGTCGAACTGATCCCGTGGAAGAAGGTCATCGGCTGATGGCGTATTGGCTGTTCAAATCCGAACCCTCGACCTGGAGCTGGGACCAGCAGGTCGCCAAGGGCGACGCGGGCGAGGAATGGGACGGGGTGCGCAACTATCAAGCCCGCAATTTCATGCGGCAGATGAAGCTGGGCGACCGGGGTTTTTTCTATCATTCGCAGAAGGACAAGGCGATCGTCGGCATCGTCGAGGTCTGCGCCGAGGCCCATCCCGACAGCACCACCGTCGACGATCGGTGGGACTGCGTGGACATCAAGGCGGTACGCCCCTTCGTCAAACCGGTCACGCTGGACCAGATCAAGGCCGATCCACGGCTGGCCGATATGGTGCTGGTCAAGAACTCGCGCCTGTCGGTGCAGCCCGTCTCGGATGCCGAATGGGCGGTGATCTGCGAACTGGGCCAGGCCCAGACGGATTGAGAAAAAAGGGAAGGCCCTCACGCTGCAGAACCTTCCCTACCCCGCGTGCTCCCTACTCACCACACGCAAAGAAATCTCTGGTTCTGACCGTCCTGGTCACGGGTTGAATGTAGCCCAAGGCGCCGCGGTTTTTCAAACATGAAATCAATAGATTATGATTCAAATGCAAAACGCCCGCCGAACCAGTCGGGCGGGCGTTTCCGAATGTCGCGGCGGGATCAGCCGTAGACGGACTCTTTGCCGAAATGCTTGGTCAGCATGTAATAGACCACCGCGCGGTATTTGTTGCGCTCGGACATGCCATAGGTCTCCATGACCTTGTTAATCGCTGCCATCAGCTCGGGACCATCCGACAGGCCCAGTTTCTTGATCAGAAAGTTGTTCTTGACGGTCTCCAGCTCACCTTCCTGGCTGGCGGCCACGGTCGCGGCATCCGCGTCATAGATGGCCGGGCCGCATCCAATGGTAACCTTGGTCAGCAGGTCCATGTCCGGCGTCACGCCGCATTTATTCTTCAGATCATCCGCGTATTTGGCGATCAACTCGTCACGTTTTCCCATTGTCCTCTCCTGTGTGGGTTGGGTTCCGGCCTTTGCGGCGCTGGCTGAACGGTAACGGCTGACAGCTTTTCAACAAAGGGAAAAATCCGACGGTTTCCCCCCAAGGCAGGGATACACGCACCCGCGGGTTGATCATTGTTTCACTTTTATTTAACATTTTAGTTAATCATTGAGTCGAGGAGACCGCCATGACCATCGCCCTACCGAACGAAAGCGCCGAGTACCGAACCGCCCGAAATGCCCTGCTGGCCGCCGAAGCCGATCTGCGTGCGCGGGTCGAGGAAGTGGCCGCGCTGCGCCGGACCTTGCCCAAGGGCGGCCAAATCCCGCAGGATTATGCCTTTCGGGACCTCGAGGGCAATATTGCCCCGATTTCCAGCCTGTTCGGTGATCATGACACTCTGGTCGTGTATTCGCTGATGTTTGGCCCCAAGGCGCAGGACCCCTGCCCCATGTGCTCGGCCTTTCTGGACGGGCTGACCGGGCAGGTCGCACATCTGACCCGAAAAACCGCCTTTGCGGTCGTGGCGCAGAATACCCCGGATGCCATGGCTGCGCTGAGCCAGCGCATGGGCTGGCAGGATCTGCCGCTGTATTCCGCGCTGGATACAACGTACCAGCAAGACTATCTGGCCGAGACCGAGGACGGAAACCAGTTGCCGATTCTGAACGTGTTTCAACGCGATGCGCAGGGAATCCACCATTTCTGGAGCTCCGAGCTGTTCTTTCAGCCCAGCGACTGGCATCCACGCCATGTCGATACAGCCTGGCCCCTGTGGAACATTCTGGACCTGACGCCGCAGGGGCGCGGCGATTTCGTTCCGCCGCTCCGCTGATCGCAACAAAAAAGGCGGCCCGGATGGCCGCCTTTTCCGCGAATTTCTGACGGATCAATACCGGTAGTGCTCGGGCTTGAACGGGCCTTCGGGCGTGACGCCGATGTAGTCCGCCTGTTCCTTGTCCAGCTTGGTCAGCTTGACGCCGATCCGGTCCAGATGCAGGCGTGCGACCTTCTCGTCCAGATGCTTGGGCAGGATATAGACCTTGTTCTCGTACTGGTCGCCTTTGGTGAACAGCTCGATCTGGGCCAGGACCTGATTGGTGAACGAGGCCGACATCACGAAGGACGGATGACCGGTGGCATTGCCGAGGTTCAGCAGACGGCCTTCGGAAAGCAGGATGATGCGGTTGCCCGAAGGCATCTCGATCATGTCCACCTGGTCCTTGATGTTGGTCCATTTGTGATTTTTCAGGCTGGCCACCTGAATTTCGTTGTCGAAATGGCCGATATTGCCGACGATGGCCATGTCCTTCATCTCGCGCATGTGCTCGATGCGGATCACGTCCTTGTTGCCGGTGGTGGTGATGAAGATGTCGGCGGTCGAAACCACGTCTTCCAGCAGAACCACCTCATACCCGTCCATCGCGGCCTGCAGGGCGCAGATCGGGTCAACCTCGGTCACTTTCACACGGGCACCGGCGCCACGCAGGGACGCGGCCGAGCCTTTGCCCACGTCGCCATAACCGCAGACCACGGCAACCTTGCCGGCCATCATCGTGTCGGTGGCGCGACGGATGCCATCGACCAGCGATTCCTTGCAGCCGTACTTGTTGTCGAATTTCGACTTGGTGACGCTGTCGTTCACGTTGATCGCCGGGAATGGCAGGTGGCCGTCCTTGACCAGCTGATACAGGCGGTTGACGCCGGTGGTGGTTTCCTCGGACACACCCTTGATCTGATCGCGCACCTTGGTGAACCAGCCCGGGCTTGCGGCCATCCGCTTCTTGATCTGCTCCTTGATGACCTCTTCCTCTTCCGAGGACGGGACGGAGATGATGTCCTCGCCCGCTTCGGCGCGCGCGCCCAGCAGGATGTACAGCGTGGCGTCGCCGCCATCATCCAGGATCATGTTCGGGCCATCTTCGAACAGGAAAGACTTGTCGAGATAGTCCCAGTGCTCTTCCAGAGTCTGACCCTTGATGGCAAAGACCGGAATGCCCGCCTCGGCGATGGCCGCCGCCGCGTGGTCCTGGGTCGAAAAGATGTTGCACGACGCCCAGCGCACGTCCGCGCCCAGCGCGACCAGCGTCTCGATCAGAACGGCGGTCTGGATCGTCATGTGCAACGACCCGACGATGCGCGCGCCCTTCAGCGGCTTGCTGTCGCCGTATTCCGCACGCAGAGCCATCAGGCCCGGCATTTCGGTTTCCGCGATATCCAGTTCCTTGCGGCCGAACCCGGCCAGTGAAATGTCTTTGACGATGTAGTCGCCAGCCATCAGATGCTCCATTCCGATCAACAACGGTTTGGGCAGCCCCTAACACCGTTGGGGAAAAGTGGCAACGTGGATGGCGATTGGGGCGTGGGCGTCAAATCAACTGGGCGCTCCTTCGGCCGGGGCCCTGGGCGTCACTTCGAAGAAATCGGTGCCAGCGGCGACAATGCAACTGATTCCGTTGGCGTGAGTCATCAACACGGTATAGGTGCCGCTTTCGCGCGAGGCCCATACCTCCATGACCGTCTGACCGCCCCGCGTGTTCTGCAATCCGCCAAAGGCCAGCTCTTCGGAATAGATCTGCTGCAGCTTGGCGATTACATCCGCGCGCAGGGCGCAGTTTTGCGCCAGTGCAGGCGGCGCGGTCGCAGCCATTCCAAAGACAAGGGCCATTCCCAATAAACGCTTGAACATGACAAGCTCCTTTCGGTTCGGGTTTCGATCCGAGAGGGGCATGCTGGGAGGAGCACGCGCCCCCCTCAGACCTAATGTCGTGATCCCTGGCTGCCGGTTCAAAGCACGATTGCTCAAGAAACTGTTGGCAGCCGGTGATCAGGATGGCTTAAGCATAGCACAAAACCGTGTTTCAGGCACGTTCGGCACAAGGGGGCATGGCAGAATGGCAACACGACCCAGGGCATGGCAACGGATGCTGTCAGGCCGCAGGCTGGACCTGCTGGACCCGACGCCGGTGGATATCGAGATCGAGGATATCGCCCATGGGCTGGCTTTCGTGGCGCGCTGGAACGGCCAAACCGCGGGTGATTTCGCCTATTCCGTGGCCGAGCATTCCCTGCTGGTCGAAGAACTGTTTGGCCGGATCGCCCCCAAGGCGCCGGTGAAATGGCGGCTGGCGGCGCTGCTGCACGATGCGCCGGAATATGTGATCGGCGACATGATCTCGCCGGTGAAGGCCGCGGTAGGCCCGGGTTACGGCGCGCTGGACGACCGGCTGGCGGCGGCAATCCACATCCGCTTCGGCCTGCCCGCCGCGGTGCCGAAAACGGTGAAACGTCAGATCAAGAAAGCCGACAAAATCAGCGCGTGGATGGAGGCCACCCAGATCGCGGGGTTTTCCGAGGCCGAGGCGACGAAATTCTTCGGTCGCCCGGACAAGGCGGTGATGGAGGGGTTGCAGATCACACTCAGGCCACCGGTCGAGGTGCGACAGGCATATACGGCGCGGCATGCGGAGCTGCTGGCGGAGCTATGAAACTCGAATGGTAACGGATTCTTGCTTGCCCCCAGCCGCATATTTGCCTCTGCGGCGCCCACGCAGTCCGTTTGTCTAAACTCCGAAGAACGGCCTCATTTACTCAATATCGTACCGCAGAGAAGACACTGCTTGAGCCAAAAAGAGCGGCTCCAGCGTTCGTCGGTTGACAGAAGAACGACACCGTCAGTCTAATGAGGTGCAACCAAGCCGAGTGATCGTCGTTGTATGAAACGCCTCAGAATTGGAACTTCGGATCTACCGCGCGCATTCCGGCTTCTGTGTTTATCCACGATGATGTTGCTGGGAGCGGCTTCATGCGGCCGCCCGCCGGAATTGGTAGGGATCGATAATCCAAGACTGCCTGCATCTGAGGTAGAAGAGGCCACGCGCCAAACAGTCTTCATTGCCACGACGCGTCAAGCGTCCGGTGCAGAAGGGGTCTTCTTTTCCGGTGACCGCGGTGAGGGTTTGGGCTTGGCTTCAGTAGTCGTCACCATCCCGCCAATTCACAAAGCAGGGAAAATTGAAAGAGCCAGCTCTCTGCCACCTATTGCCTCAAAGCACTTCACCATAGTTGAACCAAAAGTCTATGTTTCGGAAGCCGCCTTTGTTTCTGAAATTGACAATCAATTACTGAACCTCAGCGTTTCCGACAGAAACGTTCTGGTCTTTGTGCACGGCTACAACACGACCCTGAGCGATGCCATCCTTAGATTGGCACAGTTTGTCGAAGATACCGAGTATGACGGGATCCCCGTATTGATGTCATGGGCGTCTGCTGCAGAGACTCTGAAGTACGTCTACGATATCAACAGCGCCCTCGCTGCCAGATCAGACTTTTTGAAAGCCGGTGAGATCATTTCGCGATCACAGGCTCAACAATTTGACATACTCGCGTTTTCGATGGGAGCGTTCCTTACGATGGAAGCCATCTCACAAGCCGAAATTGCTGGCGAGTTTAATCCCAACAAAAAAATTCGAAACATAATTCTGGCAGCACCCGATATCGATTTGGCGGTATTCGAAAGCCAGCTCTCAACTATCACCCACGACAATCAGAAAATCTTTGTTCTCGTATCCTCGGACGACGGAGCCTTGAGTTTTTCGAAGTTCATTTCTGGCGGAGTCGACCGTGTTGGCGCAGCCGATGCAGCCGAACTCGCAAGGTCAGGAGTCACCGTTATTGATCTCAGCCAAGTCCAGGACTCTCAAAGCACAAGTCACTCAAAATTTGCTTCGTCCCCTGAGGTGGTTCGAATTGCTGGCGAAGCAATCCGCACGAGCAGACGGACCGGCAGGCGTTCTACAACAGAACTTCAGGACCTTATTGGCGAAGGTTCAGTGGAAGTTGTAGGCGAACCTTAAATTATTGATTTTCCAAGCCTGTTGCCAGAACAGTGCCGATCGGCAAAACGCTACCGCGGGCTGCGTTTCGCCAGAATCCGCTGCAAGGTCCGGCGGTGCATGTTCAGACGCCGCGCGGTTTCCGAGACGTTGCGGTCGCACAGCTCATAGACCCGCTGGATATGCTCCCACCGCACGCGGTCGGCGCTCATGGGGTTTTCGGGGGGCGGGGGCAGTTCGTCGCCCTTGGCCAGCAGCGCGTTGGTGATATCGGTGGCATCGGCCGGTTTCGACAGATAGTCGGTCGCGCCGATTTTCACCGCCGCCACGGCGGTCGCGATCGCACCGTATCCGGTCAGAACCACCACCCGGCTGTCGGGGCGCTTTTCCCGCAGCACCTCGACCACGTCCAGCCCGTTGCCATCCTCGAGCCGCAGATCCACCACGGCAAAGGCGGGCGGGCGGGCGGTAGCGATGGCGCGGCCGGCGGCGACGGATCCGGCGGTCTCCACCTCGAACCCGCGCTTTTCCATCGCCCTGGCGAGACGTCTCAGAAACGGCTCGTCATCATCCACCAGAAGCAGGGATTTGTCGGGGCCGATGTCAAGCTGAGCACTGTCTGCCATGGTGTGGTCTTTCTGCTATTTCATGCCGATAGGCTTTGAGATGAGTAATAGCAGCGCCACACCAAAGGTCAAACCGGCGGTTATTCTGCCGCCTGGTCCACAAAGCAGGCAACGGTGTCGGCCATCTGCTCGGCCGTCGCGTCGCGTTTGAAAAACTCGAGGAACCCATCCTGCGGCGTGACGAGGTAGGTAAATGTCGAATGGTCGACGAGGTAGTACTCGTCGCTCTTGTCGTGGGCCTTGTAGTAGGTCTTGTAGGCCTGGCTCGCGGCCTTGACCTGCTCCGGCGTACCGGTGAGGCCAATCATCTTTTCATGCAGGTTGTAGGCAAAATCCCCCACGACGTCGGGGGTGTCCCGGTCCGGGTCAACCGAGATGAAGATCGGAGTGACCGAATAACCGCGCTCCGTCAGCAGGTCGACGGCCTCGGCATTGCGGGTGGTGTCCAGAGGACAGACATCGGGGCAGAAGGTATAACCGAAATAGATCAGCGAGGGCTCGGTGATCACGTCCTTGTCGGTCACGATTTCACCCTTGGAGTTGATCAACTCGAACGGGCCGCCGATGGTTGCGGTGCCGCCTGCAATCTGGCTGGACCGGCACTGGGCAAACTTGTCGTCCGAACCGCCGCCGCGCGTCATCAGCCACATGGCGCCCAGGCCCACGGCCAACACGACGGTTGCAAGAATGGCATAAAGGCGGGTCATGGCGAAATTCCTGACACATGGGGTTGTTGATCGGTTCGGCCGGGACACCTATCAAGTTGACCAGCGGACGCAACAGGACATAATCACCCGATGACGGATTCCAGCACCAGCCTCTGGCGCGGACAGGAACGCAGCAGCTGGATCCGGCTGCGCACACTGATCCTGCTGCGGTGGGTGGCAATCATCGGCCAGATCACGGCCATCACCGTGGCCCAGCAGACCTATCACGTCCAGCTGGAGCTTGGGCTGTGCTACCTTGCCATCGGTGTTTCGGTCATGGGCAACCTGACTGCCATCCTGCTGTTCCCGCAGAACAAGCGCCTGTCGGAATTCGAAAACTTCCTCATGGTGATGTTCGACCTGCTGCAGCTGGCTTTCCTGCTGTATCTCACAGGCGGTCTGAACAACCCGTTTGCCCTGCTTTTGCTGGGTCCGGTGACGATTGCGGCCAACGTCATGAGCACCCGGTCGACCCTGATCATCGGGGGCGCCGCAATCGTGCTGGCGACGCTTCTGGCCCAGTTTCACCTGCCGCTGCGCACCGATCTTGGCCTTGTGCTGGACATCCCCGACATCCTGCTGTTCGGCAACTGGGCCGCCATCGTGATCGCGATCGTATTCATCGGCGCTTATTCGCACCGCATCAGCGCCGAGGTGCAGTCGATGTCCGAGGCGCTGGCCGCCACCCATATGGCCCTGGCGCGCGAGCAAAAGCTGACCGACTTGGGCGGCGTTGTCGCGGCCGCAGCGCACGAGTTGGGGACGCCACTGGCCACCATCAAGCTGACCAGCTCAGAACTGATCGAAGAATTGGACGACCGCCCGGACCTGAAGGAAGACGCCGCCCTGATCCGCGAGCAGGCCGACCGATGCCGGGACATTCTGCGCGACATGGGTCGGGCCGGCAAAGATGACCTGCACCTGCGCCAGGCACCTTTGTCCACCGTGATCCACGAGGCGGCCGAGCCCCACATACACAGGGGCAAACAGGTACATTTTGACGAAGGCCCCGGGCCTGACGGGGATGTCCAGCAGCCCTCGATCCTGCGCAAACCCGAGATCATTCATGGCCTGCGAAACCTGATCCAGAACGCCGTGGACTTTGCCCGAGCGCAAGTCTGGGTCGAGGCCGAATGGACGCCGGACCGGATCACCGTCAGCATCATGGATGACGGGCGCGGTTATCCGTCACACATCATTGGCCGTATCGGTGACCCGTTCATGCGCCGCAGACGCGCCGAAAGCGATCTGCGCACACGCCCCGAATACGAGGGTATGGGGTTGGGCCTATTCATCGCAAAAACGCTCTTGGAGCGCAGCGGCGCCGAGTTGAAATTTGCAAATGGGTCTGACCCTTACCAGGCGGTGACGGACCAGGCCGAGCGACGCGGTGCAATCGTGCTGGTGACATGGCCGCGCAAGCTGATCGATGCGCAGACAGGCGACAACCCGGTTCCGTCGGGCGTGAACGAACGGTTTCAGGTCTGAGTTAAGACACCGTTAACCATTTCAGCGCAAATTCGGGTCCGGTTTGTTTTTGGGGTAGGCGGCGCTGTGGCCGACTGGATCATACTTGCGGCGATCAGCCTGGTTTCGTCGGGCTTTGCCCTGCAGTGGCTCATGCCGCGCCGTCCGCGGCGCGGTGACAATTTCGGTTTGTCTGCGCCGGCTTCGTTGCTGGATGCGGTGTTTCTGTTCAACGGAAGCCGCCTGATCAGCCACTCCGACATCGCCCTGTCCGGGTTCGAGGCAGTGAATGACTGGGATGATCTCAGGCGCCTGCTGCAGCGCGACTTTCCGGCCTTCCCCGAGACTTACGAAACCGTCCGCCAGCAGGGCAATATCGTGGTTTCGGCCATAGATTGTACGGTCGAGCGCGAGGTTCGGTGTGAATGGATCGACGGCATCGTCCGGGTGCAGTTGCGTGATTTGACCGGCATCACCGAACCGGCAAGGAGGGATCCGAACGATCCGATCCGCCTGGCCATGGACCGCGCGCCCTACCCCGTGTGGCTTCTGGATCATGCCAACAAGATAAGATGGTGCAACGCCGCCTATGTCGCGCTGGCCCGTAAGGCGCGCGGGCAGGACACGGATCTGACCCAACCCATGTTCCCCGAACTGACCGAAGAGGCGCGACCCGGCAAGAAGACCCGTGTTTCAATTCCGGTGAAGGACAGCAGCAGCAAGTTGTGGTTCGATTTGACGCGTGTGGAACTGGACGAAGGTCACCTGCATTATGCGGTCGACGTAAACGCCATTGTCGAGGCCGAGACCGCCCAGCGCAAATTCGTCCAGACGATGACAAAAACCTTCGCGCAGCTGTCGATCGGCCTGGCAATCTTTGATCGAAACCGCCAGTTGGCACTGTTCAACCCTGCCCTGATCGACCTGACTGCTTTGCCGCCCGATTTCCTCAGTTGTCGGCCGAATATCTCAAGCTTTTTTGACCGCCTTCGGGATCAGCACATGATGCCCGAACCCAAGAACTACCGCAGTTGGCGCCGGCAGATGAACGATCTTCTGGAGGCGGCCGAGGACGGAAACTACCAGGAAACCTGGTCACTGCCGTCGGGCTCAGTCTATTCGGTCAGCGGTCGCCCCCATCCCGACGGCGCCGTCGCCTTCCTGTTCGAGGACATTACGGCCGAGATCACCCTGACCCGCCGATTCCGATCCGAGATGGACCTTATGCAGTCAATCCTCGACAAGCTTGCGGACGCCGTCGCCGTTTTTGCCGATGACGGGACGCTGGCCTTCACCAACTACGCCTACCAGCTGCTGTGGGGCGACTCGGACGAGGTCGGCTTTGAACCAGTCACGGTTCTGGACGTCACACGCCAGTGGCAGTCGCAATGTCAGGCCAATCCAATTCTGGGTGACATTCGGGACTTCGTGGAAATGCGCAACAACCGGGTCGAGTGGAGCTCGGATCTGTACAAGCGCGACGGCACCCGGCTCTTGTGCACGGTCAGCCCAATCCAGAACGGCGCAACCATCGTCCGGTTCACGATCGAACACGCGCTTGGAGAAACGCCGGATATGTTGCAGATCACCGCCTGAACCGGGTTGCAGAGGGTTCGGGCCCCGTTCATTGTGGCGCCATGAATTCGCCCGCTTCGATCACTCTGACATCACCGGAAGAAACCGCCGATCTGGCCAGCCGCCTGTCCGCCCATTTGGCGCCCGGCGACATTATTTTGCTGGACGGCCCAATCGGCAGTGGCAAAACCCATTTTGCACGCAATCTGATCCAATCGGCACTGCCTGTGCCCGAAGATGTGCCATCGCCCACATTCACGCTGGTTCAGGTTTACGATGGCAAAGCCGGCGAAATCTGGCACTCCGATCTGTACCGGCTGACTTCGGTGGATGAGATCGAGGAATTGGGCCTGACCGAGGCCTTTGACACGGCGATCTGCCTGGTGGAATGGCCTGACAAGCTGGGTGCGCTACAGCCGGCCTCGGCCTTGTTGGTGCAGTTTCATGCCGACCCTGCTGCCGAAGAAACCCGACACCTGACCCTGACGTGGTCCGACCCCAAGTGGACCGACAAATTGAAGAGGATCGCATGACCAACCGCGCAGTTCTAGCCGAGGCGCTGATCGCACGGACCCCTTGGGCCAAAGCCTCTCGCGCACCGCTGGCCGGAGACGCCTCGAACCGCCGGTATGAACGTCTGACCGACCGGGACACGGGGCAAACCGCCGTTTTGATGGACGCGCCCCCGGACAAGGGGGAAGACGTGGAACCCTTTGTCAGGGTGGCAAAATACCTGCAGTCCGTCGGTCTGAGCGCGCCCGAGATTCTTGCCGAGGACGCCGAGAACGGGTTCCTCCTGCTGGAGGATTTCGGCGACGATCTGTTTGCCCACCTGATCGAGAAGCAGCCGAAGGTCGAGCGTGAATTGTACGAGGCCGCAACCGACGTGCTGGTCCATCTGCACTCTGGGCCCCTGCCCTCGTTGGACAGCTATGACCCGTCCCTCATGGCGGAATTGTCGGCCCTTGCCTTCACCAAATATGCCCAAGGGATACAAGGCGCCTATGACGAAGACGCCCACGATCGTTTTCAGCATCGGTTCGCTGACATATTGCTGCAGGAAACCTCGGGTACGCGGGTGGTGACCCTAAGGGACTACCATGCCGAGAACCTGATCTGGCTGCCTAAGCGCGACGGGGTTCGCCGGGTCGGCCTGCTGGATTTTCAAAGCGCAATGCTGTGCCATCCCGCCTATGACCTGATGTCGTTGCTGCAGGATGTCCGCCGCACTGTCCCGGCCGCAATCGAGATGAGCATGGTCAACCGCTACATCACGGCAACAGGTGTGGATGACCACGATTTCCGCACGGCGTACAGTGTCCTCGGCGCCCAACGCAACCTGCGGATACTGGGCGGATTTGCCCGCCTCGCCACCGACTATGGCAAACCGCATTACGTGGATCTTATCCCGGCGGCCTGGGGTCATCTGATGCGCGATCTCGAGCATCCGGCGCTGGTCTCGGTCGCGGTTTTGGTTCGGCAGGCGCTGCCATCCCCAACGCCCGAAAACCTTGCAAGGCTGAGGGCCGGATGACCGATACACCCGAGGCCATCATGCTGTTTGCCGCCGGTTTCGGAACCCGAATGGGCGCGTTTACCCGCACCCGGCCCAAGCCGCTGATCCCGGTGGCCGGGCGGCCGCTGATCGACCATGCGCTGGACCTAGCGGGCGCGGTACGGCCGCGCCGGGTGGTCGCGAACCTGCACTACATGGCCGATCAGCTGACCGATCATTTGGCGCCACGTGGTGTTCTGCTGTCACACGAACAGCCGGAAATCCTGGAAACCGGCGGCGGGTTGCGGGCGGCCTTGCCGCTGTTGGGTCCGGGGCCGGTTTTCACGATGAACACCGATGCGATTTGGTCCGGGCCCAACCCTTTGGAATTGCTGCAGTCGGCCTGGGACCCGACGCGGATGGACGCACTGTTGATCTGCGTGCCGATCGAACAGACGATCGGACATACAAGCCCCGGAGATTTCAGGATCGACCCCCAAGGCCGGCTTGCACGCGGGCCGGGTCACGTCTATGGCGGCATTCAGATCCTAAAGACCGACGGCCTAACAGACATTCCGGAAAAAGCGTTCTCGCTCAATGTCTTGTGGGACCGGATGCACCGCGATAGCCGGCTGTTCGGTCTGCAATACCCCGGGCGCTGGTGCGATGTGGGCCGCCCCGAAGGCATCGCCCTGGCCGAGGAGATGCTGGCCGATGTTTGAACCCAGCGCCAACCCCCGGGTCTTTGCGGTGCCGCCCGGCGCGGATTTTCCGCAGGCGCTGGTGCGCGGCCTGCGGGCGCGCTGCGACGGCCACCCGCCCGAGGCGCTGGCCCACGTACAACTGGTGCTGAACACCCGCCGCATGGCCCGCCGCGTGCGCGATCTGTTCGATCAGGGCCCGCCCTGCCTGTTGCCCCGCATTTCGCTGGTGACCGATCTGGGCGAAAGCGTCGATCTGGATCAGGTGCCGCCCGCCGTGCCGCCCTTGCGTCGCCGGCTGGAACTGACGCAGTTGGTGTCCCGCCTGCTGGACCAGCAACCGGACCTGGCCGCGCGGTCGTCGCTGTTTGACCTGTCCGACAGCCTCGCTGCCCTGATCGAAGAGATGCAGGGCGAGGGCGTCCCGCCCGAGGCGATCCGGCAACTGGACGTGACCGACCTGTCGGGCCATTGGGCACGGGCGCAGGCCTTCATCGGCATAGCCGACCAGTTCCTGAAGACCGTGGATGGCAGCCTGGACGTGCAGGCCCGCCAACGCCGCGTGGTCGAGAACCTGATCGCCCGCTGGCAGGACGCGCCGCCGCAACACCCCGTGATCCTGGCCGGTTCCACCGGCTCGCGCGGGACCACGCTGATGCTGATGCAGGCGGTGGCGCAGCTGCCGCAGGGGGCGCTGATCCTGCCGGGGTACGATTTCGACCAGCCCGCCCACGTCTGGGAACGGTTGGATTCGGCAATGACCTCGGAGGATCACCCGCAATATCGGTTCCGCAAGCTGATGACCGAACTGGGGATAGGGCCGGATCAGATCGCAGCCTGGACCCCGGACCAGCCCCCCTCGCCCGCGCGCAACCGTCTGGTTTCATTGGCATTGCGTCCGGCCCCGATCACCGATGCCTGGATGAGCGAAGGCCCGCAGTTGCGCGACCTGGATGCCGCGACGCGCGACATCACCCTAGTTGAGGCGCAATCACCCCGGGCCGAGGCGCTGGCCATCGCCCTGCGCCTGCGGCAGGCGGCCGAAACCGGCCAGACCGCCGCCCTGATCACCCCCGACCGGATGCTGACGCGCCAGGTCAGCGCCGCGCTGGACCGCTGGAACATCCTGCCCGACGACAGCGCCGGCCTGCCGCTGCAACTGTCTCCGCCGGGCCGGTTCCTGCGTCACGTGGCCGGGCTGTTCGCGCGCCGTCTGGATGCCGAGGCGCTGCTGACCCTGCTGAAACACCCGTTGTGCCAAAGCGCAGGCGACCGCGGTGCCCATCTGCTGCACAGCCGCGATCTGGAACTGCACCTGCGCCGCAATGGCCCGCCCTTTCCCGACAGCGACAGCCTGACAGGTTTTGCCGTCGAAAAAGACGTGCCCGACACGTGGGTCCGGTGGCTGATCCGCAATTTCTGCGACCAGCAGATCAGCGGCACCCTGCCCCTGACCGACTGGGTGCAGCGCCTGCGCGATCTGGCCGAAGCGATTGCTGGCGCCGGAACCGGCGGCGCGGGCGAGTTGTGGGACAAAAACGCAGGCCAAGCGGCGCTGGCGGTGATCTCGGGCCTTGCGGACGAGGCCGAGCACGGCGGCGAGATAACGGCGCTGGATTTCGCCGATCTGCTGGGCGCGCTGCTGGCCGGGCAAGAGGTCCGCGACCGCGACGCCCCCCACCCGCGGATCATGATCTGGGGCACGCTCGAAGCGCGCGTCCAGGGCGCCGACCTGCTGATCCTGGGTGGGCTGAACGAGGGCAGCTGGCCCGAGGCCCCCGTGCCCGACCCCTGGCTGAACCGCCAGATGCGCGACCGTGCCGGCCTGCTGCTGCCGGAACGGCGCATCGGCCTGTCGGCCCATGATTTCCAGCAGGCCATCGGCGCGCCCGAGGTCTGGCTGACCCGCGCCGTCCGCTCGGATGATGCCGAGACCGTGCCGTCACGCTGGCTAAACCGGTTGACCAACCTGTTGCAGGGCCTGCCGGATCAGGGCGGCCGCGCGGCGCTGGAAAAGATGCGCGACCGGGGCAAGACATGGCTGCGCTGGTCCGAGATGCTGGAACAGGCGCCCCGGATCGCCGCCGCACCACGCCCCTCGCCGCGCCCGCCGGTGGCCGCGCGCCCGCGCCGTCTGTCGGTGACCGAGATCAAGCGGCTGATCCGCGACCCATATGCGATCTATGCCAAGCACGTCCTGCGCCTGAAGCCGCTGGACCCGCTGGTGCAGGCGCCCGACGCCCTGCTGCGCGGCATCGTAATCCACGAGATCCTGGAACATTTCGTCAAGGACAGCGTGCTGGACGGGGCTCTGCTGACCCGCGACAACTTCCTGAAACGGGCCGAGGCACTGCTGGGTGAGCATGTCGCCTGGCCCACCGCCCGGAAACTGTGGCTGGCGCGGCTCGAGCGGATCGCCGACGACTTTCTGCGCGCCGAGATCAGCCGCCGCAGCGACGGCGGCCCGATCGCGTTCGAGGCCAAGATGTGCCTGACGCTGGAACCGCTTGGGTTCACCCTGAATGGCCGCGCCGACCGGATCGACCGCAACAGCCGCGGCGCCCTGACCATCATCGACTACAAGACCGGCACGCCGCCCTCGGAATCGCAGCAGGCCAAGTTCGACAAACAGCTGCTGATCGAAGCCGCGATGGCCGAGCAGGGCGGGATCGACGGATTTGACCCGATGGCCGTGGCCAGCGCCGTGTTCATCGGTATGGGCGGCACCTACAAAGAGGTCCCGGCACCCTTGGACAAAGAGCCGCCCGACAGGGTTCTGGCCGAGCTGAAAGAGCTGATTTCCACCTATTTAGAGCCTGATCAGGGTTTCTCCTCGCGCCGGATGATGCACAAGGACAGCGACGTGGGCGACTATGACCACCTGGCGCGGTTCGGCGAATGGGACCGCACCGCCGAAACCAAGCCCGAGGATCTGACATGACCCCGCGCGACGAAGCGACCGAACGGCAGGTTCAGGCGGCGCGGCCCGATGCGTCGACCTGGCTGGCGGCCAATGCGGGCTCGGGCAAGACGCGGGTTCTGACCGACCGCGTGGCGCGGCTGCTCCTGGACGGTGTTCAGCCGCAGCACATCCTTTGCCTGACCTACACCAAGGCCGCCGCCAGCGAGATGCAGAACCGCCTGTTCAAACGGCTGGGCGAGTGGGCGATGCTGGACGACGCGGCGTTGCTGCGGCAACTGACCGAACTGGGCGTCGAAGGGGTGATCGACCCCGACCGCCTGGCCCGTGCCCGCACCCTGTTCGCGCGCGCGATCGAAACGCCGGGCGGTTTGAAGATCCAGACGATCCACTCGTTCTGCGCCTCGCTGCTACGGCGGTTCCCGCTCGAGGCCGGGGTCAGCCCGCAGTTTTCCGAGGTGGAAGACCGTGCCGCGGCCCTGCTGCGCGAGGAAATCGTCGAGGATTTCGCCGAAGGCCCGCAGGCCCGCATGATCGAGGACGTGGCCCGCCACATCACCGATACCGGCTTTGACAAGCTGACCGCCGCGATCGCCCAGAAGCGCACCCTGTTCATGCCCGCGCTGCAATGGCCCGACCTGCTGGCCCGTTTTGGCCTGCCCGAGGGGTTCGACGAGGACGCGCTGCTGGCGCAGGTGTTTCTGGGCGGCGAGGTCGAGCTGATCCGTTCGATCCTTCCGGCGCTGGCGGGCGGCGGCAAGACCGACGCCAAGGCGGCCGAGAAACTGTCGGGCTTCACCGAACCCGCCTTGGGTCAGTTGCCGGTGCTGGAAGACGTGTTCCTGACCGGCAAATCCGCCAAAGAGCCCTTTACCGCCAAGATCAACAGCTTTCCCACCAAGGCGCTGCGCGAGGGGGTCCTGGCGGGGCAGATGGGTCCGCTCGAGGCGCTGATGCGGCGGGTCGAGGCTGCAAGGGAAGGGCGACTGGCGCTGGCAGCCGCACGCAAATCTCTGGTGCTGCACCGCTTCGCGGCGGCATTCCTGCCGGAATATGAGCGCCGCAAGCAACTGCGCGGCTGGCTGGATTTCGACGACCTGATCCTGCGCGCGCGCCTGTTGCTGAACGATCCGGCGGTGGCCGCTTGGGTTCTGTACCGGCTGGATGGCGGCATCGACCACATCCTTGTGGACGAGGCGCAGGACACCAGCCCCGATCAATGGGATGTGGTCGAGAAACTGGCGCAGGAATTCACCAGCGGCGAGGGCGCGCGGTCCGGGGTCGAGCGGACGATCTTCGTGGTTGGCGACAAGAAACAGTCGATCTATTCCTTCCAGGGGGCAGACCCGCAGGCCTTTGACCGGATGCAGGCCGAGTTTGGGCGGAAACTAAAGGAATCAGGCTCTAAACTGTGGGATTGGACGCTGGAATACTCGTTCCGCTCCTCCAGCGCCATCCTGTCGCTGGTCGATATCCTGTTCGAAAACCGCGCCGATGCGGGGTTTCAGAAAGAGTCCCAGCACCGCGCCTTCAAGGCCGATCTGCCCGGCCGGGTCGATCTGTGGCCGGTGGTGGAAAAGGTCGAGGACGCGGACGAGGGCGACTGGACCGACCCGGTCGATCGGCCCGCGGCGCAGCATCACACGGTGATCCTGGCCAACCAGATCGCCGCGCGCATCAAGGCCATGATCGACGCCGGCGAAACCATCCCCGAAGACGGCCCCACGCGCGGCACATTCGTGCGCCGCAAGGTGCGGCCGGGGGATTTCCTGATCCTGGTTCAGCGCCGCTCGGACCTGTTCGCCGAGATCATCCGCGCCTGCAAGGCCCAGGGTTTGCCGATCGCAGGGGCCGACAGGCTGAAGGTGGGCGCGGAACTGGCGGTCAAGGATCTGGCCGCGCTGCTGAGCTTTCTCGCCACGCCCGAGGATGACCTGTCACTGGCCACGGTGCTGAAATCGCCGCTGTTCGGCTGGTCCGAGCAGATGCTGTTCGACCTGGCTCATCGCCGGCAGGAAAGGTACCTGTGGGCGGCGCTGCGCCAACGAGCCGGGGATTTTCCCGAAACGCTGGCGGTACTGAACGATCTGCGCGGGCAGGTGGACTTTCTGCGCCCCTATGACCTGATCGAACGGGTGCTGACCCGCCATGACGGCCGCCGCAAACTTTTGGGCCGTCTGGGTGCCGAGGCCGAGGACGGCATCAACGCGTTGCTGTCGCAGGCACTGGCCTATGAGCGGTCGGACATTCCCAGCCTGACGGGCTTCCTGGTCTGGATGCAGACCGACGACCTTGAGATCAAGCGCCAGATGACCGGCGTGGGCGACATGATCCGGGTGATGACAGTGCATGGCTCGAAAGGGCTGGAGGCGCCGATCGTGATCCTGCCGGACACCGGCAAGCGGCAGCCGCCCCGCGATGCCGAGATCATGGTCGCCGACGGAACGCCGCTGTGGAAGGTGCCCGCCGACCTGTCGCCCAGCCTCATCGCCCGCGCCCGCGAAGACGCGCGCCAACGCGAGGAGAACGAGCGGCTGCGGTTGCTGTACGTTGCGCTGACCCGGGCCGAGAAATGGCTGATCGTGGCGGCTGCCGGCGATCTGGGCAAGGACGGGTCCAGCTGGTACCAGCTGGTCGAAGAGGCGATGGGCCGGGCAGGGGCCACCGAGATCCCCGGCACCGGCATCCGCCGTCTGGCGCATGGCGATTGGGAGGATCTGCCACTGGACCATCGCCCGACCCCGGAACCGGTGCAGGATACCCTGCCGGACCTGTTCCACCGGCCCGCGCCCGAGCCGACGCCCGATCCCGAGACGCTCAGCCCGTCCGATCTAGGCGGGGCCAAGGCCCTGCCGGGCGAGACCGGACTTGAGGAAGAGGCCGCCAAACTGCGCGGCACCCGCCTGCACCTGCTGCTCGAACATCTGGGCCAGGCGCCGCGCGACCGGTGGGATCAGCTCTGCGCCCGGCTTCTGCCCGATATGCAGGACGGTGACCGCCGCGACCTTCTGGCCGAGGCGGCGGGCGTGCTGACGGCCCCGGACCTGGCCCCCGTCTTTGCACCGGCTGCGCTGGCCGAGGTGCCCGTCTCGGCCACTCTGGACGGTCGTCGGATCCACGGGGTGATCGACCGGTTGATCGTGACGGATGACGCGGTGCAAGTCATTGATTTCAAATCGAACGCCACGGTTCCCGATCGGGTCGAGACCTGCCCCGAGGGTCTTCTGCGCCAGATGGGCGCCTATGCCGCGGCGCTGTCGCAGATCTATCCCGGCCGCGAGATCCGCACCGCGATTCTGTGGACACGGACGGCGCGCCTGATGTGGCTGCCACACGATCTTGTGACAGATGCGCTGGTGCGGGCCCAGATATCTTGACCTCCCCAATGGGCGCACCTACGTTCGACTCCCAACCGCATGTCATTCAGGAGACAGAATATGTCGACCGTAGCCGTAACCGACGAAACCTTTGACGCCGAAGTCAAGAACTCGGACGTCCCCGTCGTGGTGGATTTCTGGGCCGAGTGGTGCGGACCCTGCAAGCAGATCGGACCCGCTCTGGAAGAGCTGGCGGCCGAATATGGCGGCAAGGTCAAGATCGCCAAGGTCGACGTGGACAGCAACCCCAACTCGGCCGCAGCCATGGGTGTACGTGGTATTCCCGCGCTGTTCATCTTCAAGGACGGTCAGGTGGTTTCGAACCGCGCAGGCGCTGCCCCGAAGGCCGCCCTGCAAAGCTGGATCGACGAATCCATCTGATACCGAACGGAACTCAACAAAAGAAGGCGCTCCTCATCGGGCGCCTTTTTTTGTGCATGGTCTGCGCAAAAAGAAAAAGCCGCCCGGAAATCCAAGCGGCCATTCGTCTTTAGTCGAATTCGGTCTGAATTCAGATCTTGGCGATATCTTCGCGGACCAGACCGATATCTTCCAGCTGGGCATCGCTCAGTTGCGACAGCAGCTTGCGGGTCTTGCGGGCGGTGTTCCATTCGGCGACAGCTTCGAAAGCGTGCGAGATGCCGTCCACTACACGCAGGATGGTAGCTGCTCCGAGCGGCGCATGGATATTTGCGGTGGTTGCCATTTGCGCATTCCTTTTTTGAAACAGCCGACCCTGTGTCGGTTGTAAGCCTCATCTAGTCTTGCGACAGGCGACTCACAATTGCTGGTCCGACAACCCCGTGATGCACAGATTGCATATCTTTTAGGCAGTTTGAGAACGGGTTGCGCGGATCGCGCCCCCGGCCCATATAGGGCATCAACGGATACGGAGGCTTGAATGGCGGAGAACGACTTTCCCGGTTGGCACGGCACCACGATCATCGGCGTCAAGAAAGGCGGCCAGATCGTCATCGCGGGTGACGGGCAGGTCAGCCTGGGCCAGACCGTGATCAAGGGCACCGCCCGCAAGGTGCGGCGCCTGTCGCCCGGCGGGTTCGAGATCGTCGCCGGGTTCGCCGGATCGACCGCCGATGCCTTCACGCTGCTGGAACGGCTGGAAGCCAAGCTGGAGGCCACGCCCGGCCAACTGGCCCGCGCCTCGGTCGAACTGGCCAAGGACTGGCGCACCGACAAGTACCTGCAAAAGCTTGAGGCGATGCTGATCGTCACCGACGGCCGCGACCTGTTCGTGATCACCGGGGCCGGGGACGTGCTCGAGCCGGAACATGACGTGGCGGCGATCGGGTCGGGTGGCAACTTTGCCCTGGCAGCCGCGCGGGCGATGATGGACAGCGACAAGTCGGCCGAGGAGGTTGCCCGCGAGGCCATGGCAATTGCCGCGGATATCTGTGTCTACACCAACGGCAACCTGACGGTTGAGAGCATTTCGGGCTAGGAGTCAGGCCAGCAGGGCCGAAATCTCCTTGCCCTTCCACCGGCGGTGCATCCCGATCAGCCCCAGAATGGCCGAGGCGATCACGATGTAGTAGGGCAGGCGGATATCGATGCTCATCAACCCGCCGCCGATCAGCGACATGATTCCACCCGCTAGGCAGAACACAGCCGTGGTCACGCCCATGACCCAGCCCTGATCCGCCTCGCTGACCGACGAGGAAAACAGGCCCAGAAGGGTCGGGTAGGCCACGCCGAACAGGAAATAGAACAGGAACACCGGCACATAGCTGAGCACGCCGCTGGGGCTGAAGGCAAAGGCAAAGCCGCAGATCACCATGACGACCAGCGAAACATAGATGATGTTGTGCTTGCTGAACCGTTCCTGCGCGGGTTTCACGAGAAACGTACTTGAGAAGGCCAGCGCAACACCGATGACGACCATCGCCATGCTGCCACCGATCACGCCATAACCAAAGGCGCTGGTCAGGAAATTGTCCACAAACACGTAGAAGGTGACGTTCGCGATCATGAAGAACGCGTAGACGGGCAGGATCTTCAGAACCATGGGGTGGCCGCGCACGGCGACCAGGCTGTCGGTTACGTCGCGGGGGCGAAAGACGAAGGGTTCGCGTTCGGTTCGGGTATCCTTGAAGAAGAACAGCACCAGCAGGATCGCGATGAGCACCAGGACAAACGCGCCGTAGAATGGGGTCTTGAGCGTGGCAACGCTGCCCAAAAGCGTCGCATCCGACAGGACCGCTCCGATGATCGGGCCGCCAACCAGGCCAAAGCTGACCCCTGTCACGATATAACCCATGTTCCGGTCACGATCGGCCGCATCCGTGCTGCCGTCGATCATGGCAGCCTGCGCGATGGGTTGGTTTCCGGCCGTGAACCCGGTGATCGACCGGCCCACGATCAACAGGATCAGGCTATTGAGATACAGCGCCGCAATCGTGATCGCATAGCCAGCCAGCGCGCCGCCCAGACAGACCAGAAGTGCATTCTTGCGCCCGATGGAATCCGAGACCTTCGAGACATAGACGACGCCCAGAAACCAGGACAGGAAGAAACACCCGATCACCAGACCGTAGTAGAAGTGACGGCTGCCCATTGACGTGCTTTCCGGCAGAAAGCCCGATTTCGTCTCCATGATCAGCGAGTTGATGATCGGAAAAACCAGCCCTTGGCCGATCAGGTCCACGAACACCACGAACAGCAGGGTTATCTTGGCAATCTTGGTCATTTCACTCTCCGGGTCCCGCGCACATTCCGCCAACCCTATCAGAGCACACCGAAATCTCCCAACATGGAGGTCAGGAAAGAATTGCATTGGCGCCGGGTCATTGTTAACCAACGCGGCCAAATGTGCGGTCTCGGTTGTTTTTGCCGACCCCGTGCTTACCTAAGCCGCAGCTGACTGCCGACCATCGAAAGGACTGCCCTGTGACCGACCTGACCCCGCGCGAGATCGTCTCGGAACTGGATCGTTTCATCATCGGGCAGAAGGATGCCAAGCGCGCTGTCGCCGTGGCCCTGCGCAACCGCTGGCGGCGCAAGCAGTTGGCGGATGACATCCGCGACGAGGTCTATCCCAAGAATATCCTGATGATCGGGCCCACCGGCGTGGGCAAAACCGAGATCAGCCGCCGCCTGGCCAAGCTGGCCCGCGCGCCTTTCATCAAGGTCGAAGCGACCAAATTCACCGAGGTCGGCTATGTCGGCCGCGATGTCGAACAGATCATCCGCGATCTGGCCGATGCCGCGATCATCCAGACCCGTGAATACATGCGCGAAGAGGTCAAAGCCAAGGCGCATCAAGCTGCCGAGGACCGTGTGATCGAGGCCATCGCCGGCTCGGACGCCCGCGAGAGCACCCGCGAGATGTTCCGCAAGAAGCTGAAATCCGGAGAGCTAGATGACACGGTGATCGAGCTTGAATTGGCCGATACGTCCAACCCGGTGCCGATGTTCGACATTCCCGGCCAGCCGGGTGGACAGATGGGCATGATGAACCTAGGCGACATTTTCGGCAAGGCATTCGGCGGGCGCACCGTCAAGCGCCGCATGAGCGTTGCCGAAAGCTATGACATCCTGATCGGGGAAGAGGCCGACAAGTTGCTGGATGACGAGGCCGTCACCCGCGCGGCACTGGAATCGGTCGAGCAGAATGGCATCGTATTTCTGGACGAGATCGACAAGGTCTGCGCCCGGGCAGAAACCCGCGGCGGGGATGTCAGCCGCGAAGGCGTGCAGCGCGACCTACTGCCCCTGATCGAAGGCACGACCGTGTCCACCAAACACGGCCCGGTCAAGACCGACCACATTCTGTTCATCGCCAGCGGCGCGTTCCATATCGCCAAGCCCTCGGACCTGTTGCCCGAACTGCAGGGGCGTCTGCCGATCCGGGTCGAGCTGCGCGCGCTGACCGAAGAGGATTTCGTGCGCATCCTGACCGAGACGGACAACGCGCTGACCCGCCAGTATACGGCTTTGATGGGCACCGAAAACGTCACCGTCAGCTTTACCGAGGACGGGATCGCCGCGCTGGCCCGGATCGCTGCCGAGGTGAACCAGAGCGTCGAGAATATCGGCGCCCGTCGCCTGTACACCGTGATGGAGCGCGTTTTCGAAGATCTATCCTTTGTCGCGCCTGACCGTGCCGGCGCGGAAATCGTGGTCAACGCGGCCTTTGTGGATGAAAACCTTGGTGAGCTGACCAAATCCACGGACCTGAGCCGTTACGTTCTGTAACATGATCAGCCGGTTTTTGCCGGTTGGTCCTGCGCAATTATCTGGACGCGTCGGCAGGTTACGCTATGCGTAGCACGTAACTGTTGGTCTGGGATCGTTCCGTGCTGCGCTATCTGATCATTTTCGTCACGGTTTCCGTTTTGGGAGGCTGCGTTGACCGATCCATCTCGGTCACCTTGCCCGAAGCGTTGGACGTCGGCACGGCGCAGACCGTGTTCGCGGCGACCACCCGCGCACGCGAGGCCGATGGCTCTTACGGGTATCGTCGCGCTGACCGCCTGCAATTCCTCGAAACCACCGTCTCGATCCCGCCGAACCACCGCCCCGGGACGCTTGAGTTTTCCTATTCGGACCCGACCCCGAGCCGGCAATTCGTTTTGGCCGGTGTGCGAGAATTTCCGTCCGAGCAGGATCTGAAAGCACGGCTGAACGGCGCCAAGGAAGTTACGATTTTTGTTCATGGCTACAACGCCACCCAGACCGAAACCGTTTTTCGCGCGGCTCAGTTGGCTCACGACATCGGCCTGCCTGGCAAGACGTTGGTCTATTCCTGGCCCAGCCGAGGGTCCGGATCGGGCTATGCCTATGATCTGGACAGCATGCTGTTTGCCCGCGACGGTCTGCAACAAACCATCTCTACGCTGAAATCCCTGGGCGTCCCGCGCGTGCTGATCGTTGCGCACTCGATGGGGGGCGCGCTGACCATGGAGATGATGCGTCAGGCCGAGCTGCGCGAGCCGGGCTGGTCCCGGCGCAATCTGGAAGGTGTGTTGCTGATCTCGCCCGATCTCGACGTTGACGTGTTCCGGTCGCAGATGGCGGTGATCAAATCTCCGCCCGAGCCATTCGTGATCATGGTCTCGCGGAAAGACAAGATCTTGAACGTGTCCGGACGCCTGCGCGGAACCGCCAAGGGCGAGCGGCTGGGCAACATCAGCTCGACTGAGAAGCTGGCGCAGTACCCGGTCAGCATCATCGACACCACGGCCTTCAACAAGGATGCCGAATCCTCGCATTTCGTGGCCGCCACATCTCCGGCACTTCTGTCGATTCTCAACGCGGCGGGCCGGGTCAGCAGGACCTTTGGCCGGGATCAGGGTGGCATTGATCTTCTGGTGCCGCCGGCCGTGCGAAACGATGCCGGCGCGACCGAGGTTGTTCTGACCGAAACCGGGCAGGTGCGGGTCAGCACCCCGTGATGGGGCGTGGGGTCCGCCTTTTCCTTGCGGACAATGCTCCGTGGTTGGGCGCGGGGGTCTTGCTGACCTTCATGTCCAGTTTCGGGCAGACCTTTTTCATTTCGATCTTCGCCGGACAGATCCGGGCCGAGTTCGGCCTCAGCCACGGCGCATGGGGCGGTCTTTATTCGTTGGGCACGACTGTTTCTGCGATCGTCATGATCTGGGCCGGAGGGCTGACCGATATCTATCGTGTCCGAGTTCTGGGCCCGGCTGTCCTGCTTGGGCTTGCGTGTGCCGCGCTGGCGATGGCGGTCAATCACTGGGTGATCCTGTTGCCCGTGGTGATCTTTCTGCTGCGTCTGTTCGGCCAGGGCATGTGCAGCCACATTGCCATGGTTGCGATGGCCCGGTGGTTCACGGCCACGCGGGGCAGGGCGCTCTCCATCGCAACGCTGGGATTTGCCGTCGGCGAAGCCTTGCTGCCCGTGCTGTTCGTCGCCGCCATGGCCTTTGTCGACTGGCATTTTCTTTGGGCGCTCTCCGCCGCCATCGCGTTGTTGGGAATACCCGCGTTGATGCGAATGCTGCGTCAGGAACGGACACCGCAAAGCCTAGCCCGGGAAACCAGCGCGACCGGGATGCTTGGGCGGCACTGGACCCGGCGCGAAACGCTATTGAACCCGCTTTTCTGGTTCATGATGCCGGCGCTCATGGGGCCTTCGGCATTCATTACCGCGTTCTTCTTTCACCAGGTCCATCTGGCGCAGACCAAGGGCTGGGCCCACATCCAACTGGTTGCGTTGTTTCCGGTCTATACCGGGGTGTCGATCTTGGCGATGTTCGCCTCGGGCTGGGCGTTGGACAGATGGGGCACGGCGCGGATGATGCCGTTCTATCAGATTCCGATGGCTGCCGGGTTTGCCCTGTTTGCGTTTGTCCAGACAATCCCCGGCGCCGTAATCGGTTTGTCCTGTCTTGCCATTTCGGTCGGCGCCAACAGTACGCTGCCCGCCGCGTTCTGGGCCGAGTTCTACGGCACCCGTCACATCGGGGCGATCAAGGCGATGGCTGCCGCCGTCATGGTGCTGGGGTCTGCTGTCGGGCCCGGCCTGACTGGCGGGCTGATCGATCTGGGCGTGCCACTCAGCACGCAGTTCCTGTGGATCGCCTGGTTCTTCGTAGCCACGTGCGGCATAGTCTGGATCGGTATTTACAGGGCCCGGCGGCTGCTTTAGCGGACCCGCCTCAGATACACGTAGTAAGCCCCATCACCGCCATGGCTGATATGGGCGGGACTGACCTGAAGAACCGCTTGGGCCAGCGGCGGCAAATGCAGCCACTGAGGCACCTGGTTGCGCAGCACGCCGCGGGGCGTCGGGATCGGGCCGGGTTCGTCTCTGTCCTTGCCTTTGCCGGTGACCACCAGAACCAGTCGTTTTCCCGATGCCTGCGCCGACAGGATGAACCGGATCAGAGCAGGATGGGCCGTATCGACCCGCATTCCGTGCAGGTCCAGCATGCCTTCGGGCTTCAGCTTGCCGCGTTTCATCCGCGCAAAGGCCTTGCTGTCCATCTGTACGGGTGCGGCGCGCAGGCTGTCGCCGATTGCGGGCTTCAAGCTGTGGCCGCGCCCGTTTGCAGGTGCGTTCTGACCCAGTTCAAAGGCGTCTATCCGCGCTTTGGGGGTTTTTCTCGGCTTGGGTTTCGGCAAGGTCGATGGGTGCACGGACTGAGGAATCTCCGGGTGCAGCCGCTCGGTCTGCCGGGTCACCTTGTGCCACAATTCGATCTCGTCTTCGGTCAGCTTGCGGCGGGTCATCAGAACTCATCCGGCAGCATGGCATAGGCGCGCTGGATCGGCAGCAGAACGATCATGCGACCGGGATCCTTGAGCTGGCCCGCCGCCTGTCCCGCGGCGTCCCCGGTTCCGAAAAAGATGTCGGCCCGTTGTGCGCCTTTGATTGCCGAGCCGGTGTCCTGTGCGATCATCAAGCGCCGCAGCGGAGTCCTGCCGTCTTTTTCGACCCAGACTGGCGCGCCCAACGGGGTATAGGCCGGGTCAACGGCGATGCTGCGCATTGCGGTGATCGACCGGTTCATTGCGCCCAAAGGACCGCGGTCTGCAGCCACCCGCGAAACCTCGCGGAAAAATACGTAGGACGGGTTGTGCATCAAAAGCTCGGCCCCAATCTCGGGGTTCTTGCGCACCCACGACTGGATCATCCGGGCGCTCACATCATGCGCACCCAGAATACCGCGCCGGACCAGTTCAACCCCAACCGACCGATAGGGGTGGCCGTTGGCCCCGCCATATCCAACACGCACGGAACTGCCATCCGGCAAACGGATGCGCCCCGAGCCTTGAATCTGTAGAAAAAACAACTCGACCGGGTCATCGACCCAGGCGATTTCCAAGCCCCGGCCTTTCATCACGTCGCTGGTCAGCAGTTCGCGCCGGCTGAGCCATTGCCCGGCCTCCCGCGCCTCGGGCGGCATCTTGTAGACCGGGTATCTGTAGGTTTCAGTCCGCGTCCGCGAGCCGTTCAATTCCGGTTCAAAATATCCGGTGAACAGCGGGGCCTTTTCGTCCTCGATCAGGATGGGCCGGAAGAACAATTCGAAAAAGGCGCGCGCGGCATCGGGCTCGTATGTCCCTGCGGCTGCACACAACGAACGCCAGTCCGGATCGTCCAGATCCCCGCACGTGTCCAGAAAAACGGACAAGGCCGCGCCGTGGTCATCCTCGGCCCAGCCGTCAAGGTCAGCAAATGACAGGATGGATCGCGTCGCCTCGGCTCCGGCGGCGTTGGCGGCGGTCAGAACCGCCACCAGCATCAGCGACCGGAGCGTTCCGATCATGCGTCCGTGGCGACAAGCAGCCAGTTCGGATCATCCGCGCCCATGACGCGGGCGAAAGTCCAGCTGTCCTTTTGGCGCTTGATCGTGTTGGGGCTGCCTTCGATGATGTCACCGCCCCGGTCACGCACGACCGACGTCAGCTCGCCGACGAACCGCACAGTGATCTCGGCGCGGTTGGAATCCTTGTCGAATTGGGCATCCACCAGCCCCATCTCACGGACACCGATGAATTCGGCCTCGATCGTCAGGCCCTTGTCCTCGCGATCGGCGACAACCGAGACGAAGGTTTCGAACACTTCCTCGGACAGGAAGGGCTGGATTTCATCCAGGTTGCCCCGCTCGAACCCCATGACGATCAGCTCATAGGCGCCGCGGGCGCCCTGCAGAAACTCGCTGACCGAAAAGCTCGGCTCGACACGCTTCATCGCAGCCAGCGTCTGCGCCAATTCGCTGTCTTCGGGGACATGGTCGGTAATGTCACGATCCGGACCGCCGTCAATCACTTCGAAATCACGACGCGACTTCCCGGTGTCGGGTTGCTTCGGCACCGGTGGTTTTTCAAAGCCTTCGCGCGTGCCCAGCACGCTTCTGAGACGCAGGATCAGGAAGATGGCTATGCCAGCCAGCACCAGAAGCTGGATCAGGGGTGAGTTCATTTCGTCCTCTTTTCAGCACCGAGACTTTGTACACGCGGCCTCGTGCCACTATGTAGGTGACAGTTGGTGGCAAGTCCACAGCCCGGCCTATGGGAAAGGATAGCGCATATGTATCTGTTCTTGGCATTTTTATTGGTGCCGATCATCGAAATCGCCCTTTTTATCCAGGTCGGCGGTCTGATCGGCCTGTGGCCGACGCTGGCAATCGTGGTTTTGACCGCCGTTCTGGGTACCGCGATGGTGCGGACACAAGGTCGCATGGCGATGGGTCAGCTGCAGCGCGCCTTTTCCGAACTGGACGACCCGACCGAACCGCTGGCCAATGGTGCAATGATCCTGCTGTCGGGCGTTCTGCTGATGACGCCCGGGTTCTTCACCGACGCAATCGGCTTTGCGCTGTTGGTTCCCGGGGTGCGGGCCGCGGTTTTTCGGTATCTCAAGTCACGGGTCACGATTACCCAGTTCCAGATGGGTCCCGGCCCGCAATACGGGGCGGCGCGCGATCCGTTCGGTGGGGATGACATCATAGATGGAGAGTATTCGGAAGTGCGCACAAAACCCGCGCAACCGTCGAAATGGGTGGAAGGGCCGCACCAGCATTGAGGTGCCCGGCCCAACTTGATAAGCAGTGGCGAATTTAAATTTTGGAGCGGATCCATGACCGAAGAAACCGCCGCCGGCACAACCGAGCCCCAGGCAGCCCCCCAAATCCAGATGCGCATTCTGGGACAGTTCATCCGGGACATGTCCTTTGAAAACGTGATGGCGCAAAAAGGCGTCTCGGGCGACGTGCAGCCCGAGATCTCGGTCCAGGTGAACCTGGATGCGAAAAAGCGCTCGGCCGACCACCAATACGAGGTGTCGATCAAGCTGAACCTCAAGTCCAAGGCCAAGGGTCTGGAGGACATCCTGTTCCTGTGCGAGATCGATTATTGCGGCCTGTTCCACGTGGAAGGCGTTCCGAATGATCAGTTGCACCCATTCCTGATGATCGAATGCCCGCGGATGCTGTTCCCTTACCTGCGCCGCATCGTCAGCGACATCACCCGCGACGGTGGCTACCCGCCGGTCAACCTGGACAACATCGATTTCGTCGGTCTGTACCGCAACGAGTTGATGCGCCGTCAGGCCGAGGCGTCCGACAAGACCGAGACGTAATCAGGCAACCCGCATCTGACCCTGGTCAGGTGCGGGACCACAGGGCGTTTTCGCCCAGCTTTTCGACAAATGCATCATGCGCAGCACGCTCATCCTCGGTAATCCGGGGCTGCAGTGGGTTGGGCCGTGGACCGGGGCGCCAGATGTCGCCACCGGTTGAGCTTTCGGCAGACGCCGAGGACAGGCCGAAATCAGGTTGGCGTCCGCCGATCAGCTCCAGATAGACTTCTGCCAGGATTTCCGAGTCGAGCAACGCACCGTGCAGAACCCGGTTCGAGTTGTCGATATTGAACCGTCGGCACAGCGCATCCAGCGAGGCGGGCGAGCCGGGAAACCGCTTGCGCGCGATCGCCAGCGTGTCCAGCGCCTGCTCCATCGGAATCGGGGGCAGGCCCATCCATCCCAACTCGGCATTGAGGAATTTCATGTCAAATGAGGCGTTGTGGATCACCAGCCGCGCATCCCCCACGAAATCGCGGAAGGCCTGCCCGACCTTCGCAAAGACGGGTTTGTCCTTCAGGGTGATCTGGCCCGGTTCGGGAGGTTGCGGCGGCTCCAGCAGGTCAGGGCCGATGCCGTGCACGCCGAAGGCCTCGGCCGGCATCGAGCGTTCGGGGTTGATGTAGACGTGATAGGTCTCGCCCGTGGCGACGTGGTTCCACAGCTCGATAGCCCCGATCTCGACGATCCGGTCGCCGCTTTCGGGATCGAATCCGGTGGTTTCCGTATCCAGTACGATTTCACGCATCTGTCAGTCCTGCCCTGATCTGCCTGACCACATCCTGCACCTGTGCGCGGGCATGGTCCAGAGTGTCGGTGACGATCACGAAATCCGCCCGCGCGCATTTTTCGTCATTCGGCATCTGCTTGGCGCGGATCTGCTCGAACTGCGCCTCGGTCATCGTGCCCCGTGCCATGACACGGCGCTTCTGCTCGTCCGGGGGGATCGAAACGCAGGCCACCGCATCCATCTGCGCGTCGCCGCCGGCTTCGAAAAGCAATGGGATGTCAAAGACAAGGATGTCCGACTTGGCCGCCTGTCGAAACGCCTCGCGATCCTGGGCCACCAGCGGGTGCACGATGACTTCGATCCGTTTCAACGCGGTCGGATCGGCACCGATGATCCGTTTCAGGACATCACGGCTGACAGCGCCATTCTCGATGGCCTCGGGAAATGCCGCGCGGATCGGCGCGACCGCCGCGCCGCCGGCCGCGTACAGCCGATGCACCGCGGCGTCGGCATCCCACACGGCGCAGCCTTCCTGCGCGAACAGGTCGGCGGTGGTGCTTTTGCCCATGCCGATCGACCCGGTCAGACCCAGCGCAAAGCTCATCCCAGAACCGCTGCGCGGGTTTCTTCCGTAACCTCGGGGCGCAAGCCGAACCACCGCTCGAACCCGGGCACCGCCTGATGCAGCAACATGCCCAGCCCATCGACGACGGTACAGCCCGCAGCCTCGGCCTGTTCCAGAAGGCGGGTCTTCAACGGCGTGTAGACCAGATCAGTCACCACCGTTCCCGGCTGCAACCCGTCCAGCGGGACGCGCAGCTCGGGCTGACCCTGCATACCCAGCGACGTGGTGTTCACCACCAGTTCGGCGTTTTCGATCACGTTTCCGGCCTGGACCCAGTCGACCACGGTGATGCGCTGGCCGAATTCCTCTTTCAGGTGATCGGCGCGCGACCGCGTGCGGTTGGTAAGCAGGATTTCGGGCACGCCGGCCT
Source organism: Ruegeria sp. CRTD044 (assembly GCF_059613485.1). NCBI lineage: Bacteria > Pseudomonadati > Pseudomonadota > Alphaproteobacteria > Rhodobacterales > Roseobacteraceae > Ruegeria > Ruegeria sp. CRTD044. Next base: position 527,305 of record NZ_JBXWSP010000019.1, on the reverse strand, counting down.
CGGCCAGCGCCTGCAGCACCGCCCGCGCAGCACCGCCCGCGCCGAATACCACCGCCGGGCCATCCTGCGGCACCCAATCCGGCGCGCCCGCGCGCAGGTTCTGCATGAACCCGTACCCGTCGGTATTGTCTGCGTGAATCGAGCCATCGGACCGGAACACCAGCGTGTTCGCCGCCCCGACCACCGAGGCGCGGTCCGACACATGATCGGCCAGGCGCAACGCGGCCTCTTTGTGCGGAACAGTAACATTGGCCCCCACGAACCCGGCCTTGGGCAAGCAGCGCAGGACCGTTTCAAGATCGGCAGGCGCAACATCCATCGGCACATAATGGCCCGGCAAACCATAGGTCTTCAGCCAATAGCCATGCAGGGCAGGCGATCGGGAATGGGCAATCGGGTGTCCGATGACTCCGGCCAGTGGAATGCGTTTGTCGGTCATTGTTCGATCACCCCTCGGACCGCAAGAAAATTGAGCAGCTCCAGCAGGGGCATACCCAAGACGTTAAAATAGTCGCCGTCAATGCTGCTGAACAGGCGCACACCCTCTTCTTCCAGCTTGTAGGCCCCGACCGCATGGCGAATGCTGTCCCAGTTGCGCGCGACATAGCCCTTCAGATAGGCATCCGAACTGGCGCGCATCCGCAACCGCACCTGACCGACATGGCGCCAGACCGGTTCGCCGTTCTGATAGATCACCGCTGCCGACAGCAGCATTTGGCGCTTGCCGCGCATAGCTTTCAACTGTGCCAGCGCGTCTTCCGGCGTTTTGGGCTTGGACAGCAGACGTCCATCGAAATCCAGAACCTGGTCACAGCCCAGAACCATCGCGCCGGGCGTCTTGTCACTGATCTTGCGCGCCTTGAGCTCGGCCAGAGCATCGGCGATGTCACGGGGCGGCGCGCCCTCGGCCACAAGCGCGCGTTTGGCGGTATCCTCGTCCACGCGGGCGACCTGGACGGAAAACGGCACCCCGGCGTTCCGCAGCAGCTGCGCGCGGATCTTGGACCCCGAGGCAAGAACGATGGGGACAGTCATGTGGAAAACCCCGTGGGCAAGTGGATCATTGGTCTTGAACGGTTTGTATGGTTTTCCGGTTGACACGCAAGCCTGCGATTTCGGCCTGAAACTTCCCTGAGTCGCTCAAAGACTGTCCGGTCGGGACAAGGATAACTCGGGATCTTGGGACTTCCTGTTCATCAAAAGATGTCCATTAAGTTATCCCCAAGACAGATCCGCGATGTGTAATTTAACCGTTTGTTTTTATTATGTAAAAAATGAAATCACCAGAATCACCCAGTTTTGGAATTTATTCATCCACCTGGGGAAAACTGGCGGACAAAACAATAATCCACGGATTTTGCCCACCCTACAAAACCATCATCCTTTCTCTTTTCTATTTTTTTTATTAGGGAGGGTCCGACCAGTGCCGGGAAACCCGATGACCGATCTTCTCTTCACGCTGTACCCTTGGGTGAAATCGCTGCACATCATGGCGGTGATCTCGTGGATGGCGGGTTTGTTTTATCTGCCGCGTCTGTTCGTCTATCACGTCGAAAAGGCGCAGGCCGTCGACGGCGCGCCCGAGATCTTCTTTGAAATGGAAGAAAAGCTGCTGCGCGTGATCATGCGGCCGGCGATGATCGTAGCCTGGGTCTGTGGCCTCATCATGGTTTTCACTCCCGGCATCGTCGGGTGGGACTGGTCCTGGCCCTGGGTCAAGGGCGCGGCGGTGATCGGCATGACCTGGTTCCATCACTGGCTGATGGCCCGGCGCAAGGATTTCGTTGAAGGCCGCAATACGCTCACAGGGCGCCAGTACCGCATGATGAATGAGGTTCCGACCGTTTTGATGGTCATCATCGTTCTGGCGGTCATTCTGAAGTTCTGAGGGCCATTTCCGCACCGGTTTGACTCGGGCGGCGACCGGCCTTATGAAGGGATCAACCCATCCGTCCGGATGGAGCATCTTCCTGTTTGAAATTCAACGCTGTGCCGCACCCTTGCGGCCAAGGTCCGTATCATAATGACAACCGAATCCCTGAATCTGGCCGATCTGAAGGCCAAAAGCCCCAAAGACCTTCTGGCCATGGCCGAAGAGCTCGAGATCGAAAACGCCTCGACCATGCGCAAGGGCGAGATGATGTTCCAGATCCTGCGCGAACGCGCGGATGAGGGCTGGACCGTGGGCGGCGACGGTGTGCTTGAGGTGCTGCAGGACGGCTTCGGCTTTCTGCGCTCGCCCGAGGCGAACTATTTGCCCGGCCCGGACGACATCTATGTCTCGCCCGAGATGATCCGCCAGCACTCGCTGCGCACCGGCGACACGGTCGAGGGCGAGATCAAGGCCCCCGAAGAGAATGAGCGATATTTCGCGCTGACGAAGGTGACCAAGATCAACTTCGAAGACCCGGAAAAGGCGAAACACAAGATCGCCTTTGACAACCTGACGCCGCTGTATCCGGACGAGCGGCTGAAGATGGAGATCGAGGACCCGACCATCAAGGACAAGTCGGCCCGGGTGATCGACCTGGTTGCGCCGATCGGCAAGGGCCAACGGTCGCTGATCGTGGCGCCGCCGCGGACCGGTAAAACGGTGATCCTGCAGAACATCGCGCACTCGATCGAGCGCAACCATCCGGAGTGCTACCTGATCGTCCTGCTGATCGACGAGCGCCCCGAAGAGGTGACCGACATGCAGCGCTCGGTGAAGGGCGAGGTGGTATCTTCGACCTTTGATGAACCGGCGACCCGCCACGTGGCCGTGTCTGAGATGGTGATCGAAAAAGCCAAGCGCCTGGTCGAACATAAACGAGATGTTGTTATTCTTCTCGACTCGATCACAAGACTTGGTAGGGCATTCAACACTGTGGTCCCGTCTTCCGGCAAAGTTTTGACCGGTGGTGTGGACGCAAACGCCCTGCAGCGGCCCAAACGATTCTTTGGTGCAGCGCGCAACATCGAAGAGGGCGGTTCGCTGACCATCATCGCCACCGCGCTGATCGACACCGGCAGCCGGATGGACGAGGTGATCTTTGAAGAATTCAAGGGCACCGGCAACTCGGAGATCGTTCTGGATCGCAAAATCGCAGACAAGCGGGTGTTCCCGGCGATCGACATCCTCAAGTCCGGCACCCGCAAAGAGGACCTGCTGGTCGACAAGGGCGATCTGGCCAAAACCTTCGTTCTGCGCCGTATCCTCAACCCGATGGGCACAACCGACGCGATTGAGTTCCTGTTGTCCAAGCTGAAACAGACCAAGACCAATTCCGAGTTCTTCGACTCGATGAATACCTGATACGGTCTTGTAACCGACGCGAGGCCTTCGAATGGATACGATATTCGCCTTGGCCAGCGCGCAAGGCAAGGCAGGGGTTGCTGTGATCCGCCTGTCAGGACCGCAGTCGCACTACGCGGCCAAGGTTCTGTCGGGTGGAGATTTGCCGTTGCGTGGCATGTGCCTGCGTGAGTTGCGGGCACCTGATGGGTCGCGCCTGGATGACGGGCTGGTCCTGACCTTCCACGGTCCGTCCAGCTTTACCGGCGAAGATGTGGCCGAGTTGCAGATCCATGGCAGCACGGCTTCGGTCAACGCGGTTCTGCGCGTCCTGTCCGAAATGCCGGATCTGCGACTGGCCGAACCGGGCGAGTTCACCCGGCGTGCTCTTGAAAACGGGAAGATGGACCTTGCCCAGGTCGAAGGCCTGGCTGATCTGATCGACGCAGAGACCGAGGCACAGCGCAAGCAGGCTCAGACCATTCTGGCTGGCGAATTGGGCGACCTGGCAGAACGGTGGCGGCGGGATTTGATCCGGGCGGCCTCGTTGCTGGAAGCCGTCATCGATTTTGCCGATGAAGACGTGCCAACGGATGTGTCACCCGAAGTCCGATCGCTTGTGACCGCTGTCATGGCGGATCTGGAGCGGGAGGCGAAGGGCGTGAGGATTGCCGAGCGGATTCGCTCCGGCTTTGAAGTGGCTATCGTCGGCCCACCGAACGCGGGCAAGTCGACCTTGCTGAATGCGCTTGCGGGCCGGGAGGCGGCAATTACTTCGGAATATGCTGGTACCACCCGCGATATTATCGAGGTGCGAATGGACCTGGCAGGCTTGCCGGTCACGTTGCTGGATACGGCCGGGTTGCGCGAAACCGAGGACCACGTAGAGGGTCTTGGGATCGCTCTGGCCAGAAAGCGGGCGGAGAATGCCGACCTTCGCGTATTTCTGACCGAGGACCCGCAAGCTTTGGGAATCGGTATGCAATCCGGCGACATCCAGGTTCTGCCGAAGTCCGACCTTCGTTCAGATGGGACCGAGGGTGTGTCGGGGAAGACAGGTCAGGGAATCGATCGCCTGATTCACAACATATCGGTAGTTTTACGAGAGAGAACCGCAAGTTCTGGTATTGCCACCCGGGAACGCCACCGTGTTGCAATGCTGAAATCCTCGGCCGCTCTCTCCGAAGCACTCAGGGTTTTGGATTCTGGCCCGGACCTGTACGATATTGCAGCAGAAGAGCTGCGGACCGCCATACGCGCGTTGGAGTCTTTGGTCGGTCGAGTAGATGTGGAAAATCTGCTGGACGAAATATTCGCCAGCTTTTGTTTGGGTAAATGAGGAGTGTTTCACGTGAAACATTCGGAGTTTGACGTCGTAGTTATCGGAGCGGGACATGCAGGGGCCGAGGCGGCCCATGCCGCGGCCCGGATGGGTGCGCAGACAGCTTTGGTGACACTTTCGGAAACCGACATCGGCGTCATGTCGTGCAATCCGGCGATCGGCGGACTTGGAAAAGGCCACCTGGTTCGTGAGATCGACGCGCTGGACGGCGTTATGGGACGGGTTGCAGACCGGGCGGGAATCCAGTTTCGCCTGCTCAACCGCCGCAAGGGGCCGGCCGTTCAGGGGCCACGCGCTCAGGCCGACCGCGCGCTGTACCGGGCTGCAATGCAACAGGAAACAATGGCGCGCAAGAACCTCGAGGTCATTACCGGAGAAGTCATAGATTTCCGAATGGACGGCCATCGCGTTGCCGGGGTGGTTCTGTCTGACGGATCTGAAATTCCGGCGAAAGCGGTTATACTGACCTCGGGAACGTTTCTGCGGGGTGTGATCCATATCGGCGATGTTCAGAGGCCCGGAGGCCGTATGGGCGACAGGCCGTCTGTCCGGCTGGCTGAGCGGTTGGATAGCTATGACCTGCCGATGGCGCGGCTGAAAACAGGAACGCCTCCTCGACTTGATGGGCGCACGATCGACTGGGACGGATTGGAACGGCAGGACGGTGATGATGACCCGACCTTGTTCTCATTCTTGTCCAATACACCGGTGGCGCCGCAGATATCTTGCGGCATCACTCACACGAACGCGCGAACCCATGAAATCATCGAAAAGAACCTTAACCGTTCCGCGATGTATGGAGGGCATATCGAGGGAGTGGGGCCGCGATATTGCCCTTCGATCGAAGACAAGATCGTTCGGTTTGCGGACAAGGACTCCCACCAGATTTTCCTGGAGCCTGAAGGGGTCAATGACCACACGGTGTATCCAAACGGGATTTCGACTTCGTTGCCTCAGGATGTACAAGTTGAGTATGTCCGATCCATCAAAGGCCTTGAGTCTGCAGAGATCCTGCAGCCGGGCTACGCCATTGAATACGACTATGTGGACCCGCGTGTGTTGAACGCGACCTTGGCTTTACCGGAGATCCCAGGACTATATCTTGCGGGGCAGATCAATGGAACCACAGGATATGAGGAGGCGGCCGCTCAGGGCCTGGTCGCGGGCCTGAATGCCGCGTTGGAAGTTCAGGGGCGAGATGCGATTCATTTTACCCGAGCCAATAGCTATATTGGTGTCATGATCGACGATCTGACCACACGGGGCGTGGCGGAACCTTATCGGATGTTCACCTCGCGCGCCGAGTTCCGTTTGTCCTTGCGTGCCGACAATGCGGATCAACGCCTTACGCCGCAAGGCCTGGAAATTGGGTGTATATCGGATCATCGTCGCCTGGCTTTTGAAATAAAAATGGAAAAGCTGGGCGCTGTGAAGTCAGTACTAACCGAAAGGACTTATACCCCCAAGGAAATTCGCGCAGCTGGCATCGAAGTGAATCAGGATGGTAACCGCAGGGACGGAATGGCAATCTTGGCTTTTCCGAACGTGTGCTTCGAGGACCTTGTACCGCTGATCCAGCAGCTGGACGGTGTCGACCAAGACACCCGTCGGCAGATCGAAAGGGACGCGCTATACGCCAACTACATAGCTCGGCAACAACGAGATGTCGAAGCCATGAAACGCGACGAAACTCATGCCATACCTGCGGATTTTGACTATTCCTCGCTCACAGGCCTTTCGAATGAGTTGAAGCAGAAGCTGTCAACCGCGCGACCAGCAAACATTGCCCAAGCGAGCCGCGTGGAGGGTGTTACACCTGCTGCTTTGACCTTGGTACTGGCGAAACTCAGAAGCAGTCAGAGAGCAAAAAAGGCATGAACGGCGACTTGTGCGCTTCGCCCGATGGCATGAATGTTTCACGTGAAACATTCGAAAAGCTGTCAATCTTTGTCAATCTTCTGCGAAAGTGGAATCCGAAGATCAATTTGGTTTCGCGCAGCACCCTGCCGGAGGTTTGGGCCCGACATATAAAGGACTCGATCCAGGTCTTCCATTTGGTTGAGCCAAAGAATCAATGGGTCGATCTGGGCAGCGGTGGCGGATTTCCCGGGCTGGTCTGCGCGATACTGGCCTCTGAAACATCGCCCGAGACGGAATTTACCCTGGTTGAGAGCGATCAGAGAAAATCGGCGTTTTTGCGGACCGTCATTCGAGAAACCAAGGCCAACTGCTCGGTGATTTCAAAGCGGATCGAGGTTGTGGATCCCTTGGGCGCTGATGTCCTGTCCGCAAGGGCGCTCGCGGGCCTGACGACCTTATTGTCGTTTTGTGACAGGCATTTAAAGGAAGATGGAGTGGCCGTGTTTCCCAAAGGCGCCACCTGGAAAAAAGAAATCGACGCGGCACAACGGGAATGGAATTTTACCACGGAGACAGCTAATAGTTTAACTGACCCCCAGGCTGTCATCCTGAAGATCAAAGGAGTCTCACGTGGTTGATCTGTCGCGCCCTGCAGGACCTCGTATCATGGCAGTTGCCAATCAGAAGGGTGGGGTTGGCAAGACTACGACAGCGATCAATCTGGCGGCGGGTTTGGCCGAGGCGGGATGCAAGGTTCTGGTCGTGGATCTGGACCCGCAGGGAAACGCGTCCACCGGGCTTGGGGTAGAGGATCGTGATTGGACCACGTATGACTTGATCCTCGACGAGGCACCCTTGGAGGCCGTCGTGCAGGAAACCGAAATCGAAAACCTCAGTATCGTTCCGGCTACGGTTGACCTCAGCTCGGCAGACATTGAGCTGATCTCGAATGAAAAACGCAGCTACTTGCTGCACGACGCGCTCAGGCAACCGGCAATCGACAAGTTCAGTTTTGATTTCGTTCTGATCGACTGCCCGCCGTCCCTCAATCTGCTGACAGTCAACGCAATGGTGGCGGCGCATTCGGTTTTGGTTCCGTTGCAAAGCGAGTTCTTTGCACTGGAAGGCCTGTCGCAACTGATGCTTACGATTCGAGAGGTTCGCCAGACCGCGAATCCAGACCTCAGAATCGAAGGTATTGTGTTGACCATGTATGACAACCGCAACAACTTGTCCCGGCAGGTCGAAAAGGATGCACGTGACAATCTGGGAGAGATGGTATTTAAAACCAAGATACCCAGAAATGTCAGGGTCAGCGAAGCGCCGTCATTTGCACTTCCGGTCCTTCAATATGACTCGGGGTCTCTGGGGGCGATGGCGTACCGGCATCTGGCACGCGAAATCATGCAAAAGAACAAGAAAGTGGCTGCCTGAGCGGCTGTCAGGAGGGCGAAGTGAGCGCCAGAAAAGGAAAACCTCGCGGATTGGGGCGCGGCTTGTCCGCCTTGATGGCGGATGTATCACAGGATCCTGAAAGCCGGGTTACGGCTGAACCTCGTCGGCCGGACATGAAGGTTCCGATCGAGAAGCTGCGGGCAAACCCGAATCAGCCGCGCCGTACATTCTCGCAGGATCAACTGGACGAGCTTGCTGCCTCGGTCAAAGAGAAAGGGATCATCCAGCCCCTGATCGTTCGCCCTGTGGGCGGCGGCGAATATGAAATCGTCGCGGGTGAGCGCCGCTGGCGCGCCGCGCAGATGGCGCAGTTGCACGACATTCCGGTCATCGTACGCGAATTTGACGACACCGAAGTTCTGGAAGTCGCCATCATCGAGAATATCCAGCGGGCTGATCTGAACGCCGTGGAGGAGGCTGCTGGCTTCAAGCAATTGATGGATCGGTTCGGCCATACCCAGGAAAAGCTGGCCGAAGCCCTGGGCAAGAGCCGCAGCCATATTGCCAACCTTCTGAGGTTGCTGTCACTGCCAAGTGACGTTCAAGCCCTTGTTATTGAAAGTAAACTTTCAGCCGGACACGCGCGCGCCCTTATCACGGCGGATAATCCGTCCGAACTGGCAAAAATCGTCGTGAAAGACGGTTTGTCAGTCCGCGCGACCGAGGCACTGGTCAAGAAACAACAACAGGGTGACAAGGATCGTCCCGCACCGCGGTCGCGGGACCTCAATGCAGGTAAGGACGCGGATACGCGGGCTTTGGAAAAAGACCTCTCCGCGATTCTGGCGATGAAGGTGGTCATCAACCACAAGCCCGGAACCGAGACGGGGCAGGTCGTGCTGACCTATGAAAACCTGGATCAACTGGATGATCTGTGTGCCAAGCTCAGCCGTTAGGGCGTGACCAGATAAAGATCATCACCGCGCCCAAGGTCACGGCCTGAATAATCAGGACATGGCTGGGCACAGAGACTAGAACCGACAAACCAAAGACGGCGGCAACCGACAGGGTCGCCGCCTTTTTTGCGGCTGGCCGGATCGCGCCCGAGGTTTGCCAATCAAGGATCAACGGGCCGAAGGTTCGGTGAGACATCAGCCAGTTGTGCAGCCGGGAAGAAGAGCGCGCGAAACAGAAGGCGGCCAGCAATAGGAACGGAACGGTGGGAAGCAGGGGCAGGGCAACACCGATCATGGCCAACGCAACGCAGAGCAATCCCAGTGTGGCCCACAAATAGTGCATGTCTAATCCAGCAACTCACGGATCACCGCATTGAGAACCGCACGGCCGTCAGCAGTTGCGGAAACGCGGGGTCCGTCTTGGGCGATCATTCCGATGTCTTGCAGGTAGTCCAGTTTGGGTTGTGGCAAAGGGTGCCCGGACAGGCGATTGAAACGGTCCATATCTAGACCTTCAGTCAAGCGAAGACACATCATGAGGTATTCATTCGCTTGTTCTTCGTCGGTCAGTGGGGTCCGCAGCTTTTCGCCATTTCCCTGCTCGGCGGCATTCAGCCACGCGTTCGGTGCCAGATGGGTTTCGGTTGCGATCCGTTGGCCATCTACCGTGATCCGTCCATGGGCGCCCGGTCCGATGCCGACATAATCGCCATAGCGCCAATAGATCAGGTTGTGCCGCGACTCGGCCCCGGGAACGGCGTGGTTCGACACCTCGTAGGCGGGCATGCCGTGGGCTTCGCAGACCTCTTGCGTGGCCACGTACATGTCGGCGGCGTTGTCGTCCTCGGGCAGGCCACGCAGCTTGCCGACCGAGTAGCGGTCGCCAAAGGCAGTGCCTGCCTCGATGGTCAGCTGGTACAGTGACAGATGGTCGATCGCCATCGACAGCGCCTCGGTCAGCTCGGCGCGCCAGGCTTCAAGCGTCTGGTACTGGCGGGCATAGATCAGGTCAAAGCTGACCCGGTCGAAACAGGTGCGGGCAATGTCGAAGGCGGCGCGTGCCTCGGCCACGCTGTGGATTCGGCCCAGCCGCCTCAGATCTTCGTCATTCATCGCCTGAATGCCCATCGAGATCCTGTTCACTCCCGCATCGCGATAGGCGGCGAACCGTCCGGCCTCGACCGAACCGGGGTTGGCTTCGAGCGTGATCTCCATGTCATTGGAGGGCCGCCAAAGGCTGCGGGCGGTGTCGATCACGGCGGCGACGGTTTCGGGCGCCATCAGCGATGGGGTGCCGCCGCCAAAGAAGATCGTGTTCAGAACCCGGTCAGGGGTTTCGGCAGCCGATCGCTTCAGTTCGGACAGATATGCGTCAAGCCATTGTTTTTGGTCAATATTTCTGGAAACATGGCTGTTGAAATCGCAATAGGGACACTTGGCCCCGCAAAAGGGCCAATGCACGTACAGGCCAAAGCCCCCGTTGCGCCAATCATCCGCCAAAACAGCCTTTCACGAACAGCTCCACCGCGCGACCACGATGGCTGATCTTGTTCTTTTCCCAGCGATCCATCTCGGCAAAGGTAATGTCGAATCCGTCAGGGACGAACATCGGATCATAGCCGAACCCGTCCTTGCCGCGGATCGGCCAGACCAGATGACCGGGCGCGACGCCTTCGAACACCTCGTCGTGCCCGTCGGGCCAGGCCAGAACCAATGTGCAGCGGAACTGGGCGGTGCGTGGATGCGGGGCGTTGCGCGCCTCAAGCTCGGTGTGGGCGCGAGTCATGGCCATCAAGAAATCGCGGCCATTTCCGGTTTCGGCCCAGTCGGCGGTGTACACGCCCGGCGCGCCATCCAGCGCATCGATGGTGATGCCGGAATCGTCGGACAGGGCCGGCAGACCAGTGGCCTGTGCGGCCGCGTGGGCCTTGATGCGCGCGTTGCCGACGAACGTGTCCTCGGTCTCTTCGGGTTCGGGCAGGTTCATCTCGGCCGCGCCCACGACGGTCACGCCAAAGGGCTCGAGCAGATGGGCCATCTCCTCGAGCTTGCCTTTGTTGTGCGTGGCCACCAGCAGCCGATCACCTTCGAACCGGCGGGTCATGCAGTGGCGGCCTTTTGCGCGGCCACCAACTCGGACACGCCTTTTTCGGCCAGTTCCATCAGCTGATCCATCTGCGCGCGGCTGAAGACCGAACCTTCGGCGCTCATCTGCACCTCGATCAGCTTGCCCGAGCCGGTCATGATGAAGTTTCCGTCAACGCCGGCCTCGCTGTCTTCGGGATAGTCCAGGTCCAGAACGGGCTGGCCGGCATAGATGCCGCAGGATACGGCGGCGACCGGATCGACCAGCGGGTCCGTGATCACGTCGCCGGCCTTCATCAGCTTGTTCACCGCCAGCCGCAGCGCGACCCAGCCGCCGGTGATCGAGGCGCAGCGGGTGCCGCCATCGGCCTGCAGTACGTCACAATCGACGGTGATCTGGCGTTCGCCCAGGGCGACGCGGTCGACCCCGGCGCGCAGGGCACGGCCGATCAGGCGCTGGATCTCGACGGTCCGGCCACCCTGTTTGCCGCTGGCGGCCTCGCGCCGCATCCGGGTGTTGGTCGCGCGGGGCAGCATGCCGTATTCGGCGGTGACCCAGCCCAGGCCTGACCCCTTGATGAAAGGCGGCACGCGATCCTCGATCGTGGCGGTGCACAGAACATGGGTGTCGCCGATTTTGATCAGGCAGGAACCTTCGGCATGTTTGGTAAACCCGGTCTCGATTGAAACCGGGCGCATTTCGCTTAAATCTCGTCCAGAGGGTCGCATGAGATATCCTTTGTCTGCTGGCTTGGGGATAACGCCCGGCATGGCAGCGATGCAACCCCGATTGACCTTTCTGTTGGCAGCTATTTAATGGCCACCCAGCAAGGGAACCACCGATGAGTGAAGCGAGCAAAATTCTGGACGAGTTGAACGACCGGTCGCGGGAAGTGTTTCGCCTGATCGTCGAAAGCTATCTGGAAAGCGGCGAGCCTGTCGGCAGCCGCACCCTCAGCCGGTCGCTCAGTGAAAAAGTCAGTGCGGCAACGGTTCGCAATGTCATGCAGGATCTCGAGTTTCTGGGCCTTTTGGGCAGTCCGCATGTCAGCGCCGGCCGGGTGCCCACACAGGTCGGGTTGCGCATGTTCGTCGACGGCCTGCTGGAAGTTGGCGACCTGGGCGAGGACGACCGCAAGAAGCTGGATGAGACACTGGGCAGCAATTCCGGTGATGTCAGCGGTATGCTGGATCGCGTCGGGGCTGCCTTGTCGAACGTCACGCATGGCGCGTCGCTGGTGCTGACACCCAAGCACGAATCCGAAATCAAGCATATCGAGTTCGTTTCCCTGGGTCATGACCGGGCCCTGGTGGTTTTGGTTTTCGCGGATGGCCATGTGGAGAACCGGCTGTTCACGCCACCACCGGGTCAGACGCCCAGTTCGATGCGTGAGGCGGCCAATTTCCTGAACGCCCTGATCGAGGGCCGGAAACTGTCTGATGTGCGCCGGATGATCCAGACCGAAATCGCAGCGCGCAGGCAAGAGATCGACGTGCTGGCCCGCGAGCTTGTGGAAAGCGGCCTTGCGGCCTGGGAGGGTGAGGCGTCGGACTCGGCGCGTCTGATCGTGCGCGGGCGGGCGAATCTGCTGGGCGAAACCGGTCAAGAAGAGGAGCTGGAGCGAATCCGGGTCCTGTTTGACGATCTGGAACGCAAGCGTGACATTGCCGAATTCCTCGAATTGACCGAGGAAGGCGAAGGTGTGCGCATTTTTATCGGTTCCGAGAACAAACTTTTCTCACTTTCGGGTTCCTCTTTGGTGGTGTCTCCTTATATGAACGCTGATCGAAAGATAATCGGCGCCGTTGGCGTGATCGGGCCGACCCGTCTGAACTATGGGCGGATCGTGCCGATCGTGGACTACACGGCGCAACTGGTTGGGAAGCTGATTTCCGATCGGAGCTAGAGGGTAAAAGATGGCAGAGCCGAAGAACGAAGACTTTCTGGACGACATTGCAACTGCCGAGGCGGAAGAACTGGCCGAGGAGATGGCCGAGATCAGCGAAGAAGCGCTGGAACTGGATGCCCTGAAGGCCGAGCGCGACGAGTTGCGCGACAAGTTCATGCGCGCCCTGGCGGATGCGGAAAACGCACGCAAGCGTGGCGACAGGGCCCGCCGCGAGGCCGAACAGTATGGTGGGTCCAAACTGGCGCGCGACATGCTGCCGGTCTACGACAACATGAAACGAGCGCTCGAGGCGGCTACGGACGAGCAGAAAGAAGTTGCAGCCGGCCTGATCGAAGGTGTCGAGCTGACCATGCGCGTGTTGAAGGACGTATTCCAGAAACACGGGATCGAGGTCATCACACCCGAAGTTGGCGACAAGTTTGACCCGAACCTGCACGAAGCCATGTTCGAAGCTCCGGTGCCGGGCACCAAAGCGGGCGAGATCATCCAGGTCTCGGCCGAAGGTTTCATGCTGCATGACCGCCTGCTGCGTCCGGCGCAGGTGGGGGTCAGCTCGACCCCGGCCAGCTGACGGGCCAGTGCTTCAGTGACAATTGAATGGGGCGGTCAGGATCTGGCCGCCTCTTTCAGTTTGTAGATCAGGTCCAGTGCTTCGCGGGGGGTCAGCTCGTCCGGCAGGATCTGGTCCAGCATGTCGGTGACTGGCGAGGCCTTCGCAACCGGTGGCGGCGGGGGCGGTGCGGCGGAAAACAGCGGCAGATCATCGATCAGCGCCTTTTGCTTGCCGCCCTCGCGCTCGGTCTTCTCCAACTGGTCCAGAACCACGCGTGCGCGCTCGACCACCGAGGCGGGCAGGCCGGCCAATTGCGCGACCTGCACGCCGTAAGAGCGGTCGGCCGCGCCCTTGTGAACCTCGTGCAGGAAGATCACTTCGCCCTCCCATTCCTTGACCGCGACGGTCGCATTTTCGACGCCCTCCAGCTTGCTGGCCAGCGCGGTCAGTTCGTGGTAATGCGTGGCGAACAGCGCGCGGCAGCGGTTGGCGGCGTGCAGATGTTCCAGCGTGGCCCAGGCGATGGACAGGCCGTCATAGGTGGCGGTGCCACGCCCGATTTCATCGAGGATCACCAGCGCCCGGTCATCCGCCTGGTTGAGGATCGCCGCGGTTTCCACCATCTCGACCATGAAGGTCGATCGCCCCCGCGCCAGATCGTCGGAGGCGCCCACGCGGCTGAACAGCTGGCTGACCAGCCCAATATGGGCGCGTTCGGCCGGAACGAAACTGCCCATCTGCGCCAGCAGCGCGATCAGTGCGTTCTGGCGCAGGAAGGTCGATTTACCGGCCATGTTGGGGCCGGTCAGCAGCCAGATGGCCGCACCGTCCTCGGCGCTGAGGTCGCAGTCATTGGCGATGAAGGCATCACCGGATTGCTGGCGCAGCGCATGTTCCACAACCGGATGACGCCCCGCAACGACATCAAAGGCGCGGGAGCCGTCCACCTGTGGGCGGCACCAGTTCTCGCCCCGCGCCAGATCGGCCAGCGCGGTGGTCAGGTCCAGTTCAGCCAACCCGCGCGCGGCCTGATTGATGCGGGCAGCCTGCGCCAGAATCTCGTCGGAAAGCCTTTGATAGAGCCGCTTTTCGATCTCAAGCGCCAGGTTGCCGGCGTTCAGGATGCGGGTTTCGATCTCGCTGAGCTCAACCGTGGTGAACCGCACCTGGTTGGCGGTGGTCTGGCGATGAATATAGGTCTCGCTGAAGGGCGGGTTCAGCATCTTTTCGGCATGGGTGGCCGTGGTCTCGATGAAATAGCCCAGCACGTTGTTGTGCTTGATCTTCAGCGAGGCGATGCCGGTATGTTCCGCATATTTCTGCTGAAACCCGGCAATGACCGAGCGGCCTTCGTCGCGCAGGGTGCGGGCCTCGTCCAGTTCGGCGTCAAAGCCGGGGGCGATGAACCCGCCATCGCGCGCCAGCAGCGGCGGGTCGGCGACCAGCGCCTGATCCAGCAGGTCGAGCAGGTCGTCGAAGCCCACCAGGTTCAGCACCGCAGTTGCCAGCAGCACCGGCAGGTCTTGACCGGCGCAGATCTCGGCAATGGCCTGCGCCTGCGCCAGCCCGTTGCGGATGGCGGCCAGATCGCGCGGACCGCCGCGCTCCAGCGACAGGCGCGACAGGGCGCGGTCCAGATCGGGCGTCTTGCGCAGCGCCTCGCGCAGATCGGCGGCGATCAAGCTGTCCTGGGCGGCAAAATCGACCGCGTCCAGCCGCGCGTGGATCACATCCAGATTGCGCGAGGGGCTGGACAGGCGTTGCTCCAACAAGCGCGCGCCGCCCGGGGTCACCGTGCGATCCACCACCGACAGCAGCGACCCGGCCCGTCCGCCCGACAAGGACCGTGTCAGTTCCAGGTTGCGGCGGGTGGCCGCGTCGATCTGCACGACGCGATCCTCGGATTCCTTCATCGGCGTCTGCAGCAGTGGCAGTTTGCCCTTTTGCGTGATTTCCAGATAGTCGATCAGCGCGCCCATGGCCGAGATCTCGGCCCGGCCAAAGCTGCCGAACGCGTCCAGCGTGCCCACGTGAAACAAGCCGCAGATGCGTTTTTCTGCCGCAGTGCTGTCGAAACTGGCCCGCCCGATCGGGGTGAGCGCGATGCCCAGGTCTTGGACCGTGTCGCGCAGATTGGCCTCGGCGCCATCGGCCACGATCAGCTCGGACGGGGCCAGCCGGGCCAGCTCGGGGCTGAGGCGCACCGAGGTCAGCGGCATCACGTGAAACGCCCCGGTCGAGATGTCGGCCCAGGCCAGCGCGGCCTCGTCGCGCACCTCGGCATAGGTGGCCAGAAAGTTGTGGCGGCGGGCCTCCAGCAGGGCGTCCTCGGTCAGGGTGCCGGGGGTGACAAGGCGCACGACATCGCGCCTTACCACCGATTTAGAGCCTCTTTTCTTGGCCTCGGCCGGACTTTCCATCTGCTCGCAGACCGCCACGCGAAAGCCCTTGCGGATCAGCGTCAGCAGATAGCCCTCGGCCGAATGTACCGGCACGCCGCACATGGGGATGTCTTCGTCATTGTGCTTGCCGCGCTTGGTCAGGGCGATGTCCAGCGCCTCGGCGGCGTTCACGGCATCCTCGAAGAACATCTCGTAGAAATCGCCCATGCGGTAAAACAGCAGGGCGTCTTTGTGGGCCTCTTTGATTTCCAGGTATTGCGCCATCATCGGCGTGACGTTGGACAAGGCTGCTCCCCTCTGGCGTATTCCGGCGCGACCTTACAAATCCCCCAACCGCGACGAAAGCTGAAATCGCATAGTCGTTGAGGCGCGCCCCCGGCTGCGGTATGAGGCGAAAAGCCCCGAAGTCATGGAACCGACCGTCACAATGCCCAAAGCGAAGATCACCAAAGAAGAGGCGCTGGCCTTTCACCTGGAACCCACCCCTGGAAAGTGGGAGGTGCAGGCCACCGTTCCCATGACCACGCAGCGCGATCTGTCGCTGGCCTACAGCCCCGGCGTGGCCGTGCCCTGCGAGGCGATCGCGGAAAACCCCGAAACCGCCTATGACTATACCAACAAGGGTAACCTGGTGGCCGTGATCTCGAACGGGACGGCGGTTCTGGGGCTGGGCAACCTGGGCGCGCTGGGTTCTAAGCCGGTGATGGAGGGCAAATCCGTCCTGTTCAAGCGCTTCGCCGACGTGAACTCGATCGACATCGAGCTGGACACCGAGGACCCCGACGAATTCTGCCGCGCGGTCAAGCTGATGGGGCCGACCTTTGGCGGCATCAACTTGGAAGACATCAAGGCGCCCGAATGTTTCATCATCGAGCAGCGCCTGAAGGAAGAGATGGACATCCCCGTCTTTCACGACGACCAGCACGGCACGGCTGTGATCTGTGCGGCGGGGCTGATCAACGCGCTGCACATCTCGGGCAAGAAGATCGAGGATGTGAAGATCGTCCTCAACGGGGCCGGGGCGGCGGGCATCGCCTGTATCGAACTGCTCAAGGCGATGGGCGCCAAGCACGAGAACTGCATCGTCTGCGACACCAAGGGCGTGATCTATCAGGGCCGGACCGAGGGCATGAATCAGTGGAAATCGGCCCACGCGATTTCGACCGAGCTGCGCACGCTGGAAGAGGCCATGAAGGGCGCCGACGTGTTCCTGGGCGTATCCGTCAAAGGCGCGGTCACGCAGGAGATGGTCGCCAGCATGGCCGACAATCCGGTGATCTTCGCCATGGCCAACCCCGATCCGGAAATCACCCCGGAAGAGGCGCACGAGGTGCGCGTTGACGCCATCGTGGCCACCGGGCGCAGCGACTACCCCAACCAGGTCAACAACGTTCTGGGCTTTCCCTACCTGTTCCGCGGGGCGCTGGACATCCACGCCCGCGCCATCAACGACGAGATGAAGATCGCCTGTGCCCACGCGCTGGCCCGTCTGGCGCGCGAGGATGTGCCCGACGAGGTGGCACTGGCCTATGGAAAATCGCTGACCTTCGGGCGCGACTACATCATTCCAACGCCGTTTGATCCGCGTCTGATCCATCGGATTCCGCCCGCTGTGGCGAAGGCGGGGATGGACACAGGCGCGGCCCGGCGGCCGATCATCGACATGGAGGCCTATGAGCTGAGCCTCAAGTCGCGCATGGACCCGACCGCCAGCATTCTGCGCGGCCTGAACGCCCGGGCCCGTGCGGCACAAAACCGGATTGTCTTTGCGGAAGGTGACGACCCCCGCGTTTTGCGTGCGGCGGTGATGTATCAACGGTCAGGATTTGGCAAAGCCCTGGTGGTGGGCCGGCACGATGACGTGAAAGCCAAGCTCGAGGCCGCTGGTCTGGGCGACGCAGTGCGTGAATTGGAGGTGATCAACGCCGCCAACACGCAGCACCTGCAAACCTACAAGGACTTTCTCTACAAACGCCTGCAGCGGCGCGGGTTCGATGGCAAGGACGTACATCGCCTCGCGGCCCGCGACAGGCATGTGTTTTCCGCGCTGATGCTGGCCCATGGGCACGCCGACGGGTTGGTGACAGGTGCAACCCGGAAATCGGCGCATGTTCTGGATCAGATCAATCACGTATTCGACGCCGATGCTGCCCATGGCGCCGCCGGAATCACCGCGCTGCTGCACAAGGGCCGGATCGTGCTGATCGGCGACACGCTGGTGCATGAATGGCCCGACGAGAACGATCTGGCGACGGTTGCCGAACGCGCCGCCACGGTTGCCCGTCATATGGGGCTAGAACCGCGGGTGGCGTTTGTAAGCTTCTCGACCTTTGGCTATCCGGTGTCCGAACGGACCGAAAAGCTGTACAAGGCCCCGCAAGTGCTGGAGGCGCGCGGCGTCGATTTCGAATACGAAGGCGAGATGACCGTCGACGTGGCGCTGAACGCCCACCAGCAAGAGGCCTATCCCTTCTGCCGCCTGACCGGGCCGGCCAACATCCTGATCGTGCCCGCGCGGCACTCGGCCTCGATTTCCACCAAGCTGATGCAGGAAATGGCCGGAGCCACGGTGATCGGCCCGATCCTGACCGGCATCGACAAGCCGATCCAGATCTGTTCGACCGGCTCGACCGCGAATGACATCCTGAACATGGCCATCCTGGCCTCGTGCGACATGGCGTGATCCGATGGCAATCTGGAACCTGGGCTCGATCAATGCCGACATGGTCTATGCGCTGCCGCACCTGCCGGCGCCGGGTGAAACCCTGGCGGCCAGCGGTTTGCAGCGGTTTCTGGGCGGCAAGGGCGCGAACATGTCGGTTGCCGCGGCGCGGGCCGGGGCGCATGTGTGCCATATCGGCGCCGTGGGGGCCGACGGGCTGTGGGCGCGCGACCGGTTGACCGAATACGGGGTCGACACGCGGCACATCGCGCAGGTCGATCAGCCCACGGGCCATGCGATCATCGCCGTGGATGCGCAGGGCGAAAACCTGATCATCCTGTACCCCGGCGCCAACCACGCAATCGGGGCCGATCAGGTTTCTGCCGCGCTGACAGACTCTGACACGGGCGATCTTCTGGTTTTCCAGAACGAGACCACCGCACAGGTCGAGGCCGCGAAGCTGGGCCGCGAGCGGGGTCTGACGGTGTGCTATGCAGCAGCCCCCTTCAGCGCGCCGGCGGTGCAGGCGGTGCTGCCCTATCTGGATTTCCTGATCCTGAACGAGGTCGAGGCCGCCCAGCTGCAACAGGCCACGGGGCTGGCCCCGGCCGATCTGCCGGTCGAACATGTCATCGTCACGCTGGGGTCAAAAGGCGCCCGCTATCATCAACGCGGCCAGGCGGCGGCAGAGTTTCCCGCCCACAAGGTCAAGGCCGTGGACACGACCGGGGCCGGGGACACCTTTACCGGATATGTCCTGGCCGGAATGGACCGGGGGATGCCGATGGCGCAGGCCATCACCCAGGCCAACCGGGCCGCTGCGCTGATGGTGATGCGGCCTGGTACGGCAGACGTCATTCCCGATCTGAAAGAGGTGCGCGAGGCCGCGCTGGATTAAGATCCGGCAAACGGTGCGGCGCTGCCCCACAGCTGCCGGACCCGCGCATCGCGGCCGCAGGCCTTGCGATAGGCCTTGTAGGCATTCAGCTGGCGTTTCGGCCCGAACCGGGTGAACACCAGCTTTTTGCCCTTGTAGTAATCCTGATGATAGGCCTCGGCCGGATAGAACGCCCCAAGCGGCAGGACCGGAGTCACGATGGCCTGACTCAGCGCACGCTGCGCTTCGGCTTTGCTGCGTTCGGCCAAAGCTTTTTCTCCTGTGTCAGAGACGAAAATCGCGGTGCGATAGCTTTCGCCCCGGTCACAGAACTGGCCTCCGGCATCGGTGGGATCGACAGAGCGAAAAAACAGGCTCAGCAGGGTTTCACGGGAAACGCGGGCCGGGTCGAAGGTGATCTGCACCGCCTCGAAATGGCCGGTGCCGCCGCTCGTGACCTGGCTGTAGGTGGGGTTTGGGGTTGTGCCGCCGGTATAGCCCGAAACCGCTTCGATCACGCCGGGCACGGACTCGAAATCGGCTTCGACGCACCAGAAACAACCGCCCGCCACGGTCAGCGTCTCGGTCCCGGCCGCCGGGGCCGGCTGAGCGCGCAGGATCAGCGCCAGCGCAATCAGCGCAAACAGAAGGGTCAGCTTGATCTGGTCGAGGCAACGGGTCATGGCGGACCTCCTTTCTGCCTCAGGCTGCCGCGCGACGGGGCGGCTGACAATCGGCTGAAACCGTTTGTCACGCGGTGGTGAGACGAGTTTATCGCCTAGCCCAGCAGCTGCCCCAGCTTCATCGCGACGCCCATGTCGCCCGAGATCTTGAGCTTGCCCATCATCACCCCGGTCATCGGGTTCAGCTTGCCGGTCAGCAGCTTGCCCAGATTGTCGCGCGAGATGCGGATGGTGCAATCGGTCTCGCGGTCCTGGGTGGTGGCCGTGTTGTCGGCCAGCACGATCACGCCATCGGCGCCGCAATCGAATTTCAACGAGCCGTCAAAGCGTTTGTCGGCCAGTCCCTTCTGGATTCCCTCGGCGATCTCCTGCAGCATCCCTGCCTCCCTTTTTCGCACTTGCGTTCGGCGTGACAGAGCGCCGGACCCGGGGCAAGCGTGACCTTACGGGAAACCGCTCAGCCCAGGGCTTGTTGCGTGCGCGGGCAGGGCCGCCCGTCATAGAACGCATTCAGAACCGCCAGGAATTCGGGCGGAGCATCGGGCACAGCGGCGAACAGGGTCATGGACGACCGCAGCTTCTTGGCATCCACCTTGCCCAGAATCTCGGCCGGGTCCTTGCCCGCGTGGGTCAGCATCAGCCGGGCTACCTCGGTCAGGCGGCGGCGCAGTTCGGGGTGAGCCAGATAGGCGGCAGCCTCGTCCAGATCCTCGATCCCGTAGAGCTGCGCCATGTGCGACTGGCCCAGTTCGGCCATTTGCGGAAAGACGAACCACATCCAGTGGCTGGTCTTCTCCCCCTGTTCCAGTTCGCGCAGGACATCGGACCAGACCGTGTCCTGCGCTTCGATGAACATTTCCAGTTCGTCGTTTATGCCGTCATCCTCGGTCACTTGGACAACCGCTTGTCGCGTGCCGCCAGCAGCTTGAGCCGTAGCGCGTTCAGCTGGATGAAGCCCGCAGCGTCTTTCTGGTCATAGGCACCGGCGTCTTCTTCGAAGGTCACATGCGCCTCGGAATACAGCGAATGATCCGACCAGCGGCCCACGGTCGAGGCCAGACCCTTGTACAGCTTCACGCGAACGGTGCCGGTGACGTGTTCCTGGCTTTTGTCGATGGCGGCCTGCAGCATCTCGCGCTCGGGGCTGTACCAGAAGCCGTTGTAGATCAGCTCGGCATATTGCGGCATCAGCTGGTCCTTCAGGTGCATCGCGCCGCGGTCCATGGTGATGGACTCGATGCCGCGATGCGCCTCCAGCAGGATGGTGCCGCCCGGTGTTTCATAGATGCCGCGCGACTTCATGCCCACGAACCGGCCCTCGACCAGATCGAGACGGCCGATGCCGTGCTTGCCGCCGTATTCGTTCAGCTTGGTCAGGATGGTGGCGGGACTCATCGCCTCACCATTGATGCTGACCGGGTCGCCTTTTTCAAAGCCGATCTCGATATATTCGGGTTCGTTCGGGGCGTCCTCGGGGTGGACAGTGCGCTGATAGACATAGTCGGGCGCCTGAACGGCGGGGTCTTCCAGAACCTTGCCCTCGGACGAGGTGTGCAGGAGGTTCGCATCGACCGAGAAGGGTGCCTCGCCGCGCTTGTCCTTGGCGATCGGGATCTGGTGCGCCTCGGCAAATTCCAGCAGCTTGGTGCGGCTGGTCAGGTCCCACTCGCGCCAGGGCGCGATCACCTTGATGTCGGGGTTCAGCGCATAGGCCGCCAGTTCGAACCGCACCTGGTCGTTGCCTTTGCCGGTGGCGCCGTGGGCCACTGCGTCGGCGCCGGTTTCCTTGGCGATCTCGATCAGGCGCTTCGAGATCAACGGACGCGCGATGGACGTGCCCAGCAGGTAAAGCCCTTCGTACTGTGCATTGGCGCGGAACATGGGGAAGACGAAATCGCGGACGAACTCTTCGCGGATGTCCTCGATATAGATGTTCTCGGGCTTGATCCCCAGCAGCTCGGCCTTCTGGCGGGCGGGCTCCAGCTCTTCGCCCTGACCCAGATCAGCGGTAAAGGTCACCACCTCGCAGCCATACTCGGTCTGCAGCCATTTCAGGATGATCGAGGTATCAAGGCCACCGGAATAGGCCAGAACAACTTTCTTGGGCGCGGACATCTGACTTCCCCTTATGCGTAAGACGATTGGCCCCTAGCGGGTTTTCGACGTGGGGGCAAGAAGCTGTGGATTGACCGGGCGGCGGATTTGCAGTCAAACGGTAGCAACCATGGATTGATTAAGGAAAATTCGGAATGCTCGGATGGAATATTTTTGCCCACTCGCTTCGGATGGTTTTTGGCAACCTCAAGCAGGTAGCGCAAATCGTTATCGGTCCGGCCATAATCGGAACGGTTGCAATCATCGGCGTGTTCATGGTGTCTGGAATTCCACTCGAGGCATTTGATGACAATCCGAACGGGCTACCGCCGGGGGTGAATCCGGGGGCCCTTATTCTGTTCGCGTTTCTCCTGTTCGTCGTGATGGTCCTCGTCATGGGCTGGATCGCGGTGGCCTGGCACAGATACATTCTTCTGGAAGAGTATCCTTCCGGCGTGCTGCCCACCTTTCGGTTCGATCGCATTCTGGCCTATTTCGGACGCGGGCTGATGCTGGGGATCCTGATGGCAATTGCGTTCCTGCCGATGGGGATCCTGACAGGCTTGCTGGGCGAAGGACTGATCGCCATTTCGATCATCCTGACCATCGGCTACCTGGTTTTCCTGGCTATTTGCTTCTATCGGCTGTCCATCATCCTGCCGGCTGCGGCAATCGGCCAGCCGATCACGTTGAGCGAGGCTTGGAACAACACTCTGGGTACCGGAGGTACAATCGTCGTTCTTATCGTGATCTCGTTCCTGTTTCAGTTCCTTGTTCAGCTGGCGATCGGAGTTTTGTCGATCATTCCGGTACTGGGTGTATTGATCGCCCTGTTTTTCGGGATCCTGATCCTGCCGATGATCAACGTCAGCATCCTGACCACGATGTACGGCGTGTTCATCGAAAAGCGCGAACTGGGCTGATCGCCCGTACACCGATGTATTCCTTGCCCTTGTCGGCCTGATGGGGCAGGGAAAGCGGCATGAGTGATTTCATGACCCGCGCCCGCGCCGCCGAACAGGCGATGCGCACCGTATTTCCTGCAACACCGTTGCAGCGCAATGCCCATCTGTCCGAGAAATATGATGCCGACATCTGGCTGAAACGCGAAGACCTCAGCCCGGTGCGGTCCTACAAGATCCGCGGCGCGTTCAACGCCATGCGCAAGCAGCAGGGCCAGGACCTGTTCGTCTGCGCCAGCGCGGGCAACCACGCGCAGGGCGTGGCTTATATGTGCAAGCACATGGGGGTCAAAGGCGTGATCTTCATGCCGGTGACAACACCTCAGCAAAAGATCCAGAAGACCCGAATCTTTGGAGGCGACAACGTCGAGATCCACCTGACCGGCGACTATTTCGACCACACGCTTGCCGCGGCTCAGGAGTGGTGCGCGCAGCAGGGCGGGTATTTCCTGTCGCCCTTCGACGATGACGACGTGATCGAAGGGCAGGCTTCATTGGCCGTCGAAATTGAGGAACAGCTGGGCCGCCTGCCCGATCACGTGGTGCTGCCGGTGGGCGGGGGCGGCATGTCCTCGGGCGTGGCGACGTGGTTCGGCGACCGCACCCATTGCCTGTTCGTCGAACCCGCGGGCGGGGCCTGCCTGCGCGCGGCGCTGGCGGCGGGCCATCCGGTGTCGCTGGACAAGGTGGACAATTTCGTCGACGGCGCGGCGGTGGGCCGGATCGGAGACAAGCCGTTCCAGCTGTTGCGTGACCGGCACCTGTCGGACGTGATCGTTCTGTCCGAGGACCGCATCTGCACCACCATGATCGAGATGCTGAACGTGGAAGGCATCGTTCTGGAACCCGCCGGGGCCCTCGCGATCGAGGCGGTGGGCGACGTCCAAAGCTTTGTGCGCGGCAAGACGGTCGTCTGCGTCACCTCGGGGGGGAATTTCGATTTCGAGCGTCTTCCCGAGGTCAAAGAGCGGGCGCAGCGCTACTCGGGCGTCAAAAAATACTTCATCCTGCGCCTGCCGCAGCGCCCCGGTGCGCTGAAGGAATTTCTGAACATCCTCGGCCCCGAGGATGATATCGCCCGGTTCGAATACATGAAGAAATCGGCGCGCAATTTCGGCTCGGTCCTGATTGGGATCGAGACCAGCAAGCCGGACAATTTCCTGCGCCTGTTCGCACATCTGGACGATGCCGGGTTCGTCTATACCGACATCACCGAGGACGAGACGCTGGCACAGTTTGTGATCTGACCGATTACAGGTTGTCCTTCAAGCCGGACATGAATTCCGCGCGCGAGCGGTCGAAGGCCGCGACGACCGCGTCCAGATCGACTTCCGCCCCATGGCCCGCAGCGGCGCGCCGTTCGCCATCCTGACAGAGTTTGGACAGACTCTCAAAACCAAGGCTCAATGCACTGCCTTTGAGGAAATGCAGGTTCTGCTCAAGCGCGGATCGGTCAGTGTCCGACGTCAAGCGGCCCATGACCTCACCGACTTCATCCAGAAAAATCCGGACGACTTCGTCGAACTCCTCGGCCCCGACTTCATCACGCAGCTGGCGCACCCTTGGCCAGTGTATCATCACCGTTCTCCACCTTGACCGGTATCGTCTCTGAATACCGGCCAGGGGTAAAATCCGGGTTAAGCCGCTGCGGTGAACAGCTTTCATCGGTTGTTAAGCCGTGCGCCATAGCTTTGCCGCACCCCCGTAGGAAAATGCGCAGAGGTTTCGCGTGCGAGTGTCCAGCCAAATTGAGGCCAAGGCTGACCTGGATTTTGGAGCCATCCGGACGGTGCTGGTGGTCGATGACAGCCGCCTGCAACGCCGTATTCTGGTGGCGTCGCTGAAGAAATGGGGATTCACGGTTGTCGAGGCCGACAGCGGTGAAGAAGCGATCGAGATCTGCAAAAAGGGCCTGCCCGATCTGGTGCTCAGTGACTGGGTGATGCCGGGCATGGGCGGGCTGGAATTCTGCCGGGCGTTTCGCGCGTTGGAGAACGACCAGTACACCTATTTCATCCTTCTGACCTCAAAAAGTGAGAAGCAGGAAGTCGCGCGCGGCCTGGATGCCGGTGCGGATGATTTCCTGATCAAACCGCTTGAAGCAGACGAGTTGCGGGCCCGCATTTCGGCAGGGGCCCGCATTCTTGATATGCAGCGCGAGCTTTCGGACAAGAACCGGTTGATCGAAACCGCTTTGGCCGAACTGCGCCTTGCTCATGACGCCATCGACAAGGATCTGATCCAGGCGCGCAAGATTCAGGAATCACTGGTGCCGGAACTCTATCGGGAATTTGGCAAGTCCCGGGTCAGCCTGCTGCTCAAACCCTGCGGCCACATCGGAGGTGACCTGGTGGGGATGTTTTCGCCGGGCGCGAACCGGATCGGGTTCTACAGCATCGACGTCTCCGGCCACGGTATCACGTCAGCAATGATGACAGCGCGGTTGGGCGGGTATCTGACCAGCCAGCATTTCGATCAGAACGTCGCAATGGAGAAGCGGTTCAACAAGTTCTACGCCTTGCTGCCACCCGAGCAGGTGGCCGCCATCCTGAATGCCCGCCTGATGGCCGACACGGGGATCGAGGAATATTTCACCATGGTCTACGCCATCGTGGATCTGCGGAACGGCCACCTGAGAATGGTTCAGGCTGGGCACCCCCATCCACTGCTGTTGCGCCGGACCGGCCGGGCAGAGTTCCTTGGGGATGGCGGCCTGCCCATCGGATTGCTGCCCGATGTGGCGTTCCAGCAGACCGAAACCTATCTGCAGCGCGGTGACAAGCTGCTGTTGTACTCGGACGGCTTCACCGAATGCCGTGTCAAAAACGGTGATCTGCTGGATGAGGATGGGCTGCAACGGATGGCGCTGGAATGTCTTGGAGCAAACAGCGGGCCTGAGTTTCTGGACGACATGTTCTGGCGATTGACTCAAGGCATGCCGCCGGGCACCGGGATGGAGGATGACGTTTCAGCCGTGTTTTTCGAGTACAACGGAAACTAAAGCCCGGATAGATGCAGCCGCGCGAAGTGCCGGTCGCCTGCATTGCCCAACATGTGAACCGCATCGCCGGTATTCATCCAAACCGCCTCGTGAAAGGGCTCGGTCGGTGGTCCTTTGCGTTGAACCGGGCGGGCTCGGTAGATGAGGCAGACCTTCTCGGCCCACAAATCATATTCGGGCATGTAGGTGAATCGCCGGAACGCGCCAACCCGCCGCGGGTCCGCGATCGACCAACCGGTTTCTTCGAACACCTCGCGATGCAGGGCGACAATCGGCGACTCGCCGGCGTCGATCCCGCCACCGGGCAGCTGCAAGTCGGGTCCGGGTTCGGTCTGGCAGGTCAGCAGCAGGCTGGCCCCGCGCGGCAGCAGCGCATAGACGCCGACCCGGCGCGTGTATTTCCGCCCCGGTTCCGGGGTTTCGCCGAACCGTCTGATCATGTTAAGGACCCTTCCAACCCCGAATGTACGACCTATATGGTGGCGATATGCCAACTTGCGGCGCTTAAGGAAACCCCATGTCTCTTGGAACGAAAATCGCGTGGGACGATACCGTCCTGCCCTTTCAACTTGATGTATCGGATATGCGTGGCCGCGTGGCCCGGCTGGACGGGGTGCTGGACGGCATCCTGAAGCAGCACAACTACCCCGCGCAGGTTGAAGCGCTGGTGGCCGAGATGGCCTTGTTGACCGCGCTGATCGGCCAGACCGTCGCGCTGCGCTGGAAGCTGTCGCTGCAGGTTCAGTCCAAGGGGCCCGTGCGGATGATTGCCACCGACTACTACGCCCCGCGCGAAGAGGGCCAGCCCGCGCAGATCAGGGCCTATGCCAGCTTTGACCGCGACCGCCTGACGGAAGGTGCTCCTTTTGATCAGGTGGGCGAGGGGTACTTCGCGATCCTGATCGACCAGGGCAAGGGGACGCAACCCTATCAGGGGATCACGCCGCTGGCCGGAGGATCGCTCAGCGCCTGTGCCGAGGCATATTTCGCGCAGTCCGAACAGCTTCCGACCCGCTTCTCGCTCAGCTTTGGCCGGTCGACCGAGCCGGGTGTGGGCGAACGCTGGCGCGCCGGCGGCATCATGCTGCAGCACATGCCAAAGGCGTCTCCGTTTGTCGCCAGCGGCGAGGGCACAGGCGAAGTTCTGACAGCCGCCGATCTGGTCGATGGCCAAGAAGAAGAGAACTGGGGCCGGGTCAACATCCTGCTGGACACGGTCGAGGATCTTGAAATGATCGGTCCGTCCGTGGCACCGACCGATCTGCTGGTGCGCCTGTTCCACGAGGAACAGCCCCGCGTGTACGAGGCCCAGTCGGTGCAGTTCGGCTGCACCTGCTCCGAGGACCGCGTGCGTCAAAGCCTGTCGATCTACTCGGCCCAGGACATCGAGAAGATGACCACGGATCAAGGCACCGTCACCGCCGACTGCCAGTTCTGCGGCGCGCATTACGTGCTGGATCCGAAATCGGTCGGGTTCGAGGCCGAAGATCCGGATGCCGGCTGACCTGATCCCGCGTCTGAGCGCGGCGTTGGCCCGTCCGGGTGACGGGTCCAGCGACTTCGACCTCAATCCCGGCACGGTTCTGCCTGCGGGGCGCAAACTGCGCCCTGCGGGTGTTCTGGTCGCCGTGGACCTGGCCCGCAGCGATCCGCGCCTGATCCTGACCAAGCGGTCCTCGGCCCTGAAACACCATCCGGGGCAGATCGCCTTTCCGGGCGGCAAGCAGGACGACACCGATGCGGATGTGACCGCCACCGCCTTGCGCGAGGCGCAGGAAGAGATCGGCCTGCCGCCGGACCTGCCAACCATTCTGGGTACGTTGCCGGTGCATGAAACGGTCACGTCATTCGCCGTGACACCGGTGGTCGCGGTTCTGGAGCGCGGCTTTGACCCGGTGGCCGAACCGGGCGAGGTGGACGAGGTGTTTTCGGTTCCGCTTGCGCATGTGCTGAACCCTGCGAATTATGTGGTTGAATCGCGCATCTGGCGCGGAACACGGCGGTATTACTTCGCGGTGCCCTATGGCCCCTACTACATCTGGGGCGCCACGGCCCGCATGTTGCGCGGGTTGGCGGCACGGATGAACGAATGATGCGGATCACCGAAGACTGGATCACGAACCCGGCTACGCAGAACGTGTGTGCGGCGCTGACCGAGGGCGGTGTGCAGGCGCTGTTCGTGGGGGGCTGCGTACGCAATGCGCTGCTGGGGGCATCGGTCTCGGATCTCGACATCGCCACCGACGCCCGCCCGCAACAGGTGATGGACCTGGCCGAACGGGCCGGGCTGAAGGCAATTCCGACGGGGATTGATCATGGCACCGTGACCGTGGTCAGCGACGGCATACCGCATGAAATCACGACATTTCGCCGCGACGTCGAAACCGATGGGCGACGCGCGGTCGTGGCCTTTTCCGACCAAGTGGAAGAGGACGCCGCCCGCCGCGATTTTACGATGAACGCGCTTTATGCCCGCCCCGACGGCGCCATTCTGGACCCGCTGGGTGGCCTGCCTGACCTGCAGACGCGGCGCGTGCGGTTCATCGGTACGGCCCAAGATCGCATCCGCGAGGACTATCTGCGCTCGTTGCGGTATTTCCGGTTCCACGCCTGGTATGGCGATGCGCAGGCCGGGATGGACCCGGATGCGCTGGCGGCGATTGCGGCCGATCTGGACGGGCTCGACCGGCTGTCGCGCGAACGGGTCGGGGCCGAGATGCTGAAACTGCTGGCCGCGCCCGACCCGGCCCCATCGGTGGCCGCCATGCGCAGCATCGGCGTTCTGGCCCATCTGCTGGCCGGCGCCGACGATCGGGCGCTGCCGATCCTGATCCATCTTGAATCGCAGGCCGGACTTGCCCCCGACGCGCTGCGCCGTCTGGCAGCCATCGCGGGGCCCGAGGTTGCCGGGACTCTGCGCCTCAGCAAGGCGCAACTGGCCCGCCTGACCCGGATCCGGGACGGCGCGCAGGGCGGTTCCGGGGCGGCCGAATTGGGGTATCGGCTGGGTCTGCAAGACGGGCAGGACGCGGCCCTGCTGCGCTGCGCCTTTCTGGAACAGCCTTGGACGGCTGAGACGGGCGCGGCCGTTGAAAAAGGGGCCGCAGAGACATTCCCGGTCAGGGCCGCCGATCTGCTCGGGCGCTACTCCGGCCCTGCGCTGGGCGCGAAACTGGCCGAACTGGAAAGCCGCTGGATCGCCTCGGAATTCACGCTGGACCGGGACGCGCTGCTGCAATATTGACGGGAAGTCTCAAAAGGGGATGACAAGCCCGCAGGTGTTCGGCTAGGTTGCGCCTGTCACATGGATGGAGGACTGCGAATGTATTACGGGATCTGGTTCGGCTAAAGCCAGAACACCTGACCCGTACGGGTGGTGTTTTGGCGCCATCTGCTTTCGCATTTTCAATTTTCCTGCTCAATCGGAGCACCTCCATGTTTCGCTATTTCGAAAACCTCGTAGACCCTTTTGTTGCATATGAAGAGGTGGACACGCCGCCGACGCGGCTGTGGCCCTTCATGCTGGATTATTCCCGCCCTTTTCGGCGCGTCTTCTTCTGGGCCGCGCTGATGTCGATCATCGTGGCCGCGGTCGAGGTTGGGCTGATCTACTACATGGGCCGGGTCGTCGACCTGCTGGGCGGATCACCGTCCGAGGTCTGGCAGGCCCACGGGACCGAGCTGGTCCTGGTCGCGCTGTTCATCCTGTTCCTGCGACCCATCCTGCATGTGCTGGACGTGTTGCTGCTGAACAATGCGATCCTGCCCAATTTCGGCACGCTGATCCGCTGGCGGGCGCACAAGCACGTTCTTCGCCAGTCGGTCGGTTGGTTCGAGAATGATTTTGCCGGGCGCATCGCAAACCGCATCATGCAGACCCCGCCCGCCGCGGGCGAGGTGGTGTTTCAGGTGTTCGATGCGATTTCGTTCTCGCTGGCCTATCTGATCGGTGCGGCGATCCTGCTGGTGGCTGCTGATCCGCGCCTGCTGCTGCCGCTGCTGATCTGGTTCGCGCTTTATGCGCTGCTGGTGCGCTGGACGGTGCAGCGGGTGGGGCCGGCGTCGCAGGCCGCGTCCGATGCGCGGTCTACGGTGACGGGCCGGGTGGTGGACAGCTATACCAACATCCATTCGGTGAAGATGTTCGCCCATGCCCGGCAGGAACTCGATTATGCGCGCGAAGCGATCGAAGAGACCCGGCGCACCTTCCAGACCGAAATGCGTATCTTCACCATCATGGATGCCGTTCTGGTCGCGCTGAACGGCGTGCTGATCATCGGTGTGGTCGGCTGGGCAATTTACCTGTGGATGCAGGGCAGTGCCACGGTCGGGGTGGTGGCGGCGGCCACTGCGCTGACGCTGCGGCTGAATGCCATGACCGGCTGGATCATGTGGGCGCTGACTAGCTTCTTCCGCCAGCTGGGCGTCGTGGCCGAGGGGATGGAGACCATCGCCCAGCCCGTCGACCTGCTGGATGCACCGGGCGCCAAGCCGCTGCAACTGACCGATGGCCGGATCGAGATCCGCGACCTGTCGCACCATTATGGCCGCGAGACCGGCGGGCTGGATCACGTCAATCTGACCATCCAGCCGGGCGAAAAGGTTGGGTTGATCGGGCGGTCGGGGGCCGGGAAGTCGACCTTGGTCAAGCTGTTACTGCGGTTCTACGACGTGGAAAGCGGCGCGATCCTGATCGACGGGCAGGACATCCGCACCGTCACTCAGGACAGCCTGCGCCGCAATATCGGCATGGTTCAGCAGGACAGCGCGCTGCTGCACCGCTCGGTGCGCGACAACATTCTGTATGGCCGGCCCGATGCCACCGAAGACCAGATGATCGCCGCCGCCAAACAGGCCGAGGCGCATGACTTCATCCTCGACCTGCAGGACCCGCAGGGCCGCACCGGCTATGATGCCCATGTGGGCGAGCGCGGCGTCAAGCTGAGCGGTGGACAGCGGCAGCGGGTGACGCTGGCGCGGGTGATCCTGAAGGACGCGCCGATCTTGTTGTTGGACGAGGCCACATCCGCCCTAGATTCCGAGGTCGAAGCCGCAATCCAGGAGACGCTGTACGGCATGATGCAGGGCAAGACCGTGATCGCCATCGCGCACCGGCTCAGCACCATCGCCCAGATGGACCGGATCCTTGTGATGGACGGAGGCCGGATCGTCGAGGAAGGCACCCATGCCGATCTTTTGGAGCAGGGCGGCCTTTACGCCCAGTTCTGGGCGCGCCAATCTGGCGGCTTCATGAACCCCGAGCCTGCGGAAGAGGCAGCAGAATGACGGTCGCAGACCTGATCAAACCATTTGAACCCACCCAAACGCCCCCGCCGCAAAGGCTGGGGGCGTTCATTCGCTGGTGCCTGACAGGGGCCTGGCCCATGTTGTTCGCCGCCGCGCTGTTTTCCGCGCTGGCAGGTGCAATGGAGGCCGGAACCGCCTGGATACTGGGCTGGGTGATCGACATGGCGACCGCCAGCGGACCCGAGAACTTTCTGACACCGCGAAACCTGTGGATGATCCTGGGCGCTGTGGCGTTCTTCATGCTGATCCGGCCGCTGCTGTTCGGGCTGTCCTCGGTGTCGAACAACTATATCGTCATGCCCAATATCCCGCCGCTGGTGCTGGCCAAGCTGAACCGCTGGACGCTGGGCCAGTCGGTCACCTATTTCGACGACGACTTTGCCGGTCGCATCGCCCAGAAACAAATGCAGACGGCCAATGCGCTGACCTCAGTCGTGTCCGAAACCATCAGCGCCATCGTCTTTGCCCTCGCCTCGCTTGTGGGCTCTTTGCTTTTGTTAGGGTCTATTCACCCCCTGGTCATGCTGCCCTTCGTGGCTTGGCTGGCGGTGTATTTCCTGCTGGTGCGCTGGTACCTGCCACGGATCCGCACACGCTCGGCCGCGCGGGCCGGGGCGCGGGCGATGGTGTCGGGGCAGGTGGTGGACACGATCACCAACATCAAGACGGTCAAACTGTTTGCCCATTCCGAGTTCGAGGATCGAGCCGCGCGCAACTCGATGGTTGCGCTGCGTGACAAGTCGCTGGCCTTTGGCAAACTGTCGGCCAGTTTCCGGTTTATTTTGATGACACTGGCGGGGCTTCTGCCGGTTCTGCTGTTGGGCGCGACGCTGTGGCTGTGGCAGGCGGGGTCGGCGACCACCGGGGATATCGTGGCGGCGGGTGCCATTTCGATCCGCATCGCGCAGATGACGGGCTGGGTCAGCTTTACCCTGATGGGGATCTACGCCCATGTGGGCGAGATCGAGAACGGCATGAAAACCCTGGCGCGGCCCAACCGGGTCGAGGATGCGCCGGACGCCACCGAGCTGACGGTGCCCGAGGGCCGGATCGAGTTTCGCGATGTCAGCTTTGCCTATGGTCGCGACGTGGGCGGGGTCTCGGACCTGACACTGACGGTGCAGCCGGGGGAGAAACTGGGAATCGTCGGCGCGTCGGGGGCGGGGAAGTCCACCTTGGTTTCGCTGCTACTCAGGCTCTATGACAGGGAAAACGGGAAAATTCTGATCGACGGCCAGGACATCGCCCGGGTGACGCAGGACAGCCTGCGCCGCCAGATCGGCATGGTCACGCAGGAAACCGCGATGTTCAACCGCTCGGCCCGCGACAACATCCTGTACGGCCGGCCCGATGCCACCGAAGACCAGATGATCGCCGCCGCAAAAAAGGCCGAGGCGCATGATTTCATCCTCGATCTGCAGGACGGGCAGGGGCGCAAGGGCTATGACGCCCATCTGGGCGAGCGCGGCGTCAAACTGAGCGGCGGCCAGCGCCAGCGCATCGCGCTGGCCCGCGCAATCCTGAAGGACGCGCCGATCCTCGTGCTGGACGAGGCGACCTCGGCGCTGGATTCTGAGGTCGAAGCCGCGATCCAGACCGCGCTGCACCGGGTGATGGAGGGCAAGACCGTTCTGGCCATTGCCCACCGCCTGTCCACGCTCAGCGAGATGGACCGGATCATCGTTCTGGATCACGGGCGCATCGTGGAAAGCGGGCCGCATGACACTCTGCTGGCGCAGGGCGGGTTGTATGCGCGGTTCTGGCACCGTCAGTCGGGCGGGTTCATCCAGACCGAGGCCGCCGAATAAGGGTTTTGTTGGCGCATCAGCCCGGCTATCAGGCAGGCCATGACGCAGGAATACACCATTCTCCGCCTCGGGCATCAGGGCGACGGCATCGCCGAGGGCCCGGTCTATGCCCCCCGAACGCTGCCCGGAGAGCGGGTCAGCGGCGCGTTGGACGGCTCGGTGCTGACCGATATCAAGGTGCTGGTACCGTCGGATGATCGGGTCAAGCCGCCCTGCCGCCACTACAAAAGCTGCGGCGGCTGCCAGTTGCAGCACGCCTCGGACGCCTTCGTGGCCGATTGGAAGGTCGAGGTGGTGCGTACCGCCTTGGCTGCTCAGGGGCTGCAGGCCGAGATGCGCCCGATCCTGACGTCGCCGCCGCAGTCGCGTCGCCGCGCCACCATCGCGGTGCGCCGCACCAAGAAGGGCGCGCTGGCGGGGTTCCACGGGCGCGCCTCGGACGTGATCACCGAGATTCCGGATTGCCAGCTGCTGGACCCGGCGCTGACCGCCGCCATCCCCGTGGCCATTGCGCTGGCCGAGCTGGGCGGCAGCCGCAAGGGTGTGTTGTCTGTTACCCTGACCCTGTCCGAGGCCGGGTTGGACTTGGCGGTGCAGGGCGGCAAGCCGTTGGACGGCCCGCTGGAACTGGCGCTTGCGCAGGCGACCGAGCAGCACGGGCTGGCGCGGCTGGCTTGGGATGGAGAGGTGATCGCCATGCGCAACCCACCCGCACAGCGTTTCGGTCCGGCCACGGTGGTCCCGCCGCCGGGGGCCTTCCTGCAGGCCACGAAAGACGGGGAACAGTCTCTAACACAGGCAGTTTTGGAGATTGTCGGCCCGGCCAAACGGGTGGTTGATCTGTTCGCGGGCTGCGGCACGTTCTCGTTGCCGCTGGCGCAACGGGCCGAGGTTCATGCAGTTGAAGGCGCGGCCGACATGACCCGCGCGCTGGATCAGGGCTGGCGCAAGTCCACGGGATTGAAACAGGTCACGACCGAGGCGCGCGACCTGTTCCGCCGCCCCTTGATGCCGGACGAACTGCGCCGCTTCGACGCCGTGGTTCTGGACCCGCCGCGCGCCGGGGCCGAGGCCCAGGTGGCCGAGCTGGCTCAGGCCCGCCGTCCGGTCATCGCCTATGTGTCCTGCAACCCTGTGACCTTCGCGCGGGATGCAAAAATTCTGGTTCAGGCGGGCTATGCCCTTGAATGGGTCCAAGTGGTTGACCAATTTCGATGGTCATCCCACAGCGAACTGGTGGGCAGCTTCAAACTGGCAGAGAATCCATGACCCGACAGGAGACCCTTCGCATGACGATCCGGCAGCGCCTGCAGGACTTTGTCGAAAACCCGCGGTTTTCGCAACTCATCACCGGCGTCATCCTGGTGAACGCAGTTCTGCTGGGCATGGAAACCTCGGACGGCCTGATGGCGAAATTCGGGCCGGTGATCGTGCTGCTCGACACCATCTGCCTGACCATCTTCGTGGCCGAGATCGCGATGAAACTGGTGGCCAACGGGCGCCGGTTCTTTCTCAATGGCTGGAACATTTTCGATTTCGTGATCGTCGGCATCGCGTTGGTGCCCGGCGGTGCGGGTCTTTCGGTGTTGCGTGCGTTGCGGATCCTGCGGGTGCTGCGGGTGATCTCGGTTGCGCCACGCCTGCGCCGGGTGGTCGAGGGGTTCATCCAGGCGTTGCCGGGCATGGGCAGCGTGTTCCTGCTGATGGCGATCCTGTTCTATATCGGCGCGGTGATCTCGACCAAACTGTTCTCGGACAGCTTTCCGGAGTGGTTCGGTGATCTGGGTCTGTCGGCCTATACCCTGTTCCAGATCATGACGTTGGAAAGCTGGTCGATGGGCATCGTGCGCCCGGTGATGGAGGTCTATCCCTACGCCTGGCTGTTCTTCGTGCCCTTCATCATGGTCACGACCTTCGCGGTCGTGAACCTGCTGGTCGGTCTGATCGTGAATTCGATGCAGGATGCCCACCACGCCGAGGATGAAGTCAAGACAGATGCCTATCGGGACGAGGTGCTGGACCGTCTTGAATCGATCGAACGCCGCCTGACCGAGCATATGAACAGCAAAAAGTGATTTCCGTTTCTGCCGGATTTTGGCATTATGCGAAAAAACGAGCAGGCAGTGAAATCATGGATCGTCGAGCATTTGGATTGGGTGCACTGGCAACACTGAGCCTTTCGGCTTGTGGAAGTGCGGGCCCCCGGTTTCTGACCTACAACGGACCCGAGGTGACATCCATCGTGGTGAACAAGGGCGCACGCAAGATGTACCTGCTGCATCACGAGCAGATCTTGCGCGAATATGATGTCGAGCTTGGGTTCGCTCCAAGCGGCACAAAGGTCAAGCGCGGAGACGGTCGCACACCCGAAGGCAGTTACCTGATCGACCGCCGCAACCCTCGCAGCCGATATCACCTGTCGCTGGGGATTTCCTATCCCAACAGCCAGGATATCGCCAAGGCAAAGGCGATGGGCTTCGACCCGGGTGGAGACATTTTCATTCACGGCCAACCGAACCTGCGCAAGGAATTCAAGCGCGCGAAGAAGACACCGGATTGGACCGCTGGCTGCATCGCCGTCAAGAACGAAGAGATCGAAGAGATCTATGCGATGGTGAACGAAGGGACGTTGATCACCGTGCGGCCCTGATAGGCCGCCATTTTCCGAATCCGAACTGCAGATAGTCGCGCTGATAGGCTTCCTCGGCCAGCGCCTCGAGCTTGTCATCGTAGATCTGATCCAACGAATAGGGCTGGTCCGGCGCGGGCACGCCGGGCTTCGGCGGGGCATTGTGCCCTAGGCCGCGGGCCAGATCCGGTAGCGCGGCGGCCATCTCTTCCTCGCGCAGTATGAGGTCGGGCAGGGCAAAGCCCGCGATCCCTTCCAACATGCGGGCTTGTGAACACCACAACCCGTCGACCCGGATCGGGGTCTGGCCAGAAAGATTCAGCTGCAGAAACTCAAGAAACGCCGAAAACGCCTGATAGTGCTGCTCGAGCGAATAGTTTCCGTCGCGCACCTGGCCCGGGATAGGCAACTTGAACCCGTTGCGCAGCCGGTTGCGGATTCCGGCATATGCGCCGGGCCCGGTGCCGAGGATCCGTTCGCAAAACACCGAATGCGCCCGCGCCAACGGGTGCCGCAGGACCGTGAATTTCCGGTGACCCGGATGCGCCTTCATCCAGCGGCGCACCTGTTTCTGGTTTCGGTCGGTGATCAGCTCGCCGCCATCCAGATCGGACATCCATTGGGCCACGATCTGTTCCGGTCCACCACGGATCGGCAGATACATCAACGGCGTTTCCGCGGCCGCGATATGACGCGAAACGGCCGGGCCCCGTCGTGGTTCGAAGTTCGGCGTTCGGTGCAGGTTGAACCGGTCCAGCGCCGCAAGGGCCTCATCCATGGCTTCGGGATTGGTCACTTTGGACAGGGCCGGTTCCGGGTTCTGAGGTTTGAGATCCGCGGCCAGTTGATCCAGACGCGCCTCAACCCCCAGCCATGCCGCCAGTCCGTTCAGAACATCCAGTTGGGTCAGATCCTCGTAACCGATAAAAAATGCGGTCTGTCCCGATTTTTGCAGCTGATTGACCAAACTCAGCTGAAACGCCTGCTGCTCATCCACGTAGTCTCGAAACTCGTCCGCATCAAACGCAACCTTGGTGACGCGCCTTCGTTTCACGTTGGTCAGCATCCACTGCTGAGTCTCCCGCGCAATCTTGAGTGAGATGTAGCTGTCCAACGGGTTGCGGTTGAGAATGATCTTTGCGCAGCGCGGATCGTTCAGCGCCATCGTCAGGGCCCGCGCGTCGTGCGAGTGAAAAAACCGGAACCCGTGCAGACCCTCCGGCGCTGAACGCATCGCTTCAATCAGGCGATCCGGCGCAGCATCCCTGTCTTCCAGTGAGAAACCCAGCACTTCGGTTGCTTTCGGGTATCCGATGAAGTGCGGATTGAACGCCTCGCCATGACACTGCACGCCGTCCAACGCATTCAGGTTTGCCTCCAGCAGGTTCGACCCGGTGCGCATTTCGGCAAGAATGATGAAATAGTCAAAGTCGGTCGGCATGCGGGGTCATTGCACCAGGTAGGGCTTGCGATACGGGCGGGTCTGATTGCCGAATACATCGTCGGCAGGAAAGTCGCCCATCAGGTGAGGGTGCATTCCCTGGTTCTTGAGGTTTTGCAGGAACTTTCCAAACCCGGCCAGATCAACCATCGTCGGCGCCTCGATCAGATGGCTGGGCTGCGTCGCGCCCATCTCTTCAAGAACGGTTTGCAGATGTTCCATCGGAGACTCAACGAATTCGGCCATTGACCAAACATGCACGCGCGCTTTGGTCCACACGGAATCCAGCACCTCAAGCTGTTCGGTCTCGATCTTTTGCAGGCGGGCCGCTTCGGCGCGGATGTCGGCGAAATTCATGTTCGACCGAAACAGCGGAACAGCCCAGGCACCGGTGACCACGCAGACCTGTGCGTTCTTGTCTCTCGCCAGAAACCAATTGATCTTCTGGGTGTCAGCGGGGCCGAATTGAAAACACTGGCGTTCGCCCCGGGTGTTCCAGATCAGGTTCGAAAGAAAAGCCGTCGGATTGTAGTCGCGTAAAACGGCGTTGTCGCTGAGGGACCCGTTCAGGATGGTCTCGCCTTCGGCAAACTCGGCACGCGTGGGGTTGAACAGATGCCCATGGACGCGGGCGCCTGACGCATTGCCCAGCCAGCTTTCAAAGCCCTCAAACAACTCGGAAAAACCCTGAAACACGGAGTAAGGAAACGCGGTCAGGCCGTTTTCGCTGCCATGGCGGGGAAAACGACTTTGCATGTACAGGCCGTCGCGGCCGCGGGTACGACGCTCGACTGCTTTGGAAAAAACGCGGTCGATCTTGCCGGGATTGGGCTCGGCGGGTTTTCCGGCGAGATACTGATCGTTCAGAAACGCCTGATACAGCCGGTCGGCGCGCGGCCAGATCTTGCGGGCGACAAAACAATCGGATCGGCGCAGCAACTGCAGGTGATCGTCATAGAAGATGTGCGGGCGGCCCTGATAGTCGAATTTCGACAGGGTCAGCGATCGGCTTTCGATCTGGGTGGAATAGAGCCGCGCCAGCGTCTGGAAATAGCTTTCGTCGGGGATCCAGACATGCCGGAAGTATCGATCATAGACCTCTCTCTTGGGGTCTTGCAGGATCGCGGTCAGGGTCCGCCGAGTCAGGCACCACCACTGGCTGCCCATATGCGGGATCAGTCCGTTGGGGATTGTCCGCCGATATCCGACCGCGCGCTGAAGCTTGACGAAGCGGTCAAACAGCTTGCGGTGTTTGCGCCACGAGAAGGGAAACCGAAGGGTAAAGCGTTCAAGATCCAGCCCGCCCACGGTCCAACTGACATCGGCGGTGGTGGCGCTTTCAATGAAATCCACGCGGGGCCGGTCGCTCAGGTAATCGATCAGGTCCTGAACCGGGCGCAATGGCAGGCAAGAGCCCGATGACAGAAAGACATGGCGTACGTCGGGAAAGCGCTCCAGCATCAGCGTCGCGGCAGATTGCGAAGCCGCAACGATACCCCAGCCGCCCCACTCGCAGGCCTGGCGGTCGCAGAACAGGATCAGCGGATCATCACCAAAGGCCGCGACAAAATCTTCGAACACGGCCGGGTCGACTTTGCGGTCGACGTGGATGACCACCGGACAACCTGCCGCGGTCCAGTGCCGGGCAACCTGCTCAGCCCGGTCCAGCGCAGTATGGACCAGCATCACGATGCCCAGGGTCCCGCTCATGCCCAGTTCCCTTTGGACATCAGACCCAGAATCTCAAGTTGGCGCCAATTGATGTATTTCTCGGACCATTTGCACCAGAAAACCGGTTTGCTCTCCAACTGATCGACATAGGCCCTGTATTCGCCAGACGCGCGGTAGTGTTCGCCGCGCTGCAGTTCTTCGCGGGCTTTGTCACCCAGCGTGTTGATCAGCTTGGCATGCAGCAATGCGCCGCTGGTTTTCTCGCCGCCCCACTCGTCGTAGACCTGGTTCAGGCCGCGCGGCAGCAGTGCATGGGTCGAGCTGACATAGACATAGCGCCGATCCCATTTGACCAAAGGGATCTTGTTCAGCGCGGGCGCTTTCGCGGGCTTGTCCTGAAAGAAAACCCTTGCCCGTGGCCCGCCCTGGATCCACAAGTTTCCATAGGCCGGGTTCTTGGTGATCATGTAGTTGCCCGAGTCGAACCATGCGGCAATCTCGAACGGGTCCTGCCCCTCGTGATAGGTGGCGTCCTGAATCGGCCCCTCGGGGTACATGTCCAGCAGCATCGTCCCGAAACTGCGCACCCCGGTGCCGTCCAGCCAGTCGGTCAGCGCGTCGATGGGACGTGTGTCGCAGAACGGATAGATCAGGAACTCGTCCGGATCTACGGTCAGGACCCAGTGCCCATGGGCGTATTTCCGCAGCAAGTAGTTGGACCAGTCGATCCCGAATGTCGAACGGCGATAGCTGGCATTCGTATACCAGACCGACACATCGGGCTGTGCCTTGAGATAGTCCAGCGTGCCATCCGTGCTGTCATTGTCGACGAACAGGAAATGCCGGACGCCCAGCTTACGGTAATAGTCCAGAAAATAGGGCAGGCGGATCTTTTCGTTGCGCACGACGCTCATCAGCAGAACATCACCGGACCGGATCTGTCGGGTGTTGTTGCGGACTGTGCGCAGATCGCGGCTTCGGCGGATGCAGCGCACAAGACGGCGCTTGCGCCGCAGTCTCATCCGGTAAGAATCCAAAAGGCTCACGCGCTGCCCAACCTTCTTGTAATACGCGAGCATGCCCGGGGTCCGCATTTGGTCAGACGGGAGCCGGACTCTAACGTTTTATGACATTTTCGCACCTTGCGAAGCAATGTATTTAAAAGCCGTTAGCCAAGCATGGGTTTTTGGGGCACAGCATTCCCCGTTCACGTCCACCCGCCCGCTGACAGCAGCCCAAGGCTCTGCAGATGCGCCCAACCTGAATACCGTTTTGATTGTGGAGTCCAAAGGTCAGGTCCGGCAATGATGCCGTCATAGTATGGCCCGAATTGGTCGGGATCATGAAAATGCTGGCGCCTTTGTTTTTCGATACGCGACTTCTCGACGACTTGCGGCAGGAATTTCGTGTGCAACAGGACACCCGAGGGGGTCTGTCCCGAAGGCCCGTCATAGGCAAAATTCAGGTGTCGGGGCAGGGCTGAATGACAGGAGTTCACGAAGGCATAGCGACGGTCCCACTTCACCAGCGGAATCTTGTTCAGGGTTGGAGACCGGTCCGGGCAATCGGCAAAGAAGGCGCGTTCGCGAACGCCACCTTGCACCCAAAGGTTTCCCAACGGCTCTTGCCGGCGCGCCCTGTAAGGGCCGGGATCGAACCAGTTCAAAGTTTCGGTCGGGTCGGTCTCGGGGTCATAGGGCGCCGTGCCCAACGGGCCTTTCGGGTATAGATCAAGCATCAGCGCGCCAAAGGCCGGCTGTCCGGTTTGGTCCAGCCATCCCGTCAGATCGCGCAGGTTACGGCTGTCGTGATGGGCATAGATCAGCAGTTCGTCCGCATCCACCATCAGTGTCCAATGACCATGGCCATGCCGCATCTGCAACCAGGTCAGCCAGTCCAGCCCGAACCGCGCCTCGCGATAGCTGGCCTGCGTTTGCCACAGCGACACGTCCGGTTGGTTGAGCAGATAGGTGACCGAGCCGTCATCGCTGCCGTTGTCGACCATCAGGAAATGATCGACCCCCAGCCGGCGATAGTGGCGCAGGAACCAGGGCAGGCGCTCGATCTCGTTGCGCAGTGTGGTAAAGGCCAGAATGTCGGTGGGCGCGATCAGACGGGTCTTGTCCGAAACCGGCGTCAACGCGTGGCGGCTGCGGAAGGACCGCCACAACAGGCGCTTGCGCTTCAGGCGCAGGCGGTATCTGCGAACCCAGCCCGGTGCGTTTCCGTCGGTTGTCGAAGCTGCGCCCATGGTACGATCACTTTTCGTAATGGCCATTTTGATGCCAGCGCCAGGCATCGGCGATCATCACCTCCAGCCGCGACCGTTTGGGCCGCCAGCCCAGTTCGGCCTCGGCCCGGGTCGAGCCTGACACCAGCTTGGTGCAGTCGCCCGGCCGGCGCGGACCGACATTGAAGGGCACCTCGCGGTTGGTCACGCTGTGCGACTGCGCGATCACCTCTTTCACCGAAAACCCGGTGCCGGTGCCCAGGTTGAACACCCGGCTGCCCTTGCCCTGTTCCAGCCAGCGCAGGCCCAGCACATGCGCATCCACCAGGTCGCAGACATGGACATAGTCGCGGATGCAGGTGCCGTCGGGCGTGTCATAATCGGTGCCATAGACGGTCAGCGCGTCGCGCTTGCCGTCGATCGCGTCCAAAAGCAGCGGAACCAGATGCGTCTCGGGGCGGTGGAACTCGCCCACGTCGCCGTCGGGGTCGGCACCGGCCACGTTGAAATAGCGAAAGATCACGTGGTTCAGCCCGTGCGCCTGTTCGAAATCGCGCAGGATGTCCTCGATCGCGCGTTTCGAGGCGCCGTAGGCGTTCAGCGGGTGCTGCGGCGTGGTTTCGTCCAGCACCACGTTGTCGTGGTCGCCATAGGTTGCGCAGGTGGACGAGAACACGAAATCCAGGCAACCGGCGGTCACGGCCGCCTCGATCAGGTTCAACGATCCGGTGACG
This sequence comes from Ruegeria sp. CRTD044, assembly GCF_059613485.1. Taxonomy (NCBI): domain Bacteria; kingdom Pseudomonadati; phylum Pseudomonadota; class Alphaproteobacteria; order Rhodobacterales; family Roseobacteraceae; genus Ruegeria; species Ruegeria sp. CRTD044. Next base: position 485,429 of record NZ_JBXWSP010000019.1, on the reverse strand, counting down.
TTGTTGCGCCAGTACCGGCCCGGCTCGCTCATGGCTTCGCCGACCTGGCTGAGCGCGGCGAAATGCATCACCGACGCCGGTTGGTATTTGGCAAAGACCTGATCCAGCCGCGCGCGGTCCAGCAGATCGCCCTGTTCGAACGGGCCGAATTTCACCGCATCCTGCCAGCCGGTGACAAGGTTGTCATAGGTCACGGGCACATAGCCCGCTTGCGCCAGCGCCTTGCAGGCATGAGATCCGATATATCCGGCGCCGCCGGTCACAAGTATATTGGTCATCCGTGGTCCTGCCGAATGTTTGCCGGTCATGGGTTAGCTGCCAGGCTGCCCGCGGGGAACGGGGAATTTGCGACTATTCCAACCCCATCGCGGACATCATGCTTTCGATCTTGGTCACGTCCTGCGGATTGTTCAACTCCCAGAACTGGCGGCCTTTTGCCTCGACCTCGACACACAGAACCTTGCGCCCGTTTTCCATGAACCGCAGCTGTTCCAGCCCCTCGAGCTGCTCCAGCGGTCCGACCGGCCAGCCCGGATAGGCGGCCAGCGCGTCGGGGCGGTAGGCGTAGACGCCCACGTGGTGGAACACCGGCGTCGGGTCCGACCCGGCATAGGTTTCGGCCGTGAAGGGGATCACTTCCTTCGAGAAATAAAGCGCGCTGTGATCGGTCGCGAAGACGGCGGTGGTGCCACCGACCCGGCCGTTCCTGCGGTCGTTCAGCAGCCCGTTCAGTGCCTCGCCGTCGCACCGCAGCACCGGCGTGGCTACGCCGGCCTCGGGCGCGGCGCGCAGGCCATTGACCAGATCCTCGATGAACCAATGCGGGGTCAGGGGGGCGTCGCCCTGCAGGTTGACCACGATCTCGTACCCGCCGCCCAGCCTGTCATGCGCCTCGGCGCAGCGCTCGGTGCCGTTGGCGCAGCTTTCCGAGGTCATCACCACCTCGGCACCAAAGCCCTCGGCTGCAGCGCGGATGCGATCGTCATCGGTGGCCACCACCACACGGTCGACGCCCGAAACCGACATGGCCGCGCGCCACGACCGCTCGATCAGGGTCATGGACTTTCCCGTTGCGCCGGTCAGCGGCACCAGCGGTTTGCCCGGATAGCGGGTCGAGGCATAGCGGGCGGGGATCGCGATCAGAACCGACATCAGGCCTCCTTGAGTTCGACGCCGGGGGCATAGGCGATGAAGAACGGGTTGGCATAGCCTTCCTTGCCGTAGGTCAGCGGTGCGTGGTCTTCGAAACGCACCACATGGCCCCCGGCACCGGCCAGCACCGCGTGGCCAGCGGCGGTGTCCCACTCCATCGTGCGGCCGACGCGCGGGTAGAGGTCGGCCTCGCCCGTGGCCACAAGGCAGAATTTCAGCGACGAGCCCGCCGACTTGCTGTCTTTGACCTGGTATTTGTTGATGTAGTCATCCGTGGCCTGGTCGCGATGCGATTTCGAGGCTACCACCAAAAGCGCCGAATTGTCCGGATCAGAGACTGATATCGGCGTGACCTCGCCCGGTTTGTCCTTGTCCAGAGCGCCGATTTCTTCGACCGATCGGCCATCGGCCAGAGTATAGAACATGCGCCCGCGGGCCGGGGCATAGACCACGCCGCGGGTGGGCACGCCGTTTTCGACCAGCGCGATGTTCACGGTGAAATCGCCACGTCGGTTGATGAATTCCTTGGTGCCGTCCAGCGGATCGACGATCAGGAAAGTATCGCCCTGCTTGCTGTGCGACGCGGCCTGCTCCTCGGTCACCAGCAGGATGTCGGGGAAGGCGGCGCGCAGCCCGGCCGAGATCAGCGCATCGGCGGCTTCGTCGGCTTCGGTCACGGGGCTGGAATCGGATTTGACCTTCACGTCAAAATCATCGGCATCGTAGATCTCCATGATCTTGTCGCCCGCTTCCAGGGCCAGGCGTCTGATCACGGGGATGAGGTCGTCATAGGTCACAAAAATGCTCCGTTTCCATGGTTTGTTGATCCGAAAACCTGACGAACTTATGCTGTGCCGGATACGGAACGGCAAGGAATTCGTGCCACGCTGGCGGAACAAAACCGGGAAAGAGCGTTCGAGTGTTCTATTACAAGCGAAGCAGCAGCCTTGTGGGTGGGGCATTCAACCTTGCGGAACTGGTGTTTCACGCCGTGGTCCGCAACATCCGCTCGCAGCATTCCAACGCCGTAATCGCCATCATGATGAACATCGTCCAGGTCGTTCTGATGGCGACCGTGTTCTATTTCATCATGTCGTTTCTGGGCGGACGGGTGGCCAAGATCCGGGGTGAGTTCATCCTGTACATCCTGTCCGGCATCTTTCTTTTCATGACGCATATCAAGTCCGTCGGTGCGATTGCGGGGCTTGGAGGCACCAACAACCCCATGATGCTGCATTCGCCGATGAACATGATGGTTCTGCTTTTGGCCGCCGCCTTCGGGACCTTGTACACGCAGGTCGTTTCAATCCTGGTGATCCTGTTCGTCTACAGCGTCGCGGTCAATCCGATCGAGATGCAGGACCCGGGCGGCGCGTTCGCGATGCTGATCCTTGCGTGGTACACCGGCTGCGCGGTCGGTCTGGTCTTCATGGCGCTCAAGCCGTGGATGCCGCAGACCTCCACCATTCTCAGCAATGTCTATCGCCGGATGAACATGATCTTCTCGGGCAAGATGTTCGTGGGCAACGCGCTGGGCGGCTGGATGCTGGCCATGTTCGCCTGGAATCCGTTGTTTCACGTGATTGATCAGTGCCGCGGTTTCGTGTTTCGCAACTACTTTCCGCGCAACTCCAGCTGGGAATATGCGCTGTGGGTCGGTATCGCCCTGATGATGATCGGGTTGCTGGGAGAGTTCTTTACCCGCAAGCACATCTCGAAAAGCTGGGATGCGCGCCGTTAGGTTGCCACGCGCAGAGTCAGGTTGATCCGGCCCCCTTTGGGCAGCAGGCGCGAAGAGCCGAACCGGATCCGGTCGACGCCGTGATAGGCCAACCGGGCGGGACCGCCCATGACGACCACGTCGCCGGAATTCAGCCAGACGGACTCGGTCTTGCCGCCGCGGGTCGTGTTGCCGATCCGGAACAAGGCGTCATCGCCCAACGAAACCGACAGGACCGGCCACGAGAAATCGGCCTCGTCCTTGTCCTGGTGCATCCCCATCTTTGCGCCTTCGCCGTAATAGTTGATCAGACAGCAATCGGGATCTCGAGCGGTTCCGGCAAGGTCGCGCCATATCGACAGGATCGGATCCGGAATGGCAGGCCACGCCATGCCCTTGGGGTGCGCGTCCTGGTACCGGTATCCAGCCCCGTCCGACACCCAGCCCAGCGTTCCCGCAGACGTCATGCGAACCGACATCTTGCGTCCCGAAGCGGTGCTGGGATGAAACAGCGGAGCGGCTTTCAGAATCGGCCGCAGAAGTTCGATGATCTGCCGCTGAGCAGCGCCGTCCAGATGGCCTTTTCGGATGTCGAACCCCCGTAAATTCAGGCGCGTCATGACAGAAACCTCATTCCTTTCGAAATCCTTGCCAAAAAAGGCCCAAGATTCCCGAAAACCTGCATTTCACAACGCTTGCAGGCCTCAGGCCTCGCCCTTATATACGCCGGGACGCGCGATGGTGTAGACCTGTCGCGCCCAGCAGATCGGGGCAGGGATGCCGTAACGGGTTCCGGCCTCGGGACATCGCCTTGAAAAGAAAGGGATCGAAAAATGGGAAAAGTAATCGGGATTGACCTCGGGACCACCAACTCGTGCGTAGCCATCATGGACGGCGCGCAGCCGAAGGTCATCGAAAACGCGGAAGGGGCGCGGACCACGCCCTCGATCGTCGCCTTCACCGAAGACGAGCGACTGGTCGGGCAGCCGGCGAAACGCCAGGCGGTCACCAACCCCGACAACACGATTTTTGGCGTCAAGCGCTTGATCGGGCGTCGTGTGGATGACGCAGAAGTCCAGAAGGACAAGAAAATGGTGCCCTACGCCATCGTCGATGGCGGCAACGGCGACGCTTGGGTCGAGGCCCGCGGGCAGAAATACTCCCCAAGCCAGATCTCGGCCTTCATCCTCGGCAAGATGAAAGAAACCGCTGAAAGCTATCTGGGTGAAGAAGTCACGCAGGCCGTGATCACCGTTCCGGCCTATTTCAACGACGCCCAGCGTCAGGCCACCAAGGACGCCGGCAAGATCGCCGGTCTGGAAGTGCTGCGGATCATCAACGAACCGACTGCCGCCGCGCTGGCCTATGGCCTGGACAAGCAGGACAGCCAGACCATTGCGGTCTATGACCTTGGCGGTGGTACCTTCGACGTGACCATCCTGGAAATCGACGACGGCCTGTTCGAGGTCAAATCGACCAACGGTGATACCTTCCTGGGTGGTGAAGACTTTGACATGCGCATCGTCAACTACCTGGCGGACGAGTTCAAAAAAGAACACGGCGTCGACCTGAGCCAGGACAAGATGGCGCTGCAGCGTCTGAAAGAAGCCGCAGAGAAGGCTAAGATCGAGCTCAGCTCGACCACCCAGACCGAGATCAACCAGCCGTTCATCTCGATGGGCGCGAACGGCCAGCCGCTGCACATGGTCATGAAGCTGACCCGTGCCAAGCTGGAATCGCTGGTCGGCGACCTGATCAAGAAGTCGCTGAAGCCCTGCCAGGCCGCTCTGAAAGACGCCGGCATCTCGGCCAGCGATGTGGATGAGGTTGTTCTGGTCGGTGGTATGACCCGGATGCCGAAAGTCATCGAAGAGGTGACCAAGTTCTTCGGCAAAGAGCCGCACAAGGGCGTGAACCCGGACGAAGTCGTGGCCATGGGTGCTGCGATCCAGGCCGGTGTTCTGCAAGGCGACGTCAAGGACGTGGTTCTGCTGGACGTAACCCCGCTGTCGTTGGGCATCGAAACCCTGGGCGGCGTGTTTACCCGCCTGATCGATCGCAACACCACGATCCCGACCAAGAAGTCCCAGGTCTTCTCGACCGCCGAGGACAACCAGAACGCCGTGACCATCCGGGTGTTCCAGGGTGAGCGTGAAATGGCTGCGGACAACAAGATCCTGGGCCAGTTCAACCTTGAAGACATCCCGCCGGCCCCGCGCGGCATGCCTCAGATCGAGGTGACCTTCGACATCGACGCCAACGGCATTGTCTCGGTTTCGGCCAAGGACAAGGGCACCGGCAAGGAACAGAAGATCACGATCCAGGCCTCGGGCGGACTGTCGGAGGAAGACATCGAAAAGATGGTCAAGGACGCCGAAGAGAACGCCGAAGCCGACCGCAAGCGCAAGGAACTGGTTGAAGCCAAGAACCAGGCCGAAAGCCTGATCCACGCGACCGAGAAATCGCTCGAGGAGCATGGCGACAAGGTCGATCCGGCGACCGTCGAGGCGATCGAACTGGCCGTGGCCGCGCTCAAGGACGAATTGGAATCGGACAATGCCGACAAGATCAAGTCGGGCATCCAGAACGTGACCGAAGCGTCCATGAAGCTGGGCGAGGCGATCTACAAGGCGCAGTCTGAAGAGGCCAGTGAAGAACCGGCCGCCGCCGATGCGGGGCCCGGCGATGACGACATCGTCGATGCCGAGTTCGAAGACCTGGACGATGACAAGCGCAACTAACGGGTAACCGGGCCAATTCGGGCCGGTCCGGATGCCGGGCCGGCCCGTTTACGTTGAGGCAGAAGGAAATACCGATGTCAAAACGCGACTATTACGAAGTGCTCGGCGTGTCCAAGGGTGCTTCGGCGGATGAGATCAAGAAGGCTTTTCGCCGGAAGGCGAAAGAGCTGCACCCCGATCGCAACAAGGACAACCCGGACGCCGAGGCCCTGTTCAAAGAGGCCAACGAGGCCTATGACGTTCTGCGCGACGCTGACAAGAAAGCCGCCTATGACCGGTTCGGTCACGCGGCCTTTGAAAACGGCACCGGCGGCGCGCGTCCGGGTGGCGGTTACGGCTCGGGTGATTTTTCCAGCGCCTTTTCCGACGTGTTCGACGATCTGTTCGGCGATTTCATGGGTGGACAGCGTGGCGGCGGCGGACGCCGTGCTGCTCGCGGTTCGGACCTGCGCTACAACCTGAGGGTTTCGCTGGAAGAGGCCTATTCCGGCCTGCAGAAAACCATCAACGTGCCGACAGCCGTGGCTTGCTCGTCCTGCGAAGGCACCGGCGCCGAAGGCGGGGTCGAACCCACCACCTGCCCGACCTGTTCGGGCATGGGCAAGGTCCGCGCGCAACAGGGCTTTTTCACCGTCGAGCGCAGCTGCCCGACCTGTGCTGGACTTGGGCAAATTATCAAGAACCCCTGCAAATCCTGCCACGGCTCGGGACGGGTCGAGAAGGAACGCGCGCTGTCGGTCAACATTCCGGCAGGCGTCGAAACCGGCACCCGTATCCGACTGGCGGGCGAGGGCGAGGCCGGGATGCGCGGCGGCCCTCCGGGCGATCTCTACATCTTTGTCGAGGTGACGCCGCACAAGCTGTTCGAGCGGGACGGCCCGAACCTGTATTGCCGGGTCCCAGTCAGCATGGCCAAGGCTGCGCTGGGCGGATCGATCGAGGTGCCTACCATCGACGGTGGCCGCGGCCGGGTGCAGATTCCGGCCGGCAGCCAGTCGGGGCGGCAGATGCGTCTGCGTGCCAAGGGCATGCCTGCGCTGCGGGGCGGCGGCATCGGTGACATGTTCATCGAGCTTGCGGTCGAGACACCGGTCAACCTGACCGCGCGGCAAAAAGAGCTGCTGCAGGAGTTCGACGATCTGGGAGAGGACAACCACCCGGAATCCAAAAGCTTTTTCTCATCCGTCAAATCCTTCTGGGAGAGAATGCAAAGCTGATCCCAGCGTTCCAGACAACGAAAGGCCGACGTATCATCGTCGGCTTTTTTGTTTTCTAAGTCCAGTTTGGCCGGAAACTGCGCGGAATTGGCCCTTGATTCTCGGCCTCAGCCTTGAGAATGTTCGCGCCAACCGTTGGGGTGCCCCGGAGCCGGGGCTGAGAGGCGCGAGCCAACCCATCGAACCTGATCCGGGCAATACCGGCGGAGGGAACGGTCTAAAACACTCAGACGTTTTCCATGCCGGAATTGCCCCAGATGACAAATGGGGGCGGCATGGCAGCTATCGCTTTGACAATTGCAGGATCCGACAGCGGCGGAGGGGCCGGTATTCAGGCCGATCTCAAGGCGATGTCGGCGCTGGGTGTGTTCGGTGCCAGTGTCATCACCGCGGTCACCGCCCAGAACACGCAGGCGGTCACCGCCGTGCATGGTATCCCGCTGGACGTGATTGCCGCGCAGATCGACGCGGTTCTGTCCGATCTGGACGTGCGCGCGGTCAAGATCGGCATGCTGGCCACGCCCGAGATCATCCAGACCGTCGCCGACGGTCTGTCTGGCTTCACCGGGCCCATCGTGCTGGACCCGGTGATGATCGCCAAATCGGGCGATGCCCTGCTGGCGCGCGAGGCAGTGCAGACCCTGCGCAAGGCGCTGCTGCCCCGCGCCACCGTCCTGACCCCGAACCTGCCCGAGGCCGCCTGTCTGCTGGACCGACTGGTCGCAGAAACGCCCGAGGAAATGGTGGCGCAGGGCCATGATCTGTGCACCCTGGGGGCTGGGGCCGTCCTGATGAAAGGCGGACACGGCAAAGGCGATACTTGCCATGATCTGCTGATCGACCAGAACGGCATCATCGGTGAATTCACCGCGCCCCGTCAGGACACGCGCAACACCCACGGCACCGGATGCACCCTGTCCTCGGCCGTCGCGGCGGGTCTGGCCAAGGGCTTGCCGCTGGTCGATGCGGTGGCGCAGGCGCATGACTATCTGCAAGGCGCGATCACCCGAGCGGATGAGTTGCAGGTCGGCTCGGGCCACGGTCCGGTGCATCATTTCCACCGGGTATGGCCGGCGTGACGGTCTGGTCGGTCATAGGTGCCGGGGTGGCCGGTCTGGCCGTGGCCTCGGAGCTGGTCGCGCGGGGCGCGCAGGTACAGGTGTTCGATCCGGGCGGGCCTCCCGGTCCGCATGGCTGTTCCTGGTGGGCGGGCGGCATGCTGGCGCCGTGGTGCGAGTATGAAAATGCCGAGGAACCGGTGCTGAGGTTGGGGCAGCAGGCGATCGACTGGTGGGCGGCCCGCACCCCGGTCGCGCGGCAGGGAACGCTGGTCGTGGCCAACACGCGCGACCTGCCCGACCTGCGCCGCTTTGCCCGGCGGACCGAGGGGTTCACGCAGGTCGATCAAGCGAAAATCGTTGAATTAGAGCCTGATCTCCACGGGTTTTCCCAAGGCCTGTTCTTCACCGACGAGGCCCATCTGGACCCTCGCCGCGCGCTGCAGGACCTCTATCGCGGTTTGCATGACAAGGGGGTCGAATTCCACCGCACGCTGGCCCCGTCGCGGCTGGACAACGCCATCGACTGCCGGGGCCTGCATGCGCGCGACATCCTGCTCGACCTGCGCGGCGTGAAGGGGGAAATGCTGGTGATCCGCTGCCCCGATGTGACGCTTACCCGGCCCGTACGCCTTCTGCATCCCCGGATGCCGCTCTATGTCGTGCCGCGCGACGAGGGCATCTACATGCTGGGCGCCACGATGATCGAAACCGAGGACAGCAGCCGGATCACCGCGCGCTCGATGCTGGAACTGCTCAGCGCGGCTTATGCGCTGAACCCTGCCTTTGGCGAGGCCGAGGTGCTGGAGATCGGCGTCGATCTGCGCCCGGCCTTTCCCGACAACCTGCCGCGCATCCGCCGGCTGGGTCGGACGATCTATGCCAACGGCCTCTATCGTCACGGCTACCTGCTGGCCCCGGCCTTGGCCCAAGGCGTGGCCGATCTGGCGTTGAACAACACACATTCGGAGATGGTCGATGAAGATCGTGATTAATGGCGAGCCGTGCGAAGTGCGCGCCGAAACCCTTGGCGAGCTGCTGGCCGAATGCGGCTTTTCCGGCCGCGTCGCCACCGCGGTGAACGAGGAATTCGTGCCCTCCAGCCTGCGCATCGCGCACAAACTGGCCGAGGGCGACCGGGTTGAAGTCGTCGCACCGATGCAGGGGGGCTGAGGATGAAAACGTTTTACGGCACCGAACTGCCCAACCCGCTGATGTTGGGCACCGCGCAATATCCCAGCCCGGCGATCCTGGAACAGGCCTTCCGAGCCAGCGGCGCGGGCGTGGCCACGGTGTCATTGCGGCGCGAGGGCGCGGGCGGGGCGGGTCAGGCGTTCTGGTCGATGATCCGCGATCTGGGCGTGCTGATCCTGCCCAACACCGCCGGTTGTCACACGGTCAAAGAGGCCGTCACCACCGCCCACATGGCGCGCGAGGTGTTCGACACACCGTGGATCAAGCTGGAACTGATCGGCCACACCGACAGCCTGCAACCCGACGTGTTCCAACTGGTCGAAGCCGCGCGCATTCTGACCGACGAAGGGTTCCAGGTGTTTCCCTACACCACCGAAGACCTGATCGTGGCCGAACGTCTGCTGGCGGCCGGGTGCCAGGTGCTGATGCCCTGGGGCGCGCCGATCGGGTCGGGGCGGGGTTTGAACAACGAATACGCCCTGCGCGCGATGCGGGCCGAGTTTCCGGACGTGCCGCTGGTGGTGGATGCGGGCATCGGCCTGCCCAGCCACGCCGCCCACGCGATGGAGCTGGGCTATGATGCGGTGCTGCTGAACACCGCCGTTGCCCGCGCGGGCGATCCGGTGGCGATGGCGCAGGCCATGGCGCTGGCGGTGCAGGCCGGGCAATTGGCGCATCAGGCCGACCCGATCGAGCCGCGCGACATGGCCGAAGCCTCGACCCCGGTGATCGGAAAGGCCTTTCTGTCATGACGCTCGACCGCCTCTATCCGATCTTCGATCATGCTGACTGGTTGCGGCGGATGCTGCCGTTGGGCGTGAAGCTGGTGCAACTGCGCATCAAGGACCAGCCCGACGCCGTGCTGCGCGCGGAGATCGCCACCGCCCAAGCCCTGTGCCGCGACCATGGCGCTGTGCTTGTGGTGAACGACTATTGGCAGGTGGCCATCGACGCGGGCTGCGACTGGATCCACCTGGGGCAGGAAGATCTGGACGACGCCGATCTGCCCGCCATCCGCAAGGCCGGCTTGAAACTGGGCGTTTCGACCCATGACGATGACGAGCTTGAGCGCGTGTTGGCGATGGACCCGGACTATGTGGCCTTGGGGCCGGTCTACCCGACCATCCTGAAAAAGATGAAATGGCACCAACAGGGCCTGCCGCGTGTGACCGAGTGGAAACGGCGCGTGGGCGATATCCCCCTGGTCGGCATCGGCGGCATGAGCGTCGAGCGCGCGCCGGGCGTGTTTCAGGCCGGGGCCGACATCGTCTCCGTCGTCACCGACATTACCCTGAACCCCGACCCCGAAGGCAGGGTGCGCCAGTGGATCGAGGTCACGCGATGAGCCGCTATGCCCGCCAGATGATCCTGCCCGAGGTCGGGGCCGAGGGGCAGAACCGCCTTGCCCGCGCGCGGGTTCTTGTTGTGGGCGCCGGGGGGCTGGCCGCGCCCGTGCTGCCGCTGCTGGCCGGGGCCGGGGCGGGGCATCTGACCATCGTCGATCCCGATACGGTGGACCTGTCGAACCTGCATCGCCAGACGCTGTTCACACAGGGTGATTGCGGTCGCCTCAAGGCCGAAGTTGCCGCCGAACGCTGCCGGGCGCTGAATGGTGAGATCACCGTTGAAGCGCGAAAACAGGCTCTAACACCGGCAAATGCTGCTGATCTGGTGGCCGAGGTCGACCTGGTTCTGGACTGCGCCGACAGCTATGCGGCCAGCTATACGCTGTCGGATACCTGCCTGGCGCAGGGTAAACCGCTGATCAGCGCCTCGGTCCTGGGTCTGTCGGGTTATGTCGGCGGGTTCTGCGGCGGCGCGCCGTCTCTGCGCGCTGTATTCCCCGATGCGCCCGACAGCGGGGCCAGCTGCGCCACCGCAGGCGTTCTGGGCCCGGTCGTGGGCATGATCGGCGCGATGCAGGCGCAGATGGCGCTGGGCGTGATCCTGGGCCTCGATCCCTCGCCGCTGGGCCAGATGGTGCAGGTGGACGGGCGCAGTTGCACCAGCAGCGGCTTCCGCTTTGACACCGCGCCGGAACCGGACGGCCATTTCCCCTTTGTTGCCCCCTCGCAACTGACCCCGAACGACCTGGTTGTCGATCTGCGCAGCGTCGATGAGGCGCCCGAAGCGATCCACCCCAACGCCCGCCGACTGACGGTCGAAGCGCTGAAAACAGACCCTAACAAGGAAAAAACGCTGGCCCTCTGCTGTGCCACCGGGCTGCGCGCCTGGCGCGCGGCCGAGGAACTCCACCCCCATTGGCCCGGCCGGATCGTTCTGGTCGCCGCTGCAACGTCGTGAAGCAAAAGGAAACGCAGACCATGAAGAAACTGATCACCGCCCTTGCCCTGCTGGCCGCCGCGCCTGCCTGGGCCGAGGACAAGATGACCGTCCTGTTGGACTGGTTCGTGAACCCCGACCACGGGCCGATCATCGTGGCGCAGGAAAACGGCTATTTCGCCGAACAGGGACTTGAGGTCGAAATTGTCCCGCCTGCCGATCCGTCGGCTCCGCCGCGCCTTGTGGCCGCCGGTCAGGCCGATCTGGCCGTGTCCTACCAGCCGCAGCTGCATCTGCAGATCCACGAGGGCCTGCCGCTGAAACGTGTCGGCACGCTGGTCGCCACGCCGCTGAACTGCCTTCTGGTGCTCGAGGATGGCCCGATCAAAACGCTGGCCGACCTCAAGGGCAAGAAGATCGGCTTTTCGGTCGCCGGCGTCGAAGAGGCGATCCTGACCGCGATGCTGAACGCGCATGGCGTGTCGCTGGACGATATCGAGATGATCAACGTCAACTTCTCGCTGTCGCCGTCGCTGATGACGGGGCAAGTGGACGCCGTGATCGGCGCCTTCCGTAATTTCGAACTGAACCAGATGGATATCGAAGGCGTTCCGGGCCGCTGCTTCTACATCGAGGAAGAAGGCGTGCCGCCCTATGACGAGCTGATCTATGTGGCCAACCCCGAAACGATGGACAAGGACATGATTGCCCGCTTCCTGGCCGCAACCGAGAAGGCCACGCAGTTCATCGTGAACAATCCGGAAAAAAGCTGGGAGATCTTCGCCGCCACCTCGCCCGAGTTGCAGGACGAGCTGAACGCCCGCGCCTGGGTCGATACCCTGCCGCGTTTCGCCCTGCGCCCAGCAGGCTTTGATGCCGGCCGCTATGCCCGGTTCGAGGCCTTCCTGAAAGACTCCGGCATGATTGACAGCATCAACCCGGTCAGCGCCATCACCATCGACGTGACCGCGCAATGAGCGACTACGGCAAAGCCTTCGCGCTGATGCGCGACGCGGCACAGGGGCCGTGGCGGGACTATACCCGCCACGCCTTTGTCGAAGGGCTGAAGGACGGCACCCTGCCGCGTGCGGCCTTTCTGCATTACCTGCGGCAGGATTACGTGTTCCTGATCCATTTCTCGCGCGCTTGGGCGCTGGCGGTGGTGAAATCCGAAACCCATGCCGAGATGCTGGCTGCGTCCCGCACGGTGAACGGTCTGATCAGCGAAGAGATGCAGCTGCATATCGGCATTTGCGAGGCCGAGGGCATCAGCCAGGACGAGTTGTTCGCCACACCCGAACGCGCCGAGAACCTGGCCTATACCCGCTATGTGCTCGAGGCGGGCTTTAGCGGTGATCTGCTGGACCTGTTGGCGGCGCTGGCGCCCTGCGTGATGGGATACGGGGAAATCGGTACCCGGCTGGCAGCCGAGGCCACCTCGGACACCTATCGCGACTGGATCGACGCCTATTCCAGCAGTGAATATCAGGAAGCCTGTCAGGCTGTGGGTGAACTGCTGGATTCGGCTCTGATACGGCGACTTGGGGCGGATTTCCGTACCACACCGCGTTGGGGTCGTCTGTGCCAGACCTTCCGCACCGCGACTGAGCTCGAGGTGAATTTCTGGCAGATGGGCCTGACCCCATGACCCCGCCTCCCGATCTGACCATCAGCGGACAGGCCAGTATCGACGGCGCGCCCTTGTTCGCGCCGCTGACCCTGTCGCTGAAGGCCGGGCAGTGGACCTGTCTGCTGGGCGGATCGGGGGTCGGCAAGACCACGGTTTTGCGTCTGATCGCCGGGTTGGCGACCGGGGCCGAATTCACCGGCGAAATCCGCGCCAGCGACGGGCTGCCGGTGGCCGAGCGCGTGGCCTACATGGCGCAGGACGATCTGCTGCTGCCCTGGGCCACGGTCGCGCAGAACGTGGCGCTGGGCGCGCGGCTGCGCGGCGAACGGGTCGATCAGGACCGCCGCGCCCGGCTGATTGCGCGGATGCGGCTGCAGGACCACATGACCAAGAAGCCCTCGGAACTGTCCGGCGGGCAGCGTCAGCGCGTGGCATTGGCCCGCACCCTGATGGAGGACAAGCCGATCATCCTGCTGGACGAGCCGTTCTCGGCGCTGGATGCGCGCACCCGCGCCGACATGCAGGATCTGGCCGCCGAGGCGTTGCAGGGCCGGACCGTTCTGCTGGTCACCCATGACCCTGCCGAGGCCGCGCGTCTGGGGCAGTCGATCATGGTGATGACGCGACACGGCCTGACCCCATGCCAACCGCCTCATGCACCGGCCCCGCGGAAGGTGGACGATCTCGAGACGCTGGAAACGCAGGGCGCGCTGCTGAAACTGCTGCGCGAGGAAGTGGCATGAAGACGCTCTCGGTCCTTGCCGCGACCCTGTTTGCGCTGGCCATCTGGCAGGCGATCGTCACCCTGACCGGCCTGCCGAAATTCATCCTGCCCGGCCCGGCATTGGTGGCAGAGACCTGGTGGCAGAACCGCTGGCTGATCGCCGAACACACCTGGATCACCGCCATCGAGGTGTTGATCGGTCTGGCCTGCGGCACTGTGCTGGGTGTCATCACCGCGCTACAGCTGGCCAATTCCCGCGCCGCGCGGGTGCTGGTGCAGCCGATGCTGGTGTTCACCCAGGCGCTGCCGGTTTTTGCGCTGGCGCCGCTGCTCACCCTGTGGCTGGGCTATGGGCTGTGGTCCAAGGTCGCGATGGCGGTGCTGATCATCTATTTCCCCATCACCTCGTCGTTTTTTGACGGGCTGATGCGCACGCCGCCCGGCTATCTGGACCTGGCCCGCACCATGCAGGCCAGCCCGCGCAGCGTGCTGTGGCATATCCGCATCCCGGCGGCGCTGCCCTCGCTGGCTTCGGGGATGCGGCTGGCGGCGGTCTATGCTCCGATCGGGGCCGTGATCGGTGAATGGGTCGGCTCGTCGCAGGGGCTGGGATACCTGATGCTGCTGGCCAATGGCCGCGCCAAGACCGACCTGATGTTTGCCGCGATGCTGACGCTGGGGGTGTTCTCGATCCTTCTGCACCTGGCAGTGCGCCGCGCCACGGCCCGCATGGCCGGTGAGGCGCGTTAACCATTCGGAAACCGATTCTGGGGCAATCATGGGTTTATGACCGATGACGCCTTTGCCGAAGCCCCATCACTGTTCGAAACTGACGAAGCGCAGGTCACACCGCTGCCTGAGGGTCGGCTGCCCTCGTACATCAAGGACCACCGCCAACGCCTGCGCGAACGGTTCATGTCGGGCGGCGCGGGGGCGATGCCGGATTACGAGCTGCTGGAACTGGTCCTGTTCCGCTCGATCCCCCGGCAGGACATGAAACCGCTGGCGCGGCGGCTGCTGGACGCGTTCGGCGACTTCAACCGGGTGCTGACCGCCCCTGTGGAACGCCTGCGCCAGATCAAGGGCGTGGGCGATACCGTCATCACCGATCTCAAGATCCTCGAGGCCTGCGCCCATCGCATGGCCCGCGCCCGGGTGATGCAGCGGCATGTGATCTCCAGCTGGGATGCGCTGCTGGACTATTGCCACACCACCATGGCGCATCGCGAGATCGAGCAGTTCCGCGTGTTCTATCTGGACCGCAAGAACGTGCTGATCGCGGATGAGGAGCAGGCCAAGGGTACCGTCGATCACGTACCCGTCTACCCGCGCGAGGTCGCCAAACGCGCGTTGGAGCTGAACGCCTCGGCGCTGATCCTGGTGCACAATCATCCGTCGGGCGATCCGACCCCCTCGCAATCGGATATCGACATGACCAACCGCATCAACGATGCCTGCGCTGCACTGGGGCTGACCTTGCACGACCACCTGATCATCGGCAAATCGACCGAGCTGAGCTTCCGCTCGGAAGGTTATCTCTGACCGCTAGCGCACCCAGACTTCGACACGACGGTTGGCCTTGCGGCCCCATTCCGTGTCGTCGCAGGCCATGGGCATGGCTTCACCGAAACCTTCGACGGCGATCTCGACGGTTTCTGGGACTGCGGTCTCGATCGCGGCAAGGATCGCGTTTCGCACGGTCTGTGCGCGCCGCAAGGCGATGCGGGCATTGGTTTCCGCAGCACCGTCCCCGTCACTGAAACCGACGAAGACAAGTTTGCGCCCGTCGTACTGGCCCGATTCAAGCGCCTGCGCCATTTGCAGGATGTTCGACCGCGACTGCGCGTCTGGCCGCGACGATCCCGGCTCGAACCGGAAAGACACCGACAGGCGCGACAGCGGGCGCAGAGTTTCGATCATCCGTTGCAGTTCTTCCAGACCCACCTCGGACCCGCCCGAGGTGATGGCGTTGGCCAACCGGTCGCCCTGAAGCCCAAGACGTACCAGTTCGTGGGACTGGTCGACTAAACCGGCTTGCCGGATGACCATCTGTGCCTCAGGGCTTTGGACATAGGCCAGAAACTGACGGGCGATCTTCGGCAGGCGCCGCTGCGGCAGATACAGGAACATCGGCAGGGTCAGCGGATAGTCCTCGGTCTTGATGGCGGCGCGCGTGGCGCGCAATGCGTGACCGCATCCGCCGGCCAGCGGCAGACTGCGCACGTTTTGCGGGTCAGCGTGGCTGACGATACCGAGTGCGAACGGATCGCGCGCAACCGCTGCTGCCAGTTCCGCGCTGCGGGTGTGGCGGATCACGTCCTCATGCGCCTGCACACCGGCTGGCTGCATCACCTGGTCTTGCACGGCCTGACCAACACCGGTTGTCACATCCGGCAGATGAACGGCGATGGGGGCATCCGGGCCACCGAGCTGTGCCCAGTTGGCGACCTCGCCATTTAGGACCCGCGCCAGGTCCGAAACCGAGATCTGCCGGATCGGATTGTCCAATGAGACCACTGGCACCAGCGCGCCAAGCGCCACCACCCGCGACCGGCGCGGTCGCGACAGGTCGCCCAGACCGTTTTCCTGCGCCGCCGCCGCCTCCTGCGGGCGGATTTCGCGCATCGCCAAAGCGATGTCTGCCTGATCGGCGGTCAGATCGGCAAAACCGCGGTCGGTGTCCGAAACGCGCAGGAAAAACCGCGCCAAAGGCGCGGTCCGATCCGGCTGCGTCAAGGCAAAGACAAGCTGCGCAGGGTCTGTGCCTTCGCTTAGCACGTTCAGGTTTTCTCGTTGCGCAAAGCCTTCGATCAACGCCGGAAGTAGGGATTCGGCCATCACCGATGCGCCAGAGAAGTGCACTTCGGCCACAAAGTCGATCAGGTTGGGGCAAGCCGGACCGTCGCAGGTAACGCCGGATCCATCCACCGTCAGTTCGCCGAACTGGGTGTCCACACGGTAGAACTCACCATCAAACCCCAACAGGTTCCCTGTGATCTCGACCTTGCCGTCATGCGAGGTCAGCGTGATGTCCTGAGCGAGGGCGCCTGAAGCGCCAGCCATCAACGACAACATCGTCATCGTCGCGCGAAGATACTTCATAAAGACCTGTTGACCTGCCTGCCGTTACTTTGCGGCGATTGTCAGGTCTTGGAACAGATTATTCAACACCAGAAAGTCCTGTCCGCTGTCGCAGGCCGGCAGGGTGATCGACAGCTCTCGCGACCGGAGCCCCTGATCGTCCAGCAACTCGAGCACTTGCAGATCCAGGTCCTGTCCACAATTCCGAGGAGTCACTTCGGCCTCGACGCTCAGGGCGACGGTGCCATTTGCGTCGGCCGCGTTGCGGGGGATCGAATAGATCTCGACACTGCGCGCGCCGGCCATGCCGAAATGGACAACGTGCCCGGTGCCGGAACTGCTGGCGTTTGACCAGACATGCCCGGCTTCGCCATAGGATGCACCGAACTCCAACGCGTGCAGTTGCAATTCGGTGTCCCCCGTCCATTGCAGCGCAACGCGGTCATAGTCTGAAAAATCAGGAATGTGAGTGGTGGCGACAGTGCCGCGCTGGTTTCTGAACGAGATCAGGAAAATGGCATATTCCGACAGGGCGGGAATGGACAGGTCCAGACGGCCGTCCTTGTCGGTTCGGGCGCTGAACGTCATGCCGCTGTGGTGCAGCTCGACGGTTTCATCGGGGTTGCAGGGGGCCTTCAAGGTCAAACGTGCTGTCGCGTTGGGGGCTGCCATTGCGCGGGCCCGGAGATCGCAGTTGACCTGCGCCTGAGGAACGGCAGGCTCTGCCCGAGGCGGAACCTTGGCCGAGGGTTCGGGGGCCGTGGACGCGGTCGGCGTTGCCGAGGTCAGCACGATTCCTTCCAGCCCGGCAATCACGGTGCCTTCACCAGACGGCTGGATCATCGCCTGGCGTGTTTCCTGCACGTCCGGCTGCGAGGCCGGTCCGTTCTGCATCAGGTAGCCGATGGCCAAGGCGCATGCGACCGTGCCACCTGTGGTCACGTAGTTCCGTATTACAAACAAGACACCCTCCCCAGTTGAAGGAGCGAGTCGGAGAGTGCTTAACAATCGCGGCTAATATGTGGCCGCGACGCGGACTCATTATGTCGGGAATCTGACCGGATCAGGCAAGCCGACCATGGCAGTGCTTGAATTTCTTGCCGGACCCGCAGGGGCAGGGATCGTTGCGCGACGGGTTACCCCAGGTTGACGGGTCGTCCTCGACAAAGCCGGGCCGCGCATCGCCCGAGGCCTGAGCCTCGGCCACCGCCTCGGCCTGTTCGGCGGCTTTCTTGATCTGGGCCTGCTGCGCCTGCATCTGTGCCAGCATCTCGCGCTGCTCTTCTTCGGTCAGCGGGCGGACGCGGGCCAGTTGCTGGGTGACCGTTTCGCGCAGACTGTCGAGCATGTTCTCGAACAGCTGGAAGCTTTCGGTCTTGTATTCGTTCAGCGGATCGCGCTGGGCGTAGCCGCGAAAGCCCACGACCGAGCGCAGATGTTCCAAGGTCAGCAAGTGCTCGCGCCATTTGCTGTCGATGGTCTGCAGCAGCACCTGCTTTTCGATGTTGCGCATGTTCTCGGGGCCGAAGGCGGCGGCCTTCTGGGCCATCATCTCGTCGGTGGCCTTGATCAGGCGCTCGCGAACCACGTCGTCGTCGACCCCATCCTCGGCCGCCCATTCCTGAACCGGAACATCAATGTTCAGCTTTTCCTTGAGGGCCGCGTGCAGCCCGTCGGTGTCCCACTGGTCGGCGTAGGTTTTGGGCGGCATGTACTGGTCGATCAGATCGTCGATGACCTGTTCGCGCATGTCCGAAACGATTTCGGACAGATCGTCGGTCGACATGATTTCGCGGCGCTGGCTGAAGATCACCTTGCGCTGATCGTTCATCACGTCGTCGAACTTGAGAACGTTCTTGCGCATGTCGAAGTTGCGGCCTTCGACCTTGGCCTGCGCGCGTTCGAGCGATTTGTTCACCCAGGGATGGACGATCGCTTCGCCTTCTTTCATGCCCAGAGTGGTCAGAACCTTGTCCAGCCGTTCCGAGCCGAAGATGCGCATCAGGTCGTCTTCAAGGCTCAGGAAGAACACGGTGCGGCCCGGGTCGCCCTGACGGCCCGAACGGCCGCGCAGCTGGTTGTCGATGCGGCGGCTTTCATGCCGTTCCGAAGCCAGAACGAACAGGCCGCCGGCCTCCAGAACCTTCTGCTTTTCCTCGGCGTGGCGCGCCTCCTCCCGGGCGCGCAGTTCGGCCGGGTCGGTATCGGGGTTCTCGGCCAGCGCCTGCATGACGCTCATTTCCACGTTGCCGCCCAGCTGGATGTCGGTGCCGCGGCCGGCCATGTTGGTGGCGATGGTCACCGCGCCCAGACGCCCGGCCTCGGCCACGATCTGGGCTTCCTGCTCGTGCTGGCGGGCGTTCAGGACATTGTGCTTGATGCCTTCCTTGGTCAGCATCTCGCTGAGCATCTCGGACTTCTCGATCGAGGTCGTGCCCACCAGAACCGGCTGGCCTTTGGCGTTGGCCTTCTTGATCTCTTCGATCATGGCCGCGTATTTCTCGGCCGCGGTGCGATAGACCTGATCGTCCTCGTCGGCACGGGCGATCGGCTTGTTGGTCGGCACTTCGACTACGCCCAGGCCATAGATTTCGGCGAATTCCTCGGCCTCGGTCAGGGCGGTACCGGTCATGCCGGCCAGCTTGTCATAGAGGCGGAAATAGTTCTGGAAAGTCACGCTGGCCAAAGTCACGTTTTCGGGCTGGATCGGCGCGCCTTCCTTGGCTTCGATCGCCTGGTGCAGGCCTTCGGACAGCCGGCGACCCGGCATCATGCGCCCGGTGAATTCGTCGATCAGGACGACGTTGCCGTCGCGCACGATGTAGTCCTTGTCGCGCTGGAACAGCTTGTGCGCACGCAGGCCCTGATTGACGTGGTGCACCACCGTGGTGCTTTCGGGGTCGTACAGGGACTGGCCTTCGGGCAGCAGGCCACTGGCGTGCAGCTGCTCTTCGAGGAACTCGTTGCCTTCATCGGTGAAGGTCACGCTGCGCGACTTCTCGTCGATCGTATAGTGATCGTCCTGCAGGGACGGGATCAGACCGTCGATGGCCGTGTAGAGATCGGACCGGTCCTGAGATGGACCCGAGATGATCAGAGGGGTCCGTGCCTCGTCGATCAGAATCGAGTCGACCTCGTCCACGATCGCGAAATTGTGGTGCTTTTGGTAGACCTCGTTCAGATCCGCCTTCATGTTGTCGCGCAGATAGTCGAAGCCCAGCTCGTTGTTGGTGGCATAGGTGATGTCACGGGCATAGGCCGCTTTTTTCTCGGCATCGGGCTGGCCCGACCAGATCACGCCGGTGGTCATACCCAACGCGCCGAACACGTTGCTCATCCATTCGGCGTCACGCTTTGCCAGGTATTCGTTGACCGTGACGATATGCACGCCCTTTCCGGTCAGTGCGTTCAGATAGGCGGGGAAGGTGGCGACCAGGGTCTTGCCTTCGCCGGTCTTCATCTCGGCGATATTGCCCTGATGCAGGAAGATGCCGCCCATGAGCTGCACGTCAAAGGCCCGCAGACCCAGCGCGCGCTTGGCGCCTTCACGAACGTTGGCGAAGGCCTCGGGCAGCAGGTCGTCCAGGCTCTCGCCCTCATTGGCCCGCTTGCGCAGCTCTTCGGTCTTGGTTTTCAGATCGTCATCCGAGAGTTTTTCGAACTCCGGCTCCAGCGCGTTGATCTTTTCGACCAGCGGGCGGGTTGCCTTGATCTTGCGGTCGTTCGGTGTTCCGAACACCTTTTTGGCAAGCGTACCGAGTCCCAGCATGTTCACTCCAGCGGATCTTTTCTTGTCTTGGTTGCGACAGGCTTGCCCACCTTGCGCGCAACCCATAGATAGCTGGGAGGAAAAGATGGTCCTGTCAAAGGCTGCAAGCGATGTAAGCGGCAGGTTCCAGAGTGTCAACGCCACGCCCTGTCGCGGCCAGAATATAGGATGAATTCATGCCCAAAGGTCTCACTTTTCTGCCATCGCTGGCTCTTGCGGCCATGATGGCCCTGCCTGTCGCCGCTGAAACCGAACCCTCTGCCGATACGGTTGTGGCGCGCGTCAACGGCGACGAGATCACTTTGGGTCACGTGATTGCCACTGCGGCTGGCCTGCCGCCGCAATATCAGCAGTTGGAAGACGAGGTCCTGTACCAGTTCATCGTCGAGCAGCTGATCCAGCAACAATTGCTCAGCCAGGAGCAGGACGAGCTGACCCGCCTGAACGCGCTGATGCTGACCAACGAAGAGCGCTCGCTGAAAGCGGTGCAGACGGTGAACCAGATCACCGATACTCAAGTGACGGACGACGCGATCCAGGCCGCCTATGACGCGCAGTTCGCCGAGTTCCAAGGCGAGGACGAGTTCAACGCTAGCCACATCCTTGTCGCGACCGAGGACGAGGCCAAAGAGATCAAGGCGCAACTGGACGACGGCGCCGATTTTGCCGAGCTGGCCAAAGAGAAATCCACCGGTCCGTCCGGCCCCAATGGCGGCGCGCTGGGCTGGTTCGGCAAGGGCCAGATGGTACCCGAGTTCGAACAGGCCGTGATCGGGCTGGAAAAAGGTCAGGTCTCGGACCCGGTGCAGACCCAGTTCGGATGGCATGTGGTGATCCTGAACGACAAACGCAAATCCGAAGCGCCCGAGTTTGCGGCGGTGCGGGATGAACTGGCTCAATCCGTCCGGCAAGAGGCCATTCAGGCCAAGATCGACGAGCTGACGCAGGCGGGAAGCGTCGAGCGCCCCGAGGTCGAGGGCCTGACCCCGGACGTGGTCCGCAAGCTGGACCTGGTTCAGGAGTAACCCGGCGTGGCCAAGATCACCAAGGTGTCTCCGCTGGCCCCCGCGGCCTTCCCTGATCTGCCGGTCATCGACGGTGTGCGGTTCGCCACCGTCGCCGCCGGGGTGCGGTATCAGGGCCGCACCGACGTGATGCTGGCGGTGCTCGATCCGGGCACCGCGATGGCGGGGGTGTTCACCCGCTCGGCCACCCGTGCGGCGCCGGTGCTGGATTGCCAGGACAAGATCGGCGGGCCCAGCGACGGGCCGGCGGCGATCCTGGTGAACTCGGGCAATGCCAACGCCTTTACCGGGCAGTACGGGCGGGCCTCGGTCGAGCAGATCACCGAAGCCGTGGCGCAGGCGACCGGTGTGGCGCAGAACCGCGTGTTCACCTCGTCCACCGGGGTGATCGGCGAGCCGCTGCCGCATGACCGGATCGTGGCCCGGCTGGACGAACTGACCGACGGCCTGCGCGCCGACGCGTTGGAAGAGGCCGCGCGGGCGATCATGACCACCGACACCTTCCCCAAAGGCGCCAGTGCGCAGGTCGAGGTTGACGGCAAAACAGTCTCTATTGCGGGGATTGCCAAAGGGTCGGGCATGATCGCGCCCGACATGGCGACGATGCTGGTCTATATCTTCACCGATGCGAAGATCGACCAACCTGCGCTGCAACGGATGCTGTCCGAGCAGACCGACCGGACTTTCAACTGCATCACCGTGGACAGCGACACCTCGACCTCGGACAGCCTGCTGCTGTGCGCGACCGGCGCTTCGGGCGTGGAGGCCACCGGCAATGCCGATTTCGCGCGGGCGCTGGAATCGGTGATGCTGGATCTGGCGCATCAGGTGGTGAAGGACGGCGAGGGCGCCACGAAGTTCGTCGAGATCCGCGTGACCGGCGCGGCCTCGGACGCGGATGCCAAGGTCCACGGGCTGGCCATCGCCAATTCACCGCTGGTCAAGACCGCCATCGCGGGCGAGGACCCGAATTGGGGCCGTGTCGTCATGGCGATCGGCAAATCCGGCGCGGCGGCCGATCGCGACACACTCAGCATTTCTTTCGGCGATATTCTTGTGGCCGAAAAAGGTTGGGTCAGCCCCAGTTATCGCGAGGAAGACGCCGCCGCCTACATGAAAGGCCAGGAACTGGTGATCGCGGTCGATCTGGGGCTGGGCGAGGGCAAGGCCACCGTCTGGACCTGCGATCTGACCCACGGGTACATCGAGATCAACGCGGATTACCGGTCGTGAAATCAGAGCTATTCCAGCAGAAGTGGAGCCCGGTTTTGCGTCCGGGATTGCGACCATGAAAACGGTTCTCGTCTCTGCCGTCGCCTTGATCGACGTGGATGGGCGGGTTCTGCTGGCGCAGCGCCCGGAAGGCAAGGCCATGGCTGGGCTGTGGGAATTTCCCGGCGGCAAGATCGAGCCGGGCGAAACCCCCGAGGCCGCCCTGATCCGCGAATTGCACGAGGAACTGGGCATCGACACTTGGGCCTCGTGCCTGGCGCCGCTGACCTTTGCCAGCCACAGCTATGACGATTTCCACCTGCTTATGCCACTGTTCGCCTGCCGCAAATGGGAGGGCATCCCGCAGTCTAAAGAGGGTCAGGCGCTGAAATGGGTGCGCGCGAATGACTTGCGGAACTACCCGATGCCGGCGGCAGATGTTCCGCTGATCCCGATCTTGCGGGATTGGTTGTAACAATTCGTAAGATTCCGGAAAACTTCACGAAAAAGTTGACGCTGATCGTCCTCCTTGTCCTTAATCGGGGCAGCGGCGCGCGGGTCTGACCCGGCGACGTCGTTCCGGCCCAAACCGGGGCCGGATGGGGAGGAGAGATAGAATTGGCTCAGACGCAGTCGGGCGCCGAGGGGATGCACTCCCTTCCGGCGCTGCTAAACCGCAATGCGACGCAGTTCGGGGATGCCCCGGCCTACCGCGAAAAGGAATTCGGGATCTGGCAATGCTGGACCTGGGCGGAAACGGCCGCCGAGATCCGCGCGTTGGCGCTGGGATTTCTGGAAATTGGCGTTGAAAAGGGCGACCATATCGCCGTGATCGGGCGCAACCGCCCGGCGCATTACTGGTCGATGGTCGCGGCCCAGATGGTGGGCGCGGTGCCGGTGCCGCTGTACCAGGACTCGGTCGCTGAAGAGATGGCCTATGTGCTGGACCATTGCGGCGCGAAATACGTGGTCTGCGGCGATCAGGAGCAGGTCGACAAGGTCATCGAGATCCAGGGCAACCTGAACCAGATCAAGCACATCCTGTATACCGACAAGCGCGGCATGCGGAAATACGACCACAGCCAGATGAACGCGCTGAGCGACATCATGGCCGAGGGGCGCGCCGGGCATCACCGGCTCGACGCCGAGTTGGACCGCCGCATCGCCGAAATCACCTATGACGACACCTGCGTGATGCTCTATACCTCGGGCACCACGGGCAAGCCCAAGGGCGTGGTTCTGTCGAACCGCAACGTGATCGAAAGCGCGAAGAACTCGGCCGAGTTCGACCACCTGACCCGGAACGAGGACATCCTGTCCTATCTGCCGATGGCCTGGGTGGGCGATTTCATCTTCTCGATCGGTCAGGCCTATTGGTGCGGGTTCTGCGTGAACTGCCCCGAAAGCGCTGACACGATGATGACCGACCTGCGTGAGATCGGTCCGACCTATTTCTTCGCCCCGCCGCGCGTGTTTGAGACCCAGCTGACCAACGTGATGATCCGGATGGAGGATGCCAGCCCGATAAAGCAGCGGATGTTCCGCTATTTCATGGATCACGCCAAGAAGGTCGGCGGGCGCATCCTGGACGGCCACTCCGTCGGCTTCATGGATCGCCTGAAATACGCGATCGGAAATGTCCTGGTTTACGGACCGCTCAAAGACACGCTGGGCTATGGCCGGTTCCGTGTCGGGTATACCGCGGGCGAGGCGATCGGGCCTGAGATTTTCGATTTCTACCGTTCTCTGGGGATCAACCTGAAGCAGCTTTATGGTCAGACCGAGGCGACGGTGTTCATCACCGTCCAGCCCGATGGCGAGGTGCGCGCCGACACCGTCGGTGTGCCTGCGCCCGATGTCGAGCTGAAGATCGCGGAGAATGGCGAGATCTTCTATCGCTCGCCCGGCGTGTTCGTTGAATACTTCAAGAACCCCGAATCCACCGCCTCGACCAAGGACCCCGAGGGCTGGGTGGCCACGGGCGACGCGGGGTTCATCGAGGAAAGCAGCGGCCATCTGCGGATCATCGACCGCGCCAAGGACGTGGGCAAGATGGCCGACGGCTCGATGTTCGCGCCGAAATATGTCGAGAACAAGCTTAAGTTCTATCCCGACATCCTCGAAGCGGTGCTGTTCGGCAATGGACGCGATCGCTGCGTGGCCTTCATCAACATCGATCTGACGGCGGTGGGCAACTGGGCCGAGCGCAACAACATCGCCTACGCGTCGTACCAGGAACTGGCGGGCCATCCGCGGGTACTGGAGACGATCCGCAGCCATGTGGAAGAGGTCAACAAGTCGGTTGCCGCCGACGAGATGCTTTCGGGTTGCCAGGTGCACCGGTTCGT
Source organism: Ruegeria sp. CRTD044 (assembly GCF_059613485.1). Classification (NCBI taxonomy): domain Bacteria; kingdom Pseudomonadati; phylum Pseudomonadota; class Alphaproteobacteria; order Rhodobacterales; family Roseobacteraceae; genus Ruegeria; species Ruegeria sp. CRTD044. The sequence continues at coordinate 460,275 of NZ_JBXWSP010000019.1, read as the reverse complement.
AGTGCTGCACAAGGAACTGGACCCCGATGATGGTGAGATCACCCGCACCCGAAAAGTGCGCCGCAAGTTCGTCGAGGACAAATACGCCGACATCATCGCCGCGCTCTATGACGGGTCCGAGGCGGTATCGACCACGACCGAGGTGACCTATGAGGACGGGCGCAAGGGATCGATCAGCGCCACGCTGCAGATCGTCGACGTGCCCGTCGTGCCGGTGTCGCATCAGAAGGTGGCCGCGGAATGAGGCCGGTCGTGCGCCGCTCGGCCTGCGGCCATCGCCCCGCCCGCCGTCCCGTTCACCCGCAGTTTGAGGAGTAGACGATGCTGGATGCATCCGACGACGGATATGTCACCGAGGATGGCCGCAAGATCGGCGGCGTGGTGATGGAGATGAAGAACATCACCCTGCGATTCGGCGGCGTGGTGGCGATTAAGGATATCTCGTTCGACATCCGCCAGGGCGAGATCCGCGCGATCATCGGGCCCAACGGCGCGGGCAAGTCCTCGATGCTGAACGTGATTTCCGGCTTCTACATTCCGCAGGAAGGCGAGGTCTGGTTCCACGGGGCGAAACGCCCGCAGATGAAACCCTATGAAGTGGCCCGCCAGGGCATCGCCCGGACCTTTCAGAACATCGCCCTGTTCGAGGGCATGAGCGTTCTGGACAACGTGATGACCGGCCGCCTGAATTTCATGAAGACCAACATCCTGCAGCAGGCGATCTGGCGCGGCAAGGCCGAGGCGGAAGAGGTGGAAAACCGCGAGGCGGTCGAGAAGATCATCGACTTTCTGGAAATCCAGCACATCCGCAAGACGCCGGTGGCGCGCCTGCCCTATGGCCTGAAGAAACGCGTCGAACTGGCCCGTGCGTTGGCCGCCGAACCCAAGCTGCTGCTGCTGGACGAGCCGATGGCCGGCATGAACGTCGAGGAAAAAGAGGACATGAGCCGCTTTATCCTGGACGTGAACGACGAATTCGGCACGACCATCGCCCTGATCGAGCATGACATGGGCGTGGTGATGGACCTGAGCGACCGTGTGGTCGTGATGGATTACGGCAAGAAGATCGGGGACGGCACGCCCGACGAGGTGCGCAACAACCAGGAAGTCATCGACGCCTATCTGGGGGTCAGCCATGACTGAGCACCGTACAGAATTGAGGGGAGGCGCAGATGCCTGATCAGTTGATTTTCGCGATGGAGGTCTTTCTGAACGGCCTCATGGCCGGGGTGCTTTATGCGTTGGTCGCGCTGGGCTTTGTGCTGATCTACAAGGCGTCGGGGATTTTCAATTACGCCCAGGGGGTTATGGCCCTGTTCGCGGCGATGACGCTGGTGGGGATCATGAACGGGCAGGTGCCGTTTGCCCATCTGATCAACGCCACCTTCGGCACGCATATTCACTATTTCGGTTGGAACGTTCCGGCCCTGCTGGCGATCATTCTGACGATGGGTGTGATGGTCCTGCTGGCCTGGGCGGTGCAGCGCTTTGTCATGCGCCACCTTGTGGGGCAGGAGCCCATCATCCTGTTCATGGCCACCATCGGTCTGGCCTATTTCCTGGAAGGCGTGGCCGACCTGATGTGGGGATCCGAGATCAAGACGCTGGACGTGGGTCTGCCGCAGGGCATCAACCTGTGGATCGACGAGACCACCTACAACATCTTTGGCTACGGTTTCTTCATCGACAATCTCGACATCGTGGCGACGGTCATCGCGGCGCTTCTGGTGGCTGCGCTGGTGGCCTTCAGCCAGTACACCAAGCAGGGCCGCGCCATGCGGGCTGTGGCCGACGACCACCAGGCCGCGCTGTCGGTCGGTATCTCGCTGAACTTCATCTGGATCATGGTCTGGTCGGTGGCCGGATTCGTGGCGCTGGTTGCGGGCATCATGTGGGGCACCAAGTCGGGCGTGCAGTTCTCGCTGTCGCTGATCGCGCTCAAGGCGTTGCCGGTTCTGATGCTGGGCGGGTTCACCTCGATCCCCGGCGCCATCGTCGGCGGGCTGATCATCGGTGTGGGCGAAAAGCTGTTCGAGTTCGCTGTGGGTCCGCTGGTGGGCGGCGCGACCGAGAACTGGTTTGCCTATGTGCTGGCGCTGATCTTCCTTGTGTTCCGGCCGCAGGGCTTGTTCGGCGAGAAGATCATCGAGAGGGTGTAGGCCATGACCAAGCTGATCGCCATCATCAACGTGATTGCGTGGGCGGGGTTCTGGGCCTTTGGGTACATCGCCCTTACCTCAAACGATCTGACCGCCAATCAGCTGACCGTGGCCGCGCTTTTGGCCTTTGCCGGGCTGGTGATGGGCGTTCTGGCCTACATGAAACTGGTGCGCGCCTCGGAGGCGAGCGGATATGCCAAACGGTCCAGCCAACTGGACGCCGAAGCCCGCAACCGGGCGCAGGAACAATGGGGAAAGTAAGACATGTTCTATCGTGAGGCCGGAGACTTCAAGACCTCCTACAGGGACGACAACCAGACTTTCCCGATCAAGTTCGACCGGTATCGCTACTATGTGGTGCTGGCGGTGGCGTTCGGGATCATCCCGTTCATCATCAACGACTATTGGGCCAACGCGCTGCTGCTGCCCTTCCTGATCTACGCGATCGCGGCGATCGGGCTGAACATCCTTGTGGGTTATTGCGGGCAGGTCAGCCTTGGCACCGGCGGTTTCATGGCCGTTGGGGCCTACGCCTGCTACAAGCTGATGACCGCCTTTCCCGACGTGTCGATGTTCATCCATGTGATCCTGGCCGGCGGCATCACCGCCATCGTGGGCGTGCTGTTCGGCCTGCCCAGCCTGCGGATCAAGGGGTTCTACCTGGCGGTGGCGACGCTGGCGGCGCAGTTCTTCCTGGTGTGGCTCTTCAACCGGGTGCCGTGGTTCTACAACTATTCGGCCTCGGGGCAGATCAACGCGCCCGAGCGTGACGTATTTGGCATCATCATCACCGGCCCCAACGCGCCGGCCTGGGCGACCTACCTGTTCTGCCTGATCTTCCTGACCGCCTGTGCGATCATCGCCCGCAACCTGACCCGCGGCACCACCGGGCGCACCTGGATGGCAATCCGCGACATGGACATCGCCGCGGAAATCATCGGTGTGAACCCGCTGCGCGCCAAGCTCAGCGCCTTTGCCGTCAGCTCGTTCTTCGTGGGCGTGTCAGGCGCGCTATTCTTCGCCATCTACCTGGGCGCGGTCGAGGTGGGCGAGGTCTTCGGCATCCAGAAATCCTTCCTGGTGCTGTTCATGGTCATCATCGGCGGGCTGGGCTCGATCTTCGGATCCTTTGCCGGCGCGGCCTTCCTGGTCCTGCTGCCGGTGGTGCTCAAGGTCGTGGGCGCGGACATGCTGGGCTGGCCCACCGACATCGTGGCGCATCTGCAGCTGGTGATCGTGGGCGGGCTGATCATCCTGTTCCTGATCCTAGAACCGCACGGTCTGGCGCAGCTGTGGCGCGTCGCCAAGGAGAAACTGAGACTCTGGCCTTTCCCGCACTAGGGACCGGCCCAATCAAGAAGGGGGCGCAAAGCCCGAACCAACATCGGACAAACCAAGGGAGGAGACACCCGATGAACAAGAAACTGGCAACCATGGCGCTGGGTGCGCTGATGGCCGCGGGTCCGGCAATGGCCGACCTCGTGTTCCCGTCGCTCAGCTACCGCACCGGGCCTTACGCCGCGGGCGGCATCCCCTTCGCGGATGGCTACGCGGACTATTTCACTCTGCTCAATGAGCGGGACGGCGGCATCGGTGGTGTTCCGGCCAACGTCATCGAGTGCGAAACCGGTTACAACACCGAGAAGGGTGTCGAATGTTATGAATCGACCAAGGGCGAAGGTGCACTGGTGTATCAGCCGCTGTCGACCGGCATCACCTATCAGCTGATCCCGAAAACCACCGCTGACGACATCCCGATGCACACGATGGGATATGGCCGCACCTCGGCCAAGAACGGCAAGGTGTTCAGCCACACGTTCAACTATCCGGCCAACTACTGGGACGGTGCGTCGGGTGCGATCAACTATCTGCTCGAGGAAAATGGCGGTGATCTGAGCGGCAAGAAGATCGCGCTGGTCTACCACAACTCGGCCTACGGCAAGGAGCCGATCCGTACGCTGGAAGAGCTGTCCAAGAAGCACGGCTACGAACTGGTGGCCCTGCCGGTCGATCACCCGGGCCAGGAGCAGAAATCGCAGTGGCTGCAGATCCGCCGCGATCGTCCCGACTATGTCCTGATGTGGGGCTGGGGCGTGATGAACCAGGTGGCCATCCAGGAAGCCGCGAACATCCGGTTCCCGATGGAAAACTTCATCGGCATCTGGTGGTCGGGCGCTGAGCATGACGTGATGCCCGCCGGTGCGGCCGCGGATGGTTACAAGGCGCTGACCTTCCACAACGTCGGCTCGGACTATCCGCTGTATGACGACCTGCAGAAATACGTCATCGACGCTGGCAAGGCCGCCGGTGCTGGCGATCAGGTCGGTACGGTCCTGTACAACCGCGGTCTCTATGCTGCGATGCTGGCCGCTGAGGCCGCCAAGAAGGCACAGGAAATCTCGGGCAAGGCTGACATCACCTCGGGCGACATGCGCGACGGTATGGAAGCGCTTGAGATGACCGAAGCGAAGATGGCCGAACTGGGCCTGCCGAACTTTGGTCCGACCTTCTCGGTCAGCTGTGATAACCACGGCGGGGATGCCCTTGTGGGCGTGACCCAGTGGGATGCAGACAGCAAGACCTGGACTCTGATCTCGGAGTTCAAGGCTACCGATACGGACGTGATCGGCCCGCTGATCGAGGAAGACTCGAGCGCATACGCGGCTGAAAACAACATCGAACCGGGCTGCAACTAAGCGGCACGAACATCGGGACGGCGGCTGACCGCCGTCCCGAACCGGACAAGCCCCGAAATGGGGCAGGCATGAGGACACGCGCTGATGCTGGATGCGGCACAAACCACTGACGTGCAGGCGGAAACCCTGCTTGAGGTCAACAATATCGAGGTGATCTACAACCATGTGATCCTCGTGCTGAAAGGCGTCAGCCTGACCGTGCCCAAGGGCGGGATCACCGCGCTGCTGGGCGGCAACGGGGCCGGCAAGACGACGACGCTCAAGGCGGTGTCGAACCTGCTGCATTCCGAACGCGGCGAGGTCACCAAGGGCTCGATCAAGTATCGCGGCCAGAACGTGCACGAGCGCGACCCGGCCGACCTGGTGCAGAAGGGCGTCATCCAGGTGATGGAAGGCCGCCACTGTTTCGAACATTTGACCGTCGAGGAAAACCTGCTGACCGGGGCCTATACCCGCAAGGACGGCAAGGCCGCCATCCAGCAGGATCTTGAACTGGTCTACAACTATTTCCCCCGCCTGAAAGAGCGGCGTCGGTCACAGGCAGGCTATACCTCGGGTGGGGAACAGCAGATGGTCGCCATGGGCCGCGCGCTGATGAGCCGCCCCGAGACGATCCTGCTGGACGAGCCCTCGATGGGCCTCGCACCGCAGCTGGTCGAGGAGATCTTCACCATCGTGAAGGACCTGAACGAACAGGAAGGCGTGTCCTTCCTGCTGGCCGAACAGAACACCAACGTGGCGCTGCGCTTTGCCCATTACGGATACATCCTGGAATCTGGGCGCGTGGTGATGGACGGCCCCGCCGCCGAACTGCGCGAGAACCCGGACGTCAAGGAATTCTACCTCGGCATGTCCGACGAAGGCCGCAAGAGTTTCCGCGATGTGCGGTCCTATCGTCGCCGCAAAAGGTGGCTGTGAGCAGATGGAGGATCTGGCGATGACATTCTACGATGCTCTGGAAACCCGTTCGGCCGATCAGCGCGCCGCCGAGCAATCGGCCGGTCTGCGCGAACAGCTGGCGCGGGCGAAATCCGCGCCCGGATTCGCGGCCCATTTCGCCGATGTCGATCTGGATGCGGTCCAGACCATCGCCGATCTGCCCGGGCTGCCGGTTCTGCGCAAGTCCGACCTGACCAAGGCGCAGGGTCAGCACCCGCCCTTTGGTGGCTTTATCGTCAAACCTGCGCATGGCTTTGCCCATGTGTTCCAGTCGCCGGGGCCGATCTATGAACCCGGCGGGGTCGATCACGACTGGTGGCGCATGGGCCGGTTCCTGCATGCGGCGGGCGTGGGCCTGGGCGATATCGTGCAGAACTGTTTTGGCTATCACCTGACACCCGCGGGCATGATCTTTGAAAACGGCGCGCGTGCCGTGGGCGCCGCCGTGCTGCCCGCGGGCACCGGCCAGACCGAACTTCAGGTCACCGCCGCGCGCGACGTGGGCTGCACCGCCTATGCCGGCACGCCCGATTACCTGAAGGTGATCCTGGACAAGGCCGACGAGATGGGCGTCGCTCTGAACTTCTCGAAGGCGGTCGTGGGCGGCGGGGCACTGTTCCCCAGCCTGCGCCAGGCCTATGCCGATCGCGGTATTTCCTGCCTGCAATGCTATGCCACGGCCGATCTGGGTAACATCGCCTATGAAAGCGCCGCGATGGAGGGCATGATCATCGACGAGCATGTCATCGTCGAAATCGTGACCCCCGGCACCGGAACACCGGTGGCGGAAGGCGAGGTCGGCGAGGTCGTGGTGACCTCCCTCAACCCCGACTATCCGCTGATCCGCTTTGCCACCGGTGATCTGTCGGCGGTGCTGCCCGGGCAGTCGCCCTGTGGCCGCACCAACCTCCGCATCAAGGGCTGGATGGGGCGCGCCGATCAGACCACCAAGATCAAGGGCATGTTCGTGCGCCCCGAACAGGTGGCCGCGCTGGTCGCCAAGCATGACGAGATCGTCAAGGCCCGCGTCATCGCTGCCCGGCAGGGCGAGATGGACACGATGACCGTGCAGATCGAAAGCCCCGGCGGCGATGACGGCACCTATGCCAAGTCGGTGGTCGAGGTTCTCAAGCTGAAGGGCACCGTTCAGGTGGTGCCACCCGGCACGCTGCCCAAGGACGGGCTGGTGATCGAGGATCAGCGCGTCTACGACTGATCCGGCCCGGGGTTCTGCGGCCAAATGCGCCGCAGAATCCTGTGCCTGCCCACTGGCGTTTCCGAGTTTTTTGGTCGATTAAAGGGGAACCGCAACCTTTGCCGACCCGAGGCCATGGCCCAGATCGAATTCTCAGAACATGGATCGCGCAACCGTGGGGCCTTGGGCACCCGGTTCGTCGGGGCCCTGGCCTATCTGGTTGCAGCAGCCTGCCTGTTGCCGATGGTCGCCGTGGTGCTGGCGGCCGTCACCGGGGGCACTGACACGATCCGGCATCTGCTGGACACGGTCCTGCCCGGCTATGCGGCCACCACGCTGATCCTGGTCTCATTGGTTTCGGTGGGGACTTTCGCCATCGGGGTCGGGGCCGCGTGGCTGGTCACCATGACCCGTTTTCCCGGCGTCCGCCTGTTCGAGGTGGCATTGGTGCTGCCGCTGGCCTTTCCGGCCTATGTGCTGGCCTATGCCTATACCTTCATCCTCGATCATCCCGGCATCGTTCAGACCACGCTGCGCCAGGTGACCGGCTGGGGCCCGCGCGACTATTGGTTCCCCGAGATCCGCTCGACCGAGGGCGCGGCGGTGATGCTGATCCTGGTGCTGTACCCCTATGTCTATCTGTTGGCGCGCGCGGCCTTTCTGCAGCAAAGTGCCACCGCTTTTCTGGCGGCGCGGGCGCTGGGCAGCAGCCCGTGGTCGGCCTTTTGGCGGGTATCGCTGCCGATGGCGCGGCCCGCGATTGCCGGCGGTGTTCTACTGGCGGTGATGGAGACCATCGCTGATTTCGGTACGGTCGCCTATTTCGGGGTTCAGACCTTTGCCACCGGCATCTACACCAGCTGGTTTTCGATGGCCGACCGCGCGGCGGCGGCGCAGCTGGCGCTGTGCCTTCTGGCCTTTGCGCTGGTGATGGCCGTGACCGAGCGCACCCAGCGCGGCAAGGCCAAATACTACCAACCCGGCAAACGCCACGCGGCATTGCCCGCTGCACAGCTGAGCGGCTGGCAGGCTGTGGCGGCATGGGTTTTATGCGCCATTCCGGTTTTGTTCGGCTTTCTACTTCCGGTGATCGTGCTGACTCAGATGGGATTGGAGTCCGAGCAGAACCTGCTTTCGGCCCGCTATCTCGGGTTCATTCGGAACTCTCTGACTCTGGCAGGAACGGCGGCGGTGATCACCGTCTGCGCGGCGGTCTGCGTCGGTTTCTTCCAACGGCTGAGACCCGGGCGCGGTTCGGCCATGGCGGCTTATGCGGCGCGGTTGGGCTATGCCGTGCCAGGCGGCGTGATCGCGGTGGGGCTGATCGTGCCTTTTGCCGGGTTCGACAATGCGCTGGACGCCTGGATGCGGCAGACCTTCGGCGTGTCGACCGGGTTGCTGGTCACCGGCTCGATCTGGTTGTTGGTGGCGGCCTACATGGTGCGCTTCCTCGCGGCCGCGCTCAGCGCTTATGAAAGCGGTCAGAGCACCGTTCATGCAAATATGGATGCCGCTGCCCGCTCGCTGGGGCAGACGCCATTGGGCACGTTGCGTCGGGTGCATCTGCCGATCCTCACGCCCTCGCTGCTGACGGCGCTGCTGATCGTATTCGTGGACGTGATGAAGGAACTGCCGGCCACGCTGATCATGCGGCCCTTCAACTTTGACACGCTGGCGGTTCAGGCCTACCGGCTGGCCTCGGACGAACGGTTGGAGGGCGCTGCCGTTCCGTCGCTGGTGATCTTGGCCGTGGGCCTGCTGCCGGTGATCCTGATCTGCCGCCAGGTCGGGCGCCGGCACTGACGGGCGGTTCAAAAATACCACACCATGTCGTGACAGGCTTGATCTGATCGCATTTTCCGGCAAGGCTGAAGTCATGAACATGCAGCCTCCCAGCCGGAACCCTGCAAGCCCGGTCCAGATGCCGGTGGCCTTCAACCGGCAAGAGATGTCACAGATTCTTTCCGTCTATGGACGGATGGTCGCCGCCGGAGAATGGCGTGACTACGGAATATCAAATCTGCGCGACGTTGCCATATTCTCGATCTTCCGACGTACGGCCGAGCACCCGATTTATCGTGTTGAAAAACACCCCCGGCTGCGTTCAAAGCAGGGGATGTATTCGGTGGTGGGCATGGACGGGCGCATCCTGAAACGCGGGCACGACCTGCGCGCCGTCCTGCGGGTACTGGAACGCAAGCTGATCCGCTCGGTCGACCCGGATTAGAGCCGCTTGTGCGCCGTGACCGGCCCGTCGCCCTGGGCTTCGATCCGGGCAATGGCCTGATCCATCGGTTCAAATACCACGGCCATGTGATGGGCATTGGCATGCAGCAGCATGTTGTCGCCGGACACCCAAGCCACATGGCCTTTCCAGAACAACAGATCGCCACGCTGCGCCGGGGTGCCTTGGGGCAATGCGGTGCCCAGCTCCCGCTCCTGATCGCTGCTGTCGCCGGGGCAGGCCACGCCACAGGCCAGCAGCCCCGCCTGAATCAGGCCTGAACAATCCAGCCCCCACCGGCTGTTGCCGCCCCAAAGATAGGGGGTGCCCAGAAACAGTTCGGCCACGGCCACCGGGTCGTTCAGTAGGGTTCCGACCGGTTTGACATGCACTGCGGGGATGAACCCAAGCTCGGTCTCGACAAAGCGGTCCTGCTGCGACAGCACCACGACCCGGCTGCCAAAGCTCAGGCTGACCCGGTCGGGGCTTTTGATGTCGGGTTGCGCATAGGCATGGGTCGCCGGGGCCCAGATCCAATGCGTGGCCGGGGCGTCAGGGCCCAACTGGTCCGCGCGCAGCCAGCCTTGATACCCATCCTTGTCGGAAGCCACTCGGCACCAGCCGCCGGATTGTTCGGTGACGTCCAGGCCGTCGCCATACAGCAGCTGCCGGTCGCGCGGGCCCTTGGGGCTGCGCAGCAGGTCCACGACGGGGCGGATGACGCACGCGCGGTTCACAGGCCCAGCATCCCGGGCAGGGCGGTCAGCAGGGCGCGCGGCCCTTGCCCCAACCCGCCTTTGCTGCGGCCGGGCTCTTTGGCCTTTTGCCAGGAGTAGATGTCGAAATGCATGTACCGGCTATTTTCCACGAACCGCCGTAGGAACAACGCCGCGGTGATCGACCCGGCGAACCCGCCCGCCGGCGCGTTGTCGAGATCGGCGATGCCCGGCTCGATCAACGGCTCATAGGGCGTGTGGAACGGCATCCGCCAGACCGGGTCAGCCGCCTGAACAGCGGCCTGCGCCAAGGCCTGCGCGGCGGCATCGTCATCGGTGTAGAACGGGGCCAGATCCGCCCCCACCGCCACCCGCGCCGCGCCGGTCAGCGTCGCCATTGAGATCACCAGATCCGGCGCGCCCTCATCTGCCAGCGCCAGCGCGTCGGCCAGCACCAGCCGCCCTTCGGCATCGGTGTTGTTGATCTCGACCGTCAGGCCCTTGCGCGAGGTCAGGATGTCACCCGGCCGGAACGCGTTGCCGGCCACCGCGTTTTCCACAGCCGGGATCAGCACCCGCAACTGCAGCGGCAGGTCCAGCGCCATGATCATGCGCGCCAGCCCCAGAACGTTCGCCGCGCCGCCCATGTCCTTTTTCATCAACCCCATCGAGGCACCCGGCTTCAGGTTCAGTCCGCCGGTGTCAAAGCAGACGCCCTTGCCGACCAACGTCAGCTTCGGACCGCTTGTGCCCCAGGTCATCTCAATCAGGCGCGGAGCCTGTTCAGCGGCCCGACCCACCGCGTGGATCATGGGAAAGTTCTGTTCCAGCAAGCTGTCGCCAATGGTGACGGCACAACGAGCCCCGTACTCCTGCGCCAGCGTTTCAACGGCGTCTTGCAGGGCCTGAGGTCCCATGTCGGCCGTTGGAGTGTTGACCAGGTCACGGGTGAGCGCTTCGGCATTGGCCATGATCTCAATCCGCGGAGCATTCACAACGTCCGGCGCGACCAATCGGGCCTTTGCGCCGGACTGTTCGGCATATCGGTCGAAACTGTACCCGGTCAGCAACCAGCCCAGGGCTTCGGTTTCGGCTTTGTCTGCCGGCAAACCGGACGCAATCCGGTAAGTGCCTTCGGGCAGAACCTCGGCGGCGGCGGCAAGCGGAAAGCGTACCCGAGCGCGCCGGGTGTCGGTTCCATAGCCTGCCAGCGCGAATTGCGGCGCGCCCGTCGGTCCGGGAACCAGCAGAACCTGCCCGATTGCGCCGGTGAATCCGCTCGCGGCTACCCAGGCCTGTGTCTCATCGGGCTGAGACTTCAGCCAAGGCTCGAGCCCGTCCTGCGCAAGAACATGCAGATCAATGGCAGGGGCATCGGAAGGTGCAAAAGACAGGGACATGGGCGCCTCGGACTGTTCTGGTGCCGCCTACACTAGCCGCCTGTTGTTCGCCCGCAACCCGTCATATCGAAAGATCCTGTTGATCCCAAACGGCGGTCAGCGACCGCTCGCCCACCCGGATCAGTCGGCTGAGCGTGGCTCCGGTCGCCACTGCATCGCCGGCATCTACCGTCCGGGCCACGTCGCCGGCGACCCGGGCCAGCGCCGTCATGCCGACCTGTTCGGATATTGCGACCAGAGACTTGGCGCATTTGCGAAGCCCCGCCCAGTCACGTTGACGCCAGAGCCGTTCACAATTCGACAGGCGTACTGCCAGCTCCTCGACCGTTCGGCACAGAACGTCGACCGCGTTCGTGTCACCCAATTGCCGATACAGCCCGTTCAACCGGTCCGGATCCAGGCGCACGGACTCCTTCTGTTCAAGCGAGACGATCTTGTCCACCTCATTCACCCCAATCTTTCTGCCCCCACGGCATCTGCGAACCTGTCACAAAAGGCCTTTGCAATTCCTTTCGGCCAATCGGGATAATGTCTCGAATTTTGTTCGAACTTGCGTTAGATCGGCGGTCGAACCGCAAATTTGGGAAAACGCGATGCACCACGCCAAACCTCTGCCGAGCTATCTGGTCAAACGGTACCACGGTTGGAAAGCCACGTCCTATTCCGAGAACCAGGCCTGGTACCGCCGGCTGGCGACCGAGGGGCAGCGTCCGCGTGCGATGGTGATTTCCTGCTGTGACAGCCGGGTCCATGTCACCTCGATTTTCGGGGCCGACCAGGGCGAGTTTTTTATCCACCGCAATATTGCCAACCTGGTGCCGCCCTACGAACCGGATGGCGAGCGCCACGGTACCAGCGCAACCATCGAATATGCGGTGACGGCATTGAAAGTGGCGCATCTGATCGTGCTGGGACATTCGCAATGCGGCGGGGTGCAGGGCTGTATCGACATGTGCAAGGGCGATGCGCCGCAACTGGAAGCCAAAGAGAGCTTTGTCGGACGCTGGATGGACATCCTCAAACCGAAATTCGATCTGGTCTCCGATGTCGAAGATCCCGCGGAACAGGCGCGCCAGTTCGAGCGTCAGGCGGTTGTCGCGTCGCTCGAAAACCTGATGACCTTCCCGTTCGTGGCCGAGGCCGTACAGAACGGCTCGATATCGCTGCACGGCTTGTGGACCGATATCGGCGAAGGTGGTCTGGAGTATTATGATCCGTCAGGAAAAAAATTCCTGCCGGTTTAGTCTTTAAATCGGAGAAACGCACCCTAATTGAACGCTAGTTCAATTAGGGTGCGGTGACTGTATGGAAAACCTGTTGTCTCTGGCGGCCGACAATCTGGTCTCGCCGATCATTCTCAGTTTTGTGCTTGGTCTGTCAGCGGCATTGGCCCGATCTGACCTGACCATTCCCGAGGCCATCGCCAAGGCGATGTCGATCTATCTGCTGTTTGCGATCGGCTTCAAGGGTGGCGTCAGTGTTGCCGCACACGGGATCGACGCCACGCTTGGCTTGTCCCTTATTGTAGGTGTCATTCTGTCCGCACTGCTGCCGCTGGTGGCGTTTGGCCTGTTGCGGGTGCTGACAAACCTGGACCATGTCAACGCCGGAGCGGTCGCAGCGCATTACGGCTCAATCTCGATCGTCACATTTGTGGCCGGTACGTCGGTGCTGGAAAGTCAGGGCCTGATGTACGAGGGCTATATGGTGGCTGTTGCGGCCGCGATGGAAGCTCCGGCGATCCTGTCCGCTCTGTGGCTGATCTCCCGCGGCGGCGGAGCCCGCCGGATGGACACGGACCTCTGGCGCGAGATCGCTCTCAATGGTTCGATCGTTCTGCTTGTCGGGTCGTTTGCAATCGGCTGGATCACGGGCGAGGACGGTCTGGCCGAAATCAGCAGCTTCGTGGTCGCACCGTTCAAGGGGGTCCTGTGCCTGTTCCTGCTGGACATGGGTATCGTCGCGGGGCGCGGGTTGCGTGCCGGGCGCGGGCTGATCACGATGGGTCTGCTTGGCTTCGGCGTGCTGATGCCGCTGATCGGGGCTGGTGCCGGGTTGGTGGCCGCGCTCCTGTTGGGTCTGTCCACCGGTGGAGCGGTGTTGCTGATGGTGTTGGGCGCCTCCGCCTCGTACATCGCGGTTCCTGCGGCGATGCGCGTGGCCGTGCCCGAGGCGAACCCGTCCATCTATCTGACCCTGTCTTTGGGCGTCACATTCCCATTCAACCTGGCGCTGGGCCTGCCGATCTACGTCTCGGTCGCCCGGGCCGTTACCGGAGGATAAGACGATGCAGACACATGAGGCCAAACGGGTCGAGATCACCATCGAAGCCATCGTGAAATCCCGTCTGACGGATGCTCTGGTCGATCAAGGTGTGACCGGGTTCACGATCCTGCCGGTGCTCGGCGGATCGGGACGATCGGGTGAATGGAGCCGTTCTGGCCAGGTCAGCCGCGCCAGCGGGATGGTTCAGGTCATCTGCATCATTCGCCCCGATCGCTTGGACGGGCTGCTGAGCGCGATCCTTCCCGTGCTTGATCGCCATATCGGGGTTGTAAGCGTCACCGACTGCCAGGTTCTGCGGGCCGAGCGTTTTTGACCCGGCGCGCTTGGGATCCGATGCGAGCCTAACCTCGGGAGTCATGGCGTGGACCCATGCACGATGTGCGGAGCGAACAGGCAAATCCCTGTTCGCAAAACCACACATTTTCATTCAGAGCGGGCTGACTGACAAACATCGTTGATGGCAACCGGGACGGGCGCTAGCATTTCAGCCAGCATCTTGAGGTTGGCCGTTTTGAGCATCGCCTACAGAAGGGAAATTGACGGCCTTCGGGCAATAGCTGTGTTGCCAGTGGTCTTCTACCACGCCGGATTGTCATGGCTGTCCGGCGGGTTTCTGGGTGTTGATGTCTTTTTCGTCATCAGCGGCTACTTGATCACCTCGCTTCTGATCGGGGATATTCAACGCGGACGGTTGTCCATCGTCGATTTCTACGAAAGGCGAGCCAGGCGGATTCTTCCGGCCCTTTTCGTGGTTCTGGCCGTGACAACCTGCCTGGCGTGGATCTGGATGCTGCCGGCCGATCTCAGGGTCTATTCGCGAAGCCTGTCATCCGTCCCGGTATTCCTGTCGAACGTCTTCTTCTTCCGGAACAAGGACTATTTCGCGGATGAATTCGACATGCATCCGCTCCTCCACACCTGGAGCCTTGCGGTGGAAGAGCAGTTCTACCTGCTGTTTCCGCTGCTGCTGCTGTTTCTGTTTCGAAGAGGGACCCGGACCTGCATCATTGGCCTGTCGGTGATGCTTTTGGCCAGTCTGTTGCTGGCGCAGTGGACATCGGAAAACGAACCCAGGGCAGGGTTCTACCTGATCTATACCCGCGCGTGGGAGCTTTTGGCCGGCGCGATATGCGCCTTCGTTCCGCGGCAGGACAAGGGGCGGTTCTCGACGGTGCTGCCGCTGCTGGGCATGGTCGGGCTGCTGGTGTCCTACGTGATGTTCGACCGGTACACGCCGCACCCGTCATTCCTGACGGTCGTGCCCGTTTTGGGAACCGTTCTGGTCATTCTTTTCGCCAGCCAACGAGACCCGATAGGGGCGCTGTTGTCGTCGCGGATCATGGTCTGGATCGGCCTGATCAGCTACAGCCTTTACCTGTGGCACTACCCGTTGTTGGTCTTTGCCAAGATCCGGAGTGTTCCGGCGCCAACACCGCTGACCATCGCCAGCCTTGTCGTGCTGGCCTTTGTGCTGTCAGCCTTGACATGGCGCTTCGTCGAGCAACCCTTTCGCCGTCATAGGGAAGGTCTATTCAGCCGCCGGGGGATCTTCATCGGAAGCGTCGCGATATCGGCTTTGGTGTTCTCGGTCGGAGTGGCGATCTTCGCAACCGATGGCGCGCCCGATCGTAAGGCGCTGCGCAATCTCGATCTGCCGAGACTGACCGAAAGCCTGGCTCCGAACCGGGGTTTGAGCAATGCGTGCAACGGTCGGATGCCAGTGCCTGAAAGCTGCGCGACTTCCGAGTCCCCCAAGGTTGCGGTTTGGGGGGACAGTTTCGCCATGCATCTGGTGGTCGGCCTGACCGCGGCCTACCCCGAGCTTGGGGTCGTTCAGCTGACCAAGTCGCTCTGCGCGCCGATCGCCGGTATCGCCTTTGCCGATCGCGGCCGGACCGGAGAATCCCCGCAGGCCTGTCTGGATTTCAGCGACCGGGTGCTGGATTATATCACTTCGACCGACAGCATTGACTATGTCATCGTCTCATCGCCGTTCTACTATTTGTTCGAGCCGGGCGGACTTGCTGCCGTTGACGGCGCAATGGACCCCGCAGGCCCGCAGAGCACGGTACTGCGGAACCTGGCAAAAACGCTCGAACGGCTTGTGTCTGCCGGTAAAACCCCGATCGTCGTGTCTCCGCCCCCCTCGAATGGCCAAAACCTGGGCTATTGCGTGGTGAATGCCGAACTCCGAGGCGCTGACCCGCATCTGTGCGACTATCCGTTCGCGGACATACAGCCGGAGCTTCTTGAGGTTGGTGAGATGCTGCACCAGCTCGAGAGCCGCCACAAAGTCGTCTGGCTGGATCGGATACTCTGCGATGCCGATGGCATGTGCCGCGCCAGCGACGGCTCGACGGCATACTATCGCGACGGTCGCCATCTCTCGAAAGAAGGCTCGCGCGAACTTGGGTGCCGTACCGGTGGATGGTTTCTGTTCGGGGACGAACCTAACGGGCCAGCCAACTCTGGCGCCACGGTGACCCCTGCGAATGACCGTCCCTGTGGCCAGTTTCAACAGAACGCCGACCTAGCCCAGAGCGGGGAGTGATTCCTCAGCCCTGCATTGGTCTGCCGCCCGCGCGCCGCGGTACTGCAGCGCGAGGTCCGGGCTACGTCGTCAGGTAATTTTATTCGAATATCCAAATCTGTGATAGGCTCCCGTCATTTCCGGAACCAACAGAATGGAAATGACACACCTGGGAGGGATTTCATGACCAAGCCTTTCGCAACCGCTTCACAACGACCTTTGTGGACGTTGGCCTGTCTGGCCGCGCTGACCGCCACATCCGTGTCCGCGCAGGAGTTCCAGACCGAGCAGGGCAGCACGGACGTCGTATTGGCGCCTGATGATTTCTCTCCCTATGCGGGGCGGAACTTTCCCCAACGGCCGCTGTGGGGAGACTCGCATCTGCATACTTCGGTTTCGGTTGACGCCGGCACGATGACCCGGCTGACCCAGGAACAGGCCTTTCGCTTTGCCCGCGGCGAAGAGGTCACGACAACCCACGGCCTTCGGGCCAAGCTGTCCCGTCCGCTCGATTGGCTGGTCGTCTCGGACCATGCGGAGATGTACGGGCTGATGCCGCAACTGCTGGCCGGAGACGCCGAGGTTCTGGCGACACCCCAGGGCAAGGCCTGGTACGAGGCGCTGACGGCGGGTGACAGCCAGCTTGCGTTTGACACGGCAATGGAGATCGTCGCCTCGTTGTCGGATGACGTCCCGCCCATCGACAACCCCAAGGCCATCAAGCATGCGTGGGAGGCGTACACGGCGCTTGCCGACAGCTTCAACGAGCCGGGGGTCTTTTCAGCCATCATCGGCTATGAATACACCACCGAAGGCGCCAACAACCTGCACCGGAACGTGCTGTTCCGCGATGGGCGCGACCGGGCCAACCAGACCCGCCCGTTCTCGCAATATGACAGCAAGAACCCCGAGGACCTGTGGGCCTTTCTGGCCGAATACGAGGAACGGACAGGCGGCGAGGTCCTGGCCATCGCGCATAACGGCAACCTGTCGAACGGGCGGATGTTCTCTCTGAACGCCTACGATGGATCCGCACTGACTCAGGAGATCGCAAGCCTGCGCGCCCGGTTCGAGCCGCTGTACGAACCGACGCAGATCAAGGGTGACGGTGAGGCGCATCCGTTCCTCAGCCCCGATGACGAGTTCGCAGATTTCGACACATGGGACGCGGCCAATCTGAACGGAACCGAGTTGAAGCAACCCGAGATGCTGGCCGGTGAATACGCGCGCGAGGCGTTGAAGCGCGGGCTCAAGATCGAGCAGGAGCTGGGCGTGAACCCGTTCAAGTTCGGGATGGTCGGCGCGACGGATTCGCATACCGGTATGGCAACGGCCCAGGAAGACAACTTTTTCGGCAAACATTCCGGTGTCGAGCCCGGCCCGAACCGTTGGGAACATTTGGTAATCGAAGCACCCGACCCAGAGCTGTCGATCTATGGCTGGAAACAGGCCGCTGGTGGACTGGGTGCGGTCTGGGCGACCGAAAACACCCGCGAGGCGATCTTTGATGCGATGCAGCGCAGGGAGACCTATGCAACCACCGGGTCGCGTATGGGGGTACGGTTTTTCGGCGGCTATGACTTCACCGATCAGGATGCCGCAAGCCGCGTACCTGCGGATGCGGGCTACAAAAAAGGCGTACCGATGGGCGGCAACCTGCAGTCGTCTCCCGATGGGCGGGCTCCGAACTTCCTTGTTTTTGCATTGAAGGACCCGATTTCCGGCAACCTGGATCGCATCCAGATCGTCAAGGGCTGGGTCGATGCTGACGGGGCCCTGCAGGAGAAAGTCTACAACGTCGTTTGGGCCGGCGATCGCCAGCTGGACGAGAATGGCAAGCTGCCCGAAGTCGGCAACACCGTCGATGTCGAAAACGCCACCTGGACCAACACCATCGGGGCAAGTGAGTTGATCACCACGTGGCAGGATCCGGATTTCGATCCCAGCCTGTCTGCGTTCTACTATGCCCGTGTGATCGAGATCCCGACCCCCCGCTGGACCGCCTACGAGGCCAAACGGTTCGGGATCGAGATGCCGGACTATGTTCCGATGATCACGACCGAACGGGCCTATACGTCGCCGATCTGGTACACCCCGGGATAAACGGTCGTTCCGTTGAGCGAAGCCCCGCCTCGCGCAGGCGGGGCGGTCTTGTTCATTCGGCTGGGTTGGGGTTGCCGGCCACCGGCCTGCGGTTGTCCGCGTCTGTCGCTCCGAAACCGTGACGCAGCAGGATGAACACGAACAGGACCATGGTCAGAACTGCCAGAAGCGATCCGATCTGGGCAAGGGTTTCACCCCTTTCGGTGATTGCCAGCACGATTCCGGGAACGAGCACCAGCACCGTTGCCACGGACAGCCCATAGTGGAGTTTCGCCAGACCGCTGCGCGCCGCCTCGGGGGTCAGAGCGTAGTAGAATCCGAACACTGCCAGCGCAACGAACCCGATCAGGTTCAAGTGGCCATGTGCCGGAGACAGCGTGTGATCATGGCTGGCCGACATCTGGATACCCCACAACATGCCCAAAACGGCAAATATGGTTGCGGTGGTCAGAAAAAAGATGGGCAATCTGGTCATAACGGTCTCCTTTGAGTATCCGATGAGCCGCACGGGGCGTTAAAATCGGATTTTGCCGAAAAAGTGTGTTCTACCGCGGGCATCCGAACCACGCTGCCCAACCCGGCCCGAACCGTCCGGAAGTGCGGCGTTGAGCACTGAAGGCCGGAAAAAATCTGCCTTGTCAGCGGTTCCAGAGCACGTGGGATTGCGCGGTGTCGAACCCCGGTTCCTGCGACAGGTTAGGCTCTGTTTGATCAATCATGGCTCGTTTCCCCTCGGCTGAGATTGAAACGAAGGCGCCTTCAATGGGCGGAAAAATACCAGCAGCTGCGAAATATGAAAAATTGATTATGTGAATAATAGCTATTCATCTGGCGAATTTACTTTTGCTTGGGCAGAACCTGCGGTGATGCCCGGCGCACCTTCCGTCTCGCATTGCCAAAAAATGAAAAAACCCCGCAGCCCATGCCGCAGGGTTTTCAGATGTCTGACTGGTTCGGTGTATCAGCCCTTTTTCAGGACCTCGCGGCCCAGCAGCTCGGCGATCTGCACTGCGTTCAGGGCCGCGCCCTTGCGCAGGTTGTCCGAGACGCACCACAGGTTCAGGCCGTTTTCCACGGTCGAGTCCTGACGGATCCGGCTGATGAAGGTGGCGAAATCGCCGACGCATTCAACCGGCGTGACATAGCCACCGGCCTCGCGCTTGTCGATCACCATCACGCCCGGGGCTTCGCGCAGGATGTCGCGGGCCTCGTCCTCGTCCAGGAATTCCTCGAACTCGATGTTCACCGACTCCGAATGTCCGACGAAAACCGGCACCCGCACACAGGTCGCGGTGACCTTGATCGACGGGTCGACGATCTTCTTGGTCTCGACGACCATCTTCCACTCTTCCTTGGTCGATCCATCTTCCATGAAGACGTCGATATGCGGAATGACGTTGAAGGCGATCTGCTTCTGGAATTTCTTCGGGGCGACCTCGTTGATCGGGTTGTAGACGGCTTTGGTCTGATCCCAAAGTTCGTCCATACCCTCTTTGCCCGCACCCGAGACCGACTGGTAGGTCGAGACCACGACGCGCTTGATCTTGGCGCGGTCATGCAGCGGCTTCAGTGCCACCACCATCTGCGCGGTCGAGCAGTTGGGGTTGGCGATGATGTTTTTGTTCTTGTAGTCGTGGATCGCCTGAGGGTTGCACTCGGGCACGATCAGCGGGATCTCGGGATCGTAGCGATAGAGCGACGAGTTGTCGATCACCACGCAGCCAGCCGCCGCCGCCTTGGGGGCGTAGTCCTTGGTCGCGGCGGACCCCACGGCAAACAGAGCCATGTCCCAGCCGGCGAAATCGAAAGTGTCCAGATCCTGGGTCTTGAGTGTCTTGTCGCCAAAGCTGACTTCGGTGCCCAGCGAACGACGGCTTGCCAGAACGGCAATTTCGTCCACGGGGAACTGGCGTTCAGCCAGGATGTTCAGCATTTCGCGGCCCACGTTACCCGTGGCGCCGACGACAACGACGCGATAGCCCATGTCTAGTCTCCTGAATTAAGGACGCGCGTTCATAGCCGCGTTGCAGAAAATAAAAAAGGGCCTTCGCGGCGGAATTGACCGAATGACGCAGTTTTACGGCGACTCAGGCCTTCAGCAGCTGCTGATAGAGCGCAACAAGCGCCTGCGCCTCGCCGTTGATGTCGAAATTCCGTTCGACATGGGCGCGGGCGGCCTGGCCTGCGCGGGCCAGGGAATCACGGTCCGCCAGCATCTCGACCGCGGCCGCGGCCAGCGCCGGAATGTCGCCCGGAGGCACCACCCGACCCAACGCCGGGTCGGTCACGATCTCGGAAAACGCGCCCACATCGGTGGCCACCACGGGCACGCCGCAGGCCATCGCTTCGAGGGGGGTCAGTCCGAACCCCTCCCAGCGTTGGGGGGCGATGAACAGATCCAGCACCTGGTACCATTGGGCGATCTTATCCACTGTGACCTCGGGCTTGAACAGGATGCGGTCGGACAGGCCGGCTCGGACCACCTTGTCCTTCAGTTCGGTCAGGAAAGCACTGTGTTTCTCGGTCGCGCGGCCCATGACGATGCCATGCACGTCGGGGACCTGCCCGCACAGGTCGATCATCGCATCGACAAAAGCGTCGGTGCCCTTCTGGTGGCGGATGCGCCCGTAACAACCCAGCAACAGCCCGTCGGGCAGCCCCATCTGCGCGCGCAGCGCTGCCTTGTCCGCGGGTGGCGTGAAATCCTGCAGGTTGATGCCGTGCATGATCACCTGTGCGTCGCGCTCGAGGTAGCCGGCCGTCTTGCGCGAGGTGGCCACCACCGCGTCCATCTTGCCGATCAGCCACTTGGTATAGCCCGTATGCGCCCGCTGCGAGGCGCTGGTGAACAGCAGTTTCAGCCGCAGCCGCAGCAGGTCGCGCAGGATCAGGCCCAGCAGCATCTCGGTGTTGCGGCGGGCGTGCCAGACCCGCAGCGTCTTGCGCGACAGAAAGGGCAGGCGGCCCAGCGGGATGTGCGGGATGTCCTCAGGCAGGCCCGGGCCGGTGGCGGCGATGTCGATCCACTGCGCCTGCAACGGCACCAGCCGCGCGATCGTCGCGGTCACGCCGGACAGGCGGCGTTTGAGGTTTGGGGCAAGGACAACGGGGTCGTTCACGGGGCGCGCTCCTGCGGGGTCTCACTCCATGCTGTCACGGCTGAACAGGTAGATCACACAGCCGATCGTCAGCGTGACGGCAAAGAAGGCGAATATCGCTGTGTAGGGTGCGGTTGGCCCCATGTCCACCGTCGCCGCATGGATGCGGCCGGTGGCGAATTGCGCCAGCCCCACGCCGCCGATCCCGAACAGGTTCAGCAGGGTCACGCCGCGCCCCACCAGATGCGCCGGGATGAAGGCGCGCCCATGCGCCATGATCACCGGGAAGGAGGCCCCCAGAAACCCGATCAGCGCCATCAGCAGAACCGACAGCCAGACGGCATCGGCGACCCACAGCCCCAGTAGCCCCAGCGCCAGCACCGCCAGCGTGTTGCCGCCGAAGATCACCCATTTTCGGGTGTTCAGCAGTCGGTCCAGCGGCCCATAGGCAAAGGTGCCCGCGATCATCGCGGCACCCATGACCAGCGTAGCCTGCCCGATCTGGGTGGCGCTCAGCCAGAACACGTCCAGCAGATAGGGACCGGCCCACAGCCCCCGCAGCGCGGCAGAGGGCGCATAGGCCACCAGCATCAAGGGCAAAATCGCCCACAAAGCAGGCTCGCGCAGCAGGTCCAGAACGGAACCCTTCTGCTCGGACACCACCCGCGCGGGGTCTTTTACCGTGACCCAGATACCTACAGCCACCGCGCCCGAGATCGCGGCCAGCCCCGCCAGCGTCGCGCGCCAGCCCATCAGTTCGACCGCCAGCGCCGTGGGATACGAGGCCACGAGGTTGCCGACCGACCCTACACCCAGCATCACCGCCGCCAGGGTCGCGAATTTCGCGGGCGGGTATTCACGGGCAAAGATGAAATACGAGGCCATCAGAACCGGCGAACACCCGACCCCGATCAACGCCATCGCGACCGCTACATGCAGGGGCGTCGTGGCCAACGCGAACACCGCGGCTCCACCCGCGCCGCCGATCAGCAGCAGAACCGCCGCCGTCTGCCGCGGGCCAACCCGGTCCAGCGCCCACCCCACCGGGATCTGCATCGCCGCAAAGACCAGAAACCACAAGCCTGAAGCCCAGGCCAGATCCTCGGGCGTGGCACCGATGTCGCGGGCCAGATCGGCGGTCAGAACCGCAAGGAACGCGCGAAAGAATTGGCTGAGGACATAGGCCAGACACAAGATCACCAAACCTGCCTGCATGTCAGTCTCCCTGCCGTCCGCCTCACCGGGATGCTTGGCACGTCCCGATGCCATGCACAAGCGCGTGTGATATGTTGCAGTATCGGGAAACGCCCCCGCACTACGCTATCATTGCGGCAAGCTAACGGGAGGGACAATGAAGACCGCCTATATCGGATTCTATGACCGCGTACCCATTACGCGCGATTTTCTTGCCCTGTCTGATCCAGAACAATTCACCCCGGTCCCGGATGACTGGATCGTGGGCGTCGCCGATATCGTGGACTCGACCGGCGAAATCGCGCGTGGTCGCTACAAGACGGTGAACATGGTGGGCGCGGCGGTGATCTCAGGCATGATCAACGCGCTGAGCGGGCGGGTTTTTCCCTATGTTTTTGGTGGCGACGGCGCCGGATTTGCCATCCCGAAGGAGGATGCCGACGTGGCGCGCGACACCTTGGCTGCGCTGCGCAGTTGGGCGGAAACCGAGTTCGGCATCGCGCTGCGTGCGGCTTTAGTTCCTGTGTCCGACGTGCGCGCGGAGGGGCTCGACTTGCGGGTGGCGCGCTATGCGCCGTCCTCGGGGGTGGATTACGCCATGTTCACCGGTGGCGGACTGGCCTGGGCCGAGGCGCAGATGAAGGCTGGCCGGTACGAGGTTCCGCCCGCCGGGTCCGACGCAAAGCCTGACCTGACGGGACTGTCCTGCCGCTGGTCCAACAGCCCTGCGCGGCATGGGCA
Organism: Ruegeria sp. CRTD044; assembly: GCF_059613485.1. Taxonomy (NCBI): domain Bacteria; kingdom Pseudomonadati; phylum Pseudomonadota; class Alphaproteobacteria; order Rhodobacterales; family Roseobacteraceae; genus Ruegeria; species Ruegeria sp. CRTD044. The sequence continues at coordinate 436,994 of NZ_JBXWSP010000019.1, read as the reverse complement.
GATCATTTCACTTGTCATCCAGCCCACTGCGCAGGCGACAGAACGCGACTTTGCTGATCTGGCGCAATCGGTTCTGTCCGCATCCGAGGCTCTGGAGCGCGCGGGCCATCCCGTGCCGGCCGGCGGCCCTCCGATCAAGTGGCCACCTCCGGGTCTTGCACTGGATGCCCATGTCTCGCGCGCTGGGCGCAATCTGGCCGTGCGCAAGGCCGCGCTGCTTGTGCAGAACCTGCTGATCTGGCTGCTGTTCAAATCGGGCAAGCGACTGGGCGAGTTCGAGCCGGGCCACTACAAGAACATGGTCAGCCGAAATGCGGATTTCCGCAAGTTTGATGACGGGTTGAAGATGACGCTGGATTGCGACAACGAGACCCTGTCGCGCATCGCCCGGACCCTGGAAGATGCGCGCGGACGCGGCAAAATCAGATACGGCATCCATTCCCAGCAAGAGGCGATGATGACCTGCTTCGTGCCCGCCGCCACGCGCGACGATCACGTACATTTCGTCGATGGTGCATCGGGCGGCTATGCGCAGGCCGCCGCCGCAATGCAGGGATGAGCCGCCCTCAGGGACGCCATTTCGCGGCCAGCCCGCGGGCGGCCTGAGCCAGCAGCATGACGTCGATACCGACCGCCAGGAACTGCGCGCCCATGTCCCGATACGCTTGAACCGCTTCATCATTGGTGCCCAGAATACCCGGCGCCTTGCCTGCTGCCCGGATCCGCTTCAAAGCATCGGCGATGGCGGTGCGGACCTCTGGCACCGTGCTGTCGCCTTTATAACCCATGTCGGTGGACAGATCGGCCGGGCCGATGAAAACGCCATCCACGCCCTCGACCTGCAGGATGTCGTCCAGGGCGGCCATGCCCGCAAGGTTCTCCACCTGAACCAGCAAACAGATCTCGGGGTCGGCCGTCGCCACGTAATCGGGGATCGTGCCGTACATTGTCGCCCGTGTTGCGGCGGCCCCGACACCCCGCACACCTCTGGGCGGGTACTGGCAGGCCCGAACCAGCTCGCGCGCCTGATCTGCGCTTTCGACCATCGGCACCAGAATCGTCTGGGCGCCGGCATCCAGCACGGTCTTGATCATCCAGGTCTCGCCGACGGGCAGCCGCACCACCGCGTGCGAAGGGCTGTTGGCCAGCGCAATCAGCTGATCGCGGATCGAACGGATGTCATTCGGCGCATGTTCGCCATCGATCACCAGCCAGTCGAAACCGGCGGTTCCCATGATTTCCGCGGTGATGGCTTCAGCAAAGCTCATCCAGCAGCCGATCTGCATTTCGCCCTTTGTCAGAGCCTGTTTGAACGGGTTTTTCGGGGCGGGCATCAGCGGTCCTCCTGCGGGGGTGTGGGCAAGGTGCGGGCGATTTGGGTGATCACGTCAAAGGCCATCCGGACGTCCTCCTCGGTGGTTTCGAACTGGCCGGCCTGAAAGCGGATGACGATGTCGCCATCCACGCGGGTCTGGGTCAGATAGATGCGCCCGTCTTCGTTGATGGCGTTGACCAGCCGCAGGTTCAGGTCGTCCAGATCCGCAGCATCGGCCGGTTCATAGCGAAAGGTCCACAGGGACCACGTGGGCGGGGTGACGATCCGGAAATCCGGCTCGGCCGCCAGTCGGTCATGCAGGTCGCGCGACCAGTTGACGTGGTTGCGCAGCCGCGCGCGCAGCCCTTCCAGCCCGTAGGCGCGGATCACGAACCACAGTTTCAGCGCCCGGAACCGGCGGCCCAGCGGCACCGACCATTCCGAATAATTGATGATCCCGTCCTGACCATGGGTTTTCAGATATTCAGGGCTGATCGCCAGCGTCTGCACCAGATCGTCGGGGTTTTTCAGGAAATGCGCGCAGCAGTCGAACTGAACCCCCAGCCATTTGTGCGGGTTGAAGACGATGCTGTCGGCCTGGTCGATCCCCGGCCAATAGTGGCGGTATTCGGGGCAGATCATCGCCGACCCGGCCCAGGCCGCATCCACATGCGTATACAGCCCGTATTTCTGCGCAACTTTCAAACACGCATCCACTGGATCGGTCGCGCCGGTTCCGGTGCCGCCGACGCACAGGATCACCCCCGCGGGGTGAAGGCCGGCGTCCAGATCGGCTTGGATCGCGGCCTCGAGCGCTGCGGGGTCCATCCCGCGCCAGTCACCCTTGATCGGGACGCGCACCAGGTTGTCCTGCCCGATCCCGGCCACCCAGATGGCGCGGTCGACCGATGTGTGCACCTCGGACGAGCAATAGACGCGCAAGGGTGTCTGCCCGAACAGGCCCTGACGGTTGCCCTGCCAGTTCAGCGCCTTTTCCCGCATGGTCAGAACGGCGGCCAGCGTGGCCGACGAGGCTGAGTCCTGGATTACCCCGGCAAAGCCTTCGGGCAGGTCCAGCGCCTGCCGCAGCCAGTCCATCATCCGGGTTTCCATCTCGGTCGCCGCGGGCGAGGTCTGCCACAACATGCATTGCGGCGCGATCGCGCTGGCCAGAAACTCGGCCAGCACGGACGGCGCCGAGGCGTTCGAGTTGAAATAGGCGAAGAAGCGCGGGTGCTGCCAGTGGGTGATGCCGGGCATCACGATCTGTTCGAAATCCTGGAAAATCCCTTCTATCGGTTCGCCTTGTTCCGGCGCCGTCGCGGGAAGCGCGTTCAGCACCTCGCCGGGCTCGGTCCGGGCGCGCACCGGGTGCTGGCCGACGGTTTGGTGATAATGTTGCGTCCACTCGGAAATGCGTTTGCCCCATTCCGAGAATTCATCCCATCTCATCTGCCCTGCCTTCCGCCTTCGCATCTTTCGCGGGCAAGTGATGGCGATGCAGGCGGGCAGGTCAATCAAATTCCGGACGACGAGGGCGCTGTGAGGTGGGACCGTGGCGCCCGTTCGATCCAAATTCAGGCTCTAATAAAGAAAAACGCACCGGTTGTGCGGATCGGAGAACCCCGCCGGAGAAACTAGGGGTCGACTCCGGCGGGGCGGCCAGACGGTGTCTGAAGTTATTTGCCTGGCCCGAGGCCGAAGAATCCCTGTGTTGAAGGGTTCCGGCCCTGAATCGGAGAATGTGAGGCGCCTAAATTGCACCCCGACGGCGCAGCCCAAGCACCCAGGGGGATGAGGCCAGAGCGGCGGTTCTCCGAAACCGTAATAATTCCTTGGTATTCGCGACGGTGGCCCGCTGATGCACCATGCTTGGTTGGCTGGGCGCGCCGACCGTCTGTAAGAATATCTAGCGTACCTGACCGCGAAACCAAGTCGCAATAAGGTGACGCGGCCCGTGGGCCTGTTGCGCTGCCTTCGAATATCTGCCCGATATGTCCGTTCATGATGCGCGGCCTGTGCGGTTTTTCAAAGAGGGTGGTTCCAAGTTTCCCTAGATTAAAGCCGGATAGTCTGTGCGGATGAAACTGGCTTGCGCCCAGGTCCGCGGCCTTGGCAACTTCGCGCCGAAACTTACAGACGGGGCGGCAATAATCGGCGTGTTTGCCGGGTTGAACAGCGGTGTGTCTCCTTTAGTCTGCGCGGCAACGTGAAGGAAAGGATGCAACATGGCCAAATCTCTGTTTTCCCTGCCGGATGTGGTGCAGATACCAGTAGTTGGAGAGGCCAACACCTATCCGGTGGGGCGCATCTTTTGCGTCGGACGGAACTATGCCGCCCATGCGGCCGAGATGGGAAACGAGGTCGACCGCGAGGCGCCGTTCTATTTCACCAAGTCCCCGCAGAACGCCATTCTGACCGGCCAGACCGTGCCTTACCCGCCGGGCACCGAGAATTATCACCACGAAATGGAACTGGCCCTGGCCATCGGTCGCCCGGTGTTTCAGGCGACGTCGCAGCAGGCTTGGGATGCCGTGTTCGGATATTGCTGCGCGCTGGACATGACCCGGCGCGACCTGCAGATCCGCGAGCGCAACAAGCAGCGCCCCTGGGATCTGGGCAAGGATGTGGAAAACGGCGCGGTGTTCGCGCCGCTGACCCGCGCTGCCGATTGGGCGCTGACCGATGACACCCGCATCCATCTGAGCGTGAACGGTGAGGTCCGGCAGGACGCCACCCTGTCCGAACTGATCTGGAAGATCGACGAGATCGTCATGCACCTGTCCCGGTTCTATCACCTGCGGCCCGGCGACCTGATCCTGACCGGAACGCCCGCCGGTGTCGGCCCGGTCGTCGCCGGAGATGTGTTGACCGGCGGTATCGACGGGTTGGATCCCATCCGCCTGACCCTCGGGCCGGCGGAATAGACCTATGAAAGGGCTTTCAGCCGATCAAACAGGCGCGCGCAGCCAGTCTGCGGCAAAGGCGACCTGTTCCAGTCCGGCAAAACGGCGTACCCGGTCCAACTCGGCCTCGAGCCGCCGGGTGCGGGCGTGCGACCACTTGACCCCGCGCTCGGGCCACAGGGCGCGGACCCGCAAGATGCCTTCGTCGCGATGAGCCTTCATGTCGATCCGTCCGATCAGACGGTCTTTCTCGAGCAGTGGAAAGACGTAGTACCCATAGGTGCGCCTGGCCTCGGGCACGAAAACCTCGATCCGATAGTGGAAGCCGAACAGGCGCTGGGCGCGGTTGCGGTCGCGCAGCATCGGGTCGAACGGGCTGAGCACGCGGATTCGCCCCGGCGCGGGGGCAGGGTCGGCAGCCTGGTCCGCCAAGCCTAGTGGCGCGAACACGCGGCGCATTCGACCATCGGCGCATTCCACCTCGATTTCCTGCAAATCACCCCGTGTCAGAGCCTGTTTGCACCACTCTTTCGCCTCGGCGGCGGTGACCGTGTCCCAAAAGGCGGCCAGTTCGCCCGAGGTGGCAAAGCCCAACCGGTCGAGCGCCGCGTGGCACAGCCAGTCCACCGTCGCTTGATGATCGCACTCCATCACGCCGGGGCATAGATGGGTATCGATCACGCGCTCGGTCAGGTCGTATTGCTTTTGAAACCCTCGGCGCCCTACCACCGTCAGCGCGCCCGAGCGCCAAAGGTATTCCAGTGCCGTTTTCGAGGGATGCCAATCCCACCACCCGCCCGAGCCCTTTTTCTCATCCTGCCCCACATCGGCCGAGCACACCGGGCCGTGGTCGCGGATGTGCCGCAGCACGGTTTCGAACTGCTGTTCGAACCCGTCGCGCCGCCAGTTGCGCCAGCGGGCCCGCAGCATCTCGGCGTCGCGCTGGAAGCGCAGATGCCAATGCGGGTAGAACGCCATCGGGATCACGGCAGCGTCGTGGGTCCAGTGTTCGAACAGGCTGCGGTCGCGCTCGTACAGGCGTTTGAGGTCGTTCGGCCGATAGGACGGGCGGCGCGAAAACAGGATCATGTCATGGGCGCGCGCCACGGTGTTGATGCTGTCGAGTTGCACGAAACCCAACCGGTGGATCAGATGCAGCAGATCGGGCCCCTTGGCCGGGCCTGCGGGCTGTTCCGCCAGCGCGTGGCGATCCATGAACAACGCACGGGCGGTTCGGTTGTCGAGTTGTTGCAGCTTGCCCCGTTCAGCGCCGCTTGAGCGTGTCGCCATAGCTGATCTTGGGGGTTAAAGTGATACGAGTTTCGATCTCGGTATTCGGGTCAGCCAGTTGGGCGGCGATGATTTCTGCCGCCTTGCGACCGATTTCAAGCCGGCAGGCGTCCATGGTGGCCAGCTTGCGCGGCAGACCCTGCAGCAGCTCGACGTTGTTGAATCCCGCAAGGCCGATCTGTCCGGGCACGTCGATTCCCTGTTCAAGCAGGTACAGCAGCCCGCCCGCGCCGATCATGTCGTTGGAATAATACAGGAAATCCAATTCCGGGGACCGGTCGAGCATGGCTTTGGTCATCTCGCGCCCCTTGGCCAGAGCCGAGCCGCCGGAATAGAACTCTCGGTCTTCGATTTCGATCCCGTGCTTGCCCAGAACTTCGGTGAAGCCCTCGAACCGTTTGCGCGCGCGGTGGTCCAGCGGCATCTTGGTACCCATGAAGCCGATATGCTGGTACCCGGCCTTCAGGATCGCCTGCGCCATCTCGCGCCCGGCCCGGCGGTGCGAAATGCCCACCATCGCGTCCACTGGCTTGCCGTCCGTATCCATGATCTCGACCACCGGAATGCCCGCCGAATCCAGCATCGCCCGCGCGGCCTCGGTGTGTTCCAGCCCGGCGATGATCACGCCCGACGGACGCCACGAGAGCATCTCGTACAGGACCTTCTCCTCTTTTTCCGGCAGATAATCGGTAACGCCGACCACCGGCTGCAGCTCGGTATCCTCAAGCACCTGGTTGATGCCGGTCAGCACTTCGGGGAAGACCATGTTCGACAGCGACGGGATGATCACCGCCACCAGGTTCACCCGGCTCGAGGCCAGCGCGCCGGCGATCTTGTTGGGCACGTATCCCAGCTCTTTCGCTGCGGCCAGAACCCGGGTGCGGGTCGCGTCCGACACATCGCCCCGATTGCGCAGGACCCGGCTGACCGTCATTTCCGACACACCGGACGCTTCTGAGACATCACGGAGGGTAAGCGGGCGTTTCGTTTCTGTTGTCACCGGGGATACCTGCATTGTTGTTTCCCCGATGCTAGCGCGAACAGGGCGATCTGTTCAACTGTTGTGCAAAGGTCATGACAAGCCGAAAAAACCCGGCTACAGAAGGCGCCGCGCGGCCCCGTGGCTCAACTGGATAGAGCAGCCCCCTCCTAAGGGGCAGGTTGCAGGTTCGAATCCTGCCGGGGTCGCCAAAAACACCTGAAAAATATGGCTTATTTGCAAGGGGTTCTGCAGAAGCTTGCAGAAACGCCCGTTTCGTTTTCTGCCGAATTCTCCGAAAACGACCGAAATCTCGTACAAAACCTGTACAAAATTCGCGCGTTTGTGCGTATTTCGGTGGCCAATCATGAGCCGCCATAGCTTTGATCCCGAAATCGCCGGGCGTGTGGGTCTCAATGCAGCGGTGATTTTCCAAAACATCACCTTCTGGATCGAGAAGAACCAAGCCAATCGCCGCAACCTTCGAGACGGGCGGTATTGGACTTACAATTCGATCTCGGCCTTTGGTGAGTTGTTCCCCTATCTGAGCGAAAAGCAGATCCGAACAGCGCTCGAAAAGCTGGTCAGCGCAGAGCTGCTAATCAAGGGCAATTTCAGCGATGATCGTTATGATCGGACCTGCTGGTATGCCCTAGGCAACTCCATTTTCCCAAATGGGCAAATGGATCCGACCGAAAGGGAAATCGATGCATTTGCCCCTGAGGGCAAGCCATCTGCCCCAGAGGGCAAATCCTATGAGAACAGATATAAACCATATCAAAAACCAAATCCTTCGCACGCGAAGGCGGCGGTTGAGGATGAGGTTTCTGAAAGGATTTTGTCGGCCTATCCGGAGGATCGCATTCGCGGCAAAGCGGTTTGCCTTTCGCAGATCCGCCAAGCCCTGGCCGACGGTGTGGACGCGAAAGACCTCGAGGACGCCGTGCGGGCATATGCGAGCGAGAGCGAAGGATTCACTCGATCCAAGGTGTGCTTCTCCGACAATTGGTTCAGCACTGGCCGTTGGTTGAAATACCTTCACGACGTTGAGGAGGCGCGGGAAGCGGGCAAGGCAAAAGAGGTGGAATTGCTGAAAGGCTTGGCCGACTGGGTCACGGACCGCCATCCACTGTGCCGCCACATCACACCCGGCCAAGTGACAGCCTTGCTGGCTGCAAAGCTTGTCAGCCCTGCTGAAATCGAAGCGGCGGGGCTCAGAGCATGAGTGCGACCGATCCCCACAAAGAGCAGAGAGCAAGGTTACCCACCGATTACATCGGCGGGACTTGTGAGGGGCGGCAAGCCTCCCCTTCAAACCCCAACCAGACGCGCGCAAGCAACGTCAAAGAGGGCCTTTCCGAGAGCGTGATCTTTCGATGCACCCCGTCGGAAAAGGCAGCGCTTGTGGCCAAAGCGCGCGCCGCTGGCCTGCCCAATGCCACGCTGATGCGAGAGGCCTTGGGGCTGGTCGAGGCACGTCGTCGCAAGCTCGTCCCTCGCGTTGATCCGAAGTTGACCTTTGCGATTGCCCGTGTCGGCGGCAACCTCAATCAACTGTCACGCTGGATCAACGGCGCGGTCAAATCTGGTCGCGCGAGCCAGATCGACACGCTAAAGGTCGCGACGCAGCTGGTGGCCATCGAACGGCAGTTGGCGCAGATCGTGGCGGCACACACAGGCGGTAACTGCGTATGATCATCTCATTCTTCTCTACCGGCACAGGCGGCGGTGCGGCCCCCGTAGACTACCTGACAGCGCGTGAAGTTCTGGCCTATGACGAGAACCGCAATCTGATCCGCGACGACAACGGCCAGCCGCAAACCAAGCTCCGCGACCCGCTGCCCGAGGTGCTGCACGGCAACCCCGACCAAACCCGCGACCTGATCGACGCGAGCCCCAACAGGTGGAGCTACACGGCAGGCGTGATCAGCTTTGCCGATAGCGATGATCCCAGTCCCGACGCCCAGCAAGAGGCCATTGAGCTATTTGAGGCTCTGGCCTTTGCTGGACTGGACAGGGATCAATATGATTGCCTTTGGGTGCGCCACTCGCATGAAGGCAACATCGAGCTGCACTTCTGCACGCCACGCCTTGAGCTCAGCACCGGCAAGGCACTGAACATCGCGCCGCCAGGGCATGAGAACGCATTTTCCAGCCTGCGCGATCTTTTGAACAAGAGGCTCGGTTGGGCAGACCCTTTGGACCCAGAACGCGCCCGCGAAGTGAGGGCAACGAGTGAAGCACCGACGCGCGCGCAGGGTCGCGAAGCGCTGCACGATTGGATCCTCGATCAGATCAGCGTCGGCATTATCACGGATCGCGCCAGCATGATCGATGCTTTGGCCGATGCGGGCTTCGAGATCCCCCGCACCAGCAAAAACTACATCACCGCCAAAGACCCCGACACCGGTGAGCGCTGGCGTTTGAAAGGAGAGATTTTCCATGACGACTGGCAAGCCGAATCGCCTCGCCGAGAAATTGAACGCGGACCTGGAGACGATCCGGCGCGACCACGCCGCCTTGATGGAGTCTCAGCTGGAGAGCTTCAGGAGCGATTTCAGCAGCATTGCGACCAGCGCGCTGCATACAATCGAGACCGATATCAGGTTCTTTCTCAGCGACAGCAAGAGCGAGTTGGAGAGGCGGAGCGAGACGATCCGCCGCTGGTTGACGATCTCCCCCTGGGTGATCGTGGCGATGGCCTCAGTCTGGATCGTGACGGTACTGATCACGAGTTGGTTTTGGACGGGTTTGATCTCGCATTCGGAGATGACGGAACTTGGCCTGACACGGATCGAGCAGGCCGGGCAGACATGGGTGGCGCTGGACCAGAGCCGGACCGATTTAAAAACCTGCACGATCGCGGGGACGCCGATCATCTGCATCAAGATCAAGGAACCTTAGATGACAAAGACCCTGACAGCATTGGAACGCGAATTGCTCACATCCGTCGAACGGTTGGTGACGGCCTGCGAGAGCTCAGCCAAGGAATTGCACGCCTTGGAGAAACGCTCGACCAGCAGGATCGAAAGCAAGGTGAATGGATTGGCGCATTGCGTGGCGCTATTGATGAAATCACATCTCACGTCCGTCACCACATTGGCCGACTTGCTGCGCGAGGAGCAGAATTACGACACGCTTCAGGTGGGATTACAGACCAGCTGGAAACTAGCGAAAGACGCCGAGAAGCGGCTGAACGAGAGCTAGATGCCCGCATTAATCACCGTAGCGGTCACTCGCTTTAATCTTACTGCAAGTGTTAGCGCGTTTAGGAGATCTGTAGCGGCATTCCTAAACGCGTTCTGCAGCATTCAGCGACATGCCTGCAACGTACTCCATGGATGCACATGCGGGAAAACCAGCCATTCAGGCCCTCGGGGTTGTACGACCGTGTTGCTGACAAAACCGCCCTTGATGTTTCCAGCCCGAACGACAGCATTGTACCCGTTTGCGACAGCCGCGGAACATAGCAAGGACGGGCAGCTCAAGTTCTCCGCAACCGGCACCAGGATTCGCTTCGCGTATCGGTATTCTCCGGCACTAGCAGTGCCGTCGGTTATCTGTGTTGTTTGCCCTCAAAAGAGAGACTATCGCAAATCCAATTTGCAGCGTCACCGTGAGTTCGCGAACTCAGCTGTAATGCATGAATCTGCGACACAACCCGATACATCTCAGGCGCAATCTCGACAATTTCTCCTCCGCTCTTTTCCCAGATTGCAGCGTAGTGAATAGGGATTAAACCAACGTGCGTGCCTGCCATTGTGAGATAGGTCGTTGATTCTATGTTGCCCTGAGAGATTTCCGAGTTTTGTTCGAGCAGACGGATATCTAGGCTTTCATCAATCGGATTGCTCAGGAAGCTGTGGGCCGAGATCTTACTTCGCCGAAGCAATTCCTTCAATGCACCTGGGTCTTTGGTTCCGTTGCAGGGGTGATCCACGTGACAAAAAAGACCGCTGGGCTCGTCGTAAAGATGTCGGGCTTCAATGTCGCCGGGCAGTGTCTCGCCAACTCCAATCCCAACAATCGCAATGTCCAGGCGACCAGCACGCAGCTCAGTCAGGCAATCAAGATAGTCGTAAACGCCAACTCTGATATGAAGGTCTTCAAACTCTCCACTTGCAGCACGCAACGTTTCTGCAAGTGGATTGGCTGGGTCCGTCACAAGGCAATCGACAACCCCGATCCTGACCAATTGTTCGGTTTTCCGGCCGATCTCATTGAGACGCGAGGCATATGAATCCAGATGCGACAGCAGCTGGTTGGTTTCGTTCAGAACCTCTTCACCATCCGGTGTCAGAGAAAAACCCTGTCGGCCGCGGTTGCAAAGCCTGACATTCAGTCGCTGTTCGAGGTTGGCAATATGTGAACTTATCGCTGGCTGGCTGATGCCCAGCTCGTCCTGCGCTTTGACAAAGCCCCCGGCCTCGGCGACGGCTTTGAACACGCGCAGCAAACGCAGGTCGATATCGGTCAGTTTCATCTCATTCCCCGGAGCTGATCTTTCTGAAAGCAAAGCAAAAAACCGAATGCATGTCGATTGGCTTATGTATGTATCACCAGAACAATATGGTTCGGGGGGCAGCGACTGCCTAAGGTTAAAGCAATCAACGATCCGCCGGGGTGACCCGTGACGGACAGACCAACAATCGGGAGCCCGAAAGATGAACCTGCGTAAACCAATTGCCCTCGCCGCCAGCGTGATTGCCTTTACTGGCAGCGCCGTGATGGCCGAAGAAATCACCGTCAGCGCGTGGGGCGGCTTTTTCGAAGAGACCCTGCGCGACGTGATCTATCCGGGCTTCACCGAAGAAACCGGCATCACCGTGCGCTCGATCGCGCAGCCCGCCGACCAAGCGTGGCTGACCCAGCTGACCAACGCAGCGCGTGCCAAGACAGCGCCCGCCGACCTGTCTTTGGTCGCGGACGAGGTCTTCTTGCGCGGCCAGTCCATCGGGCTGTGGGCCAATCTGAACGCGGACAGCATTCCCAACACCGCGACCCTTCTGGACGGCTTCACCAAAACCAGCGAGGCGGGTGATTTGAACGCCGTGGGGGCTCTGTCGTGGTACACCACTTTCGTCACCAACACCGAAGCCGTGACCGACGCCCCGACCTCGTGGGCTGATCTGTGGACCCGCGATTGGGACGGCAAGCTGGGCCTGACCTCGAACGCGAATAGCGGATTGATGGAAGCCACCGCCCTGACCTTCTTTGGCGGCTACGAGATCATGGAAACCCGCGAGGGGCTGGAACAGGTCATCGCCAAAATCGCCGAGCTGAAGCCGCAAGTGCAGCTGTGGTATCGCGACGAAGGTCAGTTCCAGCAAAGCCTTGAAGCAGGCGAGCTGGTGGGCGGTCTATACTATCACGACGTGACCATGCTGTCGGCCGCTGATGGCCTGCCGGTCGTGTCGACCTTCCCGAAAGAAGGCGGCGTTCTGGGTGACGCCTATTGGATCGTGCCGCGCGATTCCAAAAGTATCGAGGCCGCCGAGAAATTCATCAACTACATGATCCGCCCCGATGTGCAGGCCGCAATGGCCCGCAATCTTGGCATCGCTCCTGTGGCCCAACGCGACGCGATGGACCTGACGGACGAAGAGTTCGCATCCGTCGGCAGCGCGGGCACCCCGATCCGCACCCAGACCCATATCCACTTGCGTGAAGGGGATTGGCTGTCGGACAAATACCTCGAGATGATCTCGCAATAATCGGTCTCTCTCTGCCGGGTCGGTGCGTCAGCGTAGGCCCGGCATCTATGAAAGTGTTTCGTGATGGCACAGCTTCTGCTTCAGAACATCCAGAAGTCCTTTGGCACCTTTCAGGCGCTGGAAGATGTCAGTCTGGACATTGCCTCGGGCGAGTTCATCTGCCTGCTTGGCGGCTCCGGCTGCGGCAAGACCACGCTTCTGCGCATCATCGCGGGGCTCGAGGAACAGAGCTCGGGCGACATGCTGCTGGATGATGCCGACCTGTCCGCCGTGCAGTGTCACAAGCGCAATGTCGGCATGGTGTTTCAAAGCCTCGCGCTGTTTCCCCATCTGAATGTGGGCGAAAACATCGCCTATGGATTGGAAATACGTGGTGTCGGCAAGGACAAACGGCTGGAGCGTGCACGGGATTTGCTGGATGTTGTCGGGTTGACGGGGCTTTTTGATCGCCCGGTCTCGGCCTTGTCGGGCGGGCAACGCCAGCGCGTCGCCATCGCCCGCGCCTTGGCCATCGAACCCGCCCTTTTCCTGATGGACGAACCCTTCAGCGCGCTGGACGCGGGCCTGCGCGAGCATCTTCAAATCGAAGTCAAAAAGCTGCAACGCAAGCTGGGCGTCACCACAATCTTCGTCACCCACGACCAGAACGAGGCGATGTCGATCGCCGACCGGATCGTGATCCTGAATGAGGGCCGGATCGAGCAAGCCGGCACCCCGACCGAGGTCTACGCCCGCCCCCAAACCCGTTTCGTCGCGGATTTCATGGGCACAAACAACATCTTCAGCCCCGAGTTTACGGCGGGCGGTCCCGTCATGCTGGATGGCGTCGATCTGGGCACCGCCATAGGGGATCTGAGCAGCCTGACCGGCAAGCACACCATCGCCGTGCGCCCCGAATATGTGCGCTTGCAGACGGCATCTGAAGGCGACTCCGGCCTTGTCGGCACCGTCGATTTCGTTCGCCACCTTGGCGCATCCATTGAAACCGAACTCAGCGTCGGGGACCGGACATTCATCCACACGATGGTGTCCGACCGCGCCCCCGAATTCAAAGTCGGAGACCGCGCCGAGATCAAGTTCGACCTCGATCACGCATGGGTCATCCCGTCATGAAACGCGCGCTTGCTCCATATCTGATCGGGCTGTTCCCGCTGGCGATGATGACGCTGTTCTTCCTCGCCCCGCTCGCCTTCATGGTGGTGGTCAGCTTCTACGAGCGCGACCCGCTGGGCTTTTACAAGGTCGCCTTTGTTTGGGACAACTACGCTAAATTCTTCTCGTCCTTTTACTACACAATCTCGATGCGCTCGCTGTGGTCGGCATCGCTTGGCGCCGTGGTCGTGGTACTACTGGCCTTCCCGGCGATGTATATCATCGTCGACATGCACCGCCGCTGGCAGCTGTTCTGGGTGATCCTTTTGCTGTCCCTGATGTGCCTGAGCGAGGTGATCATTGGCTTCGCCTGGCTGATCCTGTTTTCCGAAAACTCGGGCATCCCCAAGTTCCTTGGCTGGGTCGGCTTGTGGAGCGATCCGCGCTCGCTTTCCCCCAGCTTCGGCGCGATGCTGATCGGCTTTATCACGCTGGGCTTCTCACTGGTGGCGCTGATGTTTTTCCCGCAGATGGCGCAACGCGACCGCAGCATTGAAGAGGCCGCCCTGACCCTTGGCACCCCGCCCGCCCGCGTGTTTTCCAAGGTGGTTCTGCCCAACTTCCTGCCCGCAATCCTGTCCTCCGTCGTAACGATGTTTGTCTATTTCCTTGGCGTCTTCGTCATGCCCACCATGCTGGGCCGCCCGCAAGACTGGAACATGACCGTGATCATCACAGACAAGGCCGTGGGCGATGCCAATATGCCCTTGGGCGCGGCGCTGTCGGTCATCATGCTGGTCTTTACGCTCTTGATCATCGGCGGCCTCATGCTGGCCTCGCGCAAGAAAGGAGCGCCGTCATGAGCACCCTTCTGAAACGCCTTTTCGTCACCGCCATCGCTACAGGGCTGATCCTGCCCTTTCTGATCGTCGCAGGCGTCTCGATCAGTGCGGAAAGCAACATTTCCTTCCCCCCAAGCGAGCTGTCGGCGCGTTGGTACACCGAGCTTCTGACCCAGAAGGACTGGCTGATCCCGATCCGCAATTCGCTGGTCATTGCCGCCTTCGCGGGGCTTCTGGCCGTGTCAATCGCGCTGGCCGCGAACTATGTGCTGTGGCGGCTGAAATCGGGCTTCGGCAAGCTGGTCTTCGCGCTTGGCGTCGGCCCCTTCATGTTGCCCCCGATCATCATCGCCATGGGCGCCAGCGTCTTTTGGGCCGAGATGGGCTGGTATGGCCGGGCCGAGGCGACTGTGATCTCGCACGGGGTGTTCTTCGTCACCCTGCCGCTGGTCATCATCGCGCGTGGTTTCGCTGCCCTGTCTGACGACGTGATCGAGGCCTCGCGCACCATGGGAGCCACCCCGTGGCAGACCTTTACCAAGGTGATTTTCCCGCTGGTCCTGCCCTATGTCATCACCGGCTATGCGCTGGTCGCGATCATCAGCGTCAACGAATATCTGATCTCGTATATGGTGTCGGGCTTCGCAGTCGAGACCCTGCCCATCCGCATCTTCAACAACGTGCGCTATGGCTATACGCCGGTCGTCGCCTCGGCCGCGATGGGCTTTGCGCTTTTAACCATCGGCGTGCTGCTGACCCTGTCCATGGTCACCGATCTTCTGAAACTTCTCGGGGCATCGCGCGACTGAAGCGCGTCCCATCTAACAGGAATTGACCCATGCAAAAACTGTCCCGACAGGATCTGGAAGACATCCTTTATGGCGCGGCCATCCTTGGCACCGGCGGCGGTGGCGAGCTGTCTGACGGACTGGCGATGATCGACGATGCCCTGTCGAAGGGCAAAGAGTTCATCATGGTCAGCCTTGATGAGGCGCCGCAAGACGCGCTGGTCTGCACGCCCTATATGCTCGGCGCGATCTCGGCCTTGCCAGAGGAAGAAGAGCGCAAATACGAGCGTCTGCCGCGCACTGGCATTCCATCGATCCTGGCGGCTTATGATCGGTTCCAGAAATATCTGGGGCGGACGTTCTACGGCACCATTTCGTGCGAGCTTGGCGGGTCCAACACCGCCACCGCCTTCTATGCCGCCGCGATGGCCGGGGCCTATATCATCGACGCCGACCCCGCAGGGCGCGCGGTGCCCGAGATCACCCATTCCACTTATTATATCAATGGCTTACCTGCCGCTCCCATCGTCATGGCCAACGAGTTTGGCGAGGCGATCATTTGCGAGAACGTCATGGATGACGAACGCGCCGAGCATATCGTGCGCGCCCTGTCCAAGGTCAGCCGCAACGACATCGCCGCCATCGACCACGCCCTTGAAATTCACGAGATCCGCAACGCGATCATCCCCGGCGCGATCTCTCTGGCCATGGATATGGGCCGGGTCTGGAGGGAAGCGCGCGCAAGCGGTAAAGACGTCGCCCAGACCATCGCGGCGCAGGGCGCGGGCCTTGTGGCGTTTCGCGGCGCCATCAGCGATTGCGATTGGGAAACCAAAGACGGCTTCACCTATGGCAACATTTCTATTTTGGGAGCTAGTGGGTTCGAAGGAGATACATTCAAGATCTGGCTCAAGAATGAGAACATGGTAGGAATATTGAATGGCGAAGTTCATACAACCATTCCTGATTTGATCTGCCTAATCGACACCGAATCCGGAGAACCGGTTACCAACCCGAACTACTTCACCGGCCAACATGTTGCCGTGGTCGTACTACCCGCTCCGAAACCCTTCACAACGCAAAAGGGACTGGAGGCATTTGGGCCAGGCTATGTTGGCCTAGATGAACCCTACCGCCCTACGGTCTCGAAACCATAGCAACAAGTTCGGTGATTTTGTTAGAACTTGATTTGCTCGCGAAGTCGTCAATCGGCATATAAGAGACGCGAACGCAGGGTTCTCGGCTTCTGCGCTCTGCGCAATATCCCAAAGAGATTCATTGCTACGAGCAGTCATCCAGCTTGCACAGTGACGGCGGGTGCCTTGCCACTTGCATTGCGAGATTGACGAGAAACCGGTTGCTACACCTTTGCAGCATATAGCCGACGTTTTCCCTTTCGTAAGATGAACGTCTAATCTGGTCCGTCCTCAGGGGGCGCTATGTCCGCCTACAGAGCTTCGCCACCGTTCGTGCAAGCCGCAGCATTCGGTAAAATGGGCTCTTTCCGGCAGTACGCTGCGTTCTACGCCAATGTCCGCACTGAGTATTAATGCTTGAAACAATTCTCTCTGTGCCAGGCTACAAACTCAGTCCTCGGCCGGTTGGCGAGGCGGTCCGGCACCAAGATCTTGCCGGACAAGTTGATCATCGATGTCACGGCTTCGATATCGTTACTTTGACGGGAAACCAGAATAGTTAGGTCGTCTGCTAACCCAACGAGGCCGCGATCAAACATCCAATGCGCGGTTCCGGACAGGGCGAGCCCATTGCTCACGATGTCAGGGCCGTCGTGTTCGACCGGTCTGATATGAGCGGCTTCCACCTCGGCGCGGCCACCGCCATTGATGAGACGCAAGCCCGTAATGGCACACCGTTCGCCGTAGGCGCGCAGGACGTTCTTTCTAAAATTGCGGTCGCGAACCGCGCGATTGGTCAGCTGGCTGACGCGTTCTCGAGCGGGCATGTGCTGGAAATGTGTTTGAGCATCTTGAAACCCTGGCATCTGCATCGTGTCGCCCACGCGAGGCAGGATGTCCTCATCTCGTCCAAGGCCACGTTCGACTATTCGGGCAAAGTCTTCAGCTGAAAGGGTTCTTACTGCGGCTTGCGCGCGTCCGGATATCTTGCCTTGATCGTTCAACAACCCTTTTTCGATGATTGAATTCTCGTCCCGGAATGAAACAGGGTCGCCGAAATCAAGATACGTTCCAGGCTCGATCACCGCCAAGAACATGTCCTGCTTCCTAGGATCCGGAATGATCTCTTGGACCTTGGCGACCGCGAAGTAACCTTTGGTCTCTTTGACCTTGCTTGGCTCCAGGTAGACGATCCAATCCCCTTCGCACTGTTGGGCGCGTGAAAGGTATTGCTTGGGGAACTGATACCGCTCCGACGGAATGTCGTCGTAAATCGAGTCGCTGCGATGGATGAAAATACCAAAGGCCATCCGATCAGCCGCGTTGAAGGTGTTCCAGTTTTCGATCGGCCGCACGTAGGGTCAGCACCGCGCCTGTCAAAAATGGAAGCGCCAAACCAGCCGCAGCGATTGCGAAAATCATGATGGTGGCCAAAACTGAATATTCGGCGGTCTGTTGTGCCAGTGATAATCGACCCAAGCCAATCAGGTAGAACACACTGGTTCCAAGGAAGATCAGGTAAAGTGGCCCAAAGGGTTCGATCACCTCACGGCGAGTGCGCTCCAAGACTGAATGTCGCAACATGTCCCAGCGTTTGCTTGCCTTGTTCACCAGATTACTCCCTTACCAATTCAATCCACGTGTGAACGTCGTCGTCACTGACTTCACGGCCTTCGACGTGTGACTGATACCAGCGAGCCACGATTGCTCCGCGTTTTTCGCTCTTAATTTTGATGTTTTCGTCAGTGAGGTGTTGATCGAGCGAAATCTCGATCCTCTTTAGCGCCTCAAAGTCATGAGCCGCTCTTACAGACTTTGTGCCCAATAGGATCCATGCTGCGTCTACATCGAACTTGTCGGCAATCGCGACCAAGGCCTCAACGGGAAGGCCGCGCTGGCCTTTTTCGTAGCTGTGATAGGCGCGGTGTGAGACGCCGATCGCGTCCGCCATGGCGGTTTGCGTCAAGCCGACTTCGTTGCGCGCGATCGCAAGTCGCGCACCCATTGCCGAGAAGACAGCCTTCAAATCCCGCGCCATGCAAGGTTCCCATTGACGTGAATGTCAAATTGCGCGAAACTGCACAAAATGACATAAAATTCCAGTTAATCCCATCTGACCACGTCAGAAGGTGCAGAACAAGCGATTCCATACGTGTCGCCGATTCCACTTAAGCGGACAAGGACAACTGAAATGGCAGAGACCAACTATTCAGACAGCTCTCAGATCCTGGGGCTTGGGAAAACGCCCGCGCAATGGGTCGAAGTCATGGCCGGGATGGGGATCGATATTTCAGAACGCACTCTGCGCGAACGCGCCAATGAGACCGGCGCATTTTATCGCCTTGGGCGGACCATGCTGATCACGCCCGCGCAGATTGATACGATTTTTGAAGGAGGCCAGTCATGCCGCTCCAAATTTACAAGAGGGGCCGTGTCTACTGGGCCAAGGGGTGGATTGAATACAACGGCAGGCCAATCGCCGGCCCATACCGGCGAAGCACTAAGGCATCTACAGAAGAGGGCGCACGGGACTGGATAAACCATGAGACCGAACGTCAGATCCGTCGCTATGTCGTGGGCGACGAACCGAGCAAGACGTTCTCTGATGCAATCATGCTCTACAATGCGTCCCCAAAAGCGGCGAAGCAGTTGATCCCGATTGTCGAAGCGATCGGTGACCTGTCGCTAGGCGCGATTTCTGGCGCGCTATTGAAGAGCCTGGGGCCGAAGCTGAAGCCCAAAGCGTCGACTGATACCTGGTGGCGCGAAATCGTGACGCCCGCGAGTGCTGTGATCAACAACGCGCATGAGCTAGAGGGCACTCCTCTGATCCGCGTGAAGCCGTACGACAAGTTCGAACGCATCGCTCAGGACAAGCGACGCGGGAAGCTTAGTCGTGTCGAGCGCACCCCGGCTGACAAGGAATGGATCGAGGCATTTTGCCGTGCAGCTGATCCGTATAACGCCGCTCTGGTCCGTTTCATGTTTGAAACGGCTGCGCGGATTGATCAGGCTGTATCACTGGAGCCGGATGACCTTCGACCGCACGAAAACAAAGTTCGGGTAAAGGCGCAGAAGGGACATCCGGAAAGTTGGATCACCGTCTCGCCTCAGATGATGGACGAGCTTCTCGCACTGCCAGCCAAACGGCCCAAGAACCGCAAGACCGGCAAGCTGATGAAAGCCCGTGTTTTCGGCTACGGCAGCTCGACAGGCTACAACACGCGCTGGAAGACGATCTGCAAACGCGCGGGTATTCCTTACCTGTCAGCGCACCCTGCTGGGCGGCATGGGTTCTTCACTGAGTTAGTCGTTCGTCAAGGCGTCGACCCGGTCACCGCAGCCAAGGCTGGTCGTTGGTCAGACCCCAATTTGCCCATGCGGATCTATGCCCACGCGGAGACCGATGAGGCCGACATCAGAGCCCGTTTTCGTACAAACCACGTACAAGATGGCACCGTACAAACACCCAACAGCAAGAAATTACAAAAGGAATAGCGCTATGAACGCATCCCTCCTAAGGGGCAGGTTGCAGGTTCGAATCCTGCCGGGGTCGCCAGCAACTCAGCGCGAGTCGGGTTGCGGGTTCGTTTTCACCGCTCAACCGCGATGGCGAGGTCACTTCGTGCAAGCGGTTCTGGCGATCCTGTTTGCGGTGCATACACTTCTTTTGGTGCAGTCGCCCTGAGAGTTTCTGCCTCTCTCAAATCTGCATTCTGGTGCGGTTATGGACCAACCTCGGCTCGTTGTGCATTTGGTATTCCCAGTGCATTGCGCGCCACCGCAGGTTTTCGGCTGCCATTTTCGGTAGGATTCGTATGAGCGCCACCCCTCCGGGCATGCTCCGCCCGCGAACGCGCAAGCGGTCTTTCCCTTGATCGTGACGGTTTTTCCTCCCGCGCTATTGCACTCTGCTGCCGTTGGGGCCGCACTTCCGGGAAGTGGCGATACCAACACCAAACACAGACCAACCAAAGATAGTATTTCAAGAACACGCATAGCGTTCTCCTTGCTGCGCGACCGGCAAATCCAAGCTTACGTGACCGACGGACAATCCCAAAGGGTCAATCCCACGGTGCCTTCGAGACGATGTATCGCGGGGATCATCTGCTCTTTGAAGCGTCGCAGCAATGGCCCGCGGACAGTCAGTATTCCGCGTTTGACAGCTTATTCAGGCAGTGGCTGATTGGTGTGCCTTTGGGCAGGGCACAGTACCCATCCGACCGCATGTTTGGTGGCGGGGAAACACCTCCTCCGATCAAGATCACCAGGAACTCCTCAATCGGTGGCAACAGCGTATCGGCGTTCTCAATCGTCTCTTCGGTCGAGACTGTCCGGAATGCCTCAAACAGTGGAAGGGTGATTTCGCCTTCTACGCCGTCGGGATGTTCGTCCAGAAGCTGGCGCGCGCCCCAGTCGGGATCTGTGAAGAATCTGTGATAGTAGGTGCGGTCCAACCGATCTTTCTGGATTTCCAGGCTTTCCGGGACAACACCCCCGTCGCGGACGCCCTGATAGATTTCCATGATCTTGCCGTGGACCTCGGGCCATGCGCTGGCTTCGACGGTCGCGCTCAGCGCGATCACGGCCTTGTTCTTGCCCACGACCACAAAGTCCGAACGTGGATCGTAGGATGCACGCATGGACTGGCGGATGACACGAAACATCTCCGAGCCCTGGTTGGCGCCGATGTAGTCAACAAGAAGGTTCGACCCAAGCTGGTCCTGTGCATTCGAAAACGCCTTTGCATTGGCAAGCAGGATCAACATTTCGGATGCGTCGGGATCGGCGAGATGCACGATACCTTTGGGCAGGGCAAAGGGCGCCCCGTTCGCGCCGGTCCACCCTTCGGCCCATTTGCTCAGGGCGCGCCCCAGCCGGAACCGCGCCCCCGGCAGCGAATTGATCAATCGGACGGTGCGGCGCGTTACCTCTTCGTCCTCTGATCTGAGGATGACCTGATCTGGTCGTCCGAACTGAAAGTCGGTTTCAAGGGTTTCTTCGTCCGTGGCGGCAGGGTCGAATTCCAGATAATTGGTAACCTCGTTCAACACATCCGACGGCTGTCTGGTTCTGGTCGAGATAACTGGGCGAGACGTCTCAAGCTCTCGTGCGTACCAGTCTGGTGTGTATCGGGGTTCGAGCAATACGTTCTCGAGGTGCACCAGGACTTCCGGGAAGACGTCGCTTGGCGCCGAGACGGTGAGCGTCAGGTTCTTGCCGCTTCTGCCGATTTTCTGTTCGACACCTTTCAGCTTCAGGAACGAACTGACTTCGTAGGATGAGCGGGTCGAGGTCCCGCCTGTCACCACGCTCGCAATGGCGGCGGACATGGCGGCAGTGCGGTCCAGCGTCGGGTGGTCAATCGTCCACACCAGGGTCAGTGCGGACGTGCCGTTCTCAAGCGGAGAGAGCTCGACCAGTTTCGTTTCGCCTGCAGTCGCAATCAGTTCCGCCTGTGCCCGCTCACCCGGCAGCAAGGCAAGCGCAACAAAGAGAACTGGGAGAAGCCGGCCCTTGAAAACGCGCATGTCAGTCAGCTTTCTCTGCAAGAACGAAAGATGCCGCCGAGGGCTGCAAGACTTTTTCCGCAAAATCGATAACTTCCTGATCTGTGGTGTTGCTCAGTGTTTCGGCAAAGACCGACGGGCTGATGGGCGGGAATCCGTCGGCGGCGACGTTCTGCAGAAACCACAGAAAGGCCGAAGGACGGCGGGCCATGTTCTGTGACCAGACCACCTCCTTTTGACGGAGCTCATGAATTTCGTATTTGCTGATCGGCTCGTCCAGCAAGCCAGCCAAGGTCTCGGTCAGCAGATCCTTGGCTTCATCCACGGTGAAGCCAGGCATAAGTTGCAGGTCGATCACCAGTTCAACATCGGCATTCTTCGCAAAATACCAGTTGACGCCATGGTTGAGTATCCGCGTGTCCTCGTGCCGCAGGACCTTGGCGATCCGTTCGTTCAGAATCCCGCTTGCGATGAAGAACGCGCCTTGCATGTCGATGCTCGTGGAGCGGTCTTCGAATTCCACGAATTTTGCAAACAGCACGGTGTCGCGTTGCAGACGATCCGACTGCAGACGCACTACGGACTGTTTCCCCGGATCCGGCTTGTGATCCAACCACGGTTTATTCGGAGCGTCAGACGGTTCGGTGTCGCCAAACACCCGCGCTACCAGTTCTTCGGCCCTGGCTGGATCAATGTTGCCGGAGACGATCAACGTCACGTTGGACGGCACATAGTGTTCTTTGTGAAACTGATAGGCCTTTTCGAGGCTCAGCTTGGGCAGATCTTCGACGGTGTTATCTGCCCGGCCGCGCAAAGTGCCGTAGAGGTTTTGAAGTGCCATTCGGCTTAGCCAGCGAAACGGATATTGCCGTTCACGCAGCAAGGTTTCCCGCTGGACGATAGCGACTTCGCTCTCCGCAAATTGCCTGGATACGGATGGCGTGTCCAGAACGGCCCGAGAAAGCCGCAACAGCATCTCTGCCTCGGATGGCAGTCCGGAATTCGTGTACACGGTCGCGACATTGTGCGTGGTGGCGTAGATGTCGCGCTCGCGCGGTTTTCTGAGAATGGTGGCGTCGGCCGAGAACGCGGCGAGATGCTCGGTCAGATGGGCTGTGCCGGACGGGTCCGGGTCGTCATACGACCCCGAAAGAACAATCAACTGAACATCCACGCGGTCGAAGTCGTTTACGGGAACCACATATGCCGCGTGCAGCCCACCTTTTTGGGTAAGCGGAATGACGCTCTGTGCCTGGGCGGATCCCGAAAAAACCAAAAAGACGATCGACAAGATAAATACGGCGGCGCGCATCAAAATCCTTTGAACTATTTGATTTTCGCTGAAACGCCGGTCAGCCGACGCTCAACCAAAGGGGCAACGGTTGTATCAATGCTTGCGGGGTACGGGGTGTTTTTCAAGTCGCAAAAGGCATTGCAAATCTGGGTGTGCTTCTGTGGCTGCGGTCGGGGCTTGCTGGGGCGAACATCTGGATCATGTCAGACCAAGGTCTGTGGTGCGATTTTTGATTGTGGGTCATAGTCGGGGCCAAGATGAGGACGAAAGTTGCTGAGCTGACGATTGGGAATTGGTCGTTGTCGCGAGTATTTCTTGCGGCAAGCATCCTTGTGATGGGATCTGCAACCGCGATCGTCGGTGTGTGGGTTTCAAATCGAATCCAGAATGCGGTCGTGCAGAACTCGGCCAATTCGGCGGCGCTGTATATGGAAAGCATCGTCTCACCTCTCAGCCAGGAACTGGCGTTGGGTGACCGCCTGTCCGAGCAGGCGAGGCGGGCGCTGGACGAGATTTTCATGACCCAGCCGATGCGCGATCGTATCGTATCATACAAGTTCTGGAAGCAGGGTGGTGTGGTCGTACACGCCTCGGACACAAGCATCATCGGTAACCGTTTCGAGCCGACGGGTGACCTTCAGCGCGCCTGGATCGGCGAAATCTCGGGCTCGTTCGAGGAACTGGATCACGATGAAAGCGCTGCCGAAGCGGCCTTGGGGATACCGCTGCTCGAGGTCTACAGCCCCATTCGTGAACTGTGGTCCGGTGAAATCATTGCCGTGGCCGAGTTCTATGAAAGGGCCGATCAATTGGAGATGGATCTGGCAAAAGCCAGGCGCACAAGCTGGTTAGTGGTCGGTTCCGCCTTTCTGGCAAGCACGGTTGTCCTTTTTTGCATCGTTGCGATCGGGGACAACACCATCCGGCGGCAGGCGAGGCTATTGAAGAAACGGCTGGCGGAAAGCGAAAGGATGGCGGCGCAGAATGCGATGCTGCGGTCGCGGGTGGTCGAGGCCTCGGGGCGGTATGCCGCGCAGACGGACCGGTTTCTGAAGAAACTCGGCGCCGAACTTCATGACGGCCCGGCGCAGTACCTTTCACTTGCCGCCCTTCGGTTGGAGGCCGCGTTTTCGGACAAATCCCCAAAACCGAAGGAGGCCGAGGAAATCCAGCAGTCGCTGCAGAAGTCCTTGACCGAAATCCGCGCGCTGTCCCGGGGGCTGTCTGCGCCCGATATCGACAACCTGACCTTGATTGATGTCGTGAAAAGAGCGGTCGAGGACCACGCGGAGCACAGCCCGTTGCGGCCTGAAATCTCGTTTCATGGCAGTGACATGCCGAATTTGTCGGTGTCTGACAAACTGTGCGTTTTCCGCTTTCTTCAGGAAACACTCTCGAATACCGCGCGATATGCCCCGCAGTCCCGCTGCAGCGTCACCTGCCATGTTCGCGACGATTGCATTGTCATTCAAGTCAAGGACGATGGACCCGGCTTTGATCCTTTGGACGGTACTGTTCTGCGCGATGATGGCGGC
Organism: Ruegeria sp. CRTD044; assembly: GCF_059613485.1. Taxonomy (NCBI): domain Bacteria; kingdom Pseudomonadati; phylum Pseudomonadota; class Alphaproteobacteria; order Rhodobacterales; family Roseobacteraceae; genus Ruegeria; species Ruegeria sp. CRTD044. Next base: position 412,593 of record NZ_JBXWSP010000019.1, on the reverse strand, counting down.
CAGGGGCTGCTGGGGCTGCGCGATCGGGTCGAAAGCATCGGCGGCAGGTTTCAGGTCTCGTCCAGTCCCGGTCAGGGCACCACCGTCGAAATGACCCTGTTTCCCAACAAAACGAGCTCACCATGACCAAGACACTTGTCATAGCAGATGATCATCCGATTTTCCGGGATGGGCTGCGGCGGACCTTGGATGAGGCAGAAGGGTTCGAAGTTCTCGCGGCCGGATCCAGCGCCGACGAGGCGGTTGCGCTTGTCGCTCAGCACCAGCCCGACATCGCAATTCTCGATCTCTCGATGCCCGGAGGTGGGATCAACGCGACACGCCGGATCGCCGCAATGGAAAAACCGCCCTGCATCGCGATTCTGACGGTTTCGGAGAACAGCAGCGATGTTGCCGATGCACTCGAGGCCGGAGCAATTGGGTACATTGTCAAAGGCGTAAACGCGAGCGAACTGACCGCGTCCCTGCACAGCATCGCCGCGGGGGAGGGGTTTGTTTCGCCGGGGCTGGCTTCGCGGGTACTTCTTCAGATCAACAACGACGCAAGCCCTGCGAACAACAGCGATGTCCTGGATGATCTTACGCATCGCGAAGAGGAGATACTCAGGCGCGTGGCCAAGGGTTTGAGCAATCGCGAGATCGCCGTGGAACTGGATCTTCAGGAAAAGACGGTGAAACACTATATGACGGCGATCCTGTCCAAGCTGCACGCGCGGAACCGGGTCGAGGCCGCGCTTATCGCGCACGACGCGTGGGGCAAGAAACACTAGCCGCATAGCCTGTAGTCGCCGAAACGGCCTCTCTGACCGAGAGACCGTCCGGGAAATTCGCGCTGTTCGTCAGTTCGCGACCGATTGCAGCCTCCGGATGTCTGCGGCCGTGGCTGTTCTTTCCACAACGGTCCGGTTGAAGGGGTCTTTCAGCTCGTAGCGCCCGAACTCGATCTCTTCTTTCCAGCCGTTGGCGTAGTTGACTTCGATGTTGTTTCCCTGACGTTCGATCTTTGTGGGGCGGCTTCCGGCCACACCACCTTGCCCGGATGCGCTTACATTCTTGATCGAAATTCCGTTCGCCAGAGAACGAAGCCTTGAGATGTCGGCACCTGTGGCTGGCCGCTCCTCAACGGTCCGGTTCTGAGCATTCTTTCTCTCATACCGGCCGTTTTCGATTTCTTCCTTTGTTCCGTCCGCATAGCGAACTTCGATTCCGTTTGCAGTTGTCTCGACCTTGGTTATGCCGGCCGACCCGGTCGGGGCGCTTCCGGATTGCGACGATCCCTTTTTGCTGCCGCTGCGACTTGACCGATCGTCGTCATCGTCGTCGTCATCATCCCGATCATCATCGTCGTCGTCATCCCGATCGTCGTCATCATCGTCCCGATCGTCGTTGTCATCATCGTCGTCCCGACCGCTGCCACCCTTGCCCTTGCCGCTTTTGGCAAACGCGTAAGCGGGCTCAAGCTGCAAGCCGCCCTCGGTGCTGAACTTGGGAGTGTATGGCGCCGCCGAAATCAACGTAGCCAGTGCCACAGTGCTGAGAAGTTGTCCCAGTTTCCGGTTTGCTATCATTTCAGCCTCCTTTGCTGTTCGACAAATGTCTGGTTGTCGTAGGGAGGCTAAGCCGGGTTGGATCAGTCCACATCGGGCTTAGGTCCGACGAATTTCCAACCAAACGTCCGAAAGGGGAAGCGAAAAGGCCCAAGGTGCCAAGATCCCGCCGCCCGGCGAACCGCCATGGCTCATCGGTAGCCGGGAAATGCAGGCGTCGGCTCAGTCTGTTGTGGCGTCGTTGGCCGGTACCGGAACAACCTTGAGATATGCGGCAATCGCCAACCGGTCCTCATCGGACAGACGGGAAGTGTTCTCGATGACCTCGGCCATCTCTCCGCCGGCGCTGTCATAGTCCGGAGTGAAACCGGACTTCAGGTATTCGGCGATGTCGGCTTCGGACCAATCCAGGTGGTTGGTGGTCAGGCCGGGAATGCGCCCTTTTCCGCTGGGATTTGGCGCACCCGCCAGCCATTGATCCCGGCTCAAGCCGCCAAGGCCATCTCTGGGCGTGTGGCACTCGGCGCAATGGCCCAAGGCTTCGACCAGGTAGCGCCCGCGCTGCTGCTGCGCATCGAGATCACCGTCCACCACCCACCCTGGTTCAAGGTAGAGAAGCTTCCAGCCGCCCAAGCTTCGCCGGATGTTGAAGGGGAAACCGACCTCATGCGCGCTGCTTTCCTGCGAGGCGGCCGGCAGGGTGCCAAGGAATGCGTGCAGCGACACGACATCCTCCGGCGTCATGTTCGTATAGGTCGTGTAAGGGAAGGCCGGGTAGTAGTGCTGCCCGGCCGGCCCGGTTCCGTAGATCAGGGCATCCGCCAGTTCCAGCGCCGACCATGTCCCAATCCCGGCTTCTGGGTCGCTGGATATGTTCGGAGCTATGAACGTACCGAAATCCGTCTCGAACCGGCGTCCGCCCGCCAGCACCAGCTTTTCCTCACCCTCGGAGTTCGGCGCTGAATGGCACGAGGCGCATCCGGCCGCAAAGAACACGGTCTCGCCCCTGACAAGATCAGGGGCAATACCGTCCAACTCGGCCGGATCGACGTGTTGCGGTCGGGTCAGAACCAGACCGGTCAGCCCGGCCAGGACCACGACGCCCGCGGCAATCGACAGAAGCCGCCGCACCGTCAGGGCCTTGTCAGTTCTTTGGGGCTCTGTATGCCTTGTGACATGCCGAACAGGCTCCACCCAATGGTCCCATCGCTGCTTTCAGCGCTTCGACATCTTGCCCGGCGGCGGCCTGCATCGCAACCGCGGCTTCAGCCATTGCCTGACCCTTGGCGCTGACATCCGGGAAGTTCTCCCAGATCGCCGGAAGCGCCCGAGAAGATGGGTCGGAGACATTGTCGGACCCGGCTGGCCACATGGCCGACTGATCGATCTGCGTCACGGCAACCAGGTTGTTGGCCGCGCGCGTTGCGGCCTCGGCGTTGTATTCCACTTCGCCTTTGGCCATGCCGCCAAGCGTGCCCAGATTGAACGCATACAGCTGCATGACGGCCTTCCGCGCCTTGACGGCCGGGTTTTCGCTTTCCTGGGCTACGGCCGTGCCAATAACGGCCACAGAAATCAAACTCGCCGCAAGGATTGAGAATTTCTTGATCATGGTATCTCTCCCACATGAATGTGCCGAATGGTAGCTTGATCGAAATTTCTTGTAATTGTTTATTTCTCTGCGTTTCTTGTTAACTTATGAACAATCAAAACTGGGATGACATCCGATACGCCCTCGCCGTCAGCCGGCACGGCTCGTTGAACGCAGCGGCCACAGCGCTGGGCGTGACCCATGCAACGGTGCTGCGCAGGGTGGCCGCGTTTGAACGACGCCATGGGTGCGTGATCTTCCAAAAGAACCCGTCGGGCTACAGCGCGCTACCCGAGGCCCGGGCCATTCTTTCGGCCATGGAAAATGTCGAAGACGCGGTGCTTTCGGTCGAACGGGCAATCGTGGGCGCGGACCGTTCGCCGACCGGGCGGGTGCGGATTGCCTCGACCGACAGCCTTTGCCAGCTTGTGCTGCCCGGGATACTGAACCGCATTTCTGCCCTTTATCCGGGTCTGGAACTGAGTCTGCTGAGCGGGAACAATCACCATGATCTGTCGCGGCTGACCGCGGACATTGCCGTGCGTCCATCAATCCGCCTGGGCGAAGACTTGGTGGGCGAGCGCGCTGGCGCGTTGGCCTTCGGGGTCTACGACGATGGGTCCTCCTACCGAAAATGGATGCGTTTGGATGGGGCGCTGAGCGGTTCGGTCCCGGCCAGATGGATGGCCGAACATGTGCGGGATGAAGACACCACCATCGGCGCGGACAGTTTCCTTGTGCTCCAGCAGATGGCTGCGACAGGCGTCGGCAAGGCGTTTCTGCCGACGTTCATCGGTGATGCGGACCCGCGGTTGCGGCGGGCGCCGGACATGGATCCAGAAATCGAGGTTCCTCTGTGGGTGGCCACGCTTGAAGAGATTGCGCGGACGCCGCGGTTTGCCGTCGTGCAGCGGGCCTTGGTGGAATACCTGCCCGAAGCACTGGGCCGGTAAGGTCAAACCGAAACGGCCGCCCTGAGCTGCTGCTGACCAAGTTCGGATTTTGACCCTTTGAGGAATGGCGACCCGCGTTCCAGCACCAGAAAACTGTCGCCTAGGGAATACGCGAAATCAAAATACTGCTCGACCAGGACAATCGCCATCTCACCTTGGTCGCGCAGCAGGCGGATGACTTCGCCGATCTGCTTGATGATGTTGGGCTGGATGCCCTCGGTTGGTTCATCCAGCAAAAGCAGCTTGGGTTTCGTGATCAACGCCCGCGCAATCGCAAGCTGCTGCTGCTGACCTCCTGACAGATCACCGCCGCGTCGTGAGAGGAACTCTTTGAGAATAGGGAACAGCTCGAAGATGTAGTCAGGTATCCTGTGTTCGCTGCGGGGCAGGCAGGCAAAACCGGTTTCCAGGTTCTCGCGGACCGTCAGAAACGGAAAGATTTCTCGTCCTTGCGGAACATAAGCCACACCTTTTCGAGCCAGCTCATAGGATGTGGCCTTGCTGATCTCCTCGCCGCCAAGCCGGTATTCACCGCCGCTGCGGGGGTGCGTTCCGGAGATGGCTTTCAACAGGCTGGTCTTGCCGACGCCGTTGGTGCCCATCACGCAGGTGACCTGACCCTGACGCGCGGTGATGTCGATCCCGCTCAGGATCTGGCTGCCGCCGTAGTGCAGGGACAGGTCCGAGATTTCCAGAAGCTCAGCGGCCAAGATACACCTCAATCACTTTGTCATTATTGGTGACGTGGTCCAGCGACCCTTCGGCCAGAACCGACCCCTCGTGCAGCACCGTGACTTTGCAGTTCAGGCGGCGGACGAACTCCATGTCATGTTCAACCACCACCACGGCGCGGGATTTTGCGGCCGCGACAAGAATGTCAGTCGTGTGCTCGCGCTCGGCGGGGGTCATTCCGGCGGCCGGCTCATCGACCAGCAGCAACTGCGGATCCTGCGCCAGCAGCATGCCGATCTCAAGCCACTGTTTCTGTCCGTGGCTCAGCTCGCCCGCCTTGCGGTTCAAGGCATTCTGCAGTCCGATTTCCTCGGCCAGGTCAGCGACTTTCTGATGATCCGCCTGTCCGGCCCGGAACCGCAGGACCGCCAGCGGGCCGCGTTTGTTCCTGAGGGCCAGCATCAGGTTCTCGCGAACGCTCTGGTCCTCGAAGACGGTGGGGCGTTGGAACTTTCGGCCGATGCCGGCCTGGGCAATCTGGCTTTCGCTCATCGACAGGAGCGAGACGGACTTGTCGCCCCACAGGACATGGCCGTCATCCGGTTTGGTCTTGCCGGTAATGATGTCCATGAACGTCGTCTTGCCCGCCCCGTTCGGGCCGATGACCGCGCGCATTTCGGCTGGGCCAATCTGGAATGTCAGGTTGTTGATGGCTTTGAATCCGTCGAAGGTTACGGACACGCCGGAGACTTCAAGTAACGTACTCATTCGTCGGCCTCTTTTTCGCGCAGCGACCCAAGGTCCGGCCCCAGATCGGCGCCGTGGCGGTCCGGGGCGCGCCGTTCGGCAAACCTGTCGATCAGACCGCCGATGCCCCGAGGCGCAAACAGCGTGACCGCGACAAATGACAACCCAAGCAGGATGGTCCACCAGTCGACCCATTGGATCGTGTAGAATCCCAGCGAGATGTCGGGGGCCTGACCACCCGTGAACCAGGTGGACAGCAGAGAAACGAATGCTGCGCCGATCACCGCTCCGTACAGACGGCCCCGTCCGCCGATGGCCACCCAGACGGCCAGGTAGATTGATGCAATGGGCGCGATCTCGGCTGGATTGATGATGCCGGCTTGAGGGTAGTACAGGGCGCCCGCGATGCCGCAGATCACGGCGGTGAAGGTGAAGATGAACAGCTTGTAGGCTTCGACCGAATATCCAAGGAACCGAACCCGGCTTTCGTCGTCCCGGATGGCGCGAATGACCGATCCGAACTTGCCGGACACCATCCAGGCGCAGACCAGATAGCCCAACCCCAGCGCCAGGGCCGACGCCCAGAAGAACAGGATCGAAACCGTCGATTGCGGCACCGAATCCAGACCCGGCAAATTCTGCAGACCCGACAGGCCGTTGTTCCCGCGCAGCCCGCTGTCGTTCTGAAACAGGTACAGGGACAGCGCCAGCGTCATCGCCTGTGTCAGGATCGACAGGTAGACCCCGGTCACACGGCTGCGGAAGGCGAGCCACCCAAACACAAGGGCCAGCAAGCCGGGCACCAGTACCACTGCGGCCAGTTGCAAGGGCAGCGAATGCGCGACAGCCCAGATCGGTGGGAACTCGGATGCGCCGACGACGCCGAAGATCTGGGTGGCGATTCCGTCAGAAATTTCCTGGGCCGTTGGCGGCAGGGCCGAGGACGCGAGGCTTTCGATCACGATGATCTCGGTCCGCGCATACATCAGCCACATGCCGATGGCGTATCCGCCGATACCGAAGAAGGCCATATGCCCCAAGGACAGGATGCCCGTGTAGCCCCACACCAGATCCATCGCCAGGGCCGCAAGGCACAGGCAGAGGGTCTTGCCCAATGTCTTGACGAAGCTGGTGGATATCAGGCCGATCCCGAACCCTTCGCCCAGCACAGTTATGGTCGCCGTGAACAGCGCCAGAATGATCAGAAAGATCGCGACCGAGGGATAGCGCAGCACAAATGGCTTTCGCATCGGGCCGGCTGTGGATGTCATGTCAACCATATCACGCTTCCGCCGCCCGACCCTTGAGCGCGATGATGCCGCGCGGCCGGAATTGAATGAACAGGATGATGAACAGGATCATGTAGGTCTGTGCCGCCAGGGTATTGGACGGGTTGAACCATTCGATCCCCTTCTGCAGCGTGCCGACCATCGTCGCCCCCAGCAGCGTCCCCCAGATGTTGCCCACACCGCCCACGACCACTGTCATGAAGCTTTGCACGATATAGTCCGAACCCATCTCGGACGTGACCTTGGCGTAAAGTCCGATCGCCACGCCGGCAATGCCCGCGATGCCCGAGCCAAAGCCGAAGGTCAGCATGTTGATCCGGTCGGGATTGATACCCATCGATGACGCCATGCGCGGGTTCTGCGTCACGGCGCGCACCTCAAGCCCCAGCCGGGTCCGGTTCATGACAATGAGGAAAAGCGCGAGGAACAGCAGCGCCAGAACAAAGATCGCGATGCGGATGTAACTGATGGAGACGATATCGTTCAGCACCATCGAACCGTCCAGCCAGGCCGGGGCGGTCAGGGGACGGGCCTGGGTTCCAAAGATATTCTTGGCCAGTTGCTGCAGCGCGATGGAAACCCCGAAGGTCGCAAGCAGAGTCTCCAGCGGACGGTGATACAGCCAGCGAATGACCAGACGTTCCAGCAGAACACCGGCGCCGAAGGTCACCAGGAATGCGCAGGGAATGGCGACGATGATCGACAGCGTCAGGTCCGGAATGAACAGTTGAACCACATATCCGGTATAGGCGCCCATCATGATGAACTCACCATGCGCCATGTTAATGACGCCCATGACGCCGAAAGTGATGGCAAGGCCGATGGCGGCAAGGAAATAGATCGAGGCGAGAGACAGCGCATCCAGAACCAGATCCGCCGTCTGGTTGAGAGCGACTTGTGTCTCGATATTGTCCAGCACGGCCTGCGCCGCCAGCGCCACGGGCAACGGTGCCGAAGTGTAGACCCGGTAGAACTTGTACTGTTGCACGGCCTCGGCGATGTCGTCCTGCGTCACCAGTGGAGCGGCGAGCCCCTGATCGGCCAGCAGCTGGTATGCCGCTTGTCGTGCCGCATCTTCGTCCAGACTTGCCACCTGTACGCCTGCGACCCTGTCACCGTCGATATTCGAAATCAGGGTCTCTTTGATGGTGCCGTCGTCCACCAGGGCCGGTGCCAACCCGTTCTCAACCAACAGGTCATAGGCCTGTTTCTGTGTTAGTTCGTCGGACCCGGCCTCGATGGTCACAGCGCCATCCGGGACTGTGTCGGACACCTTGATTTCAGATGCAACAAGGGGATTGAGCGTTGCGCGCACGTCAACGCCCAGATCGCCGGCGAAGCTGTCGATTGCAGCCAACCTTGCGGCCGAGTCATCATCGAACCGGATCGTCAACAGACGCTCGAGCCGGTTCTTGCGGGCCCGCAGATCCGGGTCCTGCTCTCCGGCAATGGCGCCGCGCAGGGCGTATAGGTGCGAGGGTTCCGCGTCCCGCTCGATCGCCGTCAGCGCTGCGCTTCGGTTCAGCGGGTCGGGGTCGTTCAATTGAAACTGCACCAGCGCCGAAGCGATCAACCCGCGAATGCCCGAGTTCGGCTTGAGTTGTTTGTAGTCCTTCTTGTCGACGATACCAATCTCGGCCCCGTCTGAGATATCGAAAACCCGCAAACCGCCCTCGGCTTTGGACGCAAAAACGAAAAGGCCCGTATCCCGGTTGAACCACATGTCCTTGGCCTGCCACCGTTCCAGGACGGTTTGTGCCTCGGGCAATCCACTCTGCGCCAGGGCGTCAATTGCCGGGCCAATCGTCTTGCGAGAGGATTTTTGAATGACCTCCGCCTGGGCCTGCAAAAGCTTCTGGACCGGCGCGTCGGAGGATTGGGCTTGCAAAAGACCAGGGGCCACGAACAGCAGCAGGGCAAACAAAGCCCGGCAAATCGAAAGCGTCATTTGGGGAGACCTCGGCATTGGGCCCCGGGGCACACGTGACGCGCCCCGAGGTGTTCCGGTTCAGATCTTAGTAGTTCGATTTGATCTGTACGCAGCTTTTCGTTTCGGTGTTGTACATACCGCAACCCAGCTCTTTCCAATCCGAGACCAGAACCGCGGATTCGGGCAGGTAGTCCGTCCAGGCATCGCCCGGAACCTCTTCGGTCTGGCTGATGATGTCGAACTGACCGTCTTCCTGGATTTCACCGATCAGAACCGGCTTGGCGAGGTGGTGGTTCGGCAGCATGACGGCCGTCCCGCCCGTCAGGTTCGGGAATTCCTGGCCGTACATGGCTGCGCGCACGGCATCGACATCCGTCGAGCCCGCCTCAGTTGCGGCGTTCACCCACATGTTGAAGCCGATGTAATGCGCTTCCATCGGATCGTTGGTCACCCGATCTTCGCCCATGCGGGCTTTCCAGGCGGCAACCCAGGCCTCGTTCGCTTCGCTCTCTGCCGACTGGAAGTAGTTCCACGCGGCCAGATGCCCGACCAGGTTGGTCGTGTCCAGGCCGGCCAATTCTTCTTCGCCGACCGAGAAGGCAACAACCGGAATGTCATCGGCCGAGATACCTGCGGCGGCCAGTTCCTTGTAGAAGCCCACATTCGCGTCGCCGTTGATGGTCGAGATGACGCCGACTTTCTTGCCGTCCGCGCCCAGCGCAACGACATCCGCCACGATCTTGGACCAGTCGGAATGGCCAAAGGGCGTGTAGTTCACGAAGATGTCCACTTCGGCGATGCCTTTCTGCTTCAGATAGCTTTCGAGGATGTTGTTCGTCGTGCGCGGATACACGTAGTCGGTGCCCAACAGGGCGAATTTCTCGACCCCCAGTTCCTCAAGGAAGTAGTCCGTTGCGGGGATCGCCTGCTGGTTCGGTGCGGCACCGGTGTAGAAGACGTTCTTCGAGCTTTCTTCGCCTTCGTACTGAACCGGATAGAACAGCAAGCCGTTGAGCTCTTCGATGACCGGCAATACGGATTTGCGGGACACCGATGTCCAGTTGCCAAAGATCACGTCAACTTCGTGTACGGTCAGCAGTTCGCGCGCTTTCTCGGCAAACAAGGGCCAGTCCGAGGCGGGGTCGACAACTACGGCTTCCAGCTCGCAGCCCAGCAGGCCACCAGCTTCGTTCTGCTGTTCGACCAGCATCTCCATCGTGTCTTTCAGCGTGGTCTCGGAGATGGCCATCGTACCTGACAATGAGTGCAGAACGCCCACTTTGATCGGGCAATCGGCCAGCGCGGGCAGGGCGGTTGCGAACAATACAGCAGCAGTAGTGTTGAGTAGTTTGGAGTGCATCAGCGTTTCCTTTTGTGCGATGCGCAGCAGGCTTGTCCGGAACGTCGAAACATCCCATATACCCCCCACGCTTAATTGCGGTGTGCGAGGGCGTCATCAGGTTCCTAGGCCGGGCACCTTCGCACATTTTCCAAGCCGTCTTTCGGCGCACCACATTGCTAGGTCAGCTTTTGCCGGGGCTCAGAGTCCGGTGGCGCGAGTTTTTGGATTGATTCAGCGCGTTGCCCAAATTTGCGGCGGTGCCGCATAGTTCGCCCAAAAATGCGGCGCTGCAGCGAAGGGTGGTCTCAGACGCCGCCCAGTATCAGCAGGCTGCACTGATCGAGAAGGTCGCTGGCCGTTTGCCGCGCGGCGCTGGCCGCCGTGATGTCCGAGCCAAAGGTCGCCGTATGAAGCAAGCGCGCATGGGCGTGTTTTGAGTTCACCCGGTGGCTCAGGACCAGTTCGGCCTCCTCTGCCGTCACGGTCGCCTCAAGCAAGGACACGAAGCCGCCGCGAAGCAACTCATAGTCCTGCGCCTTGGGGTCGTTCAGAAGCCAGGCATGCTCCATTGCGGCCGAAAAACGCCCGGCGCAGCCGGCAAACGATTTGACCATGTCGGTTTCAGCATGAAGCAATCCGATAGATGAGAAAGTGCATAGTGCTGAAACGAAAATAGTTTTCAAAGCGCCCATGTTTTGATCATTGCAACCGAAAAAGCGCCCGTCAAGACAGCGCTTTGTGAACCGACCCGCCCATTCCCGACAGGCTTCGGTCACACCGGGCCATGACGGAACCGGTTCCGCGCGGTTTTTGCGTCCAGGCCCTGCCGGGGCGTATTGCACCCGGTTGAGGGCTGGCCGGACCAGACTAGCTATTGCCCAGATTTGATTCGGAGAACGGTTTTGCAGATCGTCTGGTTCAAGCGGGATCTCAGGGTGCAGGACAATCGTGCCCTGGCTCAGGCGGCACAGCGGGGGGCGCTGGTGCCGCTCTACGTGGTTGAACCCGATCTTTGGCGTCAACCCGACATGTCCGCTCGCCAATGGGCGTTCATCCACGAAACCCTGGTCGAGCTGCGCAGGCAGCTTGCGGAACTGGGCCAGCCCCTGATCGTACGGACGGGCGAGATGCTGTCGGTCCTGGACGATCTTGCGCAAAGTTTCGACCTCACGGCCCTGTGGTCGCATGAAGAAACGGGAAACGACTGGACCTTTCAGCGGGACAAACGCGTGGCGTCCTGGTGCCGAACCCAGGGTATTCCCTGGCACCAGCCGCGCAATCACGGGGTTCGCCGCCGTCTGGCTTCGCGCGATGGCTGGGCCAAAGAGTGGGATCGCTTCATGAGCGAACCGATCACGCCCGCACCCATACTGCGGCCCATCCCGATGGACCCGGGTGGGATCCCGTCCAGCACGGAATTGGGGTTGCACCCGGACCCATGTCCACGGCGGCAGTCGGGCGGCCACACCGCGGCGTCGGACCGGTTGACCACATTCCTGAGCACGCGCGGCCGGACCTATCGCAGCGCGATGTCCTCACCTCAGCTGGGGGAACATGCGTGTTCGCGCCTGTCCCCGCATCTGGCATGGGGAACGCTGTCGATGCGCGAGGTGATGCAGGCCACATGGGCGCGGCAAAAAGCGCTGAGCCACACTTCCGACAAACAGTGGCGGGGGGCGATGTCCTCGTTCGAAGGCCGGCTGCATTGGCACTGCCACTTTATCCAGAAACTGGAGGATGACCCCCGGATCGAGTTCCAGAACGTGCATCGCGCCTATGACGGGATCCGCCCCTCGGCCCCGGATTCGCATCGGCTGGAGGCCTGGGCCAACGGTGAGACCGGCCTGCCATTTGTTGACGCATGCATGCGGTACTTACGGGCAACGGGGTGGCTCAACTTTCGAATGCGCGCGATGGTGATGGCGACGGCCAGCTATCACCTGTGGCTTGACTGGCGCGCACCCGGTGAGGTTCTCGCCCGCCTGTTCACCGATTACGAACCGGGCATCCACTGGAGCCAGGTGCAGATGCAGGCCGGCACCACGGGCATCAACGCGCTGAGGATCTACAACCCGGTGAAACAGGGCCATGATCAGGACCCGACCGGGACCTTTACCCGCCGTTGGTTGCCGGAACTGGCAGATATCCCGGATCGCCATCTGCAAGAGCCGTGGAAGGCCGAGAACGCAGGTGCCGTGCTGGGCAAACGCTACCCGATGCCCATCGTCGATCACGTCGCGGCGGCCCGGTTCGCCCGGGATCGGATCTGGGAGGTGCGGCGCGGGGAAGGATTCCGGGACGAGGCTGCGAAGGTCTTGGCCCGGCATGGCAGCCGCAAGGGGCGCTTGCGGAAAGGAAACAGCCGTGGGGTCACCCGCAACCCGGCGCAATTGTCATTGGATCTGGGGGACTAGATGCGGATGCGGAAAAAGTCGGATCTTCCGACGAAAACCTGCGCCACATGCGGGCGTCCTTTCACCTGGCGGCGAAAATGGGCCAAGGTCTGGGACGAGGTCCGCCACTGCTCGCAGCGTTGCCGCCGAGCCCGATCATCTTCGACCGGCCAACGCTAGAGGCTGTCGAGTATCTCGCGCGCGCTGTCGCGGTATTGGGCCTGTTTTTCGGGGTCCATCCGGTCCCAGGTTCGGTAGGCATGGCCCAATCTGGGATTGCCACGCAGCTTGTCGGCGTTGCGTGCGAGGAAATCCCAATACAGTGGATTGAATGGGCAGGCATTCGCACCGAACTTGCGTTTCACGTCATAGCGGCAATGCGAACAGTGATCCGACATCTTGTTGATGTAATTGCCGCTTGCTGCGTAGGGTTTTGATCCAAGCAATCCACCATCGGCGAATTGGCTCATTCCGATCACGTTGGGGGCCTCGACCCATTCATACGCATCGGCGTAAACCGCCAGGTACCACTCGTGGACTTCGTGCGGATTGACCCCGGCCAGCATCGCGAAATTGCCAGTCACCATCAGGCGCTGGATATGGTGGGCATAGGCGTGGTCGCGCGTCTGCCCGATTGCGGCCGCCATGCAGGCCATTTCCGTTTTGGCCGTCCAGTAGAAATCCGGCAGCGGGCGGGTTGCACCGAAGTGGTTGCGCTCCGTGTACCCGGGCATGTTCAGCCAATAGAGGCCCCGAACATATTCTCGCCAGCCGATGATCTGACGGATAAAGCCCTCGACCGCATTCAAAGGCGCGCGGCCTTCATAATAGGCACGCTCGACCTGCCGGCAGATCTCCATCGGCCCCAGCAGACCCGCGTTTAGGTAATGCGACAGGACCGAGTGATAGAGGAATGGTTCTGCCTGTAGCATTGCGTCCTGATGGTCCCCGAACAGAGGCAGAGCGTGTTCCACGAAACGGTCCAGCGCCTCGAGCGCGCCGGCGCGGGTCACCGCAAACCAGAACGGGCGCAGCTGTCCGAAATTGCCGCCAAACTGGGTTTCGACAAGGCTCAGAACCTCGGTGGTGATGTCATCCGGCTCGGATCGGGGCGGTTGGGGCATGAACAGATCGGCAGTGGCGGGCTTGCGGTTTTCCGCATCAAAGTTCCAGCGTCCGCCTTCGGGTTGGTCGCCGTTCATCAACAGCCCCGTTTTGCGCCGCATCTCGCGATAGAAATATTCCATCCGCAACTGCTTGCGTCCGTCCGCCCAATTGCGGAACTCCTGATGCGTGGCGACAAACCGGTCATCTTCCAGCATATGTAGATCGGTTTGGCTTTGGTCCGCCCACTCAAGCAAGGCGGCTTTCAGCCGGTATTCGCCGGGCTCGGTCACCTGAACGTTCGCAATAGACAGATCCGCGATGGCCCGCGCGATCTCGCCTGTGATGGAGCCGGTATTGTCAGGGTCATCCAGCCTGACATAACGAACCTGCCACCCCGCCGCGCCGAGCTCATCTGCGAAATGACGCATCGCCGAAAAGACAAACGCGATCTTCTTTTTGTGATGCGGAACATATCTCGCCTCGTCCGCGACTTCGGCCATCAACACCGTGTCGCGGGCCTTCTCCGCCTGACTCAAGGCGCTTAAGCTTTGGCTCAGTTGGTCGCCGAGAACCAGGATCAGTCGGCTGGGGGAGCGTTCGTTTGTCTGCGTCATTTCCGTCGAGTTAGGGCCGCCACGCGGATGAGCAACCCAAACTTCTGGAAAGGTTGAACGGCAGATAAATTGCGAAACCGAAGCAACAGACGGGAAAACTGGCGGCAAACCAGAGAAGTTTGTTCCAAGAAGCTATGGTGCCGCTGAAGGGACTCGAACCCCCGACCCCATCATTACGAATGACGTGCTCTACCAGCTGAGCTACAGCGGCCCATTTTTTGACGCGCACCCGTGCCCGTGGGGGCGCGGTATGCGGTGCGAAGGATCGTTTAAACCGTCCCACGGGCGTAGGCAAGACCGGTTGTTGACCCCGATGTGAGGTTTTGTTGGAGGGCGACTGGCCTTGTTCACCCGTCGTTCGACCCGAATGCCGCTCTGGCTGAGGGCAACCGACGATCCGGTCGGATTCAGGCGCGCTTTTCTCCGATTGATGCGATGCCCAGAACGGCAAGCACCTTGGCTTCGATCTGTTCGGCGTTCATACCCGCGACCGCGTACATGTCGGCGGGGCTGGCCTGGTCGATGAAAATGTCCGGCAGCACCATCGAGCGGTATTTCAGGCCGCGATCGAACACGCCCTCATCCGCCAGCAGCTGCGCCACGTGGCTGCCGAACCCGCCGATGGCGCCTTCCTCGATGGTGATCAGCGCTTCGTGGTTGGCGGCCAGGTCCAGGATCAGGTCGCGGTCCAGCGGCTTGGCGAACCTGGCGTCGGCGATGGTCGGCGTGATGCCGCGTGCGGTCAGCGATTCGGCGGCCTTCTGCACCTCGGCCAGGCGCGTGCCAAAGGACAGGAGCGCCACCCGCGCCCCCGACTGGATCAGGCGGCCCTTGCCGATTTCCAGAACCTGCCCGCGTTCGGGCAGATCGACGCCCACGCCTTCGCCCCGCGGATAGCGGAACGCGATGGGGCCGTCGTCGTGGGCGGCGGCTGTGGCGACCATGTGCACCAGCTCGGCCTCGTCGGCGGCGGCCATCACCACCATGCCCGGCAGGTTGGACAGGTAGGCGATGTCGAACGACCCGGCATGGGTCGCGCCATCGGCGCCCACCAATCCCGCGCGGTCGATGGCAAAGCGCACCGGCAGGCGCTGGATTGCCACGTCGTGCACCACCTGGTCATAGCCGCGCTGCAAAAACGTGGAATACATTGCGCAGAACGGTTTCAGCCCACCCGCCGCCAGCGCGGCCGAGAATGTGACCCCGTGCTGCTCGGCAATCGCTACGTCGAAACAGCGCGACGGGTAGCGTTCGGCGAACAGGTTCAGCCCGGTGCCGTCGGGCATCGCCGCGGTCACCGCCACGATCTTATCGTCGCGGCTGGCCTCGTCCACCAGGGTCTTGCCGAAGACCGAGGTATAGGACGGTGCGTTCGACGGCGCCTTCTGCTGCTTGCCGGTGACCACGTCGAACTTGGCGGTGGCATGGCCCTTGTCGCGGGCCTGCTCGGCCGGGGCATAGCCCTTGCCCTTTTTTGTCAGCGCGTGGATCAGAATCGGCCCGGTCGCCCGCGCCTTGACGGTGCGAAGCACCGGCAGCAGCTGGTCTAGGTCATGCCCGTCGATCGGGCCGACATAGGAGAATCCCAGCTCTTCGAACAGAGTGCCGCCCACCGCCATGCCCTTGAGCATCTCCTTGGCGCGCTTGGCGCCTTCGCGGAACGGTTCGGGCAGTAGCGACACCGCCCCCTTGGCGGCGGCTTTCAGATCGTGAAACGGCTCTTCGGCATAGATGCGCGAGAGATAGTTCGACAGCGCGCCCACGGGCGGGGCGATGCTCATCTCGTTGTCGTTCAGGATCACGATTAGGCGTTTTTTCAGGTGGCCGGCGTTGTTCATCGCCTCGAAGGCCATGCCGGCCGACATCGACCCGTCGCCGATCACCGCGATCGCGTCGCCCAGCCCCTCGGGCGTGACGCCGCCCAGGTCGCGGGCCACGGCAAAGCCCAATGCCGCGCTGATCGAGGTCGAACTGTGCGCCGCGCCGAACGGGTCATAGGGGCTTTCACCGCGCTTGGTGAATCCGCTCAGGCCACCCTTCTGGCGCAGGGTGCGGATGCGGTCGCGCCGCTCGGTCAGGATCTTGTGCGGATAGCACTGGTGGCCGACATCCCAGATGATCTTGTCGCGCGGCGTGTCGAACACCGCGTGCAGGGCCACGGTCAGCTCGACCACGCCCAGCCCCGCGCCCAGATGCCCGCCGGTCACCGAAACGGCCGAGATCGTCTCGGCCCGCAGCTCGTGCGCCAGCTGATGCAACTGCGCGTCCGAAAACTGCTTGAGATCCGCCGGGCGGTTCACAAGGTCCAGAAGCGGGGTGTTCGGACGGTCTGACATGGCATCCCTTACGGTTCAGCTTTCACGCGCAATAACGAAGCGGGCGGCGTCCTTCAAGGTTTCGGCCCGCGGTCCGTAGGCGTCCAACGCGGCGCAGGCGTGCTCGACCAGCTCGGCAGCGCGCGCCTTCGCTGCATCCAGACCCAGCAGCGAAACGAAAGTTGCCTTGCCCGCCTGTGCGTCCTTCTGCAATCGTTTGCCCGCCTTTTCGCTGTCACCCTCCACATCAAGGATGTCGTCGGCGATCTGAAAGGCAAGACCCAGCGCACGGGCATATTGGCGCAATGGGGTCGGATCAGCCTCCGACAGAACAGCACCGGCGCACGCCGACCATTCGATCAGCGCCCCGGTCTTGCCAGCCTGAAGATGCGTGATTTCCGGCAGGGTCAAAGGCTGTTCGGCAGTTTCGGCAGCGATGTCCAACGCCTGACCCAGAACCATGCCCCGCGCGCCCGCCGCCTGCGCCAGCGTCAGGGTCAGGTCGGCACGGATCTCGGCCGGCCCCACTTCGGGGCGGGCGCACAGCTCGAACGCCAGCGCCTGCAAAGCGTCGCCAGCCAGAACCGCAATGCCCTCGTTCCATTGCTTGTGCACGGTCGGACGACCGCGCCGCAGGTCATCATCGTCCATGCAGGGCAGATCGTCATGCACCAGGCTGTAGGCGTGCAGCGCCTCGATCCCGGTCGCGGGCCAGATCGCGCAGGTCTCGTCCATCCCGTGCAGCCGGGCGCTTTCCAGCACCAGAAATCCGCGCAGCCGCTTGCCGCCCTGCGTGGCATAGGCCATTGCGCGGGTGACATCGACATCGTCCAGAGCACCCAGAATCAGATCGAACTGCGCCTGGATCAGCGCAGCATCCTGCGCCAGCCTTTCGGAGAACATTACAGGCCTTCGACAGGGGTCGTCCCGGTGGGCTGACCATCGGCATCCAGCGTGATGGCAGCCACTTTCTCCTCGGCGCGCTTCAGCTCGTCCTCGCAGCGTTTCTTCAGCTTGGCGCCGCGCTCGTACAGGGCGATCGACTGGTCCAACGCCACGTCTCCGCGCTCCAGTTGGCCGACCACGGCCTCCAGCTCTTTCATCGCCTGTTCGAATGTCATCTGTTCAACGGGGGTCTCGGTCATCGGGCTGCCTTCATCAGTTCTTCAACATGGGCGCGTGTGGCCTTGGCCAGTGCGTTCAGATCATACCCGCCTTCCAGAGTCGAGACGATACGGCCCCCACACAGCTCATCGGCGATCCGGCACAGCTGCGCGGTGATCCAGGCGAAATCGTCGGTGGACCAGTTCAGATTGGCCAGCGGATCGTCCTGATGGGCGTCGAACCCGGCCGAGATGATGATCAGCTCGGGCTTGAACGCGCGCAGCCGCGGAAAGGCCTGCGCCTCGTAGGCCGCGCGCATCTCGGCCCCGCCGGTGCCGGGGGCCAACGGGATGTTCACGATGGTGTCATGCGCACCGGTTTCATCCGGTCGCCCCGAGCCCGGCCACAGCGGCATCTGCTGGCTGGTGATCACCAGCGCCCGGGTCTCGTCCCACAGCAGATCCTGCGTGCCATTGCCGTGATGCACGTCAAAATCCACCACCGCGACCCGATCCAGCCCGTGATGATCCAGCGCATGCTTCGCTGCCAGAGCAGCGTTGCCGAACAGGCAGAACCCCATGGCGGTTTCCCGTTCGGCATGATGCCCCGGCGGCCGAATGGCGCAGAACGCATTCGGCGCCTCACCGCCCAGCACCATGTCCACCGCCCGCACCACGGCCCCCGCCGCACGATAGGCCGCATCGACCGAGCCGGGCGACATGAACGTATCCCCGTCGATCTGGCGGAACCCCTCGGTCGGGCGGCTGGCACGGATTTCGCGGATGAAACTCTCGGGATGGATGCGCAGCAGATCATCGTCCGCCGCCAGCGGTGCGGTCACCCGCTGCAGGTCCAGCGGCTCAAGCGCATGCAGGATATGTTCCAGCCGGGCCACCCGCTCGGGGTGCCCCTCGGGGGTGACATGACCCAGACAGTCGGCATGCGTCAAAACAACGGTCTTCATCAAAATCCCCCACTTCATCTGGCCAACAATATTCTCGCCGAAGGCAAGAAAACGCCGCGCAGCGGCAAAATCAATCGGGCGCCAGCATATATCCCGCGCCCCGCACCGTCTGCAGATAGCGCGGCTGCTTGGGGTCCTGCTCGATCTTGCGGCGCAAGCGCGTGATCTGCACGTCCACCGCGCGTTCCTGCGCCTGCCCCTTGTCGCGCCCCAGATCCTCGACCAGCTTCGACCGGCTGATCGGCTCGCCCGGCTGGGCCGAGAAGATCTTCATCAACTGGCTTTCAGTGGCGGTCAGCCGCACCGGCTCTTCGCCCTGCCACATCTCGCCGCGTTCAATGTCATAGCGGATCGGCCCCAGATGCAGGATCTTGGCGGCGGTATCCTGCGCCGTGGTTTCCGGCATCCGCCGCAGGATGGCGTTGATCCGCAGCAGCAGTTCCTTGGGCTCGAACGGCTTGGCCAGGTAATCGTCGGCCCCGGCTTCCAACCCGGCGATCCGGTGCTCGGTCTCGCCGCGTGCGGTCAGCAGAAGGATCGGCGTGTCGTGTGTCTCGCGCAGGGCTCGGGTCAGGCTGACGCCATCCTCACCCGGCATCATCACATCCATCACGATCAGGTCGAAATCCAGCCCCGACAGGACCCGTCGCGCATGGGCGGCATCACGCGCCGCCGTCACCAGAAATCCGCTGCGCATCAAGAATTTCTTGAGCAGATCGCGGATGCGTTCATCGTCATCGACGATCAGAAGGTGGGCGTCCACATCGCTCATGAAGTTGAATCCCGAAGTTTCACATAGGCTCGACGCATATCAGCATCCATCATCGCTTCAAGAACTTTGCGGAACCCGGCAACCGCCTCGGGGCCGGCATCCTTGTAGGCCGCGCGCATACGGGCGCGCTGGGCGTCCGACAGCTGCGACTCGAGCGCCTTGCCCTTTTCGGTCAGGTACAGATGGCGTTCGCGCTTGTCGACGGTGCCGACCCGGCTCTCGACCAGGCCGTCATCGATCAGCGTGCGCAGCACCCGGTTCAGCGACTGCTTGGTCACCCCCAGGATCGCCAGCAGATTGTTCACCGTGGTGCCAGGCGCGCGGTTGATGAAATGGATCGCCCGGTGATGCGCGCGGCCATAGGCCATTTCGCTCAAGATGCGGTCGGGATCGGCGGTAAAGCCGCGATAGGCAAAGAACATCGCCTCGATCCCCTGCCGAAGCTGTTCATCTGTCAGAAACAACAGGCTTTCTCCGCCAAAGACCGGGGCGGGGCGGATCTCGGACATATCGGGCCTCATTCGTTACACGCCCCGACTTTAAGTCAGCGTTATTGACATTCCAAGGGCGGACAGGTATCGAATCGCAGTTTTTGCGCAATTTTGTGTCCGAGTCGGACCTAAGTGGCGCAACAATCGGAAATGTGGCCCGGGTCAGGAGGTTTCGGATGGCGGGATATGACGATCGTGACGGTGTCATCTGGATGGATGGCGAATTTGTGCCCTGGCGCGATGCCAAGGTGCACGTCCTGACCCATGCGATGCACTATGCCAGCTCGGTCTTCGAGGGCGAGCGCGCCTATAACGGCAAGATTTTCAAAAGCCGGGAACATTCCGAGCGGTTGATCAAATCGGCCGAGGCGCTGGACATGCCGATGCCTTACACGGTCGATCAGATCGAGGCGGCCAAGGCCGAAACGCTCGAGAAAAGCGGCCTCAAGGACGCATATGTGCGCGCGCTGGTCTGGCGCGGCTCGGGCGAAGACATGGGCGTGGCCTCGGCGCGCAACCCGGTCCGCATGGCCATCGCGGTCTGGCCCTGGGGCGCCTATTACGGCGATGCCAAGATGCAGGGCGCCAAGCTGGACATTGCCGAGTGGAAGCGGCCCAGCCCGGAAACGATCCCGGTCCATGCCAAGGCGGCGGGGCTGTACATGATCTGCACCATCTCCAAGCACAAGGCCGAGGCCAAGGGCTGTTCGGATGCCTTGTTCATGGATTACCGCGGCTATGTGGCCGAGGCGACCGGTGCCAACGTATTCTTCGTCAAGGATGGCGAAGTGCATACGCCGCTGGCCGACTGCTTCCTGAACGGCATCACCCGGCAGACGGTGATCCAGATGCTGAAAGACAAGGGCATCACCGTACACGAACGCCACATCCTGCCCGAGGAGATGGCCGATTTCGAACAGTGCTGGCTGACCGGTACCGCGGCCGAGGTCACGCCGGTGGGCCAGATCGGCGAGTATACCTTCGAGGTCGGCGACCTGACCCGCGAGATCGCCAACGATTACGAACAGCTGGTCCGCAGCTGATCCGACATCCGCGCGGGCGGTGGCCGACCGGCCTTGCCGCCCGTCCGGGGTTTGTTGCAGATCGTCCGCTGCGCTGGACGGTCGGGTGCGAATCCGTATCCTTGGCACATGTTGGACCTGCTCAGCGATATCCTGACGCGCCTGTCTTTGCGGGGTACCCTGTATTTCCGGACCTCGTTCACGCCGCCTTTCGGCGTGCAGGTGCCTGCGTTCGAAAACGTCGCCCGGTTTCACTTCGTCCAGCGCGGAGAACTGAAGGTGCATGTGTCAACCACCGGCGAGACCCTGCGGTTGCGGCAGGGGGATTTGATCCTGATCCCGCACGGGGCCGCACATGCGCTGCTGTGCAACGAGGTCCGGCCCGTGGATGCCCTGCCGCTGGAGCAGGTCCTGGACCGGGCCGGCTACAAGGGTGATGGTGTGCTGGTCTATGGCGGAGCCGAGCAGGACCGTGACACCCAACTGATCTGCGGGCATTTCTCGTTTGCCGGTCCGGCCGGGCGGCGCGGCACCGGGCACATGCTGATCGATCGCCTGCCGCCCTATATCCTGATCGAGAACTACGGCGAATCCGCCGGGGCCTGGATCGAGGCCACGCTGCGGATGATCGAATCCGAAGTTGCGGGAGCCCGGATCGGCGGTGACCTGATCGCGCTGAAACTGTCCGAGGTTCTGTTCGCCCAGGCAATCCGCGCCTATCTGGAACATCAAAGCCCCACCGATGCGGCCCTGTCGGGCTTCGCAGATCCACGTATATCACGCGCGCTGGGCGCCTTTCACCGCGACCCGGCCCGCGAGTGGAGCGTGGCATCGCTGGCGCGTGAAGCCGGCATGTCGCGCACGACCTTCGCGCAGTTGTTCACCCAGAGGATGGGCACCACGCCCATGCAATACCTGACCGACTGGCGCATGCAGATCGCCTGCCACGGGCTGATCGAAGGCCGCTGGAACGTGGCCGACGCGGCGGCTCAGGTCGGCTATGCCTCCGAGGCGGCGTTTTCGCGGGTGTTCAAGAAGCAGATCGGTCTTTCTCCGGCCGCCTACAGGGCGATGCACTGATCCGGCGATTCGACGGACGATCTGCAAGATATCCCAAACGATCTGGGCTGCTGCGTTCGAGTTGGCGAGCCTATCCTTGATCCATCGTCAATCAAGGAAAGGAAATATCATGTCTCTGCGTTTCGTTACCCGCACCATTCATGCCTATCTGGACTACCCGGTGGCACTCGCCCTGATGGGGCTGCCTTTTGCCCTGGGGCTGGGCGCGTCGAACCCGATTGCGCTGTGGTTGTCGGTGGCCACCGGCGTGGCGGCTTTCGTGTTGACGGTGCTGACGGATCATCACCTGGGTGTCTGGCGCGTGCTGCCCTACAGGTTTCACCTGGCCGTCGATCTGCTGGTGGGGCTCACCTTCCTGTTCGCGCCCAGCCTGTTCGGCTTCACCGGTCTGGATGCGGTCTACTACTGGCTGAATGGCGCCGCCGTGGTGGCCGTGATCTCGCTCAGCGCGCCCGACCAGACAGCCACCGCCTGACCCCTTGCTCCGGCCATCTGGCCGGGGCGAATTTTGGCCTTGAAAAGATCGACAAAAATTGTCAGTTATAGGCCAGCGCCAGATAACCCGGTATCAAGCCTTTGATTCCGAGACGGCCTGCGCGCCAAGCCGAACATCTGCGAGGGCGCGCCACCGTCTCGGAAACGATTTCGGAGAGGCCACGCGATGCGCGACTCGATACTCGAACTTCTGTCCAGTTCAGACCTGCCCCTTGGCAGCGGGTGTTGCGCCGATGGCGACCTGGTGGCCTACCTGGACTGCAAATGCCAGGACGGACGCTGTGATCGGGCGGCCGGGGTTGCGGACGCCCGGAGCGCCACTGTCCCGCAGAGCACGCCGGCGGCACCGGCAAGTGGTGCCGTCCCGCGTTGACCGATCAAAAATCGACGCCGCGCTGGGCCTTGATGCCGGCCTGGAACGGGTGCTTCTCCTCGGTCATTTCGGTGACCAGATCCGCATATTCGCGCAGCGCCTGCGGCGCGTCGCGCCCGGTCAGGAACACGCTGGTCCGGTCTGACCGCGACTTCAGCCCCTCGATCACGGCGTCCACCGACAGGTATTCATAGCGCAGGGCGATGTTGATCTCGTCCAGCACCACAAGGTCATAATCACCGCTGGCCATCAAATCGCGCGCCTTGTCGAAGGCAGCGGTGGCGGCGGCAATGTCACGGTCGCGGTCCTGGGTGTCCCAGGTGAAGCCTTCGCCCATCGTGTGCCAGGTGACCAGATCGCGTTCTTCGAAGAACCGCCGCTCGCCGGTCTTCCATTTGCCCTTGATGAACTGCACCACGGCGACTTTCTGGCCCCAGCCCAATGCGCGGATCACCACGCCGAAGGCGGCCGAGGATTTGCCCTTGCCCTTGCCGGTGTTGATCAACACCAGCCCCCGGCCGGGATCCACGGCCTCGGACACTTTCTTGCGGTGCTGGGCCTGCACCTGTTGCATCTTCTGTTTGTGGTCCTGTGCGTCGCTCATGGCAAAACCTCGTTGATTGTCCGCGCCAACCTAGGCGATGGGCGCGAAAGGTAAAGTCAGGGTTTGTGATCGGTCAGTGACCGCGCTTTGCCGCGCTCCAGACCCAGCTGGTGTTCGCGCCAGATCACCACCGCATTGCCGGCGATCACCAGCGCCGCCCCCAGCAGGATCGCCAGGGTCGGCAGCTCGTCAAACCAGACATAGCCGATGAAGATCGCAAACAGCATCGACGTATAATCATAGGGCGCCAGCATCGAGGCCTGCCCGAACCGGTAGGACGAGGTCACCAGAATCTGCGCGACGCCGCCGATCAGGCCCATCGTGATCAGGATCAGCAGCTGGTTCAGGGTGGGCACGGTCCAGCCCCAGAACACGGTCAGCGCCGACAGCAGCGTGGCGGTCATCGAAAAATAGAAGACGATCGCGGCGGGGTGATCGACCTGCACCAGTTGCCGGATGTGGATCTGCACGAAGCCGCGGGCCACGGTCGCGCCCAGCACGCACAGCGCGCCGATCGTGGCGCCGGTGCCCAGATCGGCCGAGCCCAGCCGCGGCCAGATCATGATCAGCACGCCCAAAAGCCCGATCGCCACCGCGCCGATGCGGATCAGGCGGATGCGCTCGCCCAGCAGCAGCGCCGCCAGGATCAGGGTGAAGATCGGGGTGGCATAGCCAATGGCCGTAACCTCGGGCAGGGGCAGCAGGCTGAGCCCGGTGAAGGTCAGGCCCATGGCGGTGGTGCCCAGCACCCCGCGCCAGAAATGTCCCATGGGTTTCCTGACGACAAAGCCCTGCGCCAGTTCCCCGCGCGAGATCAGCCAGGCCACGATCACCGGCACCGCGAAAAGCGAACGGAAAAACACCATCTGGCCCGGCGGGAAATCGGCCGACAGCGCCTTGACCAGCGCCGACATCGCCGTGAACAGGAACAGGGCGCTGAGTTTCAGCGTCACGGCCAGCACTGGGCGATGAGAGGTCAGGGATTGGGCCATCGGCGCGACCCTGCCCCCTTGCGCGGGAAAGATCAACGGGTCGGATTGGGGCGAGTCCAGCTGTCGGGCAGGGGACTGCCGATCTCTTCGGCGAATTCGGTCAGAAACCGGATCATGCGCCGGACCCGTTGCAGCGCAATCTGCCGTCCGGCCTCGGTCAGCATGTCGTCGGGCAGGGCCAGCAGCTTCACCTTCCAGTGGTCGATCGAATAGTGCAGATCGTCCAGCGGCCGGTGCGATGCGAACGGATCGGCCGGATCATACAGCGTCCGCCCCAAAGCGCCGGACACCGAGAAATTCCGCGCGATCCCGATGGCGCCCAGCGCATCCAGCCGGTCGGCATCGCGCAGGATTCGCGCCTCGGGCGTCTCGGGCGGGATGTTGGCGGAAAAACTGTGCGCCTCGATCGCGTGGCGGGTGGCGTCGATCTGGGCCTCGCTCAGGCCCAATTCCCGCAGAACAGGCTCGGATTCCGCAGCCGACTGGCGCGAGGCCAGGTGTCGGTCGGGATCGTTCTTGGGCAGGTTGACCAGATCGTGCAGATAGCAGGCCGCCAGCAGCACGGTCCTGTCGGTCTGCGCATCGGCGATGGCGCGGGCATTGACCCAGACACGGTCCAGATGGGCCAGGTCGTGGGCCGGGTCGGTGATCATCCGCTGCGCGACGACCGCGCGCAGGCGGTCGCGCATCTCAGCCAATCCGTCCACGGTTCTCACCGATCTGGCCGCGATGCAGCAGAAGGTGGTCCAGGATCACGCAGGCCATCATCGCCTCACCCACCGGAACGGCGCGGATGCCAACGCAGGGGTCGTGGCGGCCCTTGGTGATGATCTCGGTCTCTTCACCCGATTTGGTGATGGTCTTGCGCGTGGTCAGGATCGACGAGGTGGGCTTGACCGCGAAACGTACCACGATGTCCTGCCCGGTCGAGATGCCGCCCAGGATGCCGCCCGCGTGGTTCGAGCTGTATTGCGGGCCGTCCTGACCCATGAAGATCTCGTCGGCATTGGCCTCGCCGGTCAGTTCGGCGGCCGCCATGCCTTCGCCGATTTCGACACCTTTGACCGCGTTGATCGACATCATCGCCGCGGCCAGATCGGTGTCGAGCTTGCCATAGACCGGCGCGCCCAGGCCCGCGGGGACGCCACGCGCCACCACTTCGACCACCGCGCCGACCGAATTGCCGGATTTGCGCAGATCGTCCAGATAGGTCGCCCAGTCCTCGGCGGCTTGTGCATCCGGGGTCCAGAACGGGTTCTGTTCGATCTGCGCCCAATCAAAGTTGGCGCGGTCGATCCGGTGCGGGCCGATCTGGGTCATGTAGCCGGTGATCTGGACATTGGGCGCGATCTGCTTGATCGCCTCGCGCGCCAGCCCGCCCGCGGCCACCCGCGCCGCCGTTTCGCGGGCCGAGCTGCGCCCGCCGCCGCGATAGTCTCGGATGCCGTATTTCTGCCAATAGGTGATGTCGGCATGGCCGGGGCGGAACTTGTCTATGATGTCCCCGTAATCCTTCGAGCGTTGATCGGTGTTCTCGATCATAAGCTGGACCGGGGTGCCGGTTGTCTGGCCCTCGAACACGCCCGACAGGATTTTCACCTGATCGGGCTCGCGGCGCTGGGTGGTGAACTTGTTCTGGCCCGGTTTGCGCTTGTCCAGCCAGTGCTGGATCATGCCTTCGTCGATCGGGACGCCGGGCGGGCACCCATCCACCGTGGCGCCCAGCGCAGGGCCGTGGCTTTCACCCCAGGTGGTGACGCGGAAAAGATGTCCAAAGCTGTTCATCGACATGGGGCGTGCTCCTTTGAGGGTTGTGATTAACGGCGAGAGCCTGCCGCCTCAAGCGGATTTGCGGTTGGGGCATCACTGCCCCAACCCGGTGTGCCTAGGCCGCACGCGTCAGTGAGGCGCGGGTTTCGACGATTTTCAGCGCCGCCCGGGCCGCCTCGCGCCCCTTTTCCACGAAATGCGCGCGGTAGATGGCGGTGTGATGGTCGGTTTCCTGGTACTGGTGCGGCGTCAGCGACACCGACAGGACCGGTACGCCGGTCTCGAGCCCCGCGCGCATCAGCCCATCAACGACGGCCTGCGCCACGAAATCGTGCCGGTAGATGCCGCCATCGACGACAAAGGCCGCGCAGGCTACGGCGGCATAGCGGCCCGTCTGGGCCAGGTCGCGGGCCAGCAGGGGCATTTCGAACGCGCCCGGCACGTCAAACACATCGACCTGATCGGCGGGGATCAGCTCCAGAAAACCGTCCAGCGCGCGGTCGACGATATCGGCATGCCAGTTGGCTTTGACGAAAGCATAGCGGGTGTGTGTCATCGTGATCTCCTTTCAGCTTGGTGGCCTGCTGGCGGGGGCAAACGGTTTCGCTGCCAGCGCGGCATGACACGTCACCCAAGGCGATCACGGACAGACGCGCCCTTGGCGGGGCGCGCTGCTCGTTCTCTTTCATCCGGACTGTAACCGTCGGCTCTGGCTTCTCACCAGATCTGCTGACACTCTGCCGGTTGGATGGCAGAGCCGCTCGCGGGCTGGCGGGCCTGTGCCCGCATACCGCCGGTGGGGAATTCCGCCCCGCCCTGAGAACGGCGCGACCTTGCCAAGCGTGCGCGCGATCTGCAAGACCTGTCTGAAGGAGGACGGCCATGCACCCCAACCCAGCCTTTCGCGCCGAGGACCGCGCGCGCCATGTGGAGTTTGCCCGCAGCCGGGGGTTCGGCGTACTGGCGCTGTCGGTCGACGGCCCGCCATTGATCAGCCATGTGCCCTTTCTGCTGTCCGAGGATGGCGCGGTGGCCGAACTGCATCTGGTGCGGTCGAATCCGATCGTGCGGGCGCTGGCCAACCCGAAGGAAGCGCGGATCGCGGTTCAGGGGCCCGACGGTTATGTCTCGCCCGATTGGTATGGCGTCGCGGATCAGGTGCCCACATGGAACTATGTGGCGGTCCACCTGACCGGCCGACTGGAATTGCAGCCCCAGGACCGGCTGCGCGATCTTCTGGATCGGCAATCGGCCTTTTTTGAGCAGCGGCTGCAGCCCAAACCGCCCTGGCGCGCCGACAAGATGGACCCGGCGGCGCTGGAGCGCATGATGCGGATGATCGTGCCCTGCCGCATGCAGATCACCCAGATCGACGGCACCTGGAAACTGAACCAGAACAAGCCTGAGGCGGCGCGGCTGGCCGCGGCCGAGAATGTCGAGCAGTCCGGGATCGGCAACGTGCTTGGTCAACTGGCTGCTTTGATGCGGGACAGTTGACCGGCGCCGGGTTGGGTTCAGTCGGTGAACGTGGCCAGATAGGCGGCGATATCCTCGGCACCTTTCTTCAGCTTGACGCTCATGTTCGGGCGGGCAGTGTCGTCGTTGAGGAAGTCCTGGATGAACCCGATCGGGTCGCGGGCATAGGCGGCGATGTTCTCCTGCGTCCAGACCAGACCGTTTTCACCGGCGCGGATCATGTCATCGGTGAACATCCCGATGGGCAGCCGTTCACTGCCGTTCAGATAATCGTTTTCGGTTCCTGCGGTCCTGCCGACCACGCCATAGAGATTCGGGCCGGTGATGCCGCCTTTGATCAGAACCTCGCCATCCTTGATGATGGCGTGACAGGACGAGCAGCGGTTGTAGAGTTTCTCACCGCGCGCGGCGTCGCCTTCGGCAGCGGCCTGGTGTGCGGCGGTGAACGCGAGCAGCAGAATGGCGTTTTTTGACAAAGTCATTTGGGTCCTCATTCAGATCGGTCGCGCGCCCGCCGCCTTTGCGTGAAAAACCCCGGGGTCGCAACCGGGAAATTCACCACAAAGAAATCTAAAAAATGATTTCAAAATAGATGTTTACATGAAAAAAAATGACCCGGAACCGCGCGGTCCGGTTGCTGTCGTGTGTGCCACGCGCCGGGCACCCGAGTGAACAGATGCCCGACCGGGCCGGGGGCGAAGGGTCAGAGAATCACCTGCGAAGTGATTCGCGCCTTCGAACGGCGTTTTTCGCAACACCCGAGGAAGTTCTTGAAAAATGACCCCTTCATTGTGACATGAATGCCCAGATGCGGCGTAGTGCGCGCCTATGACCGCTGGACGAACCGATTTCCGCCAGCTAGATACCCGCGATGAGACGCCGCTTTGATGCGGTGCTGATGCATGTTTGCCCGTAGCCGGGCGCTGGAATCGGAGAAAACCTCGTGTCCCACGCAGAAGACCACGAAGGCACCCGCAGAGATTTCCTCTACTACGCCGCCGGCGGCGCAGGTGTCGTTGCAACGGGAGCCGCCGTGTGGCCCCTGGTCAACCAAATGAACCCCTCGGCAGACGTTCAGGCGCTGTCCTCGATCCGCGTGGATGTCAGCGGCGTCGAGATCGGCACCCAGATCACGGTCAAGTGGCTGGGCAAGCCCGTCTTCATTCGTCGCCGTACCGAAGAAGAGATCAACTGGGGCCGCGAAGTGCCGCTAGAGGATCTGCCGGATCAGAACGACCGGAACGAAAACAAGCCGAACCTGCCCGCGACCGACGAAAACCGGACGCTGGACGAAGCTGGCGAATGGCTGGTGATGATGGGCGTCTGCACCCATCTGGGCTGTGTTCCTTTGGGCGACGGCGCTGGTGATTTCCACGGGTGGTTCTGCCCGTGCCACGGATCGCACTACGACACGGCGGGCCGTATCCGCAAAGGTCCCGCTCCGGAAAACCTGCATATCCCGGTCGCCGAGTTCCTCGACGAAACCACCATCAAGCTGGGTTAAGGAGGCGCGCTCATGTCCGGTATCCCGCACGATCACTATGAACCGAAGACCAACGGCGAGAAGTGGCTGAACAGCCGTCTGCCCATCGTCGGTCTTCTATACGACACTTTGATGATCCCCACCCCGAAGAACCTGAACTGGATGTGGATCTGGGGCATCGTCCTGACCTTCTGCCTGGCGTTGCAAATCGTCACCGGCATCGTTCTGGTGATGCACTATACCCCGCATGTCGATCTGGCCTTTGCCAGCGTCGAGCACATCATGCGCAACGTAAACGGCGGCTACATGCTGCGGTACCTGCACATGAACGGCGCGTCGCTGTTCTTCGTGGCGGTCTATATCCACATCTTCCGCGGCCTGTTCTACGGATCGTACAAGGCGCCGCGCGAAGTGACCTGGATCATCGGCATGCTGATCTACCTGATGATGATGGGCACCGCCTTCATGGGCTATGTTCTGCCTTGGGGTCAGATGTCCTTCTGGGGCGCCACCGTGATCACCGGCCTGTTCGGCGCGATCCCCTTCGTGGGCGAAGCGATCCAGACCTGGCTGCTGGGCGGACCGGCCGTCGACAACGCGACGCTGAACCGCTTCTTCTCGCTGCACTATCTGCTGCCCTTCATCATCGCAGGGCTGGTCATCGTGCATATCTGGGCCTTCCACACCACCGGCAACAACAACCCCACGGGTGTTGAAGTTCGCCGCACGTCGAAAGCCGAGGCCGAGAAAGACACGCTGCCGTTCTGGCCCTATTTCGTGATCAAGGACCTGTTCGCGCTGGCCGTCATCCTGGTCGTGTTCTGGGCAATCGTCGGCTTCATGCCGAACTACCTGGGCCACCCGGACAACTACATCGAAGCCAACCCGCTGGTCACGCCCGCGCACATCGTGCCCGAATGGTACTTCCTGCCGTTCTACGCGATCCTGCGTGCCTTCACCAGCGAAGTCTGGGTCGTGCAGTTCGCCAGCTTCATCACCGGTGGCATCATCGACGCCAAGTTCTTTGGTGTTCTGGCGATGTTCGGTGCAATCCTGGCGATGGCGCTGGCGCCGTGGCTGGACACTTCGACCGTGCGTTCGGGCAAGTACCGCCCGATGTTCAAATGGTGGTTCTACCTTCTGGTCATCGACTTCTTTGCCCTGATGTGGCTGGGTGCGATGCCGGCGGAAGAACCCTATGCGACCTTCTCGCTGATCGCGTCCGCCTACTGGTTCGCCTATTTCTTCGTGATCCTGCCGATCCTGGGTGTCATCGAAAAGCCCGATGCCCAGCCGGAAACCATCGAAGAAGACTTCAACGCGCATTATGGTAAGGCTGACGCCGACGCCACGCCGGCCGAGTAAGAAGAGGGACCGGAAACCATGTTCAAGAAACTTGCAATCGGTGCCGCGTTTGCCATCGCCCTTGCTCCTGCTGCGGTATCCGCAGCGGGGGGCGGCGAGCAGCATATCGAGGACTTCGACTTCTCGTTCGAAGGGCCCTTTGGCGCTTACGATCAGAGCCAGCTTCAGCGCGGCCTGCAGATCTATACCGAGGTTTGCGCGGCCTGCCACGGTCTGAAATACGTTCCGCTGCGCGACCTCACGGCGCTGGGCTACTCGGAAGAAGAAGTCATCGCTTATGCCGCCGGCACGTTCGAGGTGTTCGATCCCGAGCTGGACGATTTCCGTCCGGCCGCGCCGACCGATCACTTCCCGGCCAACGATGCCGTGGGCGCACCTGACCTGAGCCTGATGGCCAAGGCGCGTGCAGGCTTCCACGGCCCCTACGGTCTGGGGATCAACCAGCTGGTCAAAGGCATGGGTGGCGCTGAATACATCGCCTCGTTGCTGGACGGCTATACCGGCAAGGAAAAAGAAGAGGCCGGCACGATCCTGTACGAAAACACCGCTTTCCCGGGCGGCTGGATCTCGATGGGTCCGCCGTTGTCTGACGAACAGGTCGAGTTTGCCGACGGACACGAAAACACCGTCGAGGCCATGTCCCAGGACGTCGCTGCGTTCCTGATGTGGGCCGCCGAACCGAAAATGATGGATCGCAAGGCCTCGGGCTTTGTCGGGGTACTGTTCCTGACCATCATGTCGGTGCTTCTCTACCTGGTGAACAAGCGTCTGTGGGCGCCGGTCAAAGGCAAAAAGTCGGTCTGACCTAAAGGTCACCTGCAATAGCAAGACAACCCCGCGCACGGCGCGGGGTTTTTTCTTTGTACGGTCGGAAACTCGCCGAACTGGGCATCAGCGCGGGCTTATTCACAGCATTTAAGCGGAATGCGCATGGCGTCGGCGGGGCCGGGCTGCTCAGGTTTTCGACAGCGTCAGGTGGTCTGACGCAGGATCGAAATCGAGGAGACCCGACATGAAACTACCCATACTTGCAGCCGCGTTGCTTGTGGCCACTCCCGTTCTGGCTCTGGATCTGGCGCCGGATACGGAACTGGGCAAGACCGAGGCCGAGGTGCGCACCGCTCTGACCGAGCTTGGCTATGACGTGCGCAAGATCGAAATGGAGGACGGTGAAATCGAGGCCTATGTCGTGAAAGACGGACATATGGCCGAGGTCTATGTGGATCCCGCGTCCGGCAAGATCCAAAAGATCGAGGACAAGTGACCGGAAATGTCTGAGTCCATCCAGCACCAGGGCGGGCGCGAGGGCGCCCGCACCATCCGGGTCTGGGACCCTTTGGTCCGCCTGATCCACTGGTCGGTGGTTCTGGGCATTCTGCTCAACGTCGCTGTGACCGACCCCGAGGGGCTGCTGCATGAATATGTCGGATATGCCGTTCTTGGGCTGGTTCTGGTGCGCCTGACCTGGGGCGTCCTTGGGCCGGCACCGGCCAGGTTCTCGGCATTCCCGTTCAGCCCAAATGCCGCGGTCCGCCATGTGCGTGAGATCGTACGGGGCGACCGGTTGGTTCACCTGTCGCACAATCCACTGGGCGCGCTGATGGTCTACAACATCTGGATGACGTTGGGCGTCATCTGCGCCACAGGCATCATGATGGGTACCACGGCCTTCTTCGGGGTGGGTTGGGTCGAGGATGCGCACGAGCTGGCGTTCAACTGGCTGATTCTAAGCGTTGTTCTGCACGTGCTTGGCGTGCTTTTGGACCAACGTCGAACCGGTGTCGCTCTGGTCAAAGCCATGGTATCAGGGGACAAGAATACTCCTGATGGCTGGTCGACCAAATGATCAAATGGATCACCGAAAACCTGCGGTCCGGCGATGCGGATGCACGCCGGGCCGTTCTGATGGCGGCGATGATCGTGGTTCAGGGTCTATGTGCCGCATTCTACATGGGCGATGCCATTCTGGACCTCGATGGCAGCGAGCCTCTGGCGCATCTCGTTTTGGAATCCCTGGTCGCGACCGTCCTTTGCCTTGGCGTCCTGTTCTTCATGCTTGAGCTGCGCAGGTTGCTGGCGCGAATGGACCAGACAAAACAAGGCCTGCGCGCGGCGCAGGGAGAAATGAGCGCCGTGATCGACACTTTCTTTACCCGCTGGGGTCTGACCAGCGCCGAGCGCGAAGTGGGCCTGTTGATCCTCAAGGGCGTCGACAATGAGAATATCGCCCGGATCCGAGGCCGCGCCGTGGGTACCGTTCGCGCGCAATCGGCTTCGATCTATGGAAAAGCCGGCGTGGACGGGCGGGCCCAACTGATCAGTGTTTTCATGGAAGAGCTTCTGGCGACTGACGGGCCGGCCTGAGAGGCGTCAGGCCACCAGTTGCTGATCGCGAACCCCGGTGATGGCGGCAGTGACGATCTGCCCTTCGGGTTGCGCGTTCGCAAATGTCACTTCGGTGAACTGCTCGGTCCGGCCCATGAGAGAATTCTCCATCAGAATGTGATGGGTCTTGCCCAGTTGGGCCGCCAGGTGCCTGGCTACCTGCGTATCACCCGCCTCACGTAGCCTGGCCGCACGTTCCTTTATGACCTTGCCGTTGACCTGCTGCGGAATGCGCGCCGCCGGCGTGCCTTCTCGCTTGGAATAGGGAAAGACATGCAGCCAGGTCAGGTCGCAGTCGGTGACCAGTTTCAGCGAGTTCTCGAAATGCGCCTCGGTTTCCGTCGGAAAGCCCGCGATGATGTCGGCGCCAAAGGTGATCTCGGGGCGCAGCTTGCGGGCCTCTTCGGTGAAGCGGATGGCGTCGTCGCGCAGGTGGCGGCGCTTCATCCGTTTCAGGATCAGATCGTCACCATGCTGCAGCGACAGGTGCAGATGCGGCATCAGGCGTGGCTCGGTCGCGATGGCCTGCATCAGGTTCTCGTCCACCTCGATCGAATCGATCGAGCTGATGCGCAGGCGCGGCAGGTCCGGCACCAGTTTCAGGATGCGCATGACCAGATCGCCCAGCTTGGGGCTTGCCGGCAGGTCGGCGCCCCATGAGGTCAGGTCGACCCCGGTCAGCACCACCTCGTTATAGCCCCGGTCCACCAGCCGCTTGATCTGGTCCACCACCACGCCCGCCGGGACGCTGCGCGAGTTGCCGCGGCCATAGGGGATGATGCAGAAGGTGCAACGATGGTCACAGCCGTTCTGGACCTGCACATAGGCGCGCGATCGGGTGCCGAACCCGTCGATCAGATGGCCCGCGGTTTCGGTGACCGACATGATGTCGTCGACCTGAACCGCTTCGGTCTCGCCGATGAAATCGGCGGCCATGCTCTTCCAGGTCTCGGGGCGCATCTTTTCGGTATTGCCGATCACCGCATCGACCTCATCCATCGTGGCAAAGGTCTGCGGTTCGGTCTGGGCCGCGCAGCCGGTCACGATCAGGCGCGCATTCGGGTTCTCGCGGCGCAGCTTGCGGATCTCCTGCCGGGCCTTGCGCACGGCCTCGGCGGTGACGGCGCAGGTGTTCACGATTACCGCATCGGTCAGCCCGGCCTGCTGCGACAGCTCTTTCATCGCCTCGGTCTCGTAGGCGTTAAGCCGGCAGCCCAGCGTGGTGAATTTCGGCGGGTTCATCCCAGCGACTCCAGAAATTCGGGCGTCAGCGTGCCCGAGAAGACATGGCAGGTGGGGCCGGTCATCCAGACGCCGTCCTCGCGCCAGTCGATCCAGATGGTGCCGCCGTCCAGCTCGATCTGCACCTTGCGCCCGGTCAGGCCACGCCGCGCCGCCGCCACGGCCGTGGCACACGACGACGAGCCTGAGGCCAGCGTGATGCCCACGCCGCGTTCCCACACCCGCATGCGGATGTGATCCGGGCCGATGATCTGGGCGATTTGCACATTGGTGCGCTGCGGATAGAGCGGGTGATACTCATAGCGCGCGCCGAATTCCTCCAGCGGAATCGCCTCGGCATCCTCGACGAAGAAGGTGCAATGCGGGTTGCCCATGCCGGTGGCCACCGGCCCACCTTCGATCGGCAGTTCCAGCGTATCCACCTCTTCGGCCAGGGGGATGTCGGCCCAGTCCAGCTGCGGGTGCCCCATGTTGACCGAGGTCAGCCCGTCGCCCGCGTCCCGCGCCTGCAGCGTGCCGTGGCTGGTGGTCAGCGTCAGTTCGGATTTGCCGCTTTCCTGCATCAGGAACCAGGCGATGCAGCGGGTGGCGTTGCCGCAGGTGGCCGAGATCGACCCGTCGGCATTGTAGAACACCAGATGCGCATCCGATTCGCCGTTTTCGATGACGGCCAGCTGGTCGAATCCGACTCCGAACTGCCGGTGTCCGATCCCGCGCGCCAGCGCCGGCGTGATCTGCACCGGATGCGCGCGCGCGTCCACAATGACGAAGTCATTGCCAAGCCCGTGCATCTTCATGAAGGGCAAACCGGTGTCGGATCGTTGTTGCATGGCGGGCATATAGCCTTGCCGCAGACATGAATCCAGCCCGGCGCGAAGATTCCTGAAAAAAGGGGTTGACCCCCCGCCGCCTCAACCCTAATTAGGCCGCCTATCGGGACGCCGGGAACACATTGATTTCAGGCGGAACGCGGTGCGAAAAAGGGCTTGTACCCGGTCGGGAAAATGCCTTAGACAGCGCCACGGATCGCAACGATCCGACGAAAAGAGTGGGCCGTTAGCTCAGTTGGTAGAGCAACTGACTTTTAATCAGTGGGTCGCAGGTTCGAATCCTGCACGGCTCACCACTTTTTCAAAGACTCACGAGGCGATCTCGTGCCAGGCGCTCCTTTCAGGTAAGCACAGGGTAAGCGACTGAGCCCATATTTCCCTTTACATTCGCCCGAGGGTTGCATGCCTTTGCAGGCAAGGGAAGAGCTGATGGGACACATCAGGCTTGGCACGTTGCCTCGGTCCAAGAAGTGGCGCGAGGTCGTTGATTTGATCGCAACCGATGCGTCGGTCGAAGAGATCGCCGAGGCCGCAGCGGATGCATCTGAGAGCGATTTCGCACTGGCGAGTCGTGACCCCAGGTTTCAGTTTGTAAGTGATCTCCTCGTGAGGCTGCCTGTGCTTGCAAGGGCTCCGGGCTTCGAAGACGCTTTGGCTGACTTGGGCATTGCGACGTCGGAACTCAGTTACAGTGACCGGCTTGCTGGCCGGTTTGGATCGTGCCGTTGATCGCAACAGCTTCGATCTCCGAGGATCTTCCGATGTAGGAAAATTGGCGAAGGTTGCGCTGCGGGAAACCCTGTCCATTCAGCTGCGCGACCGGTTGCCAACCCTGTTTGAACCGACACCGCAGGAAATCCGTAGGACACTTGCGAGTTTTGCCTCGGGAGATGAATTTGCGAGGCTCGCGCGAGATTTCTTTGCCCGGCTAACTTACCGCTCTCTGGACTACTGCCTTAGCCGGGAACTCGCCAATCATACCGGCGAGGATCGACGCTTTTCTACCGACGCACAGCGTGTTGCTTTCCAGCAGGCGCTCTCCCAGCACACCTTTGAAGTTTCAAAATTGTCGAAGAGTATGCGGGCGGTTGGTACGGCAAGACCGTCTGGCAGAAACAAGCACTTGATCGTGATAAAATAGACAAGTTCACAGCTTACGCATTCAAAAAGATGCGCTCAGAATTTGGGCGTCGTCGCGCAAGTCGTCGTGCTCTCATCCGCGTTCAGCGAGGCTGGGACACAAGTCACAGTTGGTGTCGGAGAGGATCGGGCTCCGTGGAATTGTATCGCCTACAGTGATGGCGCGACAGCCGGTATCGAGTTCCCGGGCGACGAAGGCGCATTGTGACCTTTCAGGTGTGTATCCGGAAAGCACCAACCATGATCAAATTTGAATAGCGTCAAGTTCACACATGCGCACGTCGTAATAAGATTGGGCTTGAACATGCCCGATTTCCGTAAGGTTATGAAAAATGCGCGTATTCAGCTCGGTTGTATTTGCGATCATTTGCACTGTTATAGCCGTCGTATCAGTTCCAAAATACGGCATTGCCCAAACTTGGGACATCGCATCCCGGCACTCCGTCAGCGGCGTAACGGTATATGATGCGGATGAGTTGCTAACTTATGCCGGCCAATTGGCCTTCAATCGGTCAGGTCGCATCACGGCGGACGGGGTCGCATCAACGATCACTCAAATCTACCGAGAAGACGGTTATTTCTTGGCTGAGGCCTGGCCTGGACCCGATGGGCAGAGAATAGTTGTGGATGAAGGGCGCATTCAAACCATCGAAATTGAAGGTGTAGATACGCGCACGTTCCAAACCTTGGAAAAGATCTTTCGCCCACTCACCACCGCATACCCGATAACTCTCAAACAATTTGAGCGGGCGGTCATGTTAGCCGAGGACATACCCGACTTGGACGTGTCGACCGAACTTGATTACCCGGATCAGGCTGGCGCTCGGTTGAGGGTACTGGGAGAACCTCTGCGCAAACAAGCCGGTAGTGCGACACTCGACAACCCTCCGCGTGAGCTGGGAGAAGCGCTCAGCTTCTATGTCGTACAAGAGTTTTATTCGACGCTGACCGTCGGGGATTTGCTGCGATTTGAGGGGTCTGGCAACTACAATTGGGACAAAGACGACGAACACTCTTTGTGGGGCGCTGTTACCTATCGCACGCCGCTGAACAGCGATGGTCTGTACGGTGAGGTTTTCTACGGAAACATAAACGCAAAACGTGATCTCTCGGGGGAGTTTGCAAGAACAGATGTTGATGGCGAGAACTTCACCGTCGCGTTGGGATACCCCGTGATCCGCGATGTGGCCCGTTATGGATATCTTCTGCTGGATTATCGCCTTTCCGAAGCGGACTCAGTCAGTGGCGGCGTGCCATTATCCAGTGACGCAGGTGTCGTCGGCCTAACGTATCTCTATGGGCAAAACTATTCAAAAGGGCAAACTTTGGAGGCGGGATTAACCTTATCGTTTGGCAACAATAATACGACGGACGCGAATTTTGACGACGGCGACTCCTCATTCTGGCATCTACGGGGCGGCATTGGATACGAAAGCCCGCTTACGGGCTTGTCGCCCAACACAGCGTGGCGCACTGAGATCTGGGGCCAGTTCACAACCGACCGGCTGCCCTCGGTAGAGGAGTACTTCCTTGGTGATCGTTATGCTTTGCGCGGATATCGTTTTGACGAGGTTGACGGTGATTCTGGGATCTCCGCGGTTTTCGAAGTCTCTCATTCCTACTTCCCCAGGTCCCAGAGCATACATCGCTTGACGCCCTTTGCCTTTTTCGACGTGGGTTACATCTCGAACAATGAACCTGCGAGTTTTGAAGTTGAAAGTGCTACACTGGCATCGACTGGTCTGGGTTTGGACATTGAGTTTAAGCAGAACCTATTCTTGTCCGGATATGTCGGTGTTCCTTTGAGGGACGGTCCTTTGACCGACTCTGGCGATCCTGGCGCGTATCTTGCTCTGACAACAAGTTGGTGAGGATGTTATGAAACGGAACCGCATTGCTTTACTTTCCGCAGCTTGTTTGATTGCTGGACTGGCCGCCACGCAGGTCTTTGCCCGCGGAAACCAATACGGTTGGTGCCGAGGCGTAGGGAACCTACACCAGTCCGGCCAAGGATGCGGGCAGACCGGTGGGCAAGGGCCAGGCAATCAAATTACCGGCCCAACGCAGCCGGTGGCAAATCAATTGCCACCTCGAGGAACGCCGCAAACGCCCACGTCCGTTACAGTGCCGGTCCTTGCACCGGGCGCGGTACCGAACGCAATTCCCGGTCGGGTTCCTATCGCGACGCCAATAGCGGTTCCCGGTCAGGTTCCAACGCCGATCGTAGCGCCGACACTAGCTCCGCCATTGGTGCCAAACCCGACACCAAACCGGGTTCCGACGGCCGTTCCCAATCCGGTTCCGCCGTTGGCTACCGGACCGACTGCTGTGCCGCCGCAAGTTCCGACTGCGACTCCCAATCAAGTTCCGATAGCTGTCCCTGGCCAGGTTCCGCCTCAACCCAATGTGCCGCCCTTGGTGCCGACAGCAACACCTAACCAAATACCAGTCGCTGTCCCTGGCCAGGTTCCGCCTCAACCCAATGTGCCGCCCCTGGTGCCGACAGCAACACCTAACCAAATACCAGTCGCTGTTCCTGGTCAGGTTCCGCCTCAACCCAGCGGTCAAACTGCTGTGCCACCGCTCGTTCCAACCGCGACTCCCAATCAGGTTCCCACAGCGGT
Source organism: Ruegeria sp. CRTD044 (assembly GCF_059613485.1). Classification (NCBI taxonomy): domain Bacteria; kingdom Pseudomonadati; phylum Pseudomonadota; class Alphaproteobacteria; order Rhodobacterales; family Roseobacteraceae; genus Ruegeria; species Ruegeria sp. CRTD044. The sequence goes on along the minus strand of NZ_JBXWSP010000019.1, from coordinate 373,881 downwards.
CCCTGGCCAAGTTCCACAGTTGACACCAAAACCTACGGCAACTCACGTGGCCGTCCCAGGACATCCAAAACCACAAGGCGTCGTGACAGTTATGCGCCCAAAGCCAAGGCCGACGACCGGTACTGTCCAGCCAACTGGCACAACACAGGTGACCCACCATTTGACCCACCAAAGCAATTCAAAGAAACACGATCATGTTGCAGCAACACCTGGACGGCATGACCCGCACGACTTACCCAGGTTCCGCAACGCAGCGGCCAAGGAAAACTGGGAATGCGTTGCCAGCGGATTTGGACAGCGCCGTTACGATGCAGGGCGTGGTGTATTGCTGAACAGCGGAGCGTTGCGGCACCTAGGAAACGTGGACGCTATGGCGCGGGATGTACCAGCACGGCATCCAAAACATTCTGGGTGCATTATTTCGGTTAAACGAAAACAGCGCTGAAGCTTGTCTGGTAGCTATTGCTCGGACAATGAGGTCAATCGACCAATATCGTCTGGTTTGGTGGAGTTTGTATTGCCCTTATTCCCCTAGCACTAACGTTGGCTGACGTAGCCCAACAATCCTCAGTACCTAAGTTTTGTCAAACTAGGCCAACAATCTAAAGCGCCGCACTTCCAAGAGGGGTCTCCGGCTATCTGGGCCGGTCTGGTTAGGCGAGCAAAAGCTTGAACGGCACCTTTGTAAAGTCAGATTTCAGCGCATTTCTGTAATTGGGGAGCCACGCGGCATCAATCAATCGGGCTCAAAGCGGTCGTTCGTTTCAGTCCCCACGAACGACCGTTATGCGGGACGAAGCTGCCGAATTCTCGGAAAATATTAATGTCTGCTATGTGCCATTGGAGTTAGCATCACTCACGCTCGTGACATTGACATTCGGCATCAGATGTTTGCATCGGCCGCAACAGCCGCAGCGCCCATCACATTGGGTTCATCCTGGACTTAGAGAGACCTACGTCAGGCATAAGGCTGGGTTATCGGTGTCCAACGGTGGCAGTGCGGGCTTACCCAAATTATGTGAAGGTACCGCAACGAAACGAGAAGGTGTGCCAGACATAAGCCTAACCAATCCAGCACACCCTTAGTTTTGCTTAATCGACGCCCCAATCGGTCTCGAATTCATGGAAGGTCTTCGAACGTTCCATTACGGCTTCAACATTGAATGGAACTTCCTCGTTGGTGAACCGGTGTTTGGATGCCGCAATGGTTTCCGGACGAGCGTTGACAATTCCGGTCAAAGGCAGGCCCGTTGCTTCATCAATATTGGGGTATTTTTCCATCCAGATCTCGTGACGCGCTCTCATAGCGTTGAACATGCCCTTGGTTGGGAACATAGGGAGCATTTGGCCCTGTACTTCCCTGGAGTCATTGTAGAGATCATAAAAAGATGGACCGCTAAGTCCCGGCTTTTCATCTACCCAATGACGCTTGAACCGGCCTTTGACAGCCGCCGCGTAGATCTCCCCAGTATAGATGTGGACATAATCACGCCGACTGTAGGAGTCACCGTTTAGAAACAGCGACGTTTGATCGACCCCGTCGATGATGCGGTCGGCTGGAATGTTGTCCATCGCCCCGCCAAGGCGGGCGAATGTGGTGAACAGATCTGAGATGTGAACAATATCCCCAATGGATTGGCCCGGTGCAATCATACCTGGCCACCGAGCCATGGCTGCAACCCTGACACCACCTTCAAGGTAGTCGCCTTTGCCCCCGCGAAAAAGCGTCTCAACCATGCCGGGAGGGCCGTTGTGCGTCATCGGACCGTTGTCCGCCATGAAAATCAGCAACGTATTTTCGGCGATACCCAGCTCTTCCAAACGAACCATTAGATTGCCCACCCATGGGTCGAGGCGTGCCAACCCTTCTTGCAGAAGGCCGCCTGATACGGTTTTCTTTTCCGGGTAGGGTGTAAATGCAGTGAGGCTTGGCCAAAAAGATACGTAGAAGGGTTGTTTTGCGGCGGCGTTTTTCTCGATAAACGCCATGGTTCGCTGTTCTTCCTGGGAAATCGCTTCATACCAATTCGCGACGTCCGTCGGCGGAAGGAACTCTCTGACTTCTCCGCCTTTTGTGCCCTCAAGGTGCCAAACAGTCCCCTTGGGACGCCACCCCTTGTCCATGTCATAAGGATCTTCAGGGAATAGCTCGGGGCTAAAGGCCGTCGGTGCAATGGCCCCGGCAATTTCAGGCCCAGGAAGATACATACTTGGTACTTGGTTGTACGGTGTCCACAATGCCTCGTCGAAACCCTGGTTTGTGGCATAGCTTTCTTCGACATCCCCAAGGTGCCACTTGCCAAAGAATGCAGTTGCGTAACCGGCTTCGCTAAGCACTTCGCCTATTGTGACTTCATCCGCCGCGAGACCGCCATACTCATATGGGAAGCCTACGTTGAACATGCCGTTTCTGGTCGGCATGCGGCCTGTCATGGCGGCGGATCGACTTTGTGTACACGCGATCTCGGAATACATCCGCATGAAGTTGATGCCTTCAGCTGCGAGTTCGTTGATATTTGGTGTCGAGAATCCACGTATAGACTGAATTTCCGGTATTCCGATCTCACCAACTGCTGTGTCATCAACCATGATGTGGATGATGTTTGGCGGCGCGCCGAACTTGGCTTCGAGAGCAGCAAGTTTTTCCTGAATCTCAGCATCTTCCATGGACCATTTTTCAGCATGCTGAGCTTCCAGCACATAGTGTTCTGCGCCATGAACGACGTCGGCGCTCTGTGCAGCTGCCGTGGTCACCACCCCGCACGTCAGCGCCAGAGCGCTGACCATCGGTCGCATCCGGGATGAGTTTGTAGTTCGTTTCGTCATAATTCCCTCCTGTCATTGTATAAAGATGCCATGATCCGTTCGGGGCTTGCGGCCCCAAGGGAAAACTCCCGAAGGTGTCCCGGCATGTCGTGATTTACGCACTCACGTACTTTTGGACACTTCATTGGACATGGTGCGAAGCAGCCTCTCAATTTCCCTTCGGAGATCTTCGAAGCTGATGATCAGGTCTGTGGTTGTGTCATCCAAGTCGCCGAACCGCTTGTTGACCTCACCCAAAATGATCTCGAAGTGCGCGCAAATTTCGTCAAATCCTACGTCCGTTTTTCGAAGCGCACGCAAGCGGTCGATGCAGTCAGGAAAAATTGTTTCTAACGTTTCGGTCAATGCGCAACCTTGCGTGCAGAATTCTAATCTGCCTCCAAAAAACACAGGCAGCGCTGCTCCGCTACGTATGTTACGGTGGTGTTACGGTAAGAGACGGCTCAATTATCGGTGGATTCTGACATTCCGGCCGGGTGAAAAAAAGTGACAGAACTAACGCTCACTGAACCAACAAAGTTGCAAATCCAGTCCGCTTTGCAGTGCGTAGTCGACAGCGCCACCTTTGCAGATGCCAACAGGTTAAAGTCTTTTCTCCGGTACATCGTTGAAGAGACCTTGAGTGGTCGCGGGGCAAACATCAGAGCAAAACTAATCGCTTCGGATGTGTATGGCCGCCGTCCGGAAGACGGAGTTGAACAAGAAGCAATTGTGCGCGTAGACGCCGGCCGACTGAGGCGCAGGTTGGACGTTTACTATTCCGATGAAGGCAAGAGAGATCCAGTCAGGATCAAAGTTCTCTCCGGGGGGTACTGTCCGACATTTGAGGTTATGCAGTATGTGGATCCGGAACCTACAGTTCAGACCCAACGTTTCAGACCAGGGAGTCGGGCACTATTACTTACCGCACTCTTGGCGACTGGCTGTCTTGCTTTCGCATTGGGGTGGTATGGCAGAGGCGCATCAAGTGATTTGCAGTCGACAGAGCAGGCGGTAGCTACGTCGAACGCAGTTATCGAAGAACGCATCGTCAGAAGTTCCGTAAATCAGGTGTCGTCTGCATCACTGCTTGCCAGAACATTCGTGGAAGAAGCTCACGAATTGATCTTCCCGTCAATCGATGGAGCCAGGCTGGAGGCTGCTGAAATCCTCTGTCAGCGCGCCATTGAGCTTTCGCCAGAGCTGTCTACGGGGCACAGCTGCGACGCTTTTGCACAGGCTTATCTCGCTTTTGTTACGCCTCAGGGTGACGTGCGCAACTCCCGGCTTTTGCGTGCCAAGAAAGCAGCGGCAGCGGCACTCCGGATCGACCCAGCGGACGCATTCGCCCAAATGGCAGATGCGTGGACACGATTTGTCGATGGGCAGCGCAAAACCGCAATTGATCGCGCGCGCGCGGCCATTGCAATGGCACCGGAGGAGGACTTCCTTCAGAATTTTTTTGGGATGATGATGGTGTTTGACGGCCAAGGGGAAGAGCTTGTGCTATCGTCTGTTCCCGGGTCGGGTCAGCCGAATGCTTCGAACCGTTATCACCCCTTCATTCTGGCAGGTGCTTTTTTTCAGGTTGGTGACTATCCGGAGGTGATAACGGCAATTGAAGCTGCCGTGGAGGTCGAGGGCCGCACCAGTGCTTTGATCACAGCTATTCGAATTGCCGCCCACGAAGCCCTTGGCAACGAAAGCGCCGCCGAAGCCTATGCCGCGAACCTGGTAACATCCTGGCCTGGCGCTAAACATGAAAACCTACTCTTGATGCTTTTCAGCAATGAGGCGGATGCGATGGCGATATCAACACGAGTAGATAGCGCCATCAAAAAGCTGGGAAACCAATGACGTGTTTGCAAGCTTCAAGTCACCGACTTTGAACTCTCTAGGTACAATTCCTGTCATCAATAAGGGCGGAGGACATGTGTGACGCGCACTCACTGATCGCCTAAATTTCTCCGTTTGTTGCCATTCGAACGGCGTGCAGCAATCGGTGCTCTGGGCTCTGAGCGGAAGATGAACCGGAGAATTCGAATGTCTGCTTGGGAGCAGCGAGCGGGAGATCCCGCCCGCCTATTTCGTTAAAGATCGATACGTTCGGCAATACTCAGTGCGTCTTCAAGCTCGACACCAAGGTAACGCGCCGTACTGTCCACTTCGCTGTGACCGAGCAGAAGTTGAACGGCACCTAGGTTCCCGGTCTTTCTGTATATCAAAGCCGCTTTGGTGCACCTAAGCGAATGCGTGCCGTAGCTGGACGGATCGAGACCAATCGCTGACACCCATTCCCGAACAAGCCTAGCGTATTGCCGGGTCGAAAGATGCGGTAAAGCATGCATACGACTCGGAAATAGATACCGTTGTCCATGCATGTATTGAGAAGAGACCCATTGCGACACGACTTCACGTGTATTCTCCGTCACTTCAAATTGCGCCGACTTTGCAGTTTTGCTTTGAACAACGGAAACCCGATCGCGAACAGTGTTGCCAACGGCAAGATCGTTAACCCTCAGGCGGACGAGATCGCACCCGCGCAACTTGCTATCGATGGCAAGATTGAACAATGTCAGGTCTCTCAGCTTGTTTGCAAGTTCGAGCCGAGCGCGAATGGCCCAAACTTGCTTTGGCTGCAATGGTCGCTTTTGTCCACATAGTCTGCCTTTGTTCCAGGGCGGACCACGCGTTGTGACAACGGGAAGTAGAGATTTGGACATCTTAGATCTCCGTCCATTCCCTTCCGCCCCGAACATCGACACTGTGTCGGCAGCTGCAGTCTAATTGTCGCTCGCGAGTCTTGAGCAGAGGAAAGCTCTCAGGTTTCAGGAACTACGACCGCCGATCTTCTTATCCATAACATCCGCTGCCTGCCGCAATGGGTCATCTGCGAGGTGCGCATGGCGTTGCGTGGTGGACGGGTTCGTGTGTCCAAGTAACCGACCGACTATAGGCAGACTCAGACCGCTGGAAACCAGATGCGACGCATGTGTATGCCGATTGTCGTGGATACGGTAGTCTTGAAGACCTGCAGATGTGGTGAACTAGCTCCAAAATTTCTTCAGATCCTTGTACGGTTGGTCCGGAGAGCGTCTCGGAAACAACCAACGACTTTCAGGAGATGCCCCTGCTTTCATTGCCGCAAGCAAATCACAGGTTGCTGACGAAATCGGCAGGTGCTCTCGTCGCTTTTGCTTTGTGTGGTGCGACGGCTTTGTTCAGACCGCGCGATCCAAATCGAAGTCTTCCCATTTTGCCTTCAGCACTTCGCCGATCCGTGCGCCAGCCAGGAGTTGCACGCGTATAGCGTTGGCTGCAACCTGATTTGGATGCTCTGACAGAGCCACCAAAAGCCTTTGCAGCTCATCGTCTGACAGCCAGCGATCCCGCTTTTTCTCGGGAAACTTTTCTATACCGCGCGCCGGATTGTCAGAACGCTGACCCCAGCGCACAGACAGTTCAAACATTTTCGACATGAGGGCCAGAGTGCGATTGGCTTGATATGGCGTATCACGCATTTGATTGTGAAGCTTTTGACCATGCTGACGCGTCACTTCGATGCCTTTAAAGTCCCCAAGCTCGGGGAGAATGTATCGGTCCAGCATCGACCGATCATTCCGAACACTACCGGGACGTTTCGTTGGCTCCGCATGTTCGGTCTGTTTTGCTCCGCAAGTGAGTTCACCGTTGGTGAATGCCTGAGCGTTTGAGCATCCGCGACAGGATCTCCGCCGCGCACCACGTCAGCAAGAAGCGCGCGTGCCATTTCGCGGGCGGCGCCCAAAGACAAGGTCGGCCCATATCGCCCAAGTGTCTTGCGTTTCGACCGTCCGGTTTGTTGCTGAAATGCGATCGACACTTGATTTTGTTAGTCTGGCATTGGGCGTATTGCATCCAGATGACTTAGGTAGCATCGGGTAAGCAAAATGCGGGGAGTTGGGGAGAGCCTTGTAGCAACCACAGCGCGTGAATACTCCGATTTTGCAGGGGAGTACGCCACTCAATCGAACTGCCCATAATGCTGTCGAAAAAAGAGAAATAAGACTCTTAATCAGTGGGTTGCAAGTTCGAATCCTGCACGGCTCACCACTTTTTCCAAAGATTGATCAGGACGCGGCGCGGTGCGTTCACTTCTTTTCGAAGAACAGCACGACTTCGCCCAGCCGTATGCCAAAGCGCGAGACATAGGCGCGGTTCAGCAGGCGGTCGTCGTCCAGCAGCCACATCCAGTCGTCGAAATCGACGCGCATCGTTCCGTCCTTCACCGGCAGGTCGATGCGGTATTTCCAGTTGAACGTGTCGCCGCGCTCGGTTCCCGACGCGGTGCCCAGAACGCCGGGCGCGGTGCCGGTCCAGGTATCCTCGCCGGTTTTGGTCAGGGTCCAGATGCGCTGTTCCGTGGCGCCGTCATCATAGACGAAATCCTCGACCAGGGTCAGCGTCTGGCCGTCCCATGTCCCGTTGATGTCGACCGTGAACCGGCGCGGGATGTTGCCCAGAACGTCCTGGAACTGCCCATAGGCCACGGTGTGGCCCTCAAAGAACTCTTCGAGGTTCAGCTGGCGGTCCGACAGAAAAGTGGTCGGAACTTTTGGTTTGAAGGCACAGGCCGCCGTCAGCAGCAGGCACGCGAAGGCCAGTCGTTTGATGAGATGGGTCATTGCAGGGCCCTCGGGTCGGCGGTGCGGTCATGACCGTTTGCACCGGGCACATGCGCGGCCTTTTCCGGCGGGGCGGGGCGCATCGTGGCGACAAGCTCGGCCACCTTCAGGCCGAACTTGCGCATCTCCGAGCGGTTCATGATCGCCCCGCTCTCGGTCAGGTACATCCAGTCTGTCACATCCAGGGTATGGCCCCCGGCGTCTTCGGGCAGAACGATGCGATAGGTCAGCTTGACCGTCGCGCCCGAGATCACGCCGCGGCCTTCGCCGACGATGTCGTCGGCGGTTGCGGTAAAGCTGTTGCCTGTGCCCATGGTCAGGTACCATTTGCGGGTCATCTGCTTGCCGTTCGAATAGGTGAAATACTCGGTCAGGGTACCGGAATTGCCGTTCCATTCCCCGATCATTCGCGCCACGAAACTGTTCGACATCTTGCCGGTCGGGCCATAGATCAGCCCTTCGGACAGGATTTCCCCGTTCAGATTATCCTTCAACGAGAAATCGGGGCCGGTTCCGGCATAGTCCGACGGCGATTGCGCGCGAAAGCTGAGAAGGCGGGTTTTGACCGCGATCAGGGCCAATACGGCCAGTGCGGCAATCAGAAGGAATGTCATTTTTCGGGTACCTCTGTAGGCAGCGTCAGGACCATTCCGAACGCGCCGAGTTTCAGGATGCAGGGCAGCACGGCATAGGCCAGGTTGAGCGTTTCCAACGCCTGCGCCGAATTCGTCTGACCGGGCACGAAGCCGCTGCGCTCCAGCAGCGGAAGGGTGAAGAATGCGGCCAAAGCCAGCCCCAGTTTGCCGGCGAATGACCAGATGCCGAAGGCGGCCGAAGCATTCAGCCCCGCGCGTGTCAGCACCACCGAGAACATGGCCGGCAGAACCACCATGTCCGCCCCCAGCGCCGCCCCCGACGCCAGGCAGATCACCGCGAACCCGACCAGGTTGCCGGGCGCCAGCATGGCCGCCCCGACAAAGCCCAGAATGGCCAGCGGCATCGCGATGATCAGAGTCTGTTTCGGGCCAATCCGGTTGCTGAGCCGCGCCCAGAGCGGCACTGTGGCCCCGGCGCTGAGGAAGAACAGGATCAGCAGCGGCCCGGCCTTGCCCGGCAATTGCAGCCGGTCCTCGACGAAGAACAGGAACAGTGTCGAGGTGATCGCAACCGGCAGGCTGTTGACGAGCGCCAGCGCCAGCAGACGCAGGGCCCCTGCCTGACCCAGCCCGTCGAACGACAACCCCTGACCGGTGATGGGCGCGCGCCGCCAGATCGGCAATGTCAGCACTATGGTGACCACCGCCAGCGCGCCCAGAAACAGCCCGAAGGCCGGATAGCCCTGCGCGCCCGCGCCCAAGGCGACGAACAGCGCCGGTGCGCTGGCGGCCAGGACCACGCCTGCCAGTTGCCCGCCCTCACGAAAGGCGGCGAGCGTCATCAACTCGCGCGGGGTGGCCTGTTTTGCCAGCGTCGCGCTGCGACCATAAAGCAGGATCGTGCCCAGGCTGTAGGCGGAAAACAGCAGGATCAGGATCGTCACGAGGGCGCCGACGCTCGCCCCCTGCGGCAGTGAGAACAACAGCGGAAAACCCACTGCCAGACCCCCTGCGGCCAAGACGGCAAAGCCCATCTGCCCGCCGGGCCAGCGGTCAATGGCCCAACCGATCAGCGGGTCTTGCACCAGATCCACCAGCCGGATCAGCAGCAGAACCGTACCGATCACGCCCAGGCCGATCCCGAGGTTCACTGCCGCGAAACGCGGCAGATGGATGTAGAGCGGGATACCCGCCGCAGCAAGCATCAGCGCATAGAGGCTGACACGCGGATACAGCATCACTGACCCCGCAGCTGTCGCGTAAAGGCGGCGGACCGGGTGTTGTTGCCCAGAAAGATCGACATGAAACTGCGCTTGATCCCCGGATAGGAGAGGGTGCAGGTCTTGCGCCCGTTGCGCCAGAACTCGATCGCGTCGGGGCCTTTGGTGACGGCCAGATAGCTGTCACCGCCACCGACCGCCTGATAACAGGTTTTCAACTGCGCCTCGATCGGGGCGCTGTTGCCCTGCCGAGCCATCTCGTCCAGCGTGGATTCGATCAGCGCCTTCTGCTTCAGCGATTTCCGATAGGTCAGCTTCAGGCCGAAATCCTGCGACCAGCTGAGCGGGCCGCCGCCTTTGGTGAACAGCTGCGCGTCGTAGATCGGCAGGCCGAGGAACCGGAAGGTGGCGGTGCCACGCAGCTCGGCATCGGGCAGCACGTTGGTGACGGGTGTGGCCGCCAGCCCGGCAGGGGCCAGCAGAACCAGGCTCAGGATCGCGGCGTTACGGGCTGGCCGTAACCGGGACAGCGACGCTTGGATCAGGTATCGCATTTTCAGCTCCGATGGTTTGCGGATCGCCGTTCAACAGCCCGACAACATGCATCGCGCTGGCGATTCCGTCTTCGTGGAACCCGTGCCGGTTGTAGGCGCCGGCGAACCAGGTCCGGTTGCGGCCCTGCATTTCCCGGATCTGGCCCTGCGCTTTCAGCGCGGCCTTGTCGAACACCGGATGGGCAAATTCCACCTCGTCATAGATCTTGTCGGGCGCGATGTCGGAGGACGGGTTCAGGGTGACGAACAGGGGGTCGCTTTCGGGGATGTTCTGCAACCGGTTCATCCAGTAGGTCACGCCCACGTTGCCCGCCTGCGAGCGGTAGGTCCAGCTGGACCAGCAGGCGCGGCGGCGCGGCATCTGGCTGGGGTCGCAGTGCAGGACCGCGCGGTTGGGCTGATAGCGGATCGCGCCGAGGGCCGTGGCCTCTTCGGCGGTGGCGTTCTGGCCCAGAATGGCCAGCGACTGGTCGGAATGGGTGGCCAGGATGATCTCGTCATATTGATCCGAGCGGCCTTGCGACTGAACGGTCACGCCCAAGGCGTCGCGTTCGACGCTCGAGACCGGTGCGCCCAGGCGGATGTCGCAACCCCGGCCGCGCAGAGCGGATTCGATCCGGCGGACATATTCGATGCTGCCACCCTTTACGGTCCACCACTGGTGCTGGGCGCCGCGTTTGCTGGACAGCAAGGCGTGGTTGCGGAAGAACTGCACCAGCGACCGTGCCGGGAACTGATCAACGAACTCTACCGGCGTGGACCAGATCGCGCCGCACATCGGCATCAGGTAATTGTTGCGGAACCAGTGGCCCAGCCGCATCTGGTCAACCAGTTCACCAATCGTGGTGTCATCATCCCGAGCGGCCTCGGGCGCTTCTTTGCCAAAGCGCAGGATGTCGGCGATCATCTTGTAATACGATGGCCGCACTAGGTTGCGCTTCTGCGCGGTGATGGTGCGCAGGTTGTTCAGGCCATATTCAATTCGACCATTGTCGATGGTGGCGCCAAAGCTCATCTCGCTTTTGATGACCGGCACGTCCAACTCACCGAACAGCTTGGTCAGATAGGGATAGGTGGCATAGTTGAAGACGATGAATCCGGTATCGACCGGTTGGTCGCCGTTGCGCCCGGCCATCACCGTGCGCGCATGTCCGCCCAGACGGGGCTCGGCCTCGTACAGGGTGACGTCGTGGCTTTCCGACAGGTAATAAGCCGCTGATAATCCTGAGATGCCTGCGCCTACAATTGCGATTTTTTTCCGTACGCCCCGGGTTTCGTCGAACATGCCATCCTCTTTATGCGACATTTTACAATAAGATACGCAGGGTAGGCCGGAGCGGATCAAATCCCGGCCATGTTTTTCCCTGTTTCCCACTGATCGGCGGGCAGTGCGTCAGGATTGCATCAATCGCGGTTGCTGGTGATCCGGGGTCTGCCCGTCCGCGTAATGAAAGGTGTTATGATCGAGACAACCCACCCCAAGACCGCGGCTGTTCACGCTTCGGCAAATGCGAACCGCCCGGCATGAGCAGTTTTGACGGAAAAACCTATTGGATCATCGGCGCCAGCGAAGGTCTGGGCCGGATGCTTGCCGAAGCCTTGGGCGGTCAGGGCGCGCACCTAGTGCTGTCCGCGCGCAGTGCCGAGCGGCTTGAGCAGATTTGCGCTTCGCTGCCCAATGCCCGTGCGGTGCCGCTGGACGTGACCGATCTGGCGCAGGTGCGCCGCGCCGTGGCCGAGATCGGCCCGGTGGACGGTCTGGTCTACAACGCCGGGGCCTATGAGCCGATGCGCGCGCAGGACTGGAAGACCGAAGCCGCGCTGGCCGTCAGCGACGTGAACTATTCAGGCGCGCTGCGGGTTCTGGGGGAAACCGTGCCGGCCATGGTGCAGGCAGGGCGTGGCGACATTACCCTGATCGGGTCGCTGGCGGGCTATCACGGACTGCCTGCGGCGATCGGGTACGGGTCCAGCAAGGCGGCGCTGATATCGCTGGCCGAAACGATGCGGCATGACCTGGCGGGAACCGGGGTGACGGTGCGCATCGTCAATCCGGGGTTCATCAAGACCCGGCTGACCGACAAGAACAGCTTCAAGATGCCGATGCTGATGGAGCCCGAAGACGCCGCGCAGCGCGTGCTGCGCGCAATGGCGCGCCGGCGCTTCCGTACCGACTTTCCGGCGCCGTTCTCATGGGTCATCCGGCTGATCGACTACCTTCCGGATCTTCTGGTCTATCGCGGAAAATAGACTCTAACCAAAGCGTCCCTGGCAGAACCAGCCCGCCGACATGGTGCCGCCATGGCCGTAGAACAGCCATAGCCGTTCACCCTGTTCGGTCACCACCACCCAGTAATCGCGCACGCCGCTGCGCCAGTTGGGGTCATCCAGCCACCATTCCGGGGCGATCCGCTCCGGGCCGGTGGCCTGCGCCAGTTGCCAGTCGCGCCCGCGCCAGCGGAAATTGGCGGGCACATCAGGGCGGTCGGGGGCCATCACCGGCTCGGGTCGCCACATCAGCAGGGGGCGCGGGCGCGGCGGGGCGGGCCAGTCGCGCGCCGGTTCCGACCAGGCCGCCGCCAGCGTCTGGGCGGTTTTCTCGGGGATGTGCGAGGCCGCCGGGTGCTGCCGCGTGATCGCCTCGAGCCCCACCCGCGCGCCCAGTTTGCCGATCAGGTCGTCCAGCGCGGTGTTCCCCTCCAGCCGGTTGCGGACGGCGCGGCTGGCTTCGGCATGGCCGGTCAGGGTGCGGGCATGCACCGGCTCGGTCTGCACCGCCGCAAGGCGCAGCATGTCGATTCCATAGCCCGCGTCGATCTGGTCAATTTTCATCTCTAACAAAGGGCGAATGCGGTGTTTGTCATGGCTCGGGCGGGCCAGCCCGATCTCGACGATCTCGGCCGCCTGATCGGTGCGATGCGCCTCGAGCCGCAGAGTCCGCGCCCCGCGTGCCTTTTCTTCCAGCCGCGTGCACAGGGTCGGCAGCATCCGGTCGATGGCGGCCATCACGTCCTCGGCCAGGCCGATCGGGTTGGGCAGGGTCATCCGCACCGCAAAGTGATGCGGGGGATGGGCGGGTGAGACCGGCTCGGGCGCGCTGCCCATCGCCTGATCCAATCGCAGCACCAGCCCGCGCCCAAACCGGCGGGCCAAACTGGCACGCGGCTGGCCCAGCAGGTCGCCGATCCGCCGCAGGCCCAGCCGGTTCAGCTGCGCCACGGTCTGGTCGTCCAGCCGCAGCGCCGCGATGGGCAGGGGGCTGAGCGCGCCATAGGCCTGCCCCGGCGGCGCAATCCGGGCCCCGCCGCCCACGGCCATCACCTGCGGCGCGGCGCCGCCCTTGGTCCAGTGCCGCCGTTTGCCGGCGCGAGCGCGGGTGGCGCGGGCCTCTTGGGAAATGGCGTCGCCATTGCGGTCGGACGTGGCCTCTTGCCCGGCATAACGCGCCAGCGCCCAGGCCGCGCCCAGCGTGTCGGCGATGCCCATCTGCACGCTCAGCCCCATGTCGGCGCAGTCGGTCTCGATCACGTCCAGCAGCGCCTCTTCGCCGCCGAACAGATGGGCGCAGCCCGACAGATCGACGATCAGGCCATCGGGCGCTTCTTCGGCCACCCAGGGGCTGAACTTGCCCGCCCAGCGGCGCAGCGCGGTCAGAAAAGCGGCCTCGGCCGGGGCGTTGCGGGGGCGGGTGACAAGAGCCGCGCACATGGCATGGGCATCGCGCACCGGCTGGCCCACGCGCAGACCGGCGGCCTGTGCATCAGTGTTCAGCGAGGTGATGACCTGCATGTTCGACTGTTCGGCCACCACCGCCAGCGGGCCGGAGTGCAGGCCCCGCGCGGCGCGGATCAGCCGTTCGGCCCCCAGACGGGGAAACCACAGCGAGAGTATTCGGCGTTTGGGCATCGGGCAGACATCAAAGTGTTCTCACTTTGTTCCTATCCGAGAATCATGCTCCGAGTCGAGTCCGCCCTTATCCGCAGGTCAGCCGCTGAATGACCCCGGCTCCGTTCACATAGACGTTCAGCCGGTCGATGCGGTAATCCTGCGTGGCGATGTCATCGGGGCCCAGAACGCGGCTCCGTTCCGGCAGGCTGGCCTGAATGGTCGAGACCGGCTGCCCCACGGATTGGGCAAAGGGTTCGCCCTTGCAGAAGGCCAGATCCACCGGGGCGGTATCCAGCTCGGCAGAGCCCGGTTCGGGCAAGTCGGTTTCGGCGCAGGCGGCCAGGACGATCAGGATCGGGATGAACCGGTACATTGGCGCTCCTCTTTTCGGCAATGTCGTTTCTGAAATATCAAAAGCTTACAGAGACTGCCATGAAAGCGCAGTTGAAAACACCCTGTATTTGACGCAGGGTCGGGTCAAACAAGACAGGGAGACAAGCAACATGCGAACCCGTGCCGCCGTCGCCGTTCAGGCGGGCAAGCCCTTGGAAGTGATGGACGTGAACCTCGAAGGCCCCAAGGCGGGCGAGGTTCTGGTCGAGATCAAGGCCACCGGCATCTGCCATACCGACGAATTCACCCTGTCGGGCGCCGACCCCGAAGGCCTGTTTCCGGCAATTCTGGGCCACGAGGGCGCCGGCGTGGTGGTCGAGGTCGGCCCGGGCGTGACCAGCCTGAAGCCGGGCGATCATGTGATCCCGCTCTACACTCCCGAATGTCGCGAGTGCGAATACTGCCTGCACCCAAAGACCAACCTGTGCCAGGCCATCCGCGAGACGCAGGGCAAGGGTTTGATGCCCGACGGCACCTCGCGTTTTTCGACGTTGGATGGGGATCCGATCCTGCATTACATGGGCTGTTCGACCTTTTCGAACCACACGGTCCTGCCGGAAATCGCGTTGGCCAAGGTGCGCGAGGACGCGCCGTTCGACAAGATCTGCTACATCGGCTGTGGCGTGACCACCGGCATCGGCGCAGTGATCAACACCGCCAAGGTTGAAATCGGCAGCCGCGCCATCGTGTTCGGCCTGGGCGGCATCGGCCTGAATGTGATCCAAGGTCTGCGTCTGGCCGGGGCTGATCAGATCGTCGGCGTTGACCTGAACCCCGCCAAGGTCGAGATGGCCAAAAAGTTCGGAATGACCGATTTCGTGAACCCCGCCGAGGTCGAGGGCGATCTTGTCCCCTATCTGGTGAACCTGACCAAGGGCGGTGCGGATTACACCTTTGACGCCACCGGCAACGTGCAGGTGATGCGTGCGGCGCTGGAATCGGCGCACAAGGGCTGGGGCGAATCGATCATCATCGGCGTGGCACCCGCGGGGGCCGAGATCTCGACCCGTCCGTTCCAGCTGGTCACCGGCCGATCGTGGCGCGGCACCGCTTTCGGCGGCGCGCGTGGGCGCACGGACGTGCCCAAGATCGTCGACTGGTACATGGAAGGAAAGATCGAGATCGACCCGATGATCACCCACACCATGGGTCTGGACGACATCAACAAGGGCTTTGACCTGATGCACAAGGGCGAAAGCATCCGGTCCGTCGTGATCTACTGAAACCCAAATCTGAACGGGCGGGGTTACACCCGCCCGCTTTTCCTCCTATGTTCAGTTCAGAATTTTACGTCTGAATTGAGAGACCAAGTTGACCAACACCACCACAGAACGACTTGCCGTTCTGATTGACGCCGAGAATGTTCCGGCAAAACACGTCGCCGAAATCTTCGAAGAAGTTGCCACACTGGGCGAGGCCAGTCTGCGCCGGATTTACGGCGATTTTTCCGGCGGCACCCCGCAGGGCTGGAGCGCAGAGAAACTGGCGGAATACGCCATCGTACCGCACCAGCAATTCGCCAATACCACCGGCAAGAACGCCGGAGACATCGCCTTGGTGATCGACGCGATGGACATTCTGCATTCGGGCCGCTTCGACGGGTTCGTTCTGGTGTCCTCTGACAGCGATTTCACCCGTCTGGCCAGCCGCATCCGTGAACAGGGGTTGAGGGTATACGGCATTGGCGAGCGCAAGACGCCCAAGGCTTTCGTGGCGGCCTGCAACCGGTTCATTCTGATCGAAAACATCAAGAAAGAAAGCAGCAGCGGCGAAAAGACCAAGAAGGCTCCGTCGAAGAAAGACCTGAACCATGCCTATCAGCTGATCCGCAATGTCGTGCTCAAATCCGACGAGCCGGATGGCTGGGTCACGCTGGGCTGGGTCGGCCGCCAACTGAGCATGAATTACCCGGATTTTGACACGCGGACCTACGGGTCCAACCGGCTGAGCGATCTGGTCCGTGAAATCGGAAAGTTCGAAGAAACCGGCGAGAACGGAAATATCAGGATCCGCTGCAAAGAGAGGTAACGCGGCCGTTTGGCCGCGTGGCGGTTCTAGGACCCCGGTCGCGCCGAGGCCCCGGTGTCGGAACGCGGCGAGCGGACGCGCAGAACCGGCTTGTTCGGCGATACATTTGCCCGGCTTTCGCGCCAGACGACGAAGATGCCCGATGCGATGATGATCGCGGCCCCCACGGCCACCCATTTGTCGGGCTTTTCCCCAAAGAACACTGCGCCGAAGATCGTGGCCCAGATGATCTGGCTGTACTGGCTGGGCGCGACCACGCCAGCGGGCGCCGCGCGATAGGCCAGGATGATCAGGTGCTGGGCGATCACCGAGAACACGCCGACCAAGGCCATCATCGCCAGATGGATCAGCGAAGGTGGCTGATAGACCGCCGGTTGCGCCAGGCTCATGACCGCGATCGCCAGCAGCATCGGATATAGAATCAGCACCGCCGAGCGTTCCTCGTTTCCGATCTTGCGCACCAGCACGGATGCGAAGGCGCTGCAGAAGGCGGCCGTCAGGGCGGCAAGGTGGCCCAGGGTGATCTCGGTCGCGCCGGGCCGCAGGACGATCAGCACCCCGATCAGGCCCACGCCCACCGCGGCCCAGCGTTGGGCGCGCACGACCTCGCCCAGTATCGGGATCGACAGGACGGTGACGATTAGCGGAAAGGAAAACAGCAGCGAATAGACCTCGGCCAGGGGCAGGACCGAAAAGGCGTAGAAGGCACAGGACATCCCCGTGACCATCAGCCCCGAGCGCAGCATGACCAACCATGGATGGCGGGGCAGGAAGTTTCCGGTGGCCTTGTCCGCCAGAATCGTGACCGCCATCGGCACAAAGGAAAACAGCGTGGCGAAAAAGATGATCTGCAGCACGGAATAGGTGCCGCCCAGCGTCTTGATCAGTGCGTCATGGGTGGCAAAGACGGCAAACCCGAGAAAGGCAAAGCCAAGTCCCTGAACGGTCGAGTTCTGTGTGCTCATCTGGCTGGTCTCGGGCGGTTGGATGCTGTGGCAGGTGTTTGAGGTCTGATTAAACCCAATCGGCAGAGTCGGATAGTCCAAACTTTACCGCTAACATCCCCGCGGGGCCGGCCGTTCAGCGCAGGATCGGCGGAGCCCCGGCCGGTTGGCGGGCGGCCGCGACACCGGCCTGCATCCCCGCGCCGATGCGGCGGGCCAGCGCCATCCAGGGCGTGGCCGTTTCCGGGGGCAGGGTGCGGTGGGCGACCTCTTCGAACAGGTCCAGCCAATGGGCGAACATCTCGGGTTTCACGTCCGGGCGCTCGATATGCACGCGCTGCGGATTGCCGCTGTAGCCGCGCTCGTACAGGATAGCGTTGCGCCAGAAGGCGGCGATCCGGTCCTCATGCGCGGGCCAGTCGGTGACGTGGCGGTTGAAGATCGGGCCCAGCAGGGCGTCCTGCCGGACGCGGGCGTAGAATGCGGTGACCTGCGCCCGGATCTGTTCGGGCGTGGCGGGAAAGCGTGGGGGCAACACGGGCCGGGTCATGGTCGGGGCTTTCGATTCAGGCTCTGTTCCGGGCAGATACCGCGTTTTCCGGCCCGGATGCAGGGGCTGAATTGTCGCGCTGTCCCGGCGTCAGCAGGTGCCGCAACAGGGCCACCGGGTGCGCCCGCAGGCTCAGCCGGGTGGCGACGTAATCCTCGACCACCTGTTCGCCCAGCGACATCTGCGGCAGATGGGCGGCGGGCTCATCCAGTGCCTCGCCTTCCAGATCCTGCGCGAACAGGGGCAGAGGCCGGGCGGTGGCGATCGCCTTGGCCTGCCACAGCGCCTCGCGCCGGGTCAGGCCGCAGGCGTCAAAGGCATCGGCCTCGGCCAGACGCTCGATCACCGAGGGACCAAGGCCCGCGCGGCGCCAGACGTCGTCAACCTGGTGGTAGCCGTTGCCGCGCGCGGCGGTCAGCCAACTGGCGTCCTCTTCGCTCAGGCCCTTGATCTGGCGAAAGCCCAGCCGCAGGGCCAGCCCGCCATGGCCGTCGGGCTCCATCACGTTGTCCCAGAAGCTGGCATTGATGCAGACCGGGCGCACCTGCACGCCATGCTCGCGCGCATCGCGAACGATCTGGGCGGGGGCATAGAACCCCATCGGCTGCGAGTTTAGCAGCGCGCAGGCGAAAATCCCCGGATGGTGGCACTTGATCCAGGCGCTGGCATAGACCAGCAGCGCAAAGCTGGCCGCGTGGCTTTCGGGGAAGCCGTAGGAGCCGAACCCCTCGATCTGCGAGAAACAGCGCTCGGCGAACTCGGCGTCATAGCCGTTGCGCTGCATCCCGCGCAGGAACAGGGTGCGGAATTCGCTGACATTGCCGTGTTTCTTGAAGGTCGCCAGCGAGCGCCGCAGCCGGTCGGCCTGTTCGGGGGTGAAACCCGCGCCGACGATGGCGATCTGCATCGCCTGTTCCTGGAACAGCGGCACGCCCAGCGTCTTGCCCAGAACCTCGCCCAGTGCGTCCGAGGGGAAGCTGACCTCCTCCTCGCCGTTGCGGCGGCGGATATAAGGATGCACCATGTCGCCCTGGATGGGGCCGGGGCGGATGATGGCGACCTCGATCACTAGGTCATAGAAATTGCGCGGCCGCATCCGGGGCAGGAAGTTCATCTGCGCTCGTGATTCCACCTGGAACACGCCCACCGAATCCGCGCGGCACAGCATGTCATAGACCGCCGGGTCCTCGGGCGGCAGGGTGGCGAGCGTATAGCTGGTCTGGTGGTGCTGGGCGATCAGGTCGAAGGCCTTGCGGATGCAGGTCAGCATGCCAAGGCTCAGGACATCGACCTTGAGGATGCCCAGCGAGTCGATGTCATCCTTGTCCCAGCAGATGACGGTGCGGTCCTCCATCGTGGCGTTTTCGATGGGGACAAGCTCGTCCAGACGGCCCTCGGTGATGATGAACCCGCCCACATGCTGGGACAGGTGGCGGGGGAAGCCGTTGATCTGGTGCACCAGCGTTAGAGTCTGTTTTAATCGTCGATCCTCGGGGTCGAGGCCGATCTCGCGCATCCGCTCGGCCTCGAGCCCCGCGGTCGAGAAGAACCCCCACAGCTGCGAGGACAGGGCGGAAATCGTGTCCTCGGTCAGGCCCATGGCGCGGCCCACCTCGCGGATGGCGCGCTTGCCGCGATAGTGGATCACCGTGGCGCACAGCCCCGCGCGGTGGCGGCCATAGCGTTCATAGATGTGCTGGATCACCTCTTCGCGGCGTTCATGTTCGAAATCCACGTCGATGTCGGGCGGCTCGTCCCGCGCCTCGGAGACGAAGCGTTCGAACACCATGGTGCCCATCTCGGGGCTGACCGAGGTGACGCCCAGGCAATAGCAGACCACCGAATTGGCCGCCGAGCCGCGCCCCTGACACAGGATCCCGCGGCCGCGGGCAAACTGCACGATGTCGCGGACGGTCAGGAAATAGGGCTCGTATTTCAGCTTGCCGATCAGGGTCAGCTCATGCGCCAGCATCGCCTTCACCTTTTCGGGGGCGCCGGCGGGATAGCGCCATTTCAACCCTTCATGCGCCAGACGGTGCAGGCGCTGGGCGGGGGTTTCGGTGCCGCTGACCTCGCTGGGGTATTCATAGCGCAGCTCGTCCAGCGAAAAGGTAAGTTCCTGGCTGAGCGCATAAGCGCGGGCCACGGCGCCTTCATGCCCCTTGAAGATGCGCAGCATCTCGGCCCCGGACCGCAGGCGCTGTTCGCCGTTGGCCAGCGCGTGGCGGCCCAGATCGTCCACCTTGCGGCGCAGCCGGATCGCGGTCAGCACATCGGCCAGCCGGCGGCGCGACCCGTGATGCATCATCGGTGCGGCACTGGCGATGGTGGGCAGGCCCAGATGGCGCGATTCAGTCTCTAACAAATGAAAAAATGCCGCATCCGCCCCGTCATAGCGGGGATGCATCAACAGGTGCATGCGCCCGGCAAAGCGGCGCGTCAGCTGTTGCGCCTGTGTCCGCCACCCGCTCGCGCCGCCGGTCGGACCGCCCGCCTGTGGCCAGAGCAGCAGGTGCAGACCGTCGGAAAACTCCAGCAGGTCGGACAGGTGCAGGATGCAGTCGCCCTTGGCCGCGCGCAGCCGTCCGGTGGACTGGAGGCGGCACAGGTTGGCCCAGCCCTGCCGGTTGATGGGCAGGGCGGTGACGGGCGGGGCATCGGTAAAGAGCAGCCGCGCCGACGGGATCAGGCGCGGCACCGCATGCACCGGGAACGAGGGCGGTTTCGGGATGTGATCGGGGCAGGGCGGGCCGATGGGCGTGTTCTGCTCCTCCCACGCGCGGCGCTCGCGCACCTTGCGGGCGATCTCGCGCGCCTGGGTATGGGCGCGGACGATCCCGGCCACCGAGTTGTCATCGGCGATGGCGATGGCGGGCAGCCCCAGGGTGACGGCGCGCTCCATGTACTCCTCGGGGTGCGAGGCCCCGGTGAGGAAGGTGAAGTTCGACGTGATCGACAGCTCGGCATACATGGCGAGTCGTCATTATATTCTTGTTTTGTTCTTTTTCGAGTCCCTGTCTGCATTGCGCAGGAATTGGGTTGTTGATTCAGGTGCGGTGAAGTTCTGGTTCGAGCCCAGAGCGACAATCGGAAGGGCGGCACCACGTGGTAGTTGCCGCCCTCCCCTGGTTGTTGTCGCGTTGTTCGGGATGCGCACTCACATGGCACGACATCTCTTTCTCGATAGCGAACTGTATCGGCGCCAAATTGACAGTCTATCACTTCATAAGTTCGATCTCGCCCGGTCGCCACGATCCGTCAAACCAAGGCTCGAGAGGGCCATACAAACGCAATACGGTCGACCACGATTTGCCCGGCATCGTCTGTATCCAGTTGCCTTCTTTGCCTTCAGGCGCTTCAGGCGCGAACCAGACAGTGTAACTTCCGTCTTCATTCGCTTCCAATGTCGGTTGGTTGCTGTCGACCCCTGCGAGTTTCTGATCAGTTTCGAGCAGTGAACGGGTCTGGGTGTCGTAGACAACGAAAGACCAGTAGTCCTGCGCGGGCGGATTTGGGGGGATGGTGACGGAATAGGTGTTACTCCCGTCGAAGTAGTTCCCGTCACTGTCCCGGTTTGCCAGCGCATATTGCGACCCGACACCAACCTTCTGTGCAACCATGGCAGGCGTAATGCCAGTCGCGTAGTAGTGGAACAGGGTCAAGTCCTGAAAGAATGTCTCGTTGTAGTATGGAAGCGAGTCGTACGGCACTTCTGACGCTTCGAGATAGTTGTTGGGTGGCGGATTGTCGGCCTCAGACAGGTAGTACACTTTGATCGTCTGAGCGTACTCGGCCGCATCGGCGTCCGTTCCGCCATTCGTCAGTTTTGGCCGGAATGAAAAACCGTATTCGTAGGTATCTGTTTCAAAGGGAAGGTATCCCGCCTCAGTTAATTCCTCTAGGGACATGTCCCCTTCATAGCCTGGGGGTAGCATGAGGTACTTGCCGCCGGCACCTTCATCGAAACCATCGGGACCAACGTCCACGATAGGAACATCCCAAGCATTCACGATTGTACCGAAGTAGTTCACCTTGTCGGTGGCAGCGGGCACTTCAATGACAAGGGGACCGGGTTCCGAGGTCATTGAAGCCCAAGCATAGGCCGTAACATCGTTAGCCGTAAGAAACCCATGTTTGGAATCGAACGGCTTGTTGAGAAAAATGATGTCGTTGTAGTCGCCACCGAGGTCGCGGCGAATGCCCTTCAGAAAATCGATCATACCTGCGGCGGGCATTCCCCAGATTGCAGTCTGAGTGGCGCGCTGCACCATGATCTTGTACTCGATGTCCTCGACTTCGGCTGATCGTGCAAGGATGTCACCCGTGTCGTTGAAAGACTGGGAAAGAACTGGCGAGGAAGAAATACCCACAAAAAGCGCCACGCCAAAAAGATGCGTCGACAAACCGCTGTGTGATGGCCCAAGTATCTTCATGGCGCAATGCTCCCTGCTGTTTGTGGAAAGCTTGCACATCCGACCAGCCGATGCGTATCATTTCACGACACGCGGGCAAACAAGCGGGTTGGCGGATTGAACCTACCACCGATGATTTCGGCCAAGGCCTTGGGCGCGATGCCCCAGTTCGTGCTTGAGGCCGCAGGGGAAAGGCGCCTGTTGCGTGCTTTTGACTCGGCCGATCTTCCTGTTCACTTCATTGAGGAAAGAGGCGGTTACATCTCGGAGCATGCCTTGGCGACCTTTGTGCACGAAGCCGCACGATCCGCGGGACAACAAAACATCGGATTGTTGTGGTCACCTTATCTCACCGTCGCTGATTACGGCGCCTGGGGGGGTTACGTTCTTTCTGCTCCAACGCTGGGGGCAGCGCTAATACGAGCTTCTGCCGTCATGCCATTTCATTCGTCCACGGATCGCGCATGGCTTGAAACTTCAGGCACTAGCGCGCGTTACTGTTATCGTTTTGGACTTCGCTCGCATTTAGCGTATCCGGACTTCGGTTTCTCGGCCGTTGGGGTTTTTCTGAGCATATTCCGCGCGTATTTAGGAAACGACTGGAAGCCATGGGCCGTGCTCTTGGACTTCCCGAAGGTTCCTGGATTTGTCGAGGCAGAAGACACCTACGCTTGTCCTGTAGTCTGGAACGCCTCCCGGCTTGGGGTTGAGTTTGATGCATCGGCTTTGCGAGCCGAAGCCACGCCCCAAAAACTTACCGGCGGGTCGACAACCGTCGGAGATATTTCTCGCGAACGATTGGGCGGCCCGCCCCAAACACTTCGAGGACAAGTCGAAGAGGTGGTTTGGCAACAACTCCATCGGGAGGAAATGTCGATTGATGCCACCGCGCGTTCGCTCGATCTTGGTGTTCGCACACTACAACGGAAGTTAGCAAGCGAAGGGGTTCGTTTTCGCGAAATCGTCAACGATGTCAGGGTAGCAAGGGCCGAGGAACTCCTCACAGATACGCGCGAGACAGTTTCCAGTATCTCCTCCATCCTAGGATATGAAACCGCAAACAACTTCAGCCGCGCATTTAGGAAGGTGACGGGACTGACGCCCTCTGACTATCGCAAGATGAACTCCGACTCTAGTTAACTTATGGGTCGCGAGAGCATTCTTCCAATGTCCGATTCGTCCCGCTATGCCGCCATGCAAGGGCGGCGCGGCGGATGGCCTTATGCTGTTCTGTAAGAGACCTCATCTGCCCAGACCGAAGTGTCACAGGGCCTAGTCACAGCTTGACCCGGTGCAGGCCCCGGCGCGGCTGGTCCTGATCGTCGGCCGGGGCATCGTCGGCGCGCGAGGAGGTGAGGGCCAGGAAAACGTCCTCGAGATCGGCCTCCTCGGTGCGCACGTCGCGGATGCGGATGCCGGCCTGCCGGACCGCCTCGAGCACCTGCTCGGCACTGGTTTCAGGGCTGCGGTAATGCAGCGACAGGCTGCCGTCGTCGCGCAGGCTGGCCTGAACACCGGGGGCGGCGGGCAGGGCCGTCACGGGGTCCTCGGGGGTGATGACCATGGTGCGGCCGTCCATGCGGCCCAGCAGGTTGGTGGTGCTGTCCTGCGCCACCTTTTCCCCGTGGTTGATGATGGCGATTTCGTCGCACATTTCCTGCGCCTCTTCCAGGTAATGGGTGGTCAGGATGATGGTCATGCCCTGCTGGTTCAGCTTGCGCACATTGGCCCACAGCATCTGGCGCAGCTCGATGTCCACGCCGGCGGTGGGCTCGTCCAGCACCAGAATTTTCGGGTGGTGCACCAGTGCCTTGGCCAGCAGCAGCCGCCGCCGCATTCCGCCCGACAGTGTGCGGGCATAGGCCTCGGCCTTGTCGCTGAGGCCGACCAGTTCGAGAATCTCGTCGCTGCGTCTCTGTGATTTCGGCACGCCATAGAGCCCCGCCTGAACCTCGAGCGCGCCGCGCGGGGTGAAGAACGGGTCGAGGTTCAGTTCCTGCGGCATCACGCCGATGGAGGCGCGAGCCTGGCGCGGGTTGCGGTCCTGGTCATAGCCCCAGATCGTCACCTGGCCGGCGGTCTTGATCACCAGCCCCGCCAGGATGTTGATCAGGGTCGATTTGCCTGCGCCGTTCGGCCCCAGCAGGCCAAAGACCGACCCGCGCGGGATATCCAGGTCGATGCCCTTCAGCGCGTGTTTCTCGGGCTGGCCCTTGCCGCCGCGATAGGTTTTGCGCAGGCCGCGAAGGCTGATCGCTGCATCGGTCATTGCTGGCTCTTGCCCCCGGTTTCTTGATCGCTCATAAACGCACCTAATGCATGCCCGCGAGGCCGACAACCAGTGAAGGATCGCACGCCGTGACAATCGAAGCTCCGGAAACCAAGATCGTCGAGACAAACCGTGTCGCCTGTGATGGCGGCGAGGGCGCGCTGGGCCATCCGCGCGTCTGGTTGCAGATCCCCGAGGATCAGGGCTGGGTCGAGTGCCCCTATTGCGATTGCAAGTACGTGCTGAAGGGGCACGAAGCAGCGGCCTGACCACCCATGGCCTGTCGGGTCGGAAGAATTTGACCGAACACAGCAGACGGCCACGCGTGACGGGTGGCCCTGACGGCGCGCCCATGCCATGAGTTGGGTTGGCAAAGACGAGGGAAAGGGCGCGCGATGACAACGGGATTCGGAAAAGGCTGCCATCTGCATCTGATCGACGGATCGGCCTTCATCTTTCGCGCCTATCACGCCCTTCCGCCGCTGACGCGGAAATCGGACGGGTTGCCGATTGGCGCCGTTTCGGGCTTTTGCAACATGCTGCAGCGTTACGTGGATGGCGACCACGGCCCCGATGCGCCGACCCATCTGGCAGTGATCTTCGACAAGGGCTCGCACACCTTCCGCAATGACATGTACGACCTCTACAAGGCCAACCGCGAGGCGATGCCCGAGGACCTGCGCCCGCAGATCCCGCTGACCCGGCAGGCGACCGAGGCCTTCAACATCGCCTGCAAAGAGCTGGAGGGATACGAGGCCGACGACATCATCGCCACGCTGGCCTGCCAGGCGCGCAAGGCCGGGGGGCGGGTGACCATCGTCAGTTCCGACAAGGACCTGATGCAGCTGGTGGGCGACGGTGTCGAGATGCTGGATGCCATGAAGAACAAGCGCATCGACCGCGAGGGGGTGTTCGAGAAATTCGGCGTCTACCCCGAGCGCGTGGTGGATGTGCAGGCGCTGGCCGGTGACAGCGTCGACAACGTGCCGGGTGCGCCGGGGATCGGGATCAAGACGGCGGCGCTGCTGATCAACGAGTTCGGCGATCTGGAGACGCTTCTGGACCGCGCCGAGGAGATCAAGCAGCCCAAGCGCCGCGAAACCCTTATCGAGAAACGAGATCAGATCGAGTTGTCGAAAAGGCTGGTGCAGCTGGATTGCGAGACACCGCTGGATTTCACGCTGGATGATCTGGAGTTGCGCGACCCCGATCCGGACAAGCTGATGGAGTTTCTGGCCGAGATGGAGTTCCGCACTCTGACCAAGCGGATCGCGGACAAGCTGGGGGTCGAACCGCCGGTGATCGCGGATACACTGGCGCCGGCGGCAGATGAGCCGCAGGCCGAGGACATTCCGTTCGATGCCAGCAAATACGAATGCGTGCGCGATGCGGCCGCGCTGCGGAAATGGATCGATCAGGCCTATGAGCGCGGTTGGCTGGCCGTGGACACCGAGACCACGGGCCTAAACGAAATGATCGCCGATCTGGTCGGCATCTCGCTGTGCATCGAGCCGGGCGAGGCCTGTTATATCCCGCTGACCCACCGCGACGGGGCCAGCGACGACCTGTTCGGCTCGGACGCGCTGGCCGAGGGGCAGATGCCGCTGGACGAAGCGCTGGCGATGCTGAAACCGGTGCTCGAGGATCCGTCGATCCTGAAGATCGGGCAGAACATGAAATACGACGCCAAGATCTTTGCGCGCTACGGCGTGGATGTGGCCCCGATCGACGACACTATGCTGATGTCCTATGCCATGCATGCGGGCGAGCATGGGCACGGCATGGACACCCTGTCCGAACGCTATCTGGGCCACACGCCGATCCCGATCAAACCGCTGCTGGGCTCGGGCAAATCGGCGATCACCTTCGACAAGGTGCCGATCGACGAGGCGACCGCCTATGCCGCCGAGGATGCCGACATTACCCTGCGCCTGTGGAAGCTGTTCAAGCCGCAGTTGCACCGGGCTCAGGTGACCACCGTCTATGAAACGCTCGAGCGCCCCTTGGTGCCGGTTCTGGCCGAGATGGAGATGCATGGCATCAAGGTCGACCGCGATGTGCTGAGCCGTATGTCGAACGCCTTTGCCCAGAAAATGGCCGGGTTAGAGGCTGAAATCCACGAGTTGGCCGGAGAAACCTTCAACGTCGGCTCGCCCGCGCAGTTGGGCGAGATCCTGTTCGACAAGATGGGTCTTGAGGGCGGCAAGAAGGGCAAGACCGGAAAGTATTCGACCGGCGCCGACGTGCTGGAAGATCTGGCGACCGAGCATGAGCTGCCGCGCCGGGTGCTGGACTGGCGGCAGCTGTCCAAGCTGAAATCGACCTATACCGACGCGCTGCAGACCCATATCAACCCCGATACGGGCCGGGTGCATACGTCTTATGCCATCACCGGGGCGAACACGGGGCGTCTGGCCTCGACCGACCCCAACCTGCAGAACATCCCGGTGCGCACCGAAGAAGGCCGCCGCATCCGCGAGGCCTTCATTGCCGAGCCGGGCAACGTGCTGGTGTCGCTCGACTATTCACAGATCGAGCTGCGCATCCTCGCGCATATCGCCGATATTCCGGCCCTGAAACAGGCCTTTGCCGATGGGCTGGACATCCACGCCATGACCGCCTCGGAAATGTTCGATGTGCCGCTGGACGAGATGACGCCCGAGATCCGCCGCAAGGCCAAGGCGATCAATTTCGGCGTGATCTACGGCATTTCGGGCTTTGGCCTTGCGCGCAACCTGCGCATTCCGCGGGCCGAGGCGCAGGGTTTCATCGACCGCTATTTCGAGCGCTTCCCCGGCATCCGGCGCTATATGGACGACACCATCGCCTTTGCCAAAGAGCATGGCTATGTGCAGACCCTGTTCGGTCGCAAGATCCACACGACAGAGATCAACGCCAAGGGTCCGCATGCGGGGTTTGCCCGCCGCGCGGCGATCAACGCACCGATCCAGGGCACGGCGGCGGACGTGATCCGGCGGGCGATGGTGCGGATGCCCGAGGCGATCGACGGGCTGCCGGCCAAGATGCTGCTGCAGGTGCATGACGAACTGCTGTTCGAAGTGGCCGAGGACGCGGTGGAAAAGACCATCGAGATTGCGCGCGACGTGATGGAGAACGCGCCCGATCCGGCGGTGAAGCTGGACGTGAAACTGACGGTGGATGCGGGCAAAGGCGCCAACTGGGCCGAGGCGCATTAGGCAAGCGCCGTGCCGCTCATCAGGCCCTGTGGGCCATCTTCGCGGCAGGTCAGGCCTCGGGCCTGACCAACAGCGCGACCAGTCGACGGGTCAGCGGGGCCATGACCAAAACCACCGCAAACGCCACCGGCCAGCTGATGCTCCATGCGCCCATCCAGCTGGCAAAGGTCTCGGGGCCCAGCCCGATCTCTTTGACCGTTGCGATGCAGGTCACGATGCAGGACATCAGCCCCGACAGGATCAATCCGAACAGGACGGGGGCAAAGCGGGCGGGGATCATACGGCTGTTCCTCTACTGAATCGCCACTTCGTATGCGATATTCAAGATGTGATTTCCAGTGCGCAGGCGCACAGGACTATCGCATCCAGTGCAGAGAGGCTTCGGTGCGCTGGGTCGAGGGCGTGTATTCGGCGCTGACCCAACCGTCATAGCCGCTGTCGTCGATTGCTGTGAACAGGGCGGGGAAATCGGTCTCGTCGCGGCCGGGTTCCGACCGGTCGGGGGCCGATCCGATCTGAACATGTACGATCCGGTCGCGGAATCTGTCCCAAACGGCCTGGGCATCGCCATGGATCATCCGGGCATGAAAGCTGTCGAATTGCAGGCCGACATTCAGGCGGTCGATCCGGTGCAGGCACGCGGCGGCCAGATCATAGTCGTTCAGGAAATATTCGGGTTGCGAGACCGGGTTCAGCGGTTCGATCGTGAACTGCTGATGGGGTGCAAAATCCGCGGCCCATTGCAGGTTGCGCACGAAACAGTCCTGCGCGTCCGCCCCCGAGGCATAGCCCGCCATCACATGGATCAGACCGGGTTTCAGTGCCTCGGCATAGCGCAGGACGCGGCGGATGTCGGACTGGAACCGCCCCTCGCCCCCCGGAACGGCCGCATAGCCGGGCTGGCCGCCGGTATAGTTGGGCGGCGGCGCGTTGATCAGCACAAGGTCCAGACCGTTGGTCATCAACGCGCGGCGGGTTTCCTTGGCCGCGATATCGTAGGGGAACAGGATTTCGACCGCCTTGAACCCGGCATCCGCGGCCGCCCTGAATCGGTCGAGATAAGGCAGCTCGGCAAAGAGCAGCGAGATATTGGCGGCAAATCGGGGCATTGTCCTCTCGGTCCGATGGCATGCTGACCTTAGTCGCGGGCGGTGCGCAGAGAAAGGGTTTGAAAACGACAATATGTCGAAAATCGGCCAGACCGGCGCGAGCCGAATGTGAACGGTTGGGGTATTGCAGCGAATCATTTTCGTGGCGCTGCACCAACAAAAGGATTGAAGCCGATGGCGATGAGTCCGGACCCCGTTCGCGGGCCCAGTTTCGCTGTGCCCGGTGCGCGGCAATCCGCCTTGTCCGGAAACGGGTTGGCGGTGGCGTCGATGCTGACCTGGGCGGCCGGATTCCCGGCGGCCGAAATCCTGCTGCAGACCTGGCCGCCGGTTGCCTTGCTGGCTGCGCGGCTGATGCTGGCGGTGGCCGTGATGATCCCGATCTGGCTGTGGATCGATGGCGCGGACGCGGTTCTGCGGGCGCGTTGGGCCCATGCGATGCGAGTGGGCGGGTTTGGGCTTGGATTGGGCATGTTCCTGATCATCTTGGCGCAGAAACTGACCGATCCCGTTACTGTTGCCATCATCGCGTCCTGCGCGCCCTTGATTGCGACACTGCTCGAGTTGGCCGCGGGAACGCGCAGATTGCGGTGGAACTTCGCGCTGGGTGTTGCTGTTTCGATCATCGGCGGCCTGATCGCAACCAGCGCGGTGGCGCCGGCCCAGCTGGGGTTGGGTGCGCTCTGCGCCATCGCCTCGACCGCGCTTTTCTGCTGGGCCAGCATGGCGACCGCGCGGGACTTCCCGGACCTCAGCCAAACCGGACGTACCACGATCACGCTGATCGGCGGCACGTTCATGGCCGGCGCGCTGTTCTATCTGTCGAGCGTCCTCGGGTTCGAAGTCTGGCCATCGTCGCCGATCGACCCGCAGCAGGCAGGAATGCTGGCGATCTACGCCGTGATCTCCCTCGGCCTCAGCCAGGTTCTGTTCATCGCTTCGATCGGCCGGCTGGGTGTTGCTCTGGCGTCATTCCACATCAATGTGGCACCGTTCTACGTGATGCTCATCATGGTGGTTCTGAGTTCGGAGTGGAACTGGACCCGGGCGCTGGGCGCCGGAGTCGTGGCGCTGGCGGTTGTCCTTGCGCAAGACCGTCCCGCACGACGGGTTGCCTAAGGCGCTTCTTCGGCGCGACCCAAGACAAAGAACTGCCCGCCGGACCAGACCCCGACCTGCCCGGCGCGTTCCGTGGCAATGTCCACAAGGCGGTAGAAACTCTTGCGGTCGATCCGCGCCTCAAGGTTCGATCGCACCAATATGTAGGGTCTTGGCTCGTTTGTTTCCGGGTCTATGGCAACCCGTATCGGGTGATCCGGACCTACCGTCACAGTATCGCCGACATGGGTGGTAAAGGTCAGAATCTGATCCTCGTCCGCGCCGGTCCGGTCGAAATCGACCGCCACAAACGGTGCGTCTTCGACGATGATGCCGACCTTTTCGACAGGGGTGACCAGAAAATAGGCGTCCCCTTCTTTCTTAAGAATTGAGGAAAAAAGCTTCACAAGCTCGAACCGGGTGATGGGCGACCCTAGATAATACCAGGTGCCATCGCGCGCGATGCGCATGTCCAGATCGCCGCAGAACGGAGGATTCCAGCTGTCGACAGGGGGCAGACCCCGCGGTTTGGCCGCCTTGACCGAGGCCGCCAGACCCTCAGGGGACGGTTTCACAGGATTTTGTCCGCTCATTGTTTTTGCCATTTCCTCTCAGCGCGATACACTTCAACCATAATAAGTCCACGGAAGGGAAAGTCATGACCGAACCTGCCGACCTCGTCTCCGAGATCGAAGCGCTGGAAGAGAAACTGCAACAGGCCAAATCCTCGATCACCCGCCGCTTCATCGGGCAGGAGAGGGTCGTTGACCTGACGCTGACGGCGCTGCTGTGTGGCGGTCATGCCCTGCTGATCGGGCTGCCGGGCCTGGGCAAGACGCGGCTGGTCGAAACCCTGTCGACGGTCATGGGCCTGCATGGCAACCGCATCCAGTTCACCCCTGACCTGATGCCGGCCGACATTCTGGGGTCCGAGGTTCTGGATACCGCCGAGGATGGCAGCCGTCATTTCCGATTCATTCCCGGCCCGATCTTCTGTGAACTCTTGATGGCGGACGAGATCAACCGCGCCAGCCCGCGCACCCAGTCGGCGCTGCTGCAGGCGATGCAGGAACGCACGGTGACCGTCGCAGGCGAAGACCGCACGCTGGGCGTGCCGTTCCATGTGCTTGCCACGCAGAACCCCATCGAACAGGAGGGCACTTATCCGCTGCCTGAGGCCCAACTTGACCGTTTCCTGGTGCAGATCGACGTGAACTATCCTGACCGCCAGACTGAGCGTGACATCCTGCTGGCCACTACCGGCGCGGCCGAGGAGGAGGCGCACCAGATCTTCACCAAAGAAGAACTGCTGGCCGCGCAGGTTCTGCTGCGCAGGATGCCGGTGGGCGAGTCGGTGGTCGAACTGATCCTCGATCTGGTGCGCGCGTTCCGCCCCGAAGAACCCGGCGTGTCCGAGCGCGTGTCCGAGACGGTCGCTTGGGGCCCCGGTCCGCGCGCGGCGCAGGCGCTGATGATGACGGTGCGGGCGCGGGCGATGCTGCAGGGCCGGCTGGCCCCCAATGCCGAAGACGTGCTGGACATGGCGCGCCCGGTGCTCAGCCACCGGATGGCGCTGAACTTCGCCGCGCGGGCGCGCGGCGACAGCTTGGCCGACCTGATCGAAACCACCGCGGCCGGGCTTGTCCGGGCCGAGGCGGCGGCGTGAACGCGGCCCGCACCCTTCGCGAAAGATCCGAGGCCGAGGCGTCCCGGCTGCCGCCGCTGTTGGCGCGGGCTGAACACCTGGCCGGAACCGTGCTGCTGGGCGATCACGGCCGGCGGCGTTCGGGGTTGGGCGATGATTTCTGGCAATACCGGCCGGCGCAAATCGGCGACAGCCGGCGGATGATCGACCACCGGCGCTCGGCCCGCGGCGATCAGCAATATGTGCGCGAACGCGAATGGCAGATTGCGCAGTCGATCATGCTGTGGGTCGATCAGGGCGCCTCGATGCGCTTTGCGTCAGATAAATCGCTGGCCACCAAGGCCGACCGGGCGCGCCTGCTGGGGCTGGCCACGGCGATTCTGCTGGTGCGCGGGGGCGAGCGTGTGGGCCTGACCGGAACCACCCTGCCGCCCCGGCGCGGCAACGCCCAGATCATCCGGCTGGCGCAGGCCCTGTCCGAAGATACCGAGGCCGATTATGCCCCGCCCGAGCACCGCGCCATGATCCCCCATGCCCGCGCCGTGTTCATCTCTGACTTCCTCGGCCCACTGGACGAGGTCGAACTGGCCCTGACCAAGGCCGCCGACCGCGGCGTGCGCGGTGTGCTGCTGCAGGTTCTGGACCCGGGTGAGGAGAACTTCCCCTATCGCGGGCGCACCATCTTCGAAAGCGTCGGCGGCACGGTCCGGCACGAGACCCTCAAGGCCGGCGACCTGCGCGAGCGCTATCTGGCGCGGCTGGCGCGGCGCAAGGATGACCTGACCCGCCTGTGCCGGGTGACCGGCTGGCAGCTGGGCCTGCACCATACGGGCGACAGCGCGCAGGCGGCCCTGTTGTGGCTCTATCGTGCGCTGGACGGAGGGGCGCGATGACGGTTCTGGCGGGCATCGGCTTTACCGCGCCATGGGTGTTGCTGGGTCTGCTGACCCTGCCGATCCTGTGGCTGATCCTGCGCGCCGTGCCGCCCGCGCCGATCCGACGGCTGTTCCCGGCGGTGACCCTGTTGCTGGGCTTGAAGGACGACGAGAGCGTATCTGACCGCACCCCGTGGTGGCTGTTGCTGCTGCGGATGCTGGCGGCGGCGGCGATCATCATTGGGCTGGCCGGCCCGGTTCTGAACCCGGCGCGCGATGAGTCCGGATCGGGGCCGCTGCTGCTGGTTCTGGATGCCAGCTGGGCCGGGGCCACGCGCTGGCCCGCCACGCTGGATCAGATCGACGCGCAGCTGACCGAAGCCGGACGGGCCGGGCGCCCCGTGTCGATCCTGCGTCTGACCGAGCCGGAACCGCCCGTCTTCCAGACCGCAGAGGCCTGGCGAAACCGCCTGCCCGGGCTGGTTCCGCAGCCGTGGCAGCCGGACGCGGCGCAGATCGAACAGGCGCTGGCCGACCTGTCGGCGGTCGAGGGCGGGTTCGATACGCACTGGTTCACCGACAAGCTGGACTATCCGGGTCGCGAAACCCTGCTGTCCGCGCTGCAGGCGCGGGGCGCGGTCACGGTCTATCGCGCGGCAGCGCCGATCCTGGCGCTGCTGCCGGCCACCTATCAGGATGGGGCTATCCGACTGACCGCGGTGCGCGCCACACCCGGTCCGGCGCAGACCGTCACCATCAATGCGCAGGGGCGCGACCCGGCGGGCGTGATGCGCCTGCTGCAATCGGTCGAGGTCAGCTTCGAGAGCGGCGCGACCCAGGCGCAGGCCGATCTGGCGTTGCCATCCGAACTGCGCGCCCGCATCACGCGGTTCGAGCTGCAGGGCCAGCGGTCTGCCGGGGCGGTGTCGCTGACCGATGACAGCCTGCGCCGGCGCGAGGTCGCGCTGATCGCCGGAACCGTCAACCGCGAGGGGCTGGAGCTGCTGTCGCCGCTTCACTATCTGACGCAGGTGCTGATCCCCACCGCCGATTTCGTCGAGGGCGGGCTGGCCGAGGTTCTGCCCGCCAACCCGGATGTGATCGTGCTGGCCGATGTGGCCAAGCTGACCCCCGCCGAACAGGCCGGATTGGTCGAATGGGTCGAGCAGGGCGGGCTGTTGCTGCGCTTTGCCGGTCCGCACATGGCGGCCAGCGATCTGGGCCGCGATGCCGAAGACGCCCTTTTGCCGGTGCGGCTGCGCAGCGGTGGCCGCTCGGTCGGCGGCGCGATGAGCTGGGGCGAGGCCAAGGGGCTGGCGCCTTTCCAGGAAGGTTCGCCCTTCTACGGGTTGCGCATCCCCGACGATGTGACCGTCAGCACCCAGGTGATGGCGCAGCCCGACCCGAACCTGGCCGACCGGGTGATCGCCGCGCTGTCGGATGGCACCCCGCTGGTGACGCGCAAGCCGCTGGGCCTGGGTCAGGTGGTGCTGTTCCATGTCACCGCCGATGCTGAATGGTCGACCCTGCCGCTGTCGGGCCTGTTCGTCGAAATGCTCGACCGGCTGGCCGTGGCCTCGGCGGCCAAGACGCGGCAGGTCGAACAGCTGCAAGGCACCACGTGGGAGCCGATTCAGGTGATGGACGGGTTCGGATCCCTGTCTGATGCGGGCAATCTGGCCGGTGTCGATGGCCCGGCGCTGGTGTCCGGCGCCCTGGGGCCCGACCTGCGCCCGGGTCTGTATGAAAACGGCAAGCAGAAGCTGGCCCTGAACGTGTTGAACGAGGATAGCACGCTGCGCCCGATCAGCTGGCCTGCGGATGTTCCCATCAAGGGGCAGGAGGTCAGCGCCGAAACTCCTATCGGGGGCCTGCTGCTGAGCCTGGCCCTGATCCTGCTGGCGGTTGACGTCGTGGCCTCGCTGGCGCTGTCGGGGCGTCTGGGGCTGGCGCGGGCGGCGGCGGTCGCGCTGGGCGCGGTTCTGATCGCACCGCAAGCGCAGGCGCAGACGCCCAAGGAGACCGAATTCGCGCTGCAGGCAACCAAGGAATTGGTGCTGGCCCATGTTCTGACCGGCAATGCCCAGATTGACGACGTCGCCCATGCCGGGCTGCGCGGCCTGTCGCAAACCCTGTTTTACCGCACGTCCGTCGAACCGGCCGAGCCCATGGGCGTGGACCTCGAACGTGACGAACTGGCCTTCTTCCCGCTGCTCTACTGGCCGATCACACCGGATCAGCCCCAGCCCTCGGCCGAGGCTTATGCCAAGTTGAACGGCTATCTGCGGTCCGGCGGGATGATCCTGTTTGACACGCGGGACGCCAACATCGCCGGGTTCGGCGCCTCCAGCCCCAATGGCCGCAAGCTGCAGCAACTGGCTGCGCCGCTGAATATCCCTGCGTTAGAGCCTGTTCCGCGCGATCACGTCCTGACCCGCGCGTTCTACCTGTTGCAGGATTTCCCCGGCCGCTTTGCCGGAACCGAGGTCTGGGTCGAGGCCGCGCCCCTGGACGCCGAACAGATCGAAGGCATGCCCTTCCGCAACCTCAACGATAACGTCACTCCGGTGGTGATCGGTGGCAACGACTGGGCCGGGGCCTGGGCAATCGACCGAAACGGGCAGGCGCTGCTGCCAGTCGGGCGCGGCTATGCCGGAGAACGCCAGCGCGAGTTGGCCAACCGGTTCGGCGTTAACCTGGTCATGCACGTGCTGACCGGGAACTACAAATCCGATCAGGTGCACGTGCCTGCTCTGCTTGACAGGTTGGGCCAATGACCGGTTCCGTCATTTTTGACCCGCTGATCCCGTGGCCCGTGCTGGTGGTTATCGGTTCGATCGCTTTGACCGCGACGGTTCTGGCGCTGTGGCGCGGGCTGTCAGGTTGGGCATTGCGCGGACTGGCGGCGCTGGTACTGCTGGCGGCTCTGTCCGGCCCGGTCTACCAGATCGAGGACCGCGCCCCGCTGACCGACATCGTGCTGATGATCGAGGATGAAAGCGCCAGCCAAACCCTGTCTGACCGCGCAGAACAGACCGCGCAGACTGCTGAGGCCCTGGCCGACGAGATCGAAGCCCGCGACAACACCGAACTGCGCCGCATCACCGTGGGCGACGGCGACGGGGACGAAGGCACGCAGGTGATGGCGGCGCTCAATGCCGCGCTGGCCGAGGAACCGCGCGCCCGGATCGCCGGTATTCTGGTTCTGTCGGACGGCATCGTGCATGACGTCGATCAGGCCCCCGACCTGCCCGCGCCGATGCACCTGTTGCAGACCGGTCGCGCGCAGGACTGGGACCGCCGCCTGATCGTGCGCAATGCGCCGGCCTTTGCCATCATCGACGAGCCCGTCACTCTGACCTTGCGGGTCGAGGACAGTGGCGCCGTGCCCGCCGGTCCGGCGTCCGCCCCGCTCGAGATCGCGGTGGACGGGGGCGAGCCGCAGCAGTTCAGCATCCCGATCGGTGTGGATGTCGAGCTGCCGGTGACCCTGCCCCATGGCGGGCGCAACGTCATCCAGTTCACGGTTCCGCAGGCCGATGGCGAACTGACCGACCGCAACAACACCGCCTTGATCCAGATGAACGGCGTGCGCGACCGGCTTCGGGTTCTGTTGGTCTCGGGCGAGCCGCATCCGGGCGGGCGAACCTGGCGCAATCTGCTGAAATCCGACAGCTCGGTCGACCTGGTGCATTTCACCATCCTGCGCCCACCCGAGAAACAGGATGGGGTTCCGGTGGACGAACTGTCGCTGATCGCATTCCCCACGCGCGAGCTTTTTCTGGAGAAGATCAACGATTTCGACCTGATCATCTTTGACCGCTACA
Organism: Ruegeria sp. CRTD044; assembly: GCF_059613485.1. Taxonomy (NCBI): domain Bacteria; kingdom Pseudomonadati; phylum Pseudomonadota; class Alphaproteobacteria; order Rhodobacterales; family Roseobacteraceae; genus Ruegeria; species Ruegeria sp. CRTD044. The sequence continues at coordinate 337,807 of NZ_JBXWSP010000019.1, read as the reverse complement.
AGCGGCGCGGCATCCTGCCGGCGATCTATCTGGACAACGTGACCAACTACATCAATGACGGAGGTGCGGTGCTGATTGCGGCCGGACCCGACTTTGCCACCGCCGACAGCATCTTCCGCTCGCCCCTGTCTGCGATCCTGCCGGCGCAGCCCTCGGCCCGGGTCATCGAAGAACGCTACGTGCCCACGGTAACAGACCTGGGCCAGCGTCATCCGGTGACCGCCGATCTGGGTGAGACGGGCGATTGGGGCGCATGGCTGCGCCAGATCGACGTAAAACAGCGCTCGGGCGAGCTGCTGATGACCGGCGTCGACGATCGACCTCTGCTGGTGTTGGACCGGGTGGGGGAAGGACGCGTGGCGCTGCTGGCTTCGGACCACGCCTGGCTGTGGAGCCGCGGCTACGAGGGCGGTGGCCCGCAGTTGGAACTGCTGCGCCGCCTTGCCCACTGGATGATGAAGGAACCCGAGCTTGAAGAAGAGGCGCTGTGGGCCGAGGCCAACGGGCAGTCAATGCGCATCATCCGCCAGACCCTGAACGAAGAGGTGGGCCCTGTCACGGTCACCCGACCCAATGGCGACACGCTTGAAGTGCCCTTGCGCGAATTGTCCCCCGGCCGGTTCGAGGCGCAGTATTTCGGGCCTGAAATTGGGCTCTATCGCCTGCAGGAAGGTGAGCTGTCCTCGGTCATCGGCCTTGGCCCTGCGGCGCCGCGGGAATTCGAACGCACCATCGCAACAGCTGAAATCCTTGAACCGGTCATGGCCGGGATGCGCGGCGGGGTAATCCGGGTCGAGGATGGGCTGCCGGCAATCCGCAACGTACGCGCCGGGCGCCCTGCGGCCGGGCGTGGCTGGATCGGTCTGACCCCGCGCGAGGCATATGAAACCCGTGACGTGACCCAAGCCGGACTGTTGCCGCCCTGGCTGGTGCTGCTGTTGGCGGGTGGCTTCCTGCTGGCGGGCTGGTTGCGCGAAGGACGGCGCTGATCGACCTTTGGCCTTAAACAGATTTTCACGGTCTGCGGGAATGCTGATCCCGAACCGACCGGGAAGATGACCATGAGTCTTGCAGAAAAACTGGCACAGGAACGGCGGGCGCGTCTGGCCGCCGAACGCATGCTTGCACTCAAGCAGAGTGAACTGTCCGAGGCCAATCGCAAACTGGGTGAATACGCGATGGCCCTGACCAAACGTATCGGCGAGACTGAGGCCGAGGTCGAAACTGTGCGTGGCGAGAATGAAAAGGTCAAATCGGACCTGACCGTTGCAAATGCCAAGATCGAAGTGGCCGAACGCCGCCTCTGGCACTCGATCCAGACGATCCAGGACGGTTTCGCCTTCTTCGACGGCAGTGATCGGTTGATCAGCGCAAATACAGCCTATCTGAGCGTGTTCGAAGGACTGGATGAGGTCGCGCCCGGGATATCCTATCCCCGCATTCTTGATCTGCTTACCACCGAGGGCATCATCGATATCGGGTCGGAACCGGCCGAGGCGTGGAAAACCCGCATGATGCGCCGCTGGACCCGGATCAACCCGCCGCCCGAAGTGATCCAGCTGTGGAATGGGCAATATATCAAGCTGATCGACCAGCGCGGCCAAGGCGGCGATGTGGTCAGTCTGGCCCTGAACATCACGGCCTCGGTCCAGCATGAGGCGCAACTGCAGGCCGCGCGCGAGAAGGCCGAGGCTGCCAACCGGGCCAAGTCGGCTTTCCTTGCCAATATGAGTCATGAGATCCGGACCCCGATGAACGGCATCGTCGGGATGACCGACCTGCTGTCGGAAACCCCTCTGAATGAAGAGCAGAGGCTTTATGTCGAGACGATTCGCAATTCGGGGGACGCGTTGCTTGTCATCATCAATGACGTTCTGGATTATTCCAAGATCGAAGCGGATAAGCTTGTGCTGCATCCCGAGGATTTCGATCTTGAACGTTGCATTCTCGAAGTTGCGATGCTGCTGCAGCCCACGGTGCGCGACAAGGGGCTGACCTTGCTGGTCGACTATGACCTGTTCCTGCCGACGCTGTTCGTGGGCGATCCGGGCCGGGTGCGTCAGGTGCTGACCAATCTGGTGGGTAACGCGGTCAAATTCACCGCCCAGGGCCATGTTCTGATCCGGGTCACCGGAGTACCGCATGCCGATCAGAAGACCTGCGACATCCACATCGCGATCGAAGACACCGGAATCGGCATCGATGCGGACAAGATCGAGCACATCTTTGGCGAGTTCAATCAGGTCGAAAACGAAAAGACCCGCGCCTTTGACGGCACTGGCCTTGGTCTGGCCATCACCAAACGCCTGATTACCTTGATGGGTGGCTCGATCTGGGTCGAGAGCGAGGCCGGCAAGGGGTCGTGCTTTGGGTTCCGCATCACGCTGCCCACCGCCGAAGGCCCTCAACCGGCTCCGCCTGCTTTGGCGGACAGGCTGAAACATGTCCTCGTGGTCGAGGATTTGGCCGTCAATCGGGCCATTCTGAACAAGCAGCTGCGGCGTTTGGGGGCCGAGGTGACGGTTTGCGCCACAGTCACCGAAGCGCTGAGGGCGGTGGATGCGTCGGTCGACCTGATCCTTTGCGATCACGATCTGCCTGACATGGACGGGCTGGATTTGGCGGAAACTCTGCGCAAGCGAAGCTGGTCCGACGTTCCGATCGTGCTGATGTCCGCAAACCCGGCCATCGTACACGCCGATCCGAACCATCGGCTGATACAAGCGGTGGTTCAGAAACCGATCCCTCGGGCCGAGCTGTTCTCGCGGCTTCAGGCGCTGGGCGCGGCTGTGTTGCCTGCGCCTGTTTCCCCGCCCTGCCGCGCAGAGCCGGCCCAATCGTCCGGCGGAAACACGAAGCTGCGCAAGATGCGGGTTCTGGCTGCCGAGGACCATCGCACCAACCAGTTGATCCTGAGCAAGATGACCAAGGATCTGAACATAGACCTCAAGCTGGTGGCCAACGGGCTTGAGGCTGTCGACGCCTTTGCGGAATTCGCCCCTGACCTGATCCTCATGGACATCTCGATGCCCAAGATGGACGGAAAGCAGGCCACGAGTGAGATTCGCCGACGCGAAATCGGCACAGGGCAGCATGTGCCGATCGTGGCGCTGACCGCTCATGCTTTGGCCGGTGACGAGCACAGCATCCTTGGGGCCGGGTTGGATCACTACCTGACGAAACCGCTTCAGAAGAAGCTGATTTGCGAGATGATCCAGTCCAACTGCCCGACGGATGCGCAACCTGTCATTGTCGAGCCGGCCGGTGCGGTCTAGGCTGACGCCATGTCACAGGAACGAGGTTTTCGCCCCCGCGCTTTGGGTGAAATCGCAATACGCTGCGCCGACATGGCAGCAATGGTTGATTTCTATGAAAACGTCATCGGGCTGACCCGCCTGCATGGCGGTCATAACAGCGCCATCACATTCTTTCGGATTGCGGATGGGTTCGAAGGACACACACAGGTTCTGGCGCTTTTTCATCATGGGGCAGCGCCGCTGCCGGGTTTGCACCCCACCGGTGCCGACAAACCCGTGACCGGGGCGCAATCGTCGCTCCACCATGTCGCCTTGTCTCTTCCCTTTGCGGAACAAGAGGCCGTCATGCGCTGGTATGACCAAATCGGCCAGCCCTATCGTGTCGAACGGTTCGGCTGGATCGGTTGGCGCGGAGTATTTACCACGGACCCCGAGGGCAACACGGTCGAACTGGTGGCGTATGATGCCTCGATGCTGGATCAGGCCTGATAGGGGCGCACGAATACCGGTTTGTCCGGTTCCGATAAATCAGACCGGTACACATAGCCGCCGGTGTCGAAATCCCGCAGGCCCTTCAAATCGGTCAGCCGGTGCTGGATGATGTACCGCGCCATTGAGCCGCGAGCTTTTTTGGCAAAGAAGCTGACGATCTTGGGTGCGCCGCCCTTGTCCTCCATAAAGACCGGGGTGATGACCCGCAGTTTCAGCGCCTTGGGGGCCACCGCGCCAAAATATTCCTGGCTGGCGCAGTTCACTAGCGTATCGGTGCCGATCTCCTCGGCCTGCCCGTTCAGCGCCTTGCTCAGCTGGTCGCGCCAGTAGTCATACAGGGTCTTGCCGCGCCGGGTCTTCAACCGGCTACCCATTTCCAGCCGATAGGGCTGAATGGCGTCCAGCGGGCGCAGCAGGCCGTAAAGCCCCGACAGGATGCGCAGATGATCCTGCGCCCAGGCCAGTTCGTCGGTGTCCAGCGAGGCGGCCTCGAGCCCCTGATAGGTGTCGCCCGCAAAGGCCAACGCGGCCGGGCGGGTGGTCTCGGGCGGCGGGGTATCGGCAAAGGTGCGGAACCGGTCGCGGTTCAGCCGGGCCAGATCGTCGCTGAGGCTCATCAGCTTTTTTAGATCTCCCAGCGTCAGGTTGCGCGCGGTTTTCGCCAGCCGGATCGCGTCGTCCTGAAAATCGGGCTGGGTCGGCGTCGCGTCCCGTTCTGCCCAGTCCAGCCGTTTGGCCGGAGAGATCACCACCAGCATATCTACCCCCTTGTACGTGCCTGCCCGCCGATACCTAGCCCGCCGCGCGCAGCACGTCCAGAAAGGCGGCCGCGAAACGTTCGGCGCGGCGGTCGCCCAGAATCTGCTCCAGCGCGCGGTCGTCGTCGGGCCGCATCTGCGCAACCTTCGCCAGTTGCGCGGCCGAACAGCTCAATGGTTTGTCGATCCCGTCCGGGCCTCGGGCCAGCTGTGCCTGCACCTCGAGCAGACGGTCGTAGATATTGCCCTGTTCACGCCCGGCCAGCTTGCGGCGCGCCGGGTGGACCGCCTGCGCCTCGCCCGCGATTACTTCGAGGAAGGTGTCGCCATAGCGGTCCAGTTTTTTTGCGCCCACGCCGCCGATCCGGGCCATCTCGTCCAGGGTCATGGGGCGTTTTTCCGCCATCTCGATCAGCGTTCGGTCAGGGAAGATGACATAGGCGGCCACGCGGGTGGCCTCGGCCAGGGCGCGGCGCTTGGCCTTGAGCGCCGACAGCAGGGGCGCATCCTCTTCCGAGACCATCATCTTGACCGCGGGCCGGCGGGTGGCCTTGCGCAGCGTATCCTTGCGCAGGGTGATCTGCGCCTCGCCCATCAGGATCGGCTTGGCGGCCTCGGTCATGCGCAGGGCGCCGTGGCGTTCAGGGTCGGGGCGGACCAGGTCATGGCCCATCATCTGCCGGAAGATCGCCTGCCATTGCGGGCGCGACCAGTCCTTGCCGATGCCGTAGGTGGGCAATTCGTCATGCCGCCGGGCGCGGATCTTGTCGGTGTCATTGCCCAGCAGGATGTCGATCAGGTGGCCCGAACCGAACCATTCCTCGGTGCGCAGGATCGCCGAAAGGGCCATGCGCACCGGCGTAGTGCCGTCGAACAGCTCGGGCGGGCTTTCGCACAGATCGCATTTGCCGCAGGGCTGGGCCTCTTCCCCGAAATAGCCCAGCAGGGTCTGCCGGCGGCAGTGGAGCGCCTCCGCCAGACCCAGCAGAGCGTTCAGGCGGGCATGGTCGGCGGCGCGGCGTTCGGGCGGGGCCAACCCCTCGTCGATCTGGCTGCGGCGCAGGCGGATGTCGTCGGGGCCGAACAGGGTCAGGGTCTCGGCCGGGCCGCCGTCGCGGCCGGCGCGGCCGATTTCCTGGTAATAGGCCTCGATCGATTTCGGCAGGTCCGCATGGGCGACCCAGCGGATGTCGGGCTTGTCGATGCCCATGCCAAAGGCCACGGTGGCCACCACGATCAGCCCGTCTTCGCGCGCGAAGCGGGTTTCGACGATGCGGCGGTCCTCGGCCTCCATCCCGCCGTGATAGTGGCAGGCGCTGTGGCCCTGTTCGCACAGCGCCTGCGCCAGCACTTCGGTCTTGTTGCGGGTACCGCAATAGACGATGCCCGACTGGCCGCGGCGGGCATCGGCGAAATCCAGGATCTGCTTGCGCGGGCTGTCCTTGGCGGCAAAGGCCAGATGGATGTTCGGCCGGTCGAAGCCGCGCAGGAACTTGCGCGGGGGCGTGCCGTCGAACAGTTTCTCGACGATTTCGTCCTGGGTTTCGGCATCCGCCGTGGCGGTGAAGGCGGCCAAGGGCACGTTCAGCGCGCGCCGCAGCTCTCCGATCCGCAGATAGTCGGGGCGGAAATCATGGCCCCACTGGCTGACGCAATGGGCCTCGTCCACGGCGATCAGGCTGACATTGATCCGCCGCAGCATCCCCAGCGCCGAACCCGCCGCCAGCCGTTCGGGTGCCATATACAGCAGCTTCAGCCGCCCGGCCTCGAGCGCCTCCCACACGGCGTCGGTTTCCTCCGGCGTGTTGCCCGAGGTCAGCGCGCCGGCCTCGACCCCGGCCTCTTGCAGCCCCCGCACCTGGTCGCGCATCAGGGCGATCAGCGGCGAAATCACCACCGTGACGCCGTCGCGCAGCAGGGCAGGCAGTTGGAAACACAGGGATTTACCGCCCCCGGTGGGCATGATGGCCAGCACGTTCTCGCCGACGGTCACGGCATCGACGATCTCTTCCTGCCCGGGGCGGAACTCATCGAATCCAAAGACATCTCGCAGCAGAGGCGCGGCGTCGAACATGTGCGGGGGTGCCCTGTTTCAAGATTTGACTGCTCTTGAACGGACAATCACACAGTCGGAATCGGGGAACAAGAGGTCAGTAGAAATAGACCGCGTTGTTGATGAGGACGATCCGCAGCGCATAGACGCCGATCAGCACCACCAGCGGCGTCAGGTCCAGACCGCCCATGTTGGGCAGAATGCGGCGGATCGGGCCGTAGATCGGTTCGAGCAGGCGGTTCAGTCCGTACCAGATCTGGGCGACCAGCTGTTGATGCAGGTTCAGGACCTGGAAGTTGATCAGCCAGCTCATGATCACATGGGCCAGGATGATGAACCAGACGATGTCCAGGATCAGCAGCAGGATTTGGATCAGCGACAGCATGGGCACCTCGTTTTCCGTACGGCCTGAGACCTAAGTGCCCAAGTGGCATTAGGCAAGCCCGCAGTCACAGAACGCTTGCGAAATGCCCCAAAGGCCCGTCTTATGAAATCAAAAGCAGGCAAGGGGCAGAGATGGCAGAGATTTCCAAGCGCAGGCGCATCTGGGGCTGGTGGTTCTTCGACTGGGCCAGCCAGCCGTATCACACCCTGTTGGTAACCTTTGTCTTTGGTCCGTATTTCGCCGGCGTTGCCGCCGAATATTATGCAACCGCCGGGATGGATGCCGAAGCCGCCGCCGCGCAGGCGCAGACGGTCTGGGCCAACTGCCTGACGATCACCGGGCTGATCATCGCCTTCGGCGCGCCGCTCTTGGGGGCGATGGCCGATGTCTCGGGGCGGCGCATCCCGTGGATCTTTGCCTTTTCGGTGATGTATGCCGTGGGGTCTGCGGCGCTGTGGTTCACGCTGCCGGACGGGTCGAACATGTGGCTGATGCTGTCGGCCTTCGGTCTGGGCTTCGTGGGGGCGGAATACGCGCTGATCTTCATCAACTCGCAACTGCCCGATCTGGGGGACGACAGCGAGGTGGGCGAGATCTCGGGCTCGGGCTTTGCCTTCGGCTATTTCGGCGGGCTGATTTCCCTTGCGATCATGCTGGCGCTGTTCGTCGAGCAGCCCAACGGCAAGACGCTGATCGGGATGGAGCCGTTGTTCGGGCTGGACGGCGGCGCGCGCGAAGGAACGCGCTTTGTGGGGCCGTTCACCGCCGGGTGGTTCATCCTGTTCATGGTCCCGTATTTTCTGTGGGTTCGCGACGATCCCGCAACCGACAAAAAGGGCAGCGTATCCGAGGCGCTGCGCCTGCTGGGCAAATCCGTGGCCGCCTTGCGGCGCCGTGTCAGCCTTGCCAGCTATCTGGGCTCGTCGATGTTCTACCGGGATGCGCTGAACGGGCTGTACAGTTTCGGCGGCGTCTATGCGCGGCTGGTGCTGGAATGGGACCTGATCAAGATCGGCGTCTTCGGCATCATCAGCGTGCTGGCCTCGGCGGTCTTCGCCTGGATCGGCGGCAAGCTGGACCGGAAATTCGGCCCCAAGCCGGTGATCCTGACCGCGATTTGGGTTCTGATCCTAGTCTGCACCACCATCGTGTCGATGGACCGGACGCAGATCTTCGGCATCGCCTTGCCACAAGGCTCGGGACTGCCGGACATGGTGTTCTTTGGCTGTGGCATCCTGATCGGCGGGATGGGTGGCATTCTGCAATCGGCCAGCCGGTCGTTGATGGTGCGCCACACCGACCCGGCCACCCCGGTCGAGAGTTTTGGTCTCTATGGTCTGTCGGGCCGCGCCACCGCTTTTGCCGCGCCATTGATGATCGGAATTGCAACAACCGCGACCGGCAGCGCGCGGTTGGGGGTGTCTCCGATCGTCGGGTTGTTTATTCTGGGATTGTTCCTAATGCGCTGGGTCAAACCGGAAGGGGATCAGAGCAGATGATTTCATTACGTTTTTTGGTATTTTTGGCAGGAATTGCGCTGGCCGGGGCGGCTGGGGCCCAACCGCTGGCCAAGCAGTTGTTCGGGGCTCAGAAGTACAGTTCGCAACAAAAACCGGCCGCTTTCGGCAGTTATTCGCGCGGCTGCGCCGCCGGATCGGTGCAACTGCCCGAAACCGGACCCACCTGGCAGGCGATGCGTCTGTCGCGCAACCGCAACTGGGGCCATCCGCAAGCCATCGACTTTGTGCAGGACCTCAGCCGTTTTGCGGCGAGACAACCGGGATGGAACGGGCTTTACATCGGGGATATCAGCCAGCCGCGCGGCGGGCCGATGACCTCGGGCCACCGCAGCCACCAGCTGGGCCTGGACATCGACATCTGGATGCTGCCCGGTGACAACATGCGCCTGTCGCGCAAGGCGCGCGAGAACATCTCGTCGGTCTCCTTGCGGCGCGCGAACGGCGCCTATGTGAACGGCAACTGGACGAAACAGCACCACGCCATCCTGCGCGAGGCGGCCAAGGACAAACGCGTGGCCCGTATCTTCGTGTTTCCGGGCGCCAAGGTGCAGATGTGCAAGGAAGAAAAGGGCAATCGCGCCTATCTGCGCAAGATCCGGCCCTGGTGGGGGCATCATTATCACTTCCACGTCCGGCTGAACTGCCCGCGCGGCTCGCGCGGGTGCGTCAATCAGGATCCGCCGCCCAAGGGTGACGGCTGCGCCGAGGCCGAACAGTGGGTGCGCAACATCCTGAACCCGCCGCCGCCCGACCCCAACGCGCCGCCTCCGAAGAAACGGCGTGAGTATGTTCTGGCGGATCTGCCCCAGCAATGCGCCGCCGTCTTGCAATCCAACTGATCGCCAGCCTGTTTCTGGCCGGCTCCGCCTGGGCGGTCGAAGTCAAATCGGCTGAATATCTGGGCAGCTTTGCATGGCGCGCCGGTCATGACTGGTTCGGTGGGTTTTCCGCCATCCATATCTCGGATGACGGGCAGCGCGCATGGGTGCTGAGCGACCGCTCCACTCTGGCATCGATCCGCATCGACCGGGATGGCGATCAGATTGTCGGCATCCGTATTGTTGACCACTGGCCGGTGCTGTCCAGCCGGGGACGGATCATGCCCGGCAGCTCGGGTGACTCCGAGGGGCTGGCGCTGGCGCCGGATGGCAGCTTCTACATTTCGTTCGAAGGCGTGCATCGCGTGGCCCGTTATGCTGCGCCCGGTGCCCATGCGCAGGTGCTGCCGCGACCCAAGGCCTTTGACGCGCTCGACCAGAATGGTTCGTTCGAGGGGCTGGCCATCGACACGCAGGGCCGCCTGTACACGCTGCCCGAGAAAAGCCGAACGGCAAATGGCGACATTCCGGTCTATCGCTGGGACGGGCGCGCCTGGTCCACGCCCTTCGTCCTTATCCAGCGGGACGGTTTTCTGCCCGTAGCGGCCGATTTCGGCCCGGACGGGCGGTTCTACGTTCTGGAACGCGCGGTCTCGCTGACCGGGTTCCGATCGCGTCTGCGTCGGTGGCAGATCGAGGGTGATACACCTACGGCCGAGGAAATCCTGTTCCAGACCGGAACCGGAACCCATGACAACCTCGAGGGGCTTTCGGTCTGGCGCGACGGGCAGGGGCGGTTGCGGGCCACGATGATCTCGGACGACAACTTTCTGGCGCTGCAACGCACCGAACTGGTCGAATATCTGCTTCCGGATTGACACGGGCCGATCCCGGGTCTAGAAGCGCGGCTTGCCTTGGGACGGTCCCTTGGCCAAGTCGCCGCTACCTTGTCAAAACGGGCATCAGAACATGCAACGCAACTTTATCCCCGGCATTCTTGCCATGGCCGCCATCGTCGTGGCCTCGAACATCCTGGTCCAGTTCCTGATCTTTGACGGGCTGTTGACCTGGGGTGCCTTCACCTATCCGCTGGCCTTTCTGGTCACCGACATCATGAACCGCGTCTATGGCGTGGGCCCGGCCCGCAAGGTCGTGTTCGCCGGCTTCGTCACCGGCGTGATCTGCTCGCTGATCGGCAGCCAGATCATGCTGCAGGGTGACGGCTTCACCTACGCCGCCGTGCCGTTGCGCATCGCCGTGGCTTCGGGAACCGCGTTCCTGATCGCGCAGCTGACCGACGTCACCGTGTTCAACGCCATGCGTGAAGGCCGCTGGTGGCGCGCGCCGCTGGTGTCCACACTGGTCGGGTCGGCGCTGGATACAGCGATCTTCTTCACAATCGCGTTCTCGGTCTCGGTGACCGTCTTCGGCGCCGATGCGGATGCGGCCATCAACTGGGCGTGGGAGCCTGTGCCCTTCATGCTGTCGGGCCCCGAGGCGCCACTGTGGGTGACGCTGGCCTTTGCCGACTGGCTGGTGAAGCTGTCGCTGGCCCTGGTCGCGCTGATCCCTTTCAAGGTGATCGTCGCGCGCCTGACTGCACAGCCCGCGTAAAAAAACGCTTTGAGAATGGCACAAGTTGTGTCACCATCCTTTTCAACCGCAATAGATAGAAAAGGAGGTGATCCAGTGTCGAGAAAGAGATTGGAGAGAGGTGTCGGAACAACCGGGGGGACCGCCTGCTAGGGCAGCCCTTGGCCGAGCGTGCGCTCCGGCTGGTCGATTGATCTAACCGACCCGACCTCCTGAACTTTCGAAGGGCCGTCCCGCCGGGGCGGCCCTTTCTGTTTCCGGGTGGCGCCTGTAAGGTCGCGTCTATGTTGCGCATCACCGACGATATCACCCTGTACGATTGGGAAATGACCGAGAGCTTCATCCGCGCCTCGGGTCCCGGCGGGCAGAACGTGAACAAGGTCTCGACCGCGGTCGAGCTGCGCTTCGAGGCGGCGCGCTCGCCCTCGCTGCCCGATCCGGTCAAGGCGCGGCTGAAACGGCTGGCCGGGCGGCGCTGGACCAAGGATGGCGCGATCATCATCCAATGCGACGAGACCCGCAGCCAGGCCCGCAACCGCGAGATCGCCCGCGCCCGTCTGGCCGAGCTGATCGGCAAGGCGCTGGTCAAACCCAAGCGGCGGATCGCGACGAAGCCCACCTATGGCTCGGTCAAGCGCCGGCTGGCGGCGAAAAAGGCCCGGTCCGACGTCAAGGCGCTGCGCGGCAAGGTGGCGGAAGATTGATCTGGCATCTTTCCCTGCCGTTGCTAGTCTGACCGCAACAGGCGGCAGGGAGGCAAGGCCATGAGGCTGGAGGGAAAAACCGCAATCGTGACCGGCGGCGCATCCGGGTTCGGGGCCGGGATCGTGCAGAAATTCCTGACCGAGGGCGCACGGGTGATGATCGCCGATATCAACGGGGATGCCGCGCGTCACATGGCGGCAACGCTGGGCCCGCTGGCCGAACACTGCCAGGTGGATGTCTCCGACGGCGACTCGGTCCAGGCGATGGCGGATGCGGCGCTGGGACTCTACGGCCATCTGGACATTCTGGTGAACAATGCCGGTGTGACCCACCTGCCGACGCCGCTGGAGGAAGTCAGCGAAGAAGATTTCGACCGCGTCTATCGCGTGAACATGAAGTCGGTCTTTCTGACCGCGCGGACGCTGGTGCCGCATATGAAATCGCGCGGGTCGGGGGCGATCCTGAACGTCGCCTCGACCGCCGGATTGTCGCCGCGCCCGAACCTGAACTGGTACAACGCCTCAAAGGGCTGGATGATCACCGCGACCAAGACCATGGCGGTCGAGCTGGCCCCGTCCGGTGTGCGCGTGAACGCGATCTGCCCGGTGGCGGGGGAAACGCCGCTTTTGAAATCCTTCATGGGCGAGGACACGCCCGAAATCCGCGCCAGGTTCCTGTCGACTATCCCGTTGGGCCGGTTCTCGACCCCGCAGGACATGGGCAACGCCGCCTGTTTCCTGTGCTCGGATGAGGCCAGCATGATCACCGGCACCGCGCTCGAGGTGGACGGGGGCCGCTGCATCTGAGCCTGTCCTTCATCTGGCTAGAGATATCCCCGCCAGAGGCAGCCCGCTTTCCCGCAGTAAAGGACAAACTTCAATGACCCCCGGACCCAGAAACCTGATCACCGACGTGCCCGGCCTGCTGGTGGGCAACGCACAGGACGCGGCCCTGAAATCCGGCGTCACCGTCCTGACCGGAGATCAATCGCTGCGGGCCTCGGTGCATGTGATGGGGGGCGCCCCCGGCACGCGTGAGACCGATCTGCTGGCCGCCGACAAGACCGTCGACCGGGTGGATGCGATCGTGCTTTCAGGAGGCTCGGCCTTCGGGCTGGATGCCTGTTCGGGCGTGATGGACGCGCTGCATGCACAGGGACGCGGGTTTCAGGTGGGGTCAGCCGTGGTGCCGATCGTACCCGGGGCGATTCTGTTCGACCTGCTGAACGGCGGCGACAAGGCGTGGGGTGAAAACCCGTACCGCGCCTTGGGCCAGGCCGCATTTGACTCCGCAGCTGAGACGTTCGATCTGGGCAGCGCCGGGGCCGGAACCGGCGCGCTGACGGCCATGTGCAAGGGTGGGCTGGGCTCGGCCTCGGCGGTGTTGCTGGGCGGCGTGACCGTGGGTGCGCTGGTTGCGGCCAACCCGCTGGGCAGCGTCACCACCCCGGGCGACCGGCATTTCTGGGCCTCCCCGTTCGAGATCGGGGCCGAGTTCGGCGGGCTGGGGCCGGATGCGGCGACCGGTCTGGGGGACCCTGCGCCCAGCCACAAGGCTCGGGCAATGGGCCATCCACCGCCCGACAAGGCCAACACGACCATCGCCATCGTCGCCACCGATGCCGCCCTGACCAAACCGCAATGCCAGCGCATGGCGGTTGCCGCCCATGACGGGATCGCCCGCGCCATCCTGCCCGCCCACACACCGGGCGACGGTGACCTGGTGTTCGGCGTCAGCACGGGGCGGATCCCTCCGGCCGAGACCGACCTGGCCCTGCTGGGTCACGTCGCAGCCCTATGCCTGGCCCGCGCTATCGCGCGCGCGGTCTATCATGCGAAACCGGCGCCGGGCGACCTGTTGCCGTGCTGGTCGGATCTGCAAAATACGCCTTGAAAATATACCTTTTCGGCTGCGTCAGGTCGCCGCCGCGCGTCAAATTGCGCATTGACTCTGCGCGCGTTTGATACTGGTTAAGGGGCAGCCAATTCATATCGGAGCAACGCCAATGAAACGTATCATCGCGACTGCCATCGCCGGCCTGCTGGCCGTGCCGGCCCTGGCCGAAGGCGACGCCGAAGCCGGTGCCAAGACCTTCAACAAGTGCAAGTCCTGCCACATGATCGCAACGCCCGACGGCGAAGCCATCGTCAAGGGCGGCAAGACCGGGCCGAACCTGTACGGTATCGCTGGCCGCGCCGCAGGTGCAGAGGAAGGCTTCAAATACGGCGACAGCCTAGTCGCGGCCGGTGAAAAAGGTCTGGTCTGGGACGAGGAAAGCTTTGTTGCCTATGTTCAGGACCCCAAGGCGTTCCTGAAGGACTACCTAGGTGAAACCTCGGCCAAGTCGAAGATGACCTTCAAGCTGAAGAAGGGCGGCGAGGACGTCTTTGCCTATCTGCAAAGCGTTTCGGCCGAATAAGCCGCACTTGCCAAAAAACCGGAACAAGTACAAAAGGCCGCAGCCCTGCGGCCTTTCGTGCGCTTGATTGCAACGTCGATCATCGCCAGTTTTGTCGCAGACCAAAAAAACACTGCGCCCAATCCGCCAGCGCATCGCGCCCGGTCGCCGATGCCGCCAGACCGACGCAGTCACACCAGGAGAGGACAGATGGGAATCATGATCCCGGCTTGGGTTCATGGCGAGCTGACACCCGTGGACAAGCTGGAAGCCCACGAAAAGGGGCTCAAGCACAAGGCAGTCTCGGTCTTCGTCGTGCGGGGCACCGAGATTCTGATGCAGCGCCGCGCGCTGGGCAAGTATCACACGCCCGGCCTGTGGGCGAACACCTGTTGCACCCATCCCGACTGGGACGAAAACTCCTCGGACTGCGCCGTGCGCCGCCTGCGCGAGGAGTTGGGCATCACCGGGCTGTATCCTGAATACCGGCACCGGCTGGAATATCATGCGGATGTCGGCAACGGGATGGTCGAGAACGAGGTCGTGGATGTGTTCTTGGCGCATGTGCGCGGGCCGCTGAAGATCGAGCCCAACCCCGATGAGGTGATGGAGATCCGCTGGATCGACTACCACGATCTGCTGGCCGAAGTGCGCCGCCACCCCGAACGGTTCACCCCGTGGCTGAAGATTTACCTGCACAACCACGCCGACACGATCTTTGGCCCCGACCTGATCATCTCGGCCAAATCCTGACGCGCCCATCTTGCAAGGACTGACGAAGCCGCATACATCACGGCGTCATGGCCAAGCAGAAGACAGACCCAAACTACAAGGTGATCGCCGAAAACCGGCGGGCCCGCTTCGATTACGCGATCGAAGAGGATATCGAGTGCGGCATCGTGCTGGAAGGGTCCGAGGTCAAGTCTCTGCGCGCGGGCGGGGCGAACATCGCCGAAAGCTATGCCTCGGTCGAGGATGGCGAACTGTGGCTGATCAACAGCTACATCGCGCCCTACGAGCAGGCCAAGGCGTTCAAGCATGAAGAGCGCCGCCGGCGCAAGCTGCTGGTGTCCCGCAAAGAGCTGTCGAACCTGTGGAACGCCACGCAGCGCAAGGGCATGACGCTGGTGCCGCTGGTGCTGTATTTCAACCACAAGGGTCGGGCCAAGCTGAAGATCGGCATCGCCAAGGGCAAGAAGATCCACGACAAGCGCGAAACCCAGGCCAAGCGCGACTGGTCGCGCCAGAAACAGCGCCTGCTGAAGGATCACAGCTGACCCGGGCTGCGCCGCGGGTCAGGATGGATCAGAACGCCATGGTGGCCCGAACCGCCCGCTGCCAGCGCGCATAGGCCGCTTCGCGGTCAGCCTCGGGCAGGATCGGTTCGAACCGTTGGTCCAGCGCCCAGGTCTCGGCAAATCCGGCCTGATTGGGGTAGACCCCGGCCTTCATCCCCGCCAGCCAGGCTGCGCCCAGCGCCGTGGTTTCCTGCATCACCGGCCGGTCGACCGGCGCGCCCAGAATGTCCGACAGGCCCTGCATCGCCCAGTCGGAAGCGCTCATCCCGCCATCGACCCGCAGAATCACGTCCGCGTCGGCGCCCCAATCGCCCTGCATCGCGTGCCACAGGTCGCGGGTCTGGAAGGCGATGCTTTCCAGCGTGGCCCGTGCGATCTCGGCCCGGCCCGAGTTGCGGGTCAGGCCGAACATGGCGCCGCGGCAGTCGGGCTTCCAATAGGGCGCGCCCAGCCCGGTGAAGGCGGGCACCAGCACCACATGCTGGTTGGGGTCGGACTGCGCGGCCAGTTCGCCGCTTTGCGGGGCCGAGTCGATGATTTGCAGCGCGTCGCGCAGCCACTGCACCGCCGCGCCCGCGATGAAGATCGAGCCTTCCAGCGCATAGGTCCGCTGACCGTCCAGCTGATAGGCGATGGTGGTCAGCAGGCGGTTTTTCGACTCCACCGGCTGCGTGCCGGTGTTCAGCAGCGCGAAACAGCCCGTGCCATAGGTGGATTTCATCATCCCAGGCTGGAAACAGGCCTGCCCGATCGTGGCGGCCTGCTGGTCGCCGGCCACGCCCAGAATCGGGATCGCCCCGCCGAACAGGCCGGTCTGGCCGAAATCGGCCGCGCAGTCGCGCACTTCGGGCAGTATCGACAGCGGCACGTCCAGCAGATCGCAGATCTCGGCGCTCCAGTTGCCCTTGTGGATGTCGAACAGCAGGGTGCGCGCGGCGTTTGTGGCGTCGGTGGCGTGGACGCGGCCCTCGGTCAGGCGCCAGATCAGGAAACTGTCGATGGTGCCGAACAGCAGCTCGCCCGCCTCGGCCCGATCGCGCGCGCCGGGTACGGTGTCGAGTATCCACTTGACCTTGGTGCCCGAGAAATACGGGTCGAGCAGCAGGCCGGTCTGAGCGGTCACGTCATCCTCGCAGCCCGCGTCGCGGAACCGCTGGCAGATCTCGGCGGTGCGGCGGTCCTGCCAGACGATGGCATTGTGGATGGCCTTGCCGGTCGTCTTGTTCCAGACCACGGTGGTTTCGCGCTGGTTGGTGATGCCGATCCCGGCGATCTGGTCGGCCGAGGCGCCCACCTCGTTCATCACCTGCCGGCAGACGTTCAGGACACTGTCCCAGATTTCCTCGGGGTCGTGCTCGACCCAGCCTTCCTGCGGAAAATACTGGGTGAATTCCTGCTGTGCAGTGCCCACGCGCTGCATCTGCGCGTCGAACAGGATCGCGCGCGAGGACGTGGTGCCCTGATCGATTGCCAGAATATAGGTCATGCCCGTGCTCCCCCGGTCTTCATTTTCAGGGGACATTAGGCGATTGGTCGGGGCCGTTCCAGACCCCAGTTTCAGGCTGTTGGCACGTCGATATTGTCGATCAGGCGCACGCCCTCCAGCCAGGCGGTGGCGAACAGGCGCGCGGGGCGGGTGGCGGCGGCCAGCGGCGCAAGCGTTTCGGCGCAGCGCAGGTCGATATATTCCACCTCGGAAAAGCCCGCCGTCAGCAGCGTGTCGCGAGCCGGCCCCACCAGATCCGCGAATGCGGCCCCCTGCGCCAGTTGCCCGGCCATGTCCTGCATCACCGCTTGCATCCGAGCCCCGGTCGCCAGCCCCTGGTCCGACAGACGCAGATTGCGCGAGGACATCGCCAGCCCCGAAGGCTCGCGCACGGTGGGGCAGCCGATCACCTCGATCGGGATGTCCAAATCACGGGCCATGCGGCGCACGACCATCAACTGCTGATAGTCCTTTTCGCCGAAATAGGCCCTGTCCGCCTGCGTCTGCAGGAACAGTTTTGCCACGACGGTTGCCACGCCGTCGAAATGTCCGGGGCGGAATTCGCCCTCCATCACGTCGGTCAGGCCGGCGACGGAGACGGTGGTGGCGAACCCGTCCGGATAGATCTGGTCCGGGTCGGGGACATAGATCGCATCGACCTCCAGCGGCGCCAGCTTGGCCGCGTCGTCCTGCTCGGTGCGGGGGTACTTGGCCAGATCCTCGGGGTTGTTGAACTGCTTGGGGTTGACGAAGATCGTCACGATCACCCGGTCGCAATCGGCCCGCGCCGCCTGTGCCAGCGACAGGTGCCCCTGATGCAGCGCGCCCATGGTGGGCACCACGCCGATGGTCTGGCCCGCCCGGCGCCAGGCCTGGGTCTTGGCGCGCAGCTCCGAAAGGGTGCGCAGGATGGGCGCGGTCATGCCTTGCCCCCATTGGCAGGGGCCTGATCGGCAAACACATGCTCGGCCGTGGGGAAGGTGCGGGCGCGCACCTCGGCGGCGTATTCGGCGATGGCGGCCTCGGCCAGCGGGCCCAGATCGGCATAGCGTTTGACGAATTTCGGTTTGAAGGCCGTGAAAAAGCCCAGCATGTCGTCGACCACCAGGATCTGCCCGTCACAACCGGCCGAGGCCCCGATGCCGATGGTGGGGATGGGCACCTCGGCGGTGATCCGGTCGGCCAGACCCTGCGGAACCTTCTCGAGCACGACCGAAAACGCCCCGGCCTCGGCCACGGCGCGGGCGTCGGCCAGCACCGCATCGGCCTGTTCGTCGCGGCCCTGCACCTTGTAGCCGCCCAGAGTGTTGATCGATTGCGGCGTCAGACCCACATGCGCCATCACCGGGATGCCGCGCTTGACCAGAAAGCGGATCGTCTCGGCCATCTCGACCCCGCCTTCCAACTTGACCGCGCCGGCGCCGGTCTCGGCCATCAGCCGGGCCGCGTTGCGGAAGGCCTGTTCGGGGCTTTTTTCATAGCTGGCAAAGGGCATGTCGATGACCATCATCGCCGTCTCGAGCCCGCGGGCGACGGCCTGACCGTGCAGGATCATCATCTCCATCGTCACGCCCAGGGTCGAGCTCAGCCCGTGCAGCACCATGCCCACGCTGTCGCCCACCAGGACGAAATCGCAATGCGGGTCCATCAGCCGGGCCATCGGCGTGGTATAGGCAGTCAGGCTGACCAGCGGATCGCCCCCTTTGCGGGCGCGGATATCCTCGGCATTCGGGGCTTTCTTGCGGGCGGTGGCGCTCATGCTCGCTCCTCGCGGGGTTCATGTTGCAGCGCGGCATAGCAGATCGGCAGGGGCCAGAGAAACCCCGGTTGCGCGAACATTTCCTTGAATGACCCAAGGTTTGCAGGGACATTGTTTCCGTCAGGGCCGCGTCATCCGCCGCCCATCCGCACATTCTGGGAGGGAATTTACATGACCAAGCCGTTCTTTCGCACCTTTGCCGGCGCCATGGCGCTGGGCGTGGGGCTGCTCGCCTCGCAGGCCATGGCCCGGTCGGACATCACCATCGCCATGCAGCTGGAGCCGCCGCATCTGGACCCGACCAGCGCCGCCGCGCAAGCCATCGATTCGGTCGTCTACACCAACGTGTTCGAAGGGCTGACCCGCTTCATGGGCGATGGCTCGGTCGTGCCCGGGCTGGCCGATAGCTGGGAGATTTCCGAGGACGGAAAGGTCTATACCTTCACGCTGCACGATGGCGTCACATTCCATGATGGCACCACGATGGATGCCGAGGACGTGAAGTTCAGCCTCGACCGCGCCACCGCCGAGGACAGCGCCAATGCGCAGAAGGCCCTGTTCGCCGGGATCGAAGGCGTCGAGGTCGTGGACCCGCTGACCGTCAGAATCACTCTGGCGGAACCCAACGGCAGTTTCCTGTTCAACCTGGCCTGGGGCGACGCGGTGATCGTGGCGCCCGAAAGCATCGAGGGCATCAAGACCAACCCCGTGGGCACCGGCGCCTACAAGTTCGCCGAATGGGTCCAGGGCGACCGCATCACGTTAGAGCGCAACCCCGATTACTGGGGTGACCAACCCGCGCTGGAGAAAGCCACGTTCAAGTTCATCTCGGACCCCACCGCCGCCTTTGCCGCGATGATGGCCGAGGACGTGGACGTGTTTGACAATTTCCCCGCCCCCGAGAACCTGCCGCAATTCGAGGCCGACCCGCGGTTTCAGGTGCTTGTCGGTTCGACCGAGGGCGAAACCATTCTGGCGACCAACAACAAGAAGCCGCCCTTCGACGACGTGCGGGTGCGGCAGGCGCTGGCCCATGCGATCGACCGTCAGGCGATCATCGATGGTGCGATGTTCGGTTATGGCACGCCGATCGGCACGCATTTCGCGCCGCACAACCCGGCCTATGTCGATCTGACCGGCAATTCGGCACATGACCCGGACAAGGCCCGCGCCCTGCTGGCCGAGGCCGGATTCGCGGACGGGTTCGAAACCACGTTGCACTTGCCGCCGCCCTCCTACGCCCGCCGCGGGGGCGAGATCGTGGCCGCGCAGCTGGCCGAGGTAGGCATCAAGGCCGAGATCATCAACGTGGAATGGGCGCAGTGGCTGGAAACCGTGTTCAAGGGCAAGGATTTCGCCCTGACCATCGTCAGCCATACCGAGCCGATGGACATCGGCATCTATGCCCGGCCGGATTACTACTTCCAGTATGACAACCCGGATTTCCAGGCCCTGATGGCGACGCTGAACGCGACCACCGACCCCGATGAACGCACCCGCCTTATGGGCGAGGCGCAGCGCATGATCGCCGAGGATTACGTCAACGCCTATCTGTTCCAGCTGGCCAAGCTGGGCGTGGCCACGGCCGGCGTTCAGGGCCTGTGGGAAAACGCGCCCACGGCGGCCATTGACCTGACCGCGATCAGCTGGGCGGAATGAGCCCTGCGGGTCCGCCCTGCGGGCCCGTTCCCCCCAATTTAGGGTCTTTTTCAGATGACACGTTGCCTGGTTTCGGTGTTTTTCTTCATGGTCGCCCTGGCCCTGTCGGGACCCTCGGGCGCGCAAGGGTTGTTTCAGGATGGCCACAGCGCGCTGTTGGGCACCCCGGAAAACCCGGTCGAGGTCGGCGTCGGCATCAGGATCGATCAGATCACCTCGGTCGATCAGAAGGCCGAGAACTATGGCGCTGTGGTCGTGCTGCGGTTTGAATGGAGCGATCCGGCCCTGGCGTTCGATCCGGATGAACTGGGCCGCGATTTCCGCGTATTCGATCCGCCGGCCTTCGTGCGCCATGCGGCCGCCCGGGATGCGGTGGTTCCGGCCTTCGTCATCCACAACCAGCAATCCAACCGCTGGGTGCACGAATCCGCGGCCGCTCTGCGCCATGATGGGCATGTGACGTTTGTCGAGAAATCCTCGCTGACGCTGCAGGCGCCGCATTTCAACTTCCTCAGGTTCCCCTTCGACACGCAGGAGTTCCACTTCGAGGTCGTCTCGGTCTTTCCGTCCGACTTCGTGCACTACTACGCGCTGGACCAGTTCTCGGGGCTGGGCGACACGCTGGGCGAAGAGGAGTGGATTTTGGGCAACGCCCGTATGCTGGCCTCGACCACGACGGGCCTGTCGGGCAATGAAAGCGATCAGGTGTCGCTGGTCTTCGAGGGCAAGCGCCACCTGACCTACTATGTCATCCGGGTGTTCTTGCCGATGCTGGTGTTGGTTCTGGTCGGCTGGGCGCTGTTCTTTCTGGACGAATACCGCAAGCGGATCGACATCGCCGGGGCCAACCTGCTGGTCTTTGTCGCCTTCAACTGGGCGATCTCGGCCGATCTGCCCAAGTTGGGCTATCTGACCTTTCTGGATTTCATCCTGCAATGCATGTTCCTGATGACCGGGGCGCTGGTGGTGTTCAACGTTATGCTGCGGCGGCTCAAGGTCTCGGGGCGCGAGGACACGGCGCGCAAGCTGGACAACTACGCGATCAAGTGGATCTATCCGCTGGGCTATGCCGCGATCGTGGGCTACGCGGTCTGGGCGTTTCTGATGCAGTCCTGACGCGCTGTGCCGCTGGACCGGCGGCCAATCCCGGCCTAACGTGGCGGCAATGCTCCGATATGCGCTCAAACGTCTGATTTCGCTGGCACTCAGCCTGGCTATCGCTTCGGTGGTCATCTTCGCGGTGATCGAGGTGGCGCCGGGGGATCCGGCCTCGTTCATGCTGGGGGTGAACGCCCAGCCCGAAACGCTGGCCGCCCTGCGCGCCGAGCTGGGCTTGGACGTGTCACGGCCGCAGCGCTACCTGAACTGGGTCAGCGGCATGCTGGCCGGAGATTTCGGCACCTCGTACACCTATCGCACGCCTGTGGCGCAGATGGTGGCCGACCGGCTGTGGGTGTCGCTGCCGCTGGCGCTCTATGCGCTGACACTGTCGACGCTGATCGCCTTTCCGGTCGGCATCTATGCCGCCGCGCGCCGGGGGAAACCGGGCGATCTTGCGGTGATGGGAGCCACGCAGCTGGGCATCGCGGTGCCGAACTTCTGGTTCGCGATGATGCTGGTGCTGATCTTCGCCATCAATTTGCGCTGGTTCAACGCGGGCGGGTTCGCGGGGTGGGACAACGGCCTGTGGGCCGGGCTGCACTCGCTGACGCTGCCGGCAATCGCGCTGGCCCTGCCGCAGGCGGCGATTCTGTCGCGGGTCATGCGCTCGGCGCTGCTGGACATTCTGGGTGAGGATTTCATGCGCACCGCCCGCGCCAAAGGGCTGTCGCGCCGCCAGGCGCTGTGGCGGCACGGGGTGCGCAATGCGCTTATCCCAGTGCTGACGATCATCGGGCTGCAGTTCTCGTTTCTGCTGGCCGGGTCGATCATCATCGAGCAGGTCTTCTACCTGCCCGGGCTGGGGCGGCTGGTGTTCCAGGCGATCTCGGCGCGGGACCTGATCGTTGTGGAGTCGGTGGTGATGCTGCTGGTCTTTGCGGTCATCACGGTGAACTTCCTGGTCGATCTGGCCTATGCCGCGGTCGATCCCCGGTTGCGGAGCCGCACATGAGCCGCGCGCTGATCCTTGGGGCGGGGCTGACCTCGGTGGTGGTGCTGATGGCCCTGCTGTCCTTCGTCTGGACACCCTTTGATCACGCCGCGCTGAACATCCCAGACAAGCTGCAGCCGCCCAACGCACAGCACTGGTTCGGTACCGATCATTTCGGGCGCGACATGTTCTCGATGATCATGGTGGGTGCGCGTACCTCGATCGCGGTGGCGCTGGTGGCGGTGGGCATTGGCATGGGGTTCGGCGTGCCATTGGGCCTGACGGCCGCGGCGCGCAAGGGGTCTTGGCTGGATGAGCTGATCATGCGCGGCAACGATCTGGTCTTTGCCTTCCCTTCGCTGGTGATTGCCATCCTAATCACTGCCGTCTTCGGCCCCGGTGCGGTGAACGCGATCATCGCCATCGGCATCTTCAACATCCCCGTCTTCGCCCGCATCACCCGCGGCGCGGCGCTGTCCCTGTGGGAGCGCGAGTTCATCCTGGCCGCCCGTGTCGCGGGCAAGGGCGCGACGCGGATCTCGGCCGAGCACATCCTGCCCAACGTCGCCAATTTGCTGATCGTGCAGGGCACCATCCAGTTCAGCTTGGGCATTCTGGCCGAGGCGGGCCTCAGCTATGTCGGACTCGGCGCGCAACCACCCACGCCCAGCTGGGGCCGGATGCTGGCGGATGCGCAGACGATGGTCAGTTTTGCCCCGCATTTGGCTCTGATTCCGGGGTTGGCGATCATCGTGACGGTGCTGGGGTTGAACCTGCTGGGCGACGGGCTGCGCGATTGGCTGGACCCTCGAATCCGGGTGGCCCGCGCATGAGCTTGCTGGAAATCCATAACCTGTCGCTTTCGATCCACGGGGTCCCCGTTCTGGACCAGGTCAGCCTGTCCATCGACCCCGGTCAGATCGTGGCCGTCACCGGTGAGAGCGGCTCGGGCAAGTCGATGACAGCATTGGCGGTGATGCAGTTGCTGCCCGCAGGGGCCGTGGCCGGCGGCTCGGTCCGCCTTGAAGGGCACGAGGTTCTGAACAGCCCCGAGGACGAAATGTGCGCCTTGCGCGGCGCGGTCGTCGGGATGGTGTTTCAGGAACCTATGACGGCGCTCAATCCGGTGAAGACCATCGGGGCGCAGGTGATGGAGACCATCCTGATCCACAAGGCGATGCCGCCCGATCAGGCCGAGGCCCGTGCCCGCGAGGTTTTGACCCGCGTCGGCCTGCCGCCCGAGAGGTTCCCGCTGGACCGCTACCCGCACGAGTTGTCGGGCGGGCAGCGCCAGCGGGTGGTGATCGCCATGGCCATCGCGCTGCGCCCCCGGCTGCTGATCGCGGACGAGCCGACGACGGCGCTGGACGTGACCACGCAGGCGCAGATCCTCGATCTGCTCAAGGGTCTGGTCACGGAATACGGCATGGGCCTGCTGATGATCACCCATGATCTGGCCGTGGTGGCGGACATGGCCGACCGGATCGTGGTGATGCGCAACGGCGAAGTGGTCGAGGCCGGGCCTACGGGTCAGCTGCTGACCAACATGCAGCATCCCTATACGCGGATGCTGTTCGAGGCCTCGAACCACCAAGTCGAACTGCCCGCCCCGGCGGCCCCGGCGCCTCTGCTTTCGGTCTCGAAGGTGGAGCGCGACTATCGCCTGCCGCGTGCGCGGCTGTTCGAAAAGCCCGGCCATCATCGCGCCGTGGACCATGTCAGTTTCACGCTGAACCGGGGTGAGCGCCTTGGGCTTGTTGGAGAGTCCGGTTGCGGAAAATCGACCCTAACACGGGCCATTTTGGGGCTTGAGGAGGTGCAGGGCGGGCAGATCCTGCTGGACGGCCAGCCGGTGTTCACCGGGCACAAACCCAATCTGGCCGTGCGTCGCAAGATGCAGGTGGTGTTCCAGGACCCGTTCGGCAGCTTCAACCCCCGCCACCGGGTCGCCCGCCTGATCACCGAGCCTTTCCACCTGATTGAAACGCCGCCCACCGGGTCTGAACGGCAGGATCGCATCGCTGAGATGCTGACCGCCGTGGGGCTCTCGCCCGACGATGCAGGCAAATACATCCACGAATTCTCGGGCGGGCAGCGCCAGCGCATCGCCATCGCCCGCGCCCTGATCATCCGGCCCGAGTTGATCCTGTTCGACGAAGCCGTCTCGGCACTCGACGTGTCCGTGCGGGCGCAGATCCTCGATCTGCTGGCCGAGCTGTGTGCGGCCTATGACCTGACCTATCTGTTCATCAGCCACGACCTGAGCGTGGTGCGCACCATCACCGACCGGGTGATGGTGATGCAGGCGGGCCGGATCGTCGAACAGGGCGAGACCGAGCGCGTTTTCGCGGACCCGCAGCACCCCTATACGCAAACCCTGATCCAAGCCGTGCCGAAATTGCCCCAGATCGGGCAGGGCGCGGCATGATACCGCTTTGTTAGAGCCTGTTTTGGAGGCAGATATGCAAAATCCCATCTGGTTTGATCCCACCCTGTGCCTGATCGGCGGCGATTGGGTCGCGACCGAAGACACGCTGGATTTGACCAACCCGTCCGACGGCACGCCGCTCTGCCGGATCGCGCGTGGTGGGGTGCCGCAGATCGATGCCGCCGTGCAGGCCGCGCAGGCCGCGCTGGACGGCGACTGGGGCCGGATGACCGCGCTGGAGCGGGGCCGCATCCTGACCCGTCTTGGACAGTTGGTGCAGGACCGGATCGAAGAACTCGCGCTGCTCGAAGCGTTGGATGTTGGAAAACCGCTGACCCAGGCGCGCGCCGATGCGCTGGCGTTGGCGCGGTATTGCGAATTCTACGGCGGTGCGGCGGACAAGGTGACGGGCGAGACCATCCCTTATCTGGACGGATACACCGTCTATACCCTGCGCGAGCCGCATGGCGTGACCGGCCATATCGTGCCGTGGAACTATCCGATGCAGATCATCGGCCGCTCGGTCGGGGCGGCGCTGGCGATGGGCAATGCCTGCGTGCTGAAACCGGCGGAAGAGGCCGGTTTGACAGCACTGGCCTTTGCCCATCTGGCAACCGAGGTCGGTCTGCCGCCCGGGGCTTTGAACGTGGTGCCCGGCATCGGGGCTGAGGCGGGGGCGGCGCTGTCCGGCCATCCGGGTGCGAATCACATTTCGTTCACCGGGTCCGTGGCGACGGGCGCGCTGGTGCAGCGGGCGGCGGGGCGCAACGTGGTGCCGGTGACGCTGGAACTGGGCGGGAAATCTCCGCAATTGGTTTTCGATGATGCCGATCTGGAGGCCGCGTTGCCGTTTCTGGTGAATGCGGGCATCCAGAATGCGGGTCAGACCTGCTCGGCCGGGTCGCGTGTTCTGGTGCAGCGCGGCGTCTATGCCGAGGTCAAGGCGCGCATGGCCGCCGCCTATGCCGACCTGACCGTCGGCCCCGCGACCGAGGATCTGCGTGTCGGGCCGCTGATCTCGGACCGGCAGAAGCAGATCGTGACCGGCTTTCTGGCGCAGGGGGCCGATCTTGAGATCGCAGCACAAGGCCGGATCGTGGATCACGCGCCGCCGGGCGGGGCTTATGTGCGCCCGATGCTGTTTGGTGACGTGCCGCCCGATCATCCGCTGGCGCAGCAGGAAATCTTTGGCCCGGTCCAGGTTCTGATCCCCTTCGACACCGAGGAGCAGGCCATTCAAATCGCCAACGGCACCGACTATGGGCTGGTGGCCGGGGTCTGGACGCGGGACGGCGCGCGGCAGATGCGGCTGGCCAAACGGCTGCGCGCGGGGCAGGTGTTCATCAACAATTACGGCGCGGGCGGCGGGGTCGAGCTGCCGTTCGGCGGGGTCGGAAAATCGGGCCATGGCCGCGAAAAGGGGTTCGAGGCGCTGTACGGTTTTTCCCAGTTGAAAACCGTAGCCGCGCATCATGGCTGAGCCGGGCTAGACGATCACTTCGATCGCCTCTTGGTCCCCTACGCCAAAGACACGCTTGTAGCGTTCGATCTCCTCTTTCGGCCCCATCGCCTTTTCGGGGTTGTCCGACAGTTTCACCGTCGGCCGCCCATTGGCCGAGACCGCCTTGCACACCAGCGAGAACGGCGCCAGCGCATCCCCCGGCACCAGACCGCGGAAATCGTTGGTCAGCAACGTGCCCCACCCGAACGAGACCTTCACCCGGCCCGCGAATTGGCCGTGCAATTCGCGGATCTTGTCCACATCGAGCCCGTCCGAGAATATGATCCGCTTCTGGCTGGGATCCTCGCCGCGCGATTTCCACCAGTCGATTGCGATCTCGGCGCCCTTGGCCGGATCGCCGCTGTCGATGCGGATACCGGTCCAGCCGGCCAGCCAGTCGGGCGCGCGGTCCAGAAACCCCTTGGTGCCATAGGTGTCGGGCAGGATGATCCGCAGGTTGCCGTCATGTTCGTCATGCCAGTCGCTCAGCACGTCATAGGGCGCGCGGGCCAGTTCTTCGTCGGTTTCGGCCAGCGCCGAATAGACCATCGGCAGTTCATGCGCATTGGTGCCGATCGCCTCGACCTCGCGCCGCATGGCGATCAGGCAGTTCGACGTTCCCGTGAAGGCCGGGCCCAGCCCTTCGATCATCGCCTGCACGCACCAGTCCTGCCACAGGAAGGAATGCCGCCGCCGGGTGCCGAAATCTGCGATCCCCAAACCGGGAATGCCGCGCAGCGTTTCGATTTTTTCCCAGACACGGGTCATGGCGCGGGCATAGAGAACCTGAAGCTCGAACCGGCGCATGTCGTTCAGAACCGCGCGTGAGCGGAGCTCCATCAGCACCGCCAAGGCAGGGATCTCCCACAGCATGACCTCGTGCCATTTGCCCTCGAAGGTCAGCTCGTACTGATCGCCGCGGCGTTCGAGGTGATAGGGCGGCAGGCGCAGATTCTCGAACCATTCCATGAAATCGGGGCGGAACATCTGGCGTTTGCCGTAGAAGGTGTTGCCTCGCAGCCAGGTGCTTTCACCCCGGCTGAGGCTGAGCGAGCGGATGTGATCCAGCTGTTCGCGCAACTCGCCCTCGTCGATCAGATTGGCCAGGGGGACGTGATTCGACCGGTTGATCAAGGAAAACTCGACCGTTGTTTGAGGTCGGTTTCGAAACACTGACTGGCACATCAGCAGTTTGTAGAAGTCTGTGTCGATCAAAGACCGGACAATCGGGTCGATCTTCCATTTGTGATTGTAGACACGGGTCGCGATGTCGACCATGGGGAACTCCTGCCATTTCCGTTGTTAGATCAATCGGGGCGGTGAATGGCAAGAGTCGCGGATTTGGTAACAATGCCAAGGACAGGCCATAATGCGGGCATAATGTCTGTTCTTTTCGCGGTCTAGTTAAACGGTGGGATGGTACGAGAAGGTAGTAGTTGGTTGAATGGGTCTGGCTTACGACTTTGATATTGTAACGATTGCAAAAGATGGGGGCGATTGCGGTTCGTCGGCTACGACTGAGCCGAAAACCGCAACGGTCTGCGCGCGTTTTCGCGATGTGAAGACGGCTGATGCTCTGAGGGGGGCGTCACCGAATCTGCGTCAGGTGTTCGTAGATGCCGGATTCATTCTGGACAGCCACGGCAGTGGTGAATCGCGTGGTTTCTATCCGCCCGAAGACGCCGCGGCCCGCGAAAAGGTCCTGCGCCAGCTGTTTGCAAATATTCGGGCCACGGGATTGCGCGGCCAGTATTGCGGTGAATTCGATCTGCGCGGCTTTCTGCGCCATGTCCGCACCGCGCAGCCTGGGATCGGCATCAAACGCCGCGATCCGGTGCGCCGCCCGCGACCGGCCACACCTGCGCCCGCAAAACCTGACCGAAGAACCGTGCCTGGGCGTATTGGCTTTGCCCTTGGCCTTGCGGTTATCGTGTTCGTCCTGCTGAAATATCTGGCTGCGGCCGGAGCGACGCCCTGAACCGCTAAGCCAGCGTAACGCCCGAGTCGTGCATGGCCTGTTCCGCCGCTGCGAGCGACCCATCCAGATCGATTGCGCGGCAGGCGGCGGTTCTGACGGTCACGTCAAAGCCCAGCCGGGCCGCATCCACCGCCGAATAATGCACGCAGAAATCCGTCGCCAGCCCCACCAGCGTCAACCGGTCGATCCCGCGCGTGCGCAAATAGCCTTCCAGGCCGGTAGGGGTGGTGCGGTCGTTTTCGAAGAAGGCCGAATAGCTGTCGATGGCACTGCGGAAGCCCTTGCGCAGGATCAGGTCGGCGTCGGTGCGCAGGTCGGGGTGGAATTCGGCGCCGGGCGTGCCCTGCACGCAATGGTCGGGCCACAGAACCTGCGGGCCATAGGCCATCTCGACCACATCATAAGGCGCCTTGTCCGGATGGGATGACGCGAACGAGGAATGACCCGCCGGGTGCCAGTCCTGCGTCAGGATCACCGCATCGAAATCGGGCATCATGGCGTTGATCGGGGCGACGATCTCATCCCCGCTGGGAACCGCCAGCGCGCCGCCGGGGCAGAAGTCGTTCTGGACATCGATCACGATCAGGGCATGGGTCATGGCGGCCTCCTTTGCGTGTCCTATCGGTAGGGGGGCGGGCAGGGGTCGTCAATGCGGTCTCTTGCGTTGCGGGGGGCCGCGCATTAGATCGCGGCCATGTACACGATTGCCGCACTGTATCACTTTACCCGTTTTGCCGACCCGGAGGCCTTGCGTGTGCCGCTGCTGGAGCTGTGCCGCGCGCAGTCGGTCAAGGGCACACTGCTGCTGGCGCATGAAGGCATCAACGGCACCATTGCCGGCCCCCGCGCCGGGATCGACGCGGTGCTGGCGCATATCCGGGCGCTGCCGGGCTGTGCCGATCTGGAATGGAAAGAGGCCACCGCCAGCCAGCCGCCCTTTGGCAAGATGAAGGTGCGCCTGAAGAAAGAGATCGTGACCATGGGCCAGCCGGATGTCGATCCGCGCGCCCGCACCGGCCATTATGTCGAGCCGCAGGATTGGAACGATCTGATCCGTTCGGATGATGTGGTGGTGATCGACACGCGCAATGACTATGAGGTGTCGATCGGCACGTTCGACGGCGCAATCGACCCTAAAACGGCCAGTTTTCGCGATTTTCCCACCTGGTGGGAGCAGAACAAGCACCGATTCCACAACAAGCGCGTCGCCATGTTCTGCACCGGAGGCATCCGCTGCGAGAAATCCACCAACTATTTGCTTGGGCAGGGGGTCGAGGATGTGTACCACCTGAAAGGCGGCATCCTGCGCTATCTTGAGGAGGTCCCGCCTGAGGACAGCACCTGGAAGGGCGAATGCTTCGTGTTCGACAATCGCGTCTCGGTCGGGCACGGGCTGGTCGAGGGGCCGCACCAGCTGTGTCATGGCTGCCGCCGCCCGATCCTGCCTCAGGACAGGGACCGCCCCGAATACGAGCATGGCGTGTCCTGCCACCAGTGCATCCACGAGACGTCCGAGGCCGACAAGGCGCGGTTCCGCGAACGGCAGAAACAGATCACGCTGGCACGGGCGCGGGGCGAAGAGCATATCGGCGGACAATAGCTTCGAATCCCGCAAAAAAGCTTGCGATGATGCGCCCGGCGTTAAAATATGGCCGGTACCCGTGCTTGGGGAGGGGGGACGATGGCGCATGATCCAACCACATTGCAGGATTGGAAGCCCACGCTGATCGCAGCGATGGGCCTTGTCATGCTCAGTGCTCTGGCTTGGTACATCCTTTCACACCTGACCGAATCCGCCGCCGGCGACACGATCGGAGCCGCGGCCACCATCGGGTTGGCGATTTGGCTGTTCTCTCAAACCTGGTACTACATGGCGCTTGTGCGCTCGCCCAAGCGGCAGTTGCTGCTGATGGGAATTTCCTTCATCCAGGTCGTGCCGTTTCTGTTCGCTGCAGTCTACGGGTCATACGGGTACTTCGATCTGTGCGTTGAAGGCGCCCGCGGTCCGGCGGATGTCCTGTATTTCTCGTATGTTACCTTCACGACGGTTGGTTTTGGTGACTTGCGGCCAGTTGGTGTGTGCCGCGCCCTTGCCGTAGCTGAGGCGATTACCGGCTATATTCTACTGGGTCTGTTCGTGGCAGCGGCCGTGGGGCTGTATGGTCGGTCGCATCGCCATCGCCATGACAAAGACGCCTGAGCCCGCCGGCCACACTTCTTCACTTGTTCCGATCAATCCATTGCGACATCGCACGTTTGTCGCGGAAGCACTCGCTGGGGATCGGGCGGCGTTTTGTGCGCGAGATCCGCTCGGCAAAGGCCACCTGTTTACCCGTCGGGTAGTCGGCAAAGGGGGAGGGATCGTGCGGCTTGTGCGCCGAGATCCAATCGGACATGGATCGCCGGTCGCGCTGCGCCTCGACCGGGATCTCCAGAGCGGACTGCTGGGCGATCGCGCGCGCATAGCGCATCTGACGGTCCGTGACGGGCAGAATGTGGTAGTCGTCGGTCGGCCCCATCGGGGTGGATTTGCGCAATGACTGTTCCATCTGGTGATCCTCCGATCATGTAGAACAGAAATGGAACATTAACCATTTTTTTCAAGAGGACCCCTTTTTTTGTTGGCAAGAATTCGCCCAAGGCAGCACTTTATTGACTGATCAATCAATAATCATTACCTGCGGATGAAACCGACCGGCACCTGGCTCCCCGGGGCCCGAGAAAAAAGGATCCGCAATGAATGTTCAGCCCAAGGCCAGCCACTTTATTGATGGCGAATATGTCGAAGACACCGCAGGCACCCCGATCGACGTGATCTATCCGGCCACGGGCGAGGTCATCGCTCGCCTGCATTCGGCGACGCCGCAGATCATTGAACAGGCTCTAAACAGCGCAAAAAGGGCGCAAAAGGCGTGGGCGGCCATGACCGGGACCGAACGCGGCCGCGTCCTGCGCCGCGCCGCCGACATCATGCGCGAGCGCAACCGCGAGCTGTCGATCCTCGAAACCCATGACACCGGCAAACCGTTGCAGGAAACGCTTGTGGCCGATGCGACCTCGGGCGCGGATGCGCTGGAATATTTCGGCGGGCTGGCCGGGTCACTGACCGGTGAGCATATCCCGCTGGGCGGCGGCGATTTCGTCTATACCATCCGCGAGGCGCTGGGCGTCTGTGTCGGGATCGGCGCGTGGAACTACCCGACCCAGATCGCCTGCTGGAAAGGCGCCCCGGCGCTGGCCTGCGGCAATGCGATGGTGTTCAAACCCTCGGAAACCACGCCCCTGTCGGCGTTGAAAGTCGCCGAGATCCTGATCGAGGCCGGCGCGCCCAAGGGTATCTACAACGTGGTTCAGGGCTATGGCGATGTGGGCGCCGCGCTGGTCACCGACCCGCGCGTGGCCAAGGTGTCGCTGACGGGCTCGGTGCCCACGGGCCGCAAGGTCTATGCCGCCGCGGCCGAGGGCATGAAACACGTCACGATGGAACTGGGCGGCAAGTCGCCCCTGATCGTGTTCGACGACGCCGACATCGAAAACGCCGTCTCGGGTGCGATCTTGGGCAACTTCTATTCCTCGGGTCAGGTCTGTTCCAACGGCACGCGGGTCTTCGTGCAGAAAGGCATCAAAGAAGCCTTCCTGACCCGTCTGACCGAACGCCTTGCCAATGTGAAGATCGGCGACCCGATGGACGAGGCCGTGAATTTCGGCCCGATGGTCAGCGAGGCCCAGATGAACATCGTTCTGGGCTATATCGAGAAGGGCAAGGCCGAGGGCGCGCGATTGGTCCATGGCGGAGCGCGGCTGGACCGCGAAGGCTTCTACATTCAGCCCACGGTCTTTGCCGACGTGACCGACGACATGACCATCGCCCGCGAGGAGATCTTTGGCCCCGTCATGTCGGTGCTGGATTTCGAAACCGAAGACGAGGTGATGGCCCGCGCCAACGCCACCGAGTTCGGCTTGGCCGCCGGCGTCTTCACCAACGACCTGACCCGCGCTCATCGCGTGGTGGCCGGGTTCGAGGCGGGCACCTGCTACATCAACACCTACAACCTGGCCCCGGTCGAAGCGCCGTTCGGCGGGTCGAAAATGTCAGGCGTCGGGCGCGAGAATTCGAAGCTGGCGATCAACCACTATTCGGAAATGAAAACCGTCTATGTCTCGATGAACGACGTCGAGGCACCCTACTAGGCGATCCCAAACCGGGATTCCGGCCCAACTTGCACTGTTCCCGACATTTGGGGTCGGGAACAGAGCATACGGTGTGCGGACACTGTGGCTGACTTCTGATGCAGAGGGGTGACGCGCCCCCGCCAGTCAGGAGAGAAGTCCAATGAGAACCCATGCACAGGCCGTCGTGATCGGAGGGGGCCTTGTCGGATGTTCGATCCTCTACCACCTTGCCAAGCTGGGCTGGACCGACGTGATCCTGCTGGAACGGGACGAGCTGACCAGCGGTTCCACCTGGCATGCGGCGGCCAATATCCACGGGCTGCACGACAACAACAACGTTACCCGCATCCAGCACTACACGATGAACCTCTACAAGCAGCTGGAGCAGGAAACCGGGCAGGGCTGCGGTGTGTTCCAGCCGGGCTCGCTGTATCTGGCCCAGACCGAAGCGCGCGAGCACCAGCTGCGCCTGCAAGAGGCCAAGGCGCGGTTCTATTGCCTGAACTTCCATGAGATCAGCCGCGAGCAGGCGATGGAGCTGCACCCGCTGGCGCAGTTCGATGATGTCCGCTGCATCATGTATGAACCCGACGGCGGCAACGTGGACCCCTCGGGGGTGACCCACGCCTATGCGGCCGGGGCGCGGGCGCTGGGGGCCGAGATTCAGCGGTTTTGCCCCGTAATCGGGACTGAACCGCAGCCCGACGGCTCGTGGATCGTACGCACGGAAAAGGGCGACATCCACACCCATTGGGTGGTCAACGCAGCCGGGTTGTGGGGGCGTGAGGTGGCGGCTTTGGCCGGGCTGGCCCTGCCGCTGCAACCGACCGAGCACCAGTATTTCGTGACCGAAGCGATTGACGAGGTCGCAACCCTTGGCCGCCGCCTGCCCTCGATCGCCGACCGCGACGGCGAGTATTATTTCCGGCAGGAAGGCAACGGGTTGCTGATCGGCGCCTATGAAAAAGACATGCGGTTCTGGGCCGAAGACGGCACGCCGCTGGATTTCGCCCATGACCTGTTTCCCGACGACTTGGACCGGATCATGGAGAACGTGATCCGCGCGACCGAACGTGTGCCGGTGGCCGCGACCGCAGGCGTGAAACGGGTGATCAACGGCCCGATGATCTGGTCGCCGGACTCCAACGCCATCTGGGGGCCGGTGCCCGAACTGCGCAACTATTTCTGCTGCACCGGTATCATCCCCGGCTTTTCGCAATCGGGTGGGCTGGGCCTGCTGGCCGCGCAATGGATGATCGAGGGCGAGCCGCAATACGACATGTTCGCCTGGGATCTGGCGCGATTCGGCGACTGGGCCGACAAGAACTTCACCAAGGCGCGGGTCGCCGACCAGTATTCCCACCGCTTCGCCATCCATTTCCCGAACGAGGAACGCAGCGCCGGCCGTCCGGCCCGCGTGCGCCCCGCCTACGAGTTGCAGAAGCAGATGGGCGCGGTCTTCGGCCTGAACTGCGGCTGGGAACACCCGTTTTGGTTCGCCGATCAACCCGGAACGGTCGAGACCAGTGGCTTTACCCGCCAGAACTGGTTCGAACCGGTGGGGCAGGAGGCCCGGATGCTGCGCGAGCGCGTGGGCGTGATCGACATCTCGAACTTTGCCAACTACGTCATCAAAGGGCCGGGCGCGCGTGACTGGCTGGATCGGCTGGTGGCCAACCGGGTGCCGACCGAAGTGGGACGTTCATGCCTGACCCCGCTGATTTCCGTGCGTGGCGGCGTGGCGGGTGATTTCACCATCACCAAGACGGCCCACGACGACTACATGATGATTGGTTCGGGTATGGCCGAACGCTATCACCAACGGTTCTTCAACATGGTGGACCTGCCCGAGGGCACCACCTTCGAAGTTGCCACCAACCGCATCGCGGGCTTCAACATCGCTGGCCCGAAATCGCGCGAGGCCTTGCAACGGCTGACCAACGCCGACCTGTCGAATGAGGCGTTCCGCTTCATGCGCTCGGCCACGATCGAAGTTGCCGGGGTCACCTGCTTGGCCATCCGCGTCAGCTTCACCGGCGATCTGGGGTGGGAGCTGCACTGCGCCGAAAGTGATCAGATCAGACTCTACACAGCGCTTCTGGACGCGGCCCGCGCCTGCGGTGGCGGGCCGGTCGGCAGCCGGGCTCTGGGCGCGTTGCGGATCGAAAAAGGCTATGGCTCGTGGGGTCGTGAGTATTCGCAGGAGTACTGGCCGCACGAGGTCGGTCTGGATGGGTTGATCAAGCCAGACAAGGATTTCCTGCACAAGGCGGCCTGGCTGGCGATCAAGGACAATCCCGCGCGCGAGGTGCTGTCGATTTTCGAGGTCGATGTCACCCACGATGCCGATGCCAGCGGAGGCGAGCCGATCTTCACCCCAGATGGTGCGCCCGTGGGGCGCGTCACTTCGGGCGCCTATGGCTATACGGTCGGCAAGTCGCTGGCCATTGGTTATGCCAACCCAGCCGTGGCTCAGCCGGGTGACGAGGTGCATGTTTTCATCCTGGGCAAGCCGCACAGGGCGCGGATCCTGCATGCGCCTCCGTTCGACCCCAAGGGCCTGCGCCTGCGTGACCAAAAACCGGCGATGGAGGGTGCCAAGTGACCGAAACCTTCGCCCGCGTTGCCGAGTTTGTTCTGAACCGCCCGGCGGACCAGATGCCCGACAGTGCGCGCGAAGCGGCGGCCCTGATGCTGCTGGATACTTTGGGCATCGTGATCGCATCGACCCCGATTGAGGCCGGCGTGATCGCCCGCGACACTGCGGCATTGCTGTACGGAACGACCGACTCTGCGTTCTCAGCGCGGATGCTGTGTGATGGGCGTCGGGTCAGTCTGGCGGGCGCGGCCTACGCGGCCGCCACGCAGACCGACAATCTCGACGGGCACGACGGCTACAACCCGACCAAGGGGCATATCGGCGTGGTGGTCGTGCCCGCGCTGTGCGCATTGGCCGAGCACTGCCCTGATCTGTCGGGACCCGATGCATTGGCCGCCGTCATCACCGGCTACGAAATTGCGGGCCGCGCGGGTATCGCGCTGCACGCCACCGTCAGTGACTACCACACCTCGGGGGCGTGGAACGCACTGGGCGTGGTTGCCATGGCCGCCCGCTTGCGGGGCCATTCACCGGACCAGTTGCGCCAAGGCCTTGGCATTGCCGAATATCACGGTCCCCGCAGCCAGATGATGCGCGAAATCGCCAACCCGACCATGCTGCATGACGGCTCGGGCTGGGGCGCGATGGTAGGCTTGTCGGCGGCGATTCTGGCCGAGCGCGGCTTTACCGGCGCCCCCGCGATCACCATCGAGGAAGACCGCGCCGCACCCTATTGGCAGGACCTCGGCACGTTTTGGCAGATGGAACATCAATACGTGAAACCCTATCCGATCTGCCGCTGGGCCCATGCCGCCATCGACGGGCTGCGCACTGTGATGAACGCGCACGGTCTGACCCATGACCAGATCGCCCGCGTCGAGATCAATAGTTTTCACGAAGCGGTTCAACTGTATTCGGGGATGCCCGAGACAACGTCGCAGGCGCAATACTCGCTGCCATTTGCCGTCTCGACTTTTGCAGTACACGGGCGGATCGGGGTAGAGCACATCAGCGGCGATGGGCTATCCGATCCGATCGTCGCCGATTTCCTGAACCGCATCACCGTATCCGAGTCGGACCGCCATAATTCCCGCTTTCCCGCCGGGCGCTGGGCCGACGTTCAGGTAACGACGCAAGACGGTCGCGTTTTCCGCTCGGGTGACATCCATGCCCGGGGCGGGCCTGAGGCTCCGATGTCGCGACAGGACGTCATCGACAAGTTTGTCGAGTTTTCTTCTCCGGAAATCGGAGAGTTTGCTGCCAAGAATCTGAGCAGGGCGGTTTTGAACCTTACCGATCCCGGCACCCGGTTTAGTGACATGGTGCAGCCTCTCTACCGGTCGGCCAAGTCGTCAGCCTGACCGGACCAACCTTGCAGCTGCAGAGGATAGGTCGACAGCGTTTCATATCGTGCCCCGTCCGGCCGTAATGTCGACGACTTCAGGTTGAACTGGGTCACGAACATGGTGGCTTGGGGAACTGGGATTTGCAAAAAGCCCCTGTTTAGAGCCGATTCAATACCCCGAACGATGGTGATATGTGGTCGAAAGCGGCGGCGTTGCAGCCTCATCCTGGCCAGCCTAATGCACTGCAGGACGCTTTCATGCAGGTGCAGGAGTTCGGGATCGGGCTCTACCGCCATGTGCAGCGAGTTGCCGAAGCTGCCCAGCCCGGACAGTCTGATGGAAAAGGTCCGGCACTTAATCGCCTCGAGATGATCATTCAGTTCAATCAAGGCGTCCCGGGTCCGGTCGCCCAGGAAAGCCAGCGTCAGATGAAGGTTTTCAGCAGGCAAACTTCGACCGCTATGTGCTGCGCGCGCGACGTCGGTGCATAGCTGGGCGATTTCGGAAGATACGGGAATGGCGACAAAACACCGAATGAGCGCTCCGGACATCCGTTGCCCCTGATCTGGATAAGGTTGAATTTGCTGGGCAGTCTGCCGGTGCTTGCATTTTCAGACAAGCGCATGCTCTCAATGCGAGCCGCATAAGCCGGCCGTTCGTCGCGCCGATCCTGACTATTCCAATTCAGTTGTCACGTTCAGCAATTCGGCTATCTTCTGTCGCGCGTCGGCGCTGACCTCAAGCAGCTGTTCTGCATCCAAAATCGGCTTGTCCGGTGTTCGCTGCACTGGCGCACGCAGGGTCGAGCTCAGATCTATGACCCGCCCCAGCGTGGTGTCCTTCGCCCCAAACTCTTCCAAGTTGAACCCTGCCCACCATGACAGGCGCGCGGCGGTATCCTCATCCCCTATGTCCCGCCAAGCCTCAACGGCGGCCGCGAAATTTCCCATATCCGTCAGGGCTTGGGCCCGCTGCCTTTCAGCGTCATCGGAGGGATCGTCGGCCAATTCGCGCAGGGCCAGATCCGGTCGGTTTTCCAGCAGCGCGGCCCGTGCCCGAAGGATGGCGCGTTCGCGCCTGCGCGTCCCATCCGAACCTGCGCCCGTCAAGTCTCGGGCTTGCTTGGCAAAGCCGAGGTCCGCAAAACGCTTGGCTAGCAACAGCGAAGTCTCGGTCGAAGCAGACTCTAATTCGTGATTTTTTAGGATGCTTGCATACCGTAGGAAGGTCAGGTCATCCGCGCGCTCTGCTGCCAGCTGCAAGATACGATTGCGCGTGCCGGACCAGGTCTCGTCTCGGCTATGGGCATCAAGAATATCGAAGGCCGCGGAAAACTCGCCGCTCAGGGCAAGCGCCAGGGCGTGACCGCGGGCCATGACCGGACCCAATTCAGAATTGCGCAGTTCGATTGCATAGCCCGAGATCAGGTCGATTTGCCGTCGCGAAACGGCGCCACCCTCTGCCCACTTCTTTTCAACAAGCCGGGCCAGGGCAAGCGGGGCTTCCAAATCCGAGCTTGGGTTGTCGATGACGTCGTTCAACAAAATGTCGCTGGTGTCCGCATCACCCTCAGCGGCAGCAACAGTTGCCTGCACGAGTGTCACCTCGGGGTCTTGCAGAGTTTGGACGCGATCCACCGAACGTAATACCCGCCGGGCGGCCTCAAGCTGACCGGATTTGACGAATATGTCGGCCAGCCGGGGCCCAAGGATCCGGCGTAGATGCTCAGGAAGCCTCAGGTACGCCTGTTCCATCCGTTCCTGCTGCG
Organism: Ruegeria sp. CRTD044; assembly: GCF_059613485.1. Lineage (NCBI taxonomy): Bacteria > Pseudomonadati > Pseudomonadota > Alphaproteobacteria > Rhodobacterales > Roseobacteraceae > Ruegeria > Ruegeria sp. CRTD044. The sequence continues at coordinate 299,741 of NZ_JBXWSP010000019.1, read as the reverse complement.
CATAATCCTGCAACTGGCCATCCGCCATCGCGGCCCACATGGCAACCGCGCCGTCGCAGCGTTGCAACCCAAGCAGTTGGTTAGGCTCTGATACAGGCTGATCATCAATTATTTGCGCGACCGCTCGAACCCATTCCTGTTCCGGCGATGCATCTTCCATCAACTGCAGAACCTGAATGGCCTCTGAACCGAAACCCCAGTGTGCCAACAGCTTTGCAAGCTTGAGTGCGATGGATCTGTCGACCCTGTCGAACTCTAGGAACAGCCTTGCACGCAGCTCAGCCACCTGATGCGCAAAGGGCCGACCGTCAGACCAGGTGTCGAACCCTAATTCGGCATCCGAAATACAGGCTGGCAGCGACTCCAGAGGTTGCAGTGGTGGCTCTCCCAGTTTGCCCAACTCGTCAAGGATCGAGCTTACCCGGATATGGGCAGGCAAATCCCGCGCGATGCCCGGAAGCGTTTCAGTCGCCGAGGCACGCGGACCCGGAGGTGTGACATTCAGGTCGACAAGCTCGCGATCTGCGCCTTGCAACAGACGGGTCGAAAGGCGCTGCTGCAGGTCATCACGATCCAGTTGCAGAAGGGGGGCAACCAATTCAATTGATGGGGCTTCGGCCGGCGGAAGACCTTCAGAAGTCTGCTCTGGGATCACAATCGATGGAATGTCCAGACTTGGCGGAGGCAAGGTTTTTTGTGCCGCGATGTCCACAACGATCATCGTATCCTTGTACAAAAAAGCGGTCGCCGCGCAATCACAGCCGAAGTCCAGCTCAAGCGGCGCGCCGGGATCGGCCTGCGATATGGCCTCAAGCCGGCCTGCGGACAATCGTGCAAAGACCGATCCGGTCTTGAATTCCACGTCGTCCAAATCGACCGCCAGGCGAGCGCCGTTTTTCCGGTGGGCGAGGCTCCAGGTGGTGCCCGCAGGAACGCTGAGAACAAGCCGCGTGAAGCCGTCATGTTCGCCGGACCGCACCGGAACGTCCTTCGCCAGCACTCCAGTTGCCAATGCGCTCAGGCCAAGGGTCAGGAGCAAAACCCGGATCATGCTGCCGCCTGCTTGATCTCTTTCAAGGCTTCTTCCAATTCGGTGAAGCCGGGGCGATTGTGGGTCGGCGTGTTCTGGCGACCAACCTCGATACACATAGCGGGGTTGTGATTGTGCAGGTTGGCAACCAGAACTTCCCGGATCAGTTGATAGAAGTGATTGTCTTCCTCCACGACCGCTTTCAGCTTTCCGGCGAAGGGGCCGACCAGCCCGTAGGCCAGAAAGACGCCCAAGAAAGTCCCGACAAGGGCACCTCCGATCAACTTGCCCAAGACCTCGGGCGGTTGGTCGATCGAGCCCATGGTCTTGATCACGCCCAGAACGGCCGCGACGATCCCCAGTGCCGGCAACCCGTCCGCCACGGTTTGCAGGGCGTGGCTGGAATGCATGGCGTGGTGGAAATTGGCATCCATCCGCTTTTCCAGAACCTCTTCAACCTGATGGGGATCGTCATAGTTCATCGCCGCCGACCGCATGGTGTCGCAAATCAGGTCAACCGCCTCTTTGTCCGCCTGTATCTTGGGGAAGGCCGCAAAAATGGCCGAGTTTTCATGGTCTTCGATATGCTGCTCGAGCTCGACCGGATTTGAACGGGCAAGCCGGATCAGCGAGAACAGAAGGCACAGCAGATCGCGGTAGTCTTCGGGCTTCCATTTCGGGCCTTTGAAAACCTTGCCCAGATCCTTGATCGTGTGTTTGACCGCCGACAGGTCATTGCTGATCAGAAAAGCGCCGATGGCGGCCCCGCCGATCATCATCACCTCGAACGGCAGAGATTTGAGGATGATCGCCATCTTGCCGCCGGCGGCGAGGTAGCCGCCGAACACCATTACGAAAATAAAGACGATTCCAAGAATTCCGATCATGTGGTCTCTCCGGCAGAGCGGTCTTTGAGGGTGGGGCTCATGGCGGCTACTCAGTGGGGGCGTTGGCGTTGCGTCCGGCCATTACGACGCTGATGGTATAGGCGGCCTCGGGGCTGAGACCGGCCATCACACCCGCAGCAGCCTCAGGCGGCATACGCGACAGGAAACCGGCCGCAAAAACCGGATCCATCGTTTCGAAAAGCGCCGCGGCGTCCTTGGGCTTCATGTTCTGATAGACATCGGTCAGACGGGTAAGGTCGTTTTCAGCCGCCTTGTCCGCCACGGCCAATGTCTCGCGCAGCGATGCCTCGGCCTCTTGCAAAGCAGAGAGACGCGTCGAAATGGCCTCGTTGGCAATCTCCAGGGCACGCTCCCTGTCGCGCAGCGCGCTCTCACGATGTTTGACGGCCGCTTCCCGACGCAGCAATTCGGTCAGCAAGGTTTGCATGTCCGGCTTTTCGTCCGAGCCGGCACTGTGTGCCGAGAGTTCCGAGGGGTCAGGCCCCCTTGCCAAAGCCGGCCCAGCCTCCAGCCCCAGCCGTATGATGGCGGCACTGATCATCAAGGCTGAAATGAGGGTCAGAACGCCACCACGCGGTCGACGTTGGGCAGGTTGCAGGCTGCGCATCAGGATCGGGCCTCGCTACCTTGAGCCTTGTGCCTGAAGAACAACACGCCCTTGGGAATCGGGCCCGGATCCTCTGCGGGGTCGTTGGTGGATTTGACCTCGGCTTCCGGCCTGGATGGCATTTGTTCCACCGCCTCAGGCTCGGCGGGTTGCCTGGGTGCTTGGGGCCCGGATTCCGCTTTCAGCGAAACCGGTTCCGCCTCGAGAGGTGACGGCTTTTTGATTTCGTCCGAGGAATTTGCAGGCTCTTCAGCCGCGGGTTTGTCCTCGGGGATCACGTCGTGCATCGACGCCATGATCAACTCAAGCCGCTGTGCGACTGACTCGGCGCGCTCGGTCAGATCCTGCAGTTTGTGTCCGGATTGGTCAGATGCCGCCCGCGCGGCATCCAGGGATTTTTTCAGTTCTTCCGCCTGTGCGGACAGAACGGATACCGCGCCACCGACGCCCCGCTCCAGATCCGTGAACCGCCTGAGGCGTCGGGCCAGAACAAAACAGTACAACCCGGCCCCCAAGGCGCCGGCGACCAGCAGAATGTCCGAGATCAGTTCCAATTTCGCCTCCTAGTTCAATACGAATTCCGTGACCAGAACGTCACGTACCCGACCTTCGCCAACGACGATGCCGATGCGCCGCAGCAGGTGCCCGCGGATGCGAACCAGGGCCAGCGAGTCTTCGAGGTCGGACAGGTTGATGGCCCGGAGATAGCCGTTCATCACGTCCATGATGCGGGGAATCATCTTTTCCACCTCGGCCTCGTGACCGGCGGCCACCTCAAGTTGAGCGTGGAATTTCAGATGCCGCGAATCGCCGGAATTCACGGACACGATCACGGGCGGCAGGTCGACGAACCCGACGTCCGGCAACGCATCGATCGCATCTCCGGCGTCCGCATTTTCCGCTGTTTTTCCTTCGGCTTCGGGTGCTTTGCCCAAAAGCCCGGACGAGGTCACATAGTACCCGCCCGCGGCACCCAGCAGCGCCAGAACCGCGCCAATCATCAGTCCCTTTTTGCCCGACTTCTTCGGGCCTTCTGCCTCATCCACGGTCGCGTCTGTCATGGCGTCCTCATTCTTGCGTTCGGCACCCGTCATAACCCCGCAGGGACTAACCGATTGTTAAGGGCAATCGGTCAAACAGGGCACGAGCCGCACAGAATGTCGGCGAGTCGGAGGTGAGCGTGCAGCAGATCGGAACTGTCTGGGCAAGTTTGGGCAGGCGCAAACAAATCATCGTGGCGGGGGCGGCTGTCGTCGTGTTCCTGAGTGTCTTGGCGATGTCGCGGTTGGTGACATCTCCGTCCATGACACTTCTCTATGCGGGGCTTGAAAGCGGGGCAGCGGGGGATATCGTCCGGGCCCTGGATCAACGCGGTGTCACCTACGAGATTCGTGGCGGCTCAATCTATGTTCCGGGCTCGCAACGCGACGAGTTGCGCATGACCCTGGCAAGCGAGGGTCTGCCTGCAAATGGCAACCGGGGTTATGAGCTGCTGGACACGCTGAGTGGGTTCGGTACGACCTCGCAGATGTTCGACGCTGCCTATTGGCGCGCCAAGGAGGGTGAACTGGCGCGAACCATCGTCAGCAGTCCTCATGTGGGGCAGGCGCGGGTTCACATTGCCAGCGGGTCCACAAGCCCGTTCCAGCCCAGCGTTCCGCCAACTGCTTCAGTCTATCTGGTGCCATCCGGGGCCAAGATCACGGTCGAACAGGCCAAGGCGATCCGTTTTCTGGTGGCCTCCGCCGTGACCGGCCTCGCGCCCGAGGATGTTGCGGTGATCGACTCCAACGGTGCGGTGATCGGCCCCCAAGAGACGGCGGTCGCCGCCGACACTGCCGATGACAAGGCCAAGGTCCTGCGCGACCGCGTCCTGCGGCTGGTCGAGGCGCGCGTCGGACCCGGCAATGCGGTGGTCGAAGTCAGCGTCGACACGGTCACCGAGACAGAATCCATAAGAGAGCGGCGGTTCGACCCCAAGGGCCGTGTCGCAATCAGCACCGATGTCGAGGAACGGTCGGATACCTCCCGCAATCAGTCGTCTGATGTGACGGTCGCGTCCAACCTGCCGGACGGGGACGGCAATGGCAGCGATGAATCGAATTCTTCAGCCACGCAAACCCGCGAGCGGATCAACTATGAGGTTTCAGAGACCGAGCTTGAAGTTCTGCGGGTGCCCGGGGCCATCAAACGTCTGACGGTTGCCGTTCTCGTCAACGGTACCCGCACAACGGACGCCACCGGAGCCGAGGTTTTTGTACCGATGGCACAGCCGGAACTGGACGCTCTGGAAGAGCTTGTCGCCTCGGCCGTGGGCTTCAACGCGGATCGCGGGGATGTCATCACGCTGAAATCCCTGGAACTGCCCAATGTCGAACCGCAGGGAACATTGGCGACCGCTTCGGTCTGGCAAAGCATCCATCTGGATACAATGTCGCTGATACAGATGGCAGTGTTGGCCATGGTCTCGCTGATCATGGGGCTGTTCGTGATCCGGCCGATCCTGACCGGTTCGGCCGCAGTGCCAGCCTTGCCGCCTGCCGCGGCCCCTGCCGAGGGCGGCGCGCCATATCTTGTCGGTGAAATCTCGGATGCGGATGGACAGGAATTCAGCGCTCTCACAGGCCAGGGTGAAAACGGAGGCTCTGTGCCTGCGATTGGCTCGTCGGCAAGCGAAGATGCGGTCGGCCGTCTGCGCGCCATGATCGGGGACAAACAGGAAGAGACGGTCGAAATTCTGCGGAGCTGGCTGGAAGAAAACAAGGAGAAGGTGTGATGTCGATCGCCCACCTGCTCGAGGATTTCACGGCTCAGGCCGACGGCGCGAATCTGCGGTTGCTGGACGAAGAGGCATTGGAGGAAGAGCGGCTCGCCGCTTTCGAACGCGGATATGGTGCGGGGTGGGAGGATGCGTTGCAGGCCCAAGCCCAAGGTCGTGCTGCAATGACCGAGGATATGCGGGCGGCTTTCTCCGACATGTCCTTCACCTACCAGGAAGCTCTGACCCGGATGACCTTGTCGCTTGAACCGATGTTCAGTGCTCTGGTTCAGACCGTCCTTCCCCAGGCGTTGGATCGGGGGCTTGCCACCCGCGTGATCGAGCAGTTGAACGAAATGGCCAAGGCGCAGGTTGCACAACCGATCCTTCTGTTGGTTCCACCCGGTGTTGAAGGGGATGTCGATGCAATGTTGCCCGCCGACATAACGCCTCTCCCCAAGGTCGTCGCGGACCCCGAGTTGCTGCCGGGTCAGGCGCGGTTGCAGGTCGGCACCGCCCGGTCCGAGGTTGATTGCACCGCGCTGCTGGACGCGATCGCCGCCGCTTTCGACGCATATGTTTTTGAGGCAAAAGAGGCTTTGTCAAATGAGTGACGCACCTGCATCCAAACCTGAAAGACCCAATCCGTTCGAAGCCGTTCCCATCGAGGTGACGGTTTCCGTCGGTCGGGCGCGCCCCCTGATACGCGACCTGTTGAGCATGGGTGAGAACGCCGTTCTGACCTTGGACAAACGGGTCGAAGATCCGGTGGATCTATATGTCGGCGACCAATTGGTCGCCCGTGGTTTGCTCGAGGAAATGGAGGGGGACAATGCCGGCCAATTGGCGGTGCGTCTGACCGAGATTTCGGATTTCCAGAACGGACTTGGATGATGTGTCGGGCGGCCTGGTGTGCATTGGCGATCCTTGTGCTGACACCAGCAGTGGGATCGGCTCAGGAGCTGTCGCTGTCGTTGGGCGACGGCGGATCCATATCGGCGCGAACCATTCAGTTGATCCTGCTGATCACGGTGCTCAGCCTGGCACCCGGCCTTGCGATCATGGTGACCTGTTTCCCCTTTTTGGTCACGGTACTGGCCATTCTGCGGCAGGGGATCGGATTGCAACAGTCCCCGCCCAACATGCTGATCGTCAGCCTGGCGCTGTTTCTGACCTACTTCATCATGGAGCCGGTCTTTGCCCAGGCTTGGGACACCGGAATCCGCCCGATGGTCGAAGAAACGCTTGCGGTAGAGCCTGCATTGGAACGTGCGATGGTGCCGTTCCGCGAGTTCATGGCGGCGCGGCTGGACGGTGAGACGTTTCGGGCCATGGCGGCCTTGCGCCCCGACACCGCGTCGATGGAGCTGTCGCCGGAGGCGCCTCTGTCGGTTCTCATGCCGTCGTTCATGCTGTCCGAGGTTGCCCGCGCGTTCCAGATCGGATTCCTGATATTTCTACCGTTTCTGATCATCGATCTTGTAGTGGCCGCGGTACTCATGTCGATGGGGATGATGATGGTGCCGCCCGCCACGGTTTCGCTGCCGTTCAAACTGGCGTTTTTCGTGATTGCGGATGGGTGGTCCCTGATCGCCAGCGCCTTGGTGCGAAGCTATTCCTAGCCTGCGTGTGGACGGTCTCAGCGCCGGATCTGCAGCCGTGCCCGCAGACCCTGATCACCCGCTTCAAAGCGCAGCGAGCCGCCATGCTGCTCTGCCACGGTTGCAACGATTGTCAGGCCCAGCCCGAACCCGTCGGACGACCCGATGTTCGAACCGCGCCGGAACGGGGCCATCAGCGCCTCGATATCCGAGACGGACAAGTTGGTTCCCTTGTCTTCGACGACAATCGTGGCGGTTTCCGCGTCGGTTGCCAGTTCAACCGTCGCGTGGCGCCCGTATTTCAGCGCGTTGTCGATCAGGTTCGTCAACGCCCGTTTCAATGAGATCGGCCTGGCCATGACAAGGATGCGGCGGGTCTCTGGAAGCGAGCCATGCCCGCGCCGCGACATGAAGAGCGACGCCGCGCCCTCCACCTCGACCGGGGCGACCTGTTTCAGGGTCACAGGCAGATCCATGTCCTGATAGTCGGCAACCAGCGACTCGACCAGTGAGGTGAGTGAGATCTGGCGCGGGTCCTCGATGCTCAGTTCCGAGCGGGTGTAGGTCAACACGCTTTCGATCATGCCTGTCATCTGGTCGACATCGGACTCCAGCTTCTCTCGCAACTCGGCGTCCGGGATCAGCGCCGCGCGCAGACGCACGCGGGCTGCTGGCGTCCCAAGGTCGTGGCTGACGCCGGACAGGACCGTGGCACGCTTCTCCAGCTGTGCGCGTTCGTCCTCAAGATGCGTATTGACCGCCGATACGATGTCGCGCAGTTCGGCCGGCCCGGACATATCGTAGCTGTCCGGACCCCCGCTGCGCCGGCGGTCACGCAGCGACTGCGAGAACCGCGAAAAGCTGTCTGTCACATTGCCGACTGATGTCAGAATGATCGCAAGTGCCACGACGGCCAGAAAGATCGCAGGCAGGCGCAGGTCGGCCGGGGCCGCATCGCACCCCCAGACCTGCGTACCGTCGATCTTCTGCCACGCGCCCTGTCCGAACCGGGCCACCAGAATGGGTTCGCTGCAATAGGTGGCCAGCAGGCGTGTCAGGTTGCCCATCTTCTGCGGTCCGGTCTGATCGCTGCCCGACACGATGTCGGATACCGGATAGACCAGCCGGTCGGACAAGGCCGCAAGCGTCAGGTTCCGCCCGCTGAGCGGCGCGGAACTGTCGGTCAGAATGGACAGGTTGGTCAGAAACCGGCGTCCTGCAAGGTCGGGCAACTGCTCGAATTCACCCGCATCGGCAAGACTTGCGGCCTCGGGCGGCAGTGGCGTGATCAACACGTCGGGATGCGAGGCGCGACCTGTGCGCAGATCTTCGTAGACCGAGAACCCGGCAACATAGGCCCGGGTCAGATAGGAGTCCCAGTTGCGAACGGATGAAAACCACAGTCCTGCCGCCAGCAACCCGGCAGCAAACGCACCCAGGCTCCAGGCCCAGCCCAGATCCCGCAAGCGCAGGGTCATGCCTCCTGTTCCACGGTGACCTCGCAGGCGAAGACATAGCCGACACCGCGGGCCGTGCGCAGCATCTGCGGATCTTTGGGGTTGGTCTCGATCTTGGACCGCAGCCGCCCCACCAGGACGTCGATGGCCCGACCCTGCGCTTCGGGCTTGTCACCGGTACCGGTCACGTCCAGCGCGGCGGCGATCTCGTCGCGGGTCAGCGGAATGTGCGGGTTGGCCAGCAGCACCTTGAGCAACGCGGTTTCGCGCTGCGACAGCGACACCTGGTACCCGTCCGGGGCATGCACCTCGTCGCGTTTGCCGTCATAGACCCATCCGCCAAAGCGGAACGTGCGGATCCGCCGGCGATAGGCCAGCGATGGCGTGCGCCGCGCGCGCTGCATCACCGCGCGCACGCGCGCCAGCAGCAGTTGCGGGTTGAACGGCTTGGCGATGTAGTCATCGGCGCCCACCTCGTACCCGGCCATACGCTGATGATCGGCAGACAGGGCCGACACGAAGATGATCGGCACGTCCTGTTCGCGGCGCAGCCGGGCGCAGATATCAACACCGTTTTCATCACCCAGCATCACATCCAGCAGGATCAGGTCGATGCGGCCTGATTTCAGGTGCGCCAGCACCTCGCGCTCGGTTGCTGCTGGCAGGGCAATGAACCCGTTCTGGTGAAAGAACTGGGTCAACATCGACCGGATTTCCGGATCGTCATCCACAACCAGCAGACGTGGAATGCTCACGCTGTTCCTCCCCGATTTCCCCCTCGACGCTGCCCTCAATTGTAACGGACTGCAACAGATTCAAGGTCAACGTAACACGCTGTAACAAAAGGCGGGAAAATTTGCAGCCCGCGCCGGATACATGGGAATTTGCCATTGCCAGACGGCAAGCGGCTGCCGGTAATGTCCCGCATCGCTGCCCCGCGGCAGCAAACAAGGATCTGGGAGGATACCAAACATGAAACGTTTCGCACTCGCCACGGCGTCATCGCTGGCCGTTCTGGCTGGCACGTCGGTAATGGCCGAACCGCAGGCCGAAGTTCTGCACTGGTGGACGTCGGGCGGCGAGGCCAAGTCGGTCGCCGTTCTGCAGGAAGAATTCGCGGCCAATGGCGGCACCTGGACGGATATGCCCGTTGCGGGCGGCGGCGGAGACGCGGCGATGACCGCGCTGCGCGCCCGCGTTCTGGCCGGCAACGCGCCGACCGCCGTTCAGCTGAAAGGCCCGGCGATCCAGGAATGGTACGAAGAGGGTGTTCTGGCGGACATCTCGAACGTTGCCGAGGCCGAGGGCTGGGCCGAAGTCCTGCCCGCCTCGATCGCGGCGCATATGCAGTGCGAAGGCGCCTGGTGCGCCGCACCGGTCAACGTGCACCGTATCGACTGGATCTGGGCAAATGCCGACATCCTGGCCGCCAATGACATCGAGATGCCGACCACCTGGGAAGAGTTCAACGCCGCTGCCGAGAAGCTGCAGGCCGCAGGTATCATCCCGCTGGCCCACGGTGGTCAGGCCTGGCAAGACGCAACCGTTTTCGAAGCAGTTGCGCTGGGCATCGGTGGACCCGAGTTCTTCAAGAAGGCCTTTGTCGATCTGGACCCCGAGACTCTGACCTCGGACACGATGGTTCAGATTTTTGACCAGATGCGCACCCTGCGCGGGTTCGTTGATGAGAACTTCTCGGGCCGCGACTGGAACCTGGCCACCGCGATGGTCATGAACGGCGAGGCCGCCTTCCAGATCATGGGTGACTGGGCCAAGGGTGAATTCCTGGCCGCGGGCAAAGTCCCGGGCGAAGACTTCCTGTGTGGCTCGACCCCCGGTGACGGATACCTGTACAACGTCGACAGCTTTGCCATGTTCGACGTGGACGGCGACGACAAGCGCGCCGGTCAGGAACTGCTGGCCAAGCTGATCGTTGCCCCCAAGTTCCAGGAAGTGTTCAACCTGAACAAGGGTTCGATCCCGGCGCGGACCGATGTGGCGCTGGACAAGTTCGACATTTGCGCCAAGATCTCGGCCGAAGACATGGGCGCTTCGTCCGCCAATGGCTCGCTGCTGCCGTCCTACGCGCATGGTATGGCGCTGCGCGGTGCGCAGGCCGGTGCGATCACCGACGTCGTGACCGCGCATTTCAACTCGGATATGTCCTCGGCTGACGCGGTTCAGCAACTGGCGGACGCGGTGGCAAACAGCTACTGATCCAACACGCTCTGCCCCCTATACTGCGGGGCAGAGCATCTTTCCCCGGAGGAAAAAATGTCTGAATGGCTGGAAAACCACCTTCCAAAGGTGGTGCTGGCACCGTCGTTCATCGCCGTATTGATTTTTGTCTACGGATTTATCGGATGGACCGCCTGGGTGTCGCTGACCCGATCGAAACTTCTGCCGAAATACGAGATCAAGGGCTTCATCCAATATGAACGCCTGTTTGACTCGCCCCGCTGGGACACGGCGATCAACAACCTTTACGTCTTTGGCGCGCTGTTCATCGTGATCGCGATGGTTCTGGGCCTGCTGCTGGCGATCCTGCTGGATCAGAAGATCCGCGTCGAAGGCGCGATCCGTACGATCTACCTGTACCCGATGGCGCTGTCGATGATCGTGACCGGCACCGCGTGGAAGTGGATCCTGAACCCGGGTCTGGGTATCGAGGCCATGGTCCAAGGCTGGGGCTTTCCGAATTTCAAGTTCGACTGGCTGGTGAACCCGGACTACGCGATCTACACGATCGTCATCGCCGCGATCTGGCAGAGTTCGGGTTTTGTCATGGCTCTGTTCCTGGCCGGACTGCGGTCGGTGGATGGTGAGATCATCAAGGCCGCACAGGTCGATGGCATCCCCACCTGGCGGATCTATACGGCAATCATCATTCCGTCGATGGCTCCGATCTTTCTGTCGGCCTTCATCGTGTTGGCCCACCTCGCGATCAAGAGCTTTGACCTTGTCATCGCCCTGACAGGCGGCGGTCCGGGTTATGCGACCGATCTGCCCGCAACATACATGTATGCCATGGCGTTTTCGCGCGGCGATATCGGCCAGGCGGCGGCGTCCGCAATGATCATGATGCTGGTCGTCTTTGCCATCGTGGTTCCTTACCTCTACTCAGAACTGAGGGCGAAAAATGACTGATCTGTCGATGCCCCAAACCCGAACCCGCAGCCAGAGTGCCACGGGCAAGATTGCCCTGCGTTGGTTGCTGTATGTCCTGCTTGGTCTTTTTGCGCTCTACTACCTGATGCCGCTTTTCGTGATGCTGACCACATCGCTCAAAAGCCTCGAGGAAATTCGTACGGGATCGCTGATCTCGCTGCCGCGCGAGGTCAGTCTGGATGCCTGGAAAACCGCGTGGTCAGGCGCCTGCACCGGTATCCAGTGCGAAGGCCTGCGGCCCTATTTCTGGAACTCGGTCCTGATTGCGGTCCCTGCCGTGGCAATCTCGACCCTTCTGGGGGCGTTGAACGGATTTGTCGTCGCGCAGTGGCGTTTCAAAGGGGCCAACATCATCTTTTCTCTGATGCTGTTCGGTTGCTTCATCCCATTCCAGGTGGTCCTGCTGCCGATGGCGCGTCTGCTGGGCCTGATGGGGATTGCCGGAACCATTCCGGGCCTGATCTTCGTCCACGTGATCTATGGGCTTGGCTTCACCACGCTATTCTTCCGCAACTACTACGTCACCATCCCGGCCGAGCTGACAAAGGCGGCGCGGGTGGATGGTGCCGGGTTCTTTCGGATCTTCTGGTCGATCTTCCTGCCGCTGTCGCTGCCCATCATCGTGGTGACCGTGATCTGGCAGTTCACCCAGATCTGGAATGACTTTCTGTTCGGCGTCTCGTTCAGCCAGGCGGGCACGCAGCCCGTGACCGTGGCGCTCAACAACATCGTCAACTCAACCACCGGCGTCAAAGAGTACAACGTCGACATGGCCGCCGCGATCATCGCGGGGCTGCCGACGCTGCTCGTTTATGTCGTTGCCGGTAAGTATTTCATCCGCGGCTTGACCGCCGGTTCCGTGAAGGGATAACCCATGGCTCCCATCCTCGATATCCAAAACCTATACAAGAATTACGGCGCAACCGAGATTCTGAAGGACATCAACATCTCGATCGAACCGGGAGATTTCCTGGTTCTGGTCGGCCCTTCGGGCTGTGGCAAGTCGACCCTGCTGAACTGCATCGCCGGGCTCGAGCCGATCTCAGGCGGGACGCTGTCGATCGGCGGCAAGGACATGACCCATGTCAGCCCCAAGGACCGCGACATCGCGATGGTGTTCCAGTCCTACGCCCTGTACCCGACCATGTCGGTGGCCAAGAACATCACCTTTGGCATGAAAGTGCGCGGCGTCGATCAGGCCACACAGGACGCCAAGCTGAAAGAGGTCGCCTCGCTGCTACAGATCGAGCCGCTGCTGAACCGCCGCCCCAGCCAACTGTCGGGTGGCCAGCGTCAGCGCGTGGCGATGGGCCGGGCTCTGGTGCGCGACCCCAAGCTGTTCCTGTTCGACGAACCGCTGTCAAACCTAGACGCCAAGCTGCGGGTCGAGATGCGGACCGAAATCAAGAAGCTGCATCAGACGCTGGATGCCTCGATCGTCTATGTGACCCATGATCAGATCGAAGCGATGACCCTGGCCACCAAGATCGTGGTGCTGAAGGGCGGCGTGGTGCAGCAGATCGGCACCCCGGCCGAGATCTACAATCGCCCCGCCAACCTGTTCGTGGCCGATTTCATGGGCTCGCCGGCGATGAACTTGATCCCGGCGCGGGTCCAGCGCAACGGGACCGGCACGCAGGTCGCCATTGCGCGGGATGGGGCTGACCCGATCGTGCTGACGGATACGCGCGATCTGGACCTGCCCGAAGAGGTGATCCTGGGCCTGCGCCCCGAGGACATCGCCGAGGCCGGGTTCCGCGCTGGTGCCGGTGTGCAAGAGGCCGCCTGCCTGGTCGACATGGTCGAGCCGGCGGGCGCGGACACCTATGTCGTGTCGGAACTCGGCGGCAAACAGGTCACCGCGCGCCTGCATGCCGAAACCAGTGCCAAGGCCGGTCAGATGCTGAACCTGGCCTTTGACATGAGCAAAGTATCCTATTTTGCGAAAGCGACAGGCGAACGCCTGAACTGAGCCACAAAAAACGCCGCGCAGGGATCCTGCGCGGCGTCATCACTACTCTGAACGGTTGGTTCAGCCGGTCTTTTTCAGGTCATTGATCAGCTGATCCAGGTTCCCCTTGCGCGCATCCAGCATGGCGCCGATCTCGGTCCGCTCTGTCAGCAGCAGGTTCACGCCTTCGATGAACATGTTGTAGAACTTGTCGCGACCCGACTTGTCCGACACCAGGAAGGTCACCTCGAACGGCGCTTCGCCGCGCAGCTTGACGCTGCTGCGAACCTCGTAGCCGGCCTTTATCTTGCGGGCATTCTTCACGGTGACCTCACCCCCGATAAACTCGCGGAAGCGTCGACCGTATTTGCGCGAGATATACCCTTGGAAAGCCTTGGTGAATTCGCGCATCTGCGCCTTGCTGGCGCTGCGCGCGTCGGCGCCCAGCGCATAGCGCGCCATGATCGGAACGTCGGCATACTGCACGAAGATCTTTTCGAAATCGCGCAACATGGCGCTTTCGGATTTGCCCGAGTCGATCACGCGCGTGATTTCGGCAACGACGTTGTTGACCAGTTGCGTGGCGCTGGCCTCGGTCAACGCCAGGGTCTGCTGCGGAAGGCCAGCCACGGCCAGCCCGGCCAGGGCGGTGGCGGCAAAGGTACGGCGGTTCATGGCGTTATTCAGCATAGGGGTCCTCATATGGGTCCTCGTAAGGGTCAAGGTATGGGTCCCTGACCGGGTCGGTGCCGGTATCGGCGTAGGGATCGGAATACAGACCCAGATAGGCATCCTCATCGTCCCTTGCCAGTTCGAACCGGCGGTTTTGCAAATAGATCAGGCGGGCCTGAGCGTAACTGTCTGCGCTTTCATAGAGAATCGAGTCGACCGTGTCCGAGAATCTGCCCCGATCGCCCATCCGCCGCACCACCTCGGCATAGACGCCCAGGTTGTCGGCCGGTCGCGTCGGCGAGAAGTTGATCGGGTTCGAGAACAGGTTGACCACAACGCCGACCGCATCCCGGGTCGTCGAGGGGCCGTAGAACGGCAGTTCGACATAAGCCCCTTCGCCGAAGCCCCAGACATGAAGCGTTTCGCCGAAATCGGTATCAACCGGCGGTAGGTTCAACTCATCCGCCGGTTTGGACAGACCGAACCCGCCCACTGTCGAGTTGATCACGAACCGCAGCAGGGCGTTGCCCGATTGTTTCAGATTGCCCTGCAACAGATAGTCGACGGCCTGTCCGGGCAACGAGATGTTTTCAGCGAAGTTATTGAAGCTGGTGACCATCGGGTCGGGTACGATTTTCACATAGCCCTTCGAGGCCGGGCGGAACAGGAACCGGTCGACGCCCAGGTTGAACTTGTGAATGCCGCGATTTGCGTTTTCGTAGGGGTCGAAGACCTCGCCGCGGGCGGCTGCGTCCTGAGGTTGCGACGCGCAGGCCGACAGAACCGCGAACAGCGACACTGCGACGATGTGCTTGAAACGGATCCGGTTGGACACGGTCTTGGTTACTCCCGATCGTCCGGATGAAATCCAGCCGGACACTCAATCAATACGTTTTCTCGTTGGCACAACGGACCAATTCAACGGCACATAGTCGTTTCGCACCCGAAAGGAAACTCCTAGCGTTTAACCCGCGCGCCGGACCCGGGTAAAGTGGCCTGCATTCAACACATCCGCATGAGTGGAGACCTGCCCAAATCGCGGGCAAATGCGAAACTGCCGGTTTCCGGCTTTCCGTGGGCGGTGTTCCCGGTTAGCGTCCGCCCGAGTCACATGAAATTGAGGACAATCACATGAGCATCGCAGCCAAACTGGAATCCCTGGGCGTGACCTTGCCGGACGCCCCCGCACCGGCAGCCAACTACGTCCCGTTCGTGCGGGTGGGCAACATCGTCTATGTGTCGGGTCAGATCTCGAAGGACGATGCGTTGATCACCGGCAAGCTGGGCGCCGATATGGATGTCGCTGCCGGTGCGGCGGCGGCGCGGGTCTGTGCCATCAACCTGCTGGCCCAGGTCAAGGCGGCCTGTGGTGGTGACATCGACAAGCTGGTGCGGGTGATCAAGCTGACCGGATTCGTGAACTCGACCGCCGATTTCACCGACCAGCCGCAGGTGATCAACGGCGCATCGGACTTCCTGGTCGAGGCGCTGGGCGATGCGGGCCGCCATTCGCGCTCGGCCGTCAGCGCCGCGTCGCTGCCGTTGGGCGTGGCCGTCGAGATCGAAGGGATTTTCGAGATCCAATGACACCGTCTCTGCCTCGTGTGTTCATGGGCGCGCCGATCGCGCATCGGGCGCTGCATGACATTCGCCAGAACCGCCCGGAAAACAGCCGGGCTGCCATCCGGGCCGCCATTGCTGCGGGCTACGGGATCGAGATTGACCTGCAGCTGACGTCGGACGGCCATGCCGTGGTGTTCCACGACTATGACCTGACGCGCCTGACCGGGCGGCCGGGCGCCATTCAGCAGATCACCCGGGCCGAGGCCGCGGACCTTTCGCTGCTGCACGGGGACGAGGGGATCCCCTCGCTTGAGGAAGTTCTGCAACTGGTGGCGGGCCGCGTGCCGTTGCTGATCGAGTTCAAGGATCAGCACGGTGCGATGGGGCCTGTGGACGGGCGGCTGGAACAGGACGCGGTCGCGCTGCTGAAGTCCTATGACGGTCCGGTCGCGCTGATGTCATTCAACCCCAACTCGGTGGCCGAGCTGGCCCGGCTGGCGCCGGAGATTCCGCGTGGGGTGACGACCTGTTCCTACAAGCCCGAAGTCGAGCATCTGCCGGCCGCGGTCTGCGACCACCTGCGCGACATCCCCGATTTCGACCGGGTTGGCGCCGGCTTCATCAGCCACGAGGTGCAGGATCTGTCCCGTCCCCGCGTGGCCGAGCTGAAGGCGCAAGGCGTACCGATCCTGTGCTGGACGGTGCGCTCGGCCGAACAAGAGGCCGAGGCGCGGAAGGTGGCCGACAACGTGACCTTCGAGAACTATCTGGCCGCCATTCCGGGTTGAACCCGGCTGCCGGCGTCACAGATAGTTCAGGGGACGCAGGAGGGCACATGGACCAGTCACAGATCGAAATACGGGTTCTGTCGACGCTGGATCAGATCCCGGCGGCCGAATGGGACAGTTGCGCCTGCCCCGAGGCCGCCGACGGCACCCGCCCGCTGGACCCGTTCACCACGCACCGGTTCCTGCGCGCGCTGGAAGACAGCGGCTCGGTTGGACGGGGCACCGGCTGGCAGCCGCAATACCTGACCGCCTATCTGGACGGCCTGTTGATCGGGGCCGCGCCGATGTATGCCAAGTCGCACAGCCAGGGCGAATACATCTTCGATCACAGCTGGGCCCATGCCTATGAAAACGCGGGCGGGCGGTATTACCCCAAACTGCAGATCGCGGTGCCCTTCACCCCGGCCACCGGGCGGCGGTTCCTGACACGGCCCAGCTATGACGGGATCGCCATGTCGGCGCTGGTGCAGGGGGCGGTGCAACTGGCCGCCGACAATCGCCTGTCGTCGCTGCACGTTACCTTCTGCACCCAGGACGAGGCGCTGGCCGGGCAGCAGATGGGCCTTCTGGCGCGCGACTCGCAGCAGTTTCACTGGCTGAACGACGGCTATGCCGATTTCGATGCCTTTCTGGGCGCCCTGTCCTCGCGCAAGCGCAAGAACATCCGCAAGGAACGGGCACAGGCCAATGCCTTTGGCGGCGAAATCCGCACACTGACCGGTGCCGATCTGCGCCCCGAACACTGGGACGCGTTCTGGGAATTCTATCAGGACACCGGCGCGCGCAAGTGGGGCTCACCCTATCTGACGCGGCAATTCTTTGACATCGTTCACGAAACCATGGCCGATGACGTGGCGCTGGTGCTGGCCGAGCGGGGCGGATACCCGGTGGCCGGCGCGCTGAACTTCATCGGGCGCGAGACCTTGTTCGGGCGCTATTGGGGCTGCAACGAACATCACCCCTGCCTGCATTTCGAACTGTGCTACTATAGGGCGATCGACTTTGCCATCGCGCATGGTCTGGACCGGGTCGAAGCCGGCGCGCAGGGAGAACACAAGCTGGCGCGGGGTTATCTGCCCACGCGCACGCACAGCCTGCACTGGATCGCCGATCCAGGCTTTGCGGACGCCGTCGCGCGGTATCTCGAGGCCGAGTCCCGCGCGGTGGGGGAAGAGATCGAGATTCTGACGGACTATGGCCCGTTCAGAAAAGCCAACCCGGAGGAACAGCAATGAGCGAACTTCTGTCGACCGAGACCCGTGGCCCGCTGCTGGATCCGCTGTTCAAGAACGGCTGGACCATGGTCAAGGATCGTGACGCGATCACCAAGACCTTCATCTTCGACGATTTCGTCGATGCCTTCGGCTGGATGACCAAGGTGGCGATCTTTGCGGAAAAGTGGAACCACCACCCCGAATGGTCCAACGTCTACCGCACGGTCGAGGTGGTGCTGACCACCCATGACGTAGGCGGCCTGTCGTCTCAGGACGCCAAGCTTGCCCGCAAGATGGACAGCCTGCTTTAGCCGCGGTCGCCCCGCGACCCCATGCCCCCAGCCAGCATCGCTACCTCGCCCAGACGGCGGAACTCGGCCGGGGTCACGGTGCCGTCGCTCACGTCGATGTCGCGCGGGATCCCGGCGGTGCGGTTGCCCATCATCCGTACGCTGCGCGCCGCCGGATTGATGTCGAGACAGCGCGTCTGATAGCAGGTCAGACCAGCCGTATTGATCTGAATGCGCGCTTGCCCGTCCGGCCCGGTCACGACCGGCGCCTGCGGGACGTCGCACGCTGCCAGCAAAACGACCGCACCAAGCCAATAAAATACTCTCATGCCTGCGCTCCTGTTGGTCACAGGGTCAGCCGTTCCGGGGCGCCGGGCCTCAATCCAACTGACCGTTCCGGTCTTTGTCCGCAGACAGGAAATCGTCATTCATCTGCGAGTCATACTCTGACCGAGAGATAGAGTTGTCGCGATTGCGGTCAATCTTCTGGAACATCTTGAGATCCATGAACGGCTTAGCCTCGTCCAGACCGAGCGTGCCGTTCTTGTCATCGTCCATTTCCTGATAGGCGTAATCCGAAAAGGTATCGAATTCGTCGCGCGACAGGAAACCGTCGTTGTTGGCGTCGATCGCGTTCAATTCGCGCTCATTCAGTTCGGCCACGCTGTCTGCTGCGGCATGTGCTGCCATCATCAGGGCCGACATCAATAGAACCGAGTGTTTCATCCTGGCGCTCCTCAGCATGCGAATCTCTGGCCTTCGACCCCGCCGGCCACGGCGCCGGCTGCGGTCAGAATATCCTTGCCCGACCCACCTCCGAACTGGTTGCCGATGGCGCCGCCGATCAACGCTCCGCCCAGAGTGCCGCCAAGACAGGCGATCTCGTGCTGGCGCGCAGCCTGTTGCTGCGGTGTTGGCGCAGGCCCGCACGCGGTCAACAGCCCCGCGCCGCCCAAAGTAATGACTGCTAAAAATCTTTTCATGAATGAGCTCCCGGTTCCCATGCAGGAACACTGACACATTCCGACGGTGCGGGCCAAGTTAATTGGCCTTCATCCAACGTGACCTGTGGCATGGCCCCGGTGCGCACCGGGGCCGTCCTGTCAGATGACTTCGAGCAAGCCTTCGCCGGCCGAAATCTCGCAGGCGCCGGGGCTTTCCTCGAGGTTCAGCGCCACGACCTTGCCGTCTTCGACCAGCATCGCGTAGCGCTTGGAGCGCGCGATCAGGCCGGCGGG
This sequence comes from Ruegeria sp. CRTD044, assembly GCF_059613485.1. Lineage (NCBI taxonomy): Bacteria > Pseudomonadati > Pseudomonadota > Alphaproteobacteria > Rhodobacterales > Roseobacteraceae > Ruegeria > Ruegeria sp. CRTD044. The sequence goes on along the minus strand of NZ_JBXWSP010000019.1, from coordinate 280,496 downwards.
CGGGGCGTCGAAATCCATGCCGATCGCCTTGGTGAATTCCGAGGCCGGATCGGCCAGCATGGTCAGCCCGGCCCCGGTCGCTCCCGTGGCCTCGCCCCAGGCCTTCATCACGAAGGGGTCGTTGACCGACACGCAGATGATCTCGTCCACGCCCTTGGCCGCGAACTGGTTCTTGGTGCGCATGAAGCTGGGCACATGGGCCGAGTGGCAGGTAGGGGTGAACGCGCCGGGCACGGCAAAGATTACCACTTTGCGGCCCTTGACCTTGCTGGAGACCCGCACCTCTTCCGGTCCGTTTTCGCCCATCTGGATCAGGGTTGCTTCGGGCAGGGTGTCGCCGGTTGAAATCATCTTCATGCTCCTGTCGATTGAAATTGCAAACTCGCTCCTTGCCGCAATATAGGTGGGCGGGTGGCACAAGCCATGGGAAATCGACAGGGGGCGGACCAGATGAGCCATATCGTCGTGATCGGAGCCGGACAGGCGGGGTCATCCCTGGTGGCCGGGCTGCGCAAGGGCGGGTTTGATGGGGCGATCACCCTGATCGGGGCGGAACCCGTGCTGCCCTATCAGCGCCCGCCCTTGTCCAAGGCCTATCTGCTGGGCGAGATGGATCTGGAACGGCTGTTCCTGCGCCCCGAGAGTTTCTATGCCGAGAATGACATCACCCTGCGGCTGGATCAGCAGGTGACGGCGATCGACCCGGTGGCCAAGACCGTGACCATCGGCGACGAGGTGATCTCCTACGACCAGCTTGCCCTGACCACCGGCTCGCACCCGCGCCGCCTGCCTGCCGCCATCGGCGGAGACCTGACGGGCGTGCATGTGGTGCGCACACTGGCCGATGTGGACGCGATGGCCCCCGCCGTGACCGAAGGCGCCCGGGCGCTGATCGTCGGCGGCGGCTATATCGGGCTCGAGGCCGCGGCCGTCTGCGCCAAGCGCGGCGTGCAGGTGACACTGGTCGAGATGGCCGACCGTATCCTGCAACGTGTCGCCGCACCCGAGACCAGCGACTATTTCCGCGCGCTGCACAGCGCGCATGGGGTGGACATCCGCGAAGGCGTCGGGCTTGACCGGATCACCGGCACGGATGGCAAGGTCACCGACGCGGTGCTGGGCGACGGGACGGAACTGGCGGTCGATTTCGTGGTTGTCGGCGTGGGCATCACCCCGGCCACCGAACTGGCCGAACTGGCCGGGCTCGAGATCGAGAACGGCATCAAGGCCGATGCGCAGGGCAGCACCTCTGACCCGTCGATCTGGGCCGCCGGCGATTGCGCCTCGTTCCCCTACAAGGGGCGGCGCATCCGTCTGGAAAGCGTGCCCAACGCGATCGACCAGGCCGAGGTGGTGGCGCAGAACATGCTGGGCGCGGGCAAGGATTACCTGGCCACGCCGTGGTTCTGGTCGGACCAGTATGACGTGAAACTCCAGATCGCCGGGCTGAACACGGGCTATGACCGCGTCGTGACCCGACCGGGCGAGGGGGCGACCACCTCGTTCTGGTATTACCAGGGCGATCAGTTGCTGGCGGTGGATGCGATGAACGACCCGCGCGCCTACATGGTCGGCAAGCGCCTGATCGACGCGGGGAAAACCGCCGATCCGGCGGTGGTGGCCGACCCGGCAGCGGATTTGAAACCGCTGCTCAAGGCGTGAGGATCATCGCCGGAGACTTCCGGGGCCGGGCGCTGGCCTCGGTCGGCAAGGGGGATGCAGGCGCGCATCTGCGCCCCACCACCGACCGGGTGCGCGAAAGCCTTTTCAACGTGCTGAACCACCTGATCGACTTTGACGGGCTGCGGGTGCTGGACCTGTTCGCCGGCACCGGCGCGCTGGGGCTCGAGGCGCTGTCGCGCGGTGCGGCGCATGTCACCTTCGTCGATGACGGGCGGGTGGCACAGGGGCTGATCCGCAGGAATATCGACCTGACCCGCAGCGCCGACCGAACGACCTTGATCCGCCGCGACGCGACGCGACTGGGCGAAAACCCCGGCGCCCCCTATGACCTGATCTTCCTCGACCCGCCCTATGGCAAGGGTCTGGGGCAAAAGGCGCTGGCGGCGACCGCGCAAAATGGCTGGCTGGCTGATGACGCGCTGGTGGTCTGGGAAGAGAACGCCCCGATGGCCCCGCCCGAAGGCTTTGCGCTGAACGATGCGCGCAAATACGGCGACACCCATATCTCGCTGATGTGGCGGGACCCCGCCAGGGGTCCGGCTTGAGCCTGCGTTTCCCCCGGGTTAGGCAGGTGCGAAACCTGCGACGGAGAGCCCAATGCACGATCTGGTGATCTTTGATTGCGACGGTGTGTTGGTCGACAGTGAAACGATCTCCAATCAAGTAATGGTCGACAACCTGGCCGGGTATGGGCTGAACCTGTCCCTGCAAGACTGCATGTCAATGTTCGTGGGCGGCACCATGTCAGGCGTCCGGGACACGGCGCGCAAGATGGGCGCTGACCTGCCCGATGACTGGACCGAGCAGATCTATGCGCAAATCTATGATGTGCTGCGCGCGGGTGTTCCCGTGATTCCGGGAATCCCCGAGTTGCTGCGCCATCTGGACGAACAGGGCACCCCTTTCTGTGTGGCCTCGAACGGGCGTCGCGAGAAGATGCAGATCACCTTGGGGCAGAACGGGCTGTGGAACATGTTCCAGGACGTGGTCTTCTCGGCCCATGAGGTCGGCAGCGCCAAGCCCGAGCCGGGGTTGTTCCAGACCGCAGCCCGACATTTCGGTGCGAAGTCGCCCGTCGTCATCGAGGACAGTGCGAACGGTGTGACCGCCGCGATCCGGGCCCAGATGAGGTGCCTTGCCTATGCGCCGCACGATGACGGCGCGCGCATGGCCGGGCTTGGGGCCGAAGTCATCCGTCACATGAAGGACGTGCCGCGGCTTTTGGGTCATTGACCGGCCTGTGCTAGACTGCGGTCATGGATCGCGCACTCTCACGCCCGCTCTGGCCCGCCCGGTTCGAGGCGCAGGCCACCTCAGGACCCGAGCCACAGCCTCTGCCCGCACCCGTGTTCATTCAGGACGCGGTGACGCCTTGGGGCCCGGACACCCTGCTGCTGAAGCTTCTGCGCGATCAGGCCGCCGATCAGGAGGAGTAGGTCGGGTGGAACTTGCCGCCCGGTGACAGGGTAAAGATATCTACCCCGTCCGCCGTCACACCTACAGAGTGCTCAAACTGCGCCGACAGCGACTTGTCGCGGGTCACGGCGGTCCAGTCATCGGCCAGCGTCTTGGTCTCGGGGCGGCCCAGATTCACCATCGGCTCGATGGTGAAGAACATGCCCTCTTCCAGAACCGCGCCGGTGCCCGGACGGCCATAGTGCAGCACGTTGGGCGGCGCGTGGAACACGCGGCCAAGCCCGTGCCCGCAGAAATCGCGCACCACGCTCATGCGGTGGGCTTCGACATAAGACTGGATCGCGTGGCCGATGTCACCGAAGGTGTTGCCCGGCTTGACCATCTCAATGCCTTTGAACAGGGCGTCGTGGGTCACCTGGATCAGCCGCTCGGCCTTGCGCGGCAGCTTTCCGGCCACGTACATGCGCGACGTGTCGCCGAACCAGGCGTCGACGATCACGGTCACGTCGATATTCAGGATGTCGCCATCCTTGAGCTTCTTGTCCCCGGGAATCCCGTGGCAGACCACGTGGTTCACGCTGATGCAGCTGGCGTGCTTATAGCCTTTATAACCGATAGTGGCCGATTTTGCGCCGGCGTCCTCGACCATCTGGGTGATGATCCGGTCGATCTCGCCGGTGGTCTGGCCGGGAAAGACATGCTCGGCAATGTCATCGAGGATGCGCGCCGCCAGAGCCCCTGCCGCGTGCATGCCGGCAAAGTCAGCCTGTTCGTAGATGCGGATACCGTCCTTCGTCAGACGGCCACGATGCTCTTTCATTCGTGCGGGGCTCCAAAAAATTCTGCGCAGCATCCCTTCTACGCTGCTTGTGCAGAAAGTACCAGAGGGCGCAGGGTCGCGGGTGCCTGCCGGGGCAAGTACAACTCTTTTCGACAGATCAATGCAGCAGGTTCTTCATGCACGCAGCGGGAAATTCCATAGCCGTTTAAAAATGCCCACGTTTTTGCTAGGGTATCAGTATTGATCAAAGCAAATTTGGAGAATGCAATGGCCTATCACGTTAATCGCGAATTATTTGCGAATGTTGTCGAAGCTGCAGTGCTGGACGAAGAGTTTAGAGCCAGATTATTGGATAACCCCAGTTCAACAATGAATAGCGTTGGAATGTGTGTCCCTAATTACTCGATTGGAGAATTCAATGAGGTTTTCCGGAATCGTGTTGATCCACTTTTGGCGGAGGCACAACGAATTCTGCAGGCCAATATGCCGCTGTCCGTCAAAAACCTACCAAGTTTTTCCTGCGCGGCCTGTACAGTAGCGGCCTGGACGGTGGCCGCCATAATCGTCGCCGTTGTCGCAGCCGGAGTCGCAACTCTTACTTTGACGTCTGCGCCTGTCATAGCGTTGGCGAGTTTTGTCGGGACTTCGGCCTTAGCTGCGCTGGTGTTCATTCAATCACTCGGTGCAACCATCGGAGGCGGAATTCTGGCAGTTGCAAAGGCTATTTGCACTTGGATTGGTGCGTGCCCGTAGTCAACGAAGTTCACACATTGTCGATAGTCAGGGTTGCGCAGTTGCAGCGAGAAATCAGCGCAGCTTAAGCTCTATGGGAAAATGCTTTGTCCAAAGTAACCCCTTCCGGCGAAATCCGAGTCCCATATACTAGTCTCTCTACTCCCTTTGCTTGAGCGATTTCGAAATTTGCCGCATAGGCCGGGTCGATATCGGCGGCCAACGCGAATTTGCGGCAATCCGTGCGCTGAACAAGGTAGAGCATGATGGCCCGGTGTCCTTGCGCCGCCATTTCGGCCAGTTCCCCCAGATGCTTGGTGCCCCGTGCGGTGACGCTGTCGGGGAATTCGGCCAGCCCCGGTTCGCGCGACAGGGTCACGCTTTTGACCTCGACATAGGCGTCTGGCAGACCGGGTTGCGTCAGCAAAAAGTCGATGCGGCTGTTCTGGCCGTATCTGACCTCGGGCCTCACGGTTTCATAGGCGGCCAATGCAGGGATTTCCCGGGCTTCGAGCGCCGCCCGCAGCGCCCGGTTGGGCAACGAGGTATCGACCCCGGTGAAATGGCCGTTTTCATGATCGACCAGCCGCCAGCCGAATTTGAGCTTTTTCCTCGGGTCGTCATTGGGCTCAAGCCAGATCTTTTCGCCCGGTTCGGCCAGACCCATCATCGAACCGGGGTTGGCGCAATGGGCCGTTACCTCGCGCCCGTCATCAAGCCTGCAGTCGGCCAGAAAGCGTTTGTATCGGCAGATCAGGCGGGCGGGCACAAGAGGGGTTTGAAAGCGCATGGTTCCGGGCCTATACCTGCCGCAAAGGTCGATCAAGAGGAGAGCGTGCCATGCCCAACCCAACCGCCGCAATGCTGGTGATCGGGGATGAAATCCTGTCCGGCCGAACCCGCGACGCCAACATGCATTTTCTGGCGCAAGAGCTGACCAAACACGGCATCGATCTGAAAGAGGTCCGCATCGTCAGCGATGACGCACCCGCAATCGAGGCCGCCGTCAAGGCGCTGTCGCAGGGCTATGACCATGTGTTCACCAGCGGGGGCATCGGCCCCACTCATGACGACATCACCGCCGATTGCATCGCCCGCGCGTTCGGGGCGCATATCGATGTGCGCGACGATGCCCGCACCCTGCTGCAGGCGCATTACGACCAATCGGGGTTGGAGTTGAACGAAGCGCGCCTGCGCATGGCGCGCATCCCTGACGGGGCAGCGCTTATCGAAAACCCGGTTTCCACCGCGCCAGGTTTCACACTGGGAAATGTCCATGTGATGGCCGGCGTCCCATTGGTTTTCCAGGCGATGGTGGCCAGCGTGTTGCCCACCCTGACCGGAGGAAAACCGTTGTTGTCTCAGACCTTGCGGGTCAACCGGGGAGAAGGTGACATCGCGGCGACCCTGGCCGCGGTGGCCGAGGAATTCGGCGACGTGTCGATCGGGTGTTACCCGTTCCAGGTCAACGGCGCCTTCGGGGCCAATGTGGTTGTTCGGGGTACTGACGGGTCGCGTATCGATGCGGTCACAACGCGACTGGCCAAGGAGCTTGGCCTGTGACGGTAGACTGGGCGGCAGTGGTCGATGGCACATGGCCCGCCGCGCGGTACATGCAGTTGGGTCCGTTCCTGCTGCGCGAAGGGCAGGGGGGCGGCTCGCGCGTGTCGGCGGCCAGCCGTATCGGCCCGGTCACCCCGCCGGATATCGACGCGGCCGAGGCGGCCATGCAGGCGATGGGCCAGAAACGCATCTTTTGCCTGCGCCCGGGTGATGAGGCACTGGATGAAATGCTGGCCGCGCGGGGCTATGATATCCTCGATCCGGTCAACATCTATGCCTGCCCGGTCGCGCGGCTGACCGACCAGCCGGTGCCACCGGTCACCGTGTTTACCCTGTGGGAGCCGTTGGCGATCATGCGCGAGATCTGGGCCCAAGGTGGCATCGGGCCTGCCCGGCTGGCCGTGATGGAACGGGCAACAGGTCCGAAAACCGGACTGTTGCTGCGTCACCGCGATCAACCGGCCGGCACCGGTTTCGTGGCCATCCACGACGGCACCGCCATGCTGCATGCGCTCGAGATCGTGCCGGCGCACCGCCGACAGGGGCTGGGCCGCTGGGCGATGCGCGCCGCGGCCTTTTGGGCGCTGGACAATGGCGCGCATACCCTTAGCGTGATCTGCACCAAGGCCAATACCGGCGCCAACGCGCTCTACCACTCTCTGGGGATGGAACGCGTCGGAGAGTATCACTATCGCCAGCTGGTCTGAGAGGAGACAGACGTGACCGATCGAGACATGCCCACCGCGCTTGACCTGCCAATGGTGGATCCGCTGCCGCCCGAGACTCAGAAATACTTCGATATCTGCGTCGAGAAGCTGGGCATGGTCCCCAACGTGCTGAAGGCAAACGCCTTTGACATCGACAAGCTGAACGCGTTCACGGGCATGTACAATGACCTGATGCTGGCGGACAGCGGGCTCAGCAAGCTGGAACGTGAGATGATCGCGGTCGTGGTCTCGTCGATCAACCGGTGCTTCTATTGCCTGGTTGCCCATGGTGCCGCCGTGCGTCAGCTGTCAGGTGATCCCAAGCTGGGTGAAATGCTGGTGATGAACTACCGTGTGGCGCCTCTGGATGCCCGTCAGCGCGCGATGCTGGACTTCGCTGCCAAGATGACCACAGCCAGCGCCGAGATCGAGGAACCGGACCGACAGCGCCTGCGCGATGCGGGGTTCACCGACCGCGACATCTGGGACATCGCAAACGTTGCGGGCTTCTTCAACATGTCCAACCGGGTCGCCAGTGCCACGGCGATGGTGCCCAATGACGAGTATCACGCGCAGTTTCGATGATCCGATTTACTGTCCTTCTTTTCTGTCTGATCGCGGGTCCTGTGGCGGCGCAGGACCTGTCGCTGCCGGCGAGTGCGCGACAAATCAGCCAGCGCGTCAGCCCGTTGGACAGCTACCAAGTGCCGACCGGCCCGTTTGCAGACAACGCCGTTCCCGCGCGCACGGTCGAAGGCCGGATCGAGCGCACCACATGGCGGCTGCAGGCCGGTTCCAGCACGACGCTGCAGATCCTCGACCCGCTGCGGGATCAGCTCAAGGCGCAGGGTTTTGAGATCGCTTTCGAATGTGAGGCCCGCACTTGCGGTGGGTTCGACTTCCGTTTTGGAACCGAGGTGGTGCCGACGCCCGACATGTATGTGGCAATCAATGATTATCGATTTCTGTCAGCCACTCGCGGAGCCGAAGCCCTGACCTTGCTGATCAGCCGAAACCAGCCCGACGGGTATGTGCAGATGATCCGCGTCACTCCGAAGGGTCAGACCCCACCGCCGCTGGTGGTCGAGGAAACGGTGATTGGCAGCGACGGGCTGGTTGCCAGCCTAGTGCGGGATGGTCACGTGATACTCGGCGATCTCAGCTTTGAGACGGGCGAGGTCGCCTTGGGGGCCGGGCCGTTTGAGTCGCTGGGCCTGCTGGCCGGCTACCTGGCCGAGACCCCCGGCGCGCGGCTGGCGCTGGTTGGGCACACCGACGACACCGGCGACCTGCAGGCCAATATCGAGGTCAGCACACGCCGCGCCCAGGCTGTCCGTGCGCGATTGATCGAGGCACATGGAGTGGCCGAAGACCGCGTGCAGGCGCAGGGTGTCGGCTACCTCGCCCCGATCGTTTCGAACGCCACCCCGGAAGGGCGCGAACAGAACCGCCGGGTCGAGGCTGTTCTGCTGTTGAACTGACTACGAAAAAAAGCCCGCGCAATTTGCGCGGGCCGGTCAGTCTTCACTGGGAGGTCTTACCAATCCATCGGACCTTTTTCGGCAAAGGACTCGACAAGGAAATCAATGAACGCTCGCACCTTTGGCTGGGTGAACCGGCCCGGCGGGTACACCGCATAGACACCCTGGACTTCGTCCGGCAGCGACGGCATCGCGTCGACCACCTGGCCGGATTTCAGCGCGTCCGCGTAGAGATAGCTGGGCAGATAAGCGATTCCGAGGCCCGAGATGGCCGCATTCAACAGGGATTGACCGTCGTTCACGCTCAGCCAACCGGCCGTGCGCACCTGCCTCTTCTCGCCCGAGGGCGCGGTCAACTTCCAGACGTTGCCCGAGGACTGGCTGGAGTAATGCAGCAGCTTGTGTTCGTTGAGGTCATCGATCTTTGCCGGCCGCCCGAACTTCTCGATATAGCTGGGGGCCGCAACCATACGCTTGACCGTCTCGGTCAGCTTGCGCGCGCGCAGGGTGCTGTCTTCCAGCTCGCCGATGCGCACGGCCACGTCGAACCCTTCGGAAATCAGCTCGACATAGCGATTGTTCAAGACCATGTTCACGGTGATGTCGGGATAGGCCGCCAGGAAACCGGACAGCACGGGCGACAGGTGGTTCACCCCGAAGTCAGTGGCCACACTGATGCGCAGCAGACCTGAAGGCGCCGATTGCATCGACGTCACCAGCGCGTCGGCTTCGCCCGCATCATTCAGCACACGGCGTGCGCGGTCGTAATAGGCCAGCCCGATCTCGGTCGGCGACACGCGGCGCGTCGTGCGGTTCAGCAAACGCGCGCCCAAGCGGGCCTCCAAGCTCGACACGTGCTTTGACACGGCTGATTTGGAAATGCCCATCTTTTTGGCCGCGTCGGTGAAACCGCCTTGGTCCACCACGTTGGCGAAGGCCTCCATTTCTGTCAGTCGGTCCATTCTCGTTCCCCAGGTCGTCTGTTCGTTGACCGACCATCGCCTCCAATCTGGGCGGAAACTGGGCAGACATGGGATAATATCAGGGTTTTGAATCGGATCGTTTGCGCTTCGGAAACGCGGAAACAGTGGTTTCCCGCCTGCATCCGCCCCCTGTTTGCGTGTTCTTTTCTGGTTATCTCTCGCAACGTGCTAAAGTCAGAATGGCATTTTTGTGACCAGGGAGGAGATCATGAAAGCCATTCTAGCAACTATTTTTTGCCTGTTTGCCCCCTTGGCCTGGGCCGGAGGGGAGACACCTTCGAACCCCGATGCCGAGGTCTATTTCGTCAACCTGTCGGACGGCGACACGGTAACGTCACCGGTGACGGTGGTATTTGGACTCCGCGGTATGGGCGTTGCGCCAGCCGGGACCGAAAAGGAAAACACCGGCCATCACCATTTGCTGATCGATCGCCCCCCATTGGGTCAGGGTGAGGACGGGGCCGACGAACTGGCATATGGGCTGCCGGCCGATGACAACCACCTGCATTTCGGTGGTGGTCAGACCGAAGTCACGTTGGAGCTTGCCCCCGGGACGCACACGTTGCAACTGGTCCTGGGCGATGCGGGTCATGTGCCTCACGCGACGCCGATCGTTTCCGAGGTGATAACGATCACTGTGGAATAACCCGGACCGGTCAACCGCAGCGCCGGGACCAACCCGCCGAGAGCGGCGGGACGGTTTCGGTTTGATTACATGTGCTTGCGTCGCCTATACACGATTCTGATCGGGGGCGGAGCCATGGTATTTGAATGAACGTTGTTTTTGGGGTCGACCGGAACTTTCTGTATCCCGCATTGCTGTCGGCCTATTCCGTGGTCAAGAACGCCAGCCGGCCTGTTGACGTTACCGTTTTCGGTCAGGATTTTACCGCACAAGACATCGCAGCCGTCGACCAGCTGGATCGTGCGGTCGACAACGGCACGGTTTGTTACCGGGAGTTCCAGTCCGAAACGCTCGGCCGGTTTTCTGAGTTCAAGACGAAATACCCGAAAATCACGCTGCTGCCGTTGTTTCTGCCCGAATTCTTTTCGGGCCGGTGTCTGTTCATTGACGCCGACACTCTTGTGCTGGGCGACGTCTGCGAGTTGCAGGAGCTCGACATGAGTGGCCACGGGATCGGGGCCTGCGTCGACATGGGATTGGTCACGTTGGGCGAAGGCCGCTTTCTGCGCCCATCCCTGCAGAGTGTTCTGAGACCGGGGCACGAACACCAAAAGTCGGTCACACGCGTTTTGCGCAGCATCCGGTTGGGCTTTCTGCCCGGCGAGAACTACTTCAACGCGGGCATCCTTCTGATGGATTGCGAAGCGATCCGGAATTCACCCGCGGGCAAGGAGCTGGGCAATTTCGACAAGCTGATCCCGCATATCCACGATCTGCCCGAGCAGGATCGGATGAACCAGATTTTCGCGGGCCAGTGGCTCAGACTCCCTCAGCAATGGAACACGCGACCGCAGATTTGGTACGACGCGCACAGTCCGAAATTCCGGCATACCTCTGCCGAATTTCGAAACCAACTGAAACAGGCAAGCCGGAACCCGAAGATGTGGCACTATATCGGAGGCAAGAAGCCCTGGCGCGCGAAGCCGGCGTCACAGATTCTGCTGCGCCGCGCCTTTCGGGATTACCAGGAATACCTGGTACGGTTCGAGGACGAGACAGGTCTAACTTTTTCCGTATAAGGCGCGGAACTGGCTTAACTCACAAGAAAGCCGCCAGGGCATCGCTCGGGTGGCTTTCTTGTGTCTTAGCGCCCGCGCGTTGGCGGCAGTGGACGGAACGGGCCTTCCCTACAGTGCGGCCGCGAGCCTTGTGCCTTGATTGATCGCCCGCTTGGCGTCCAGTTCGGCCGCCACATCCGCGCCGCCGATCACATGCGGGGTGATCCCGCGTTCGATCAGCGCATCGGCCAGCGACCGCTCGGGCACCTGTCCGGCGCACAGAACGATCGTGTCCGCCTTGATGACGGTCGGGTCGGCGCGCTCTTCTCCGAACGAGACATGCAGCCCCTCGTCGTCGATGCGCTCATAGTTCACGCCGCCCACGAAGTTCACATCCTTCATCTTCAGTGTCGCGCGGTGGATCCAGCCGGTGGTCTTGCCAAGCCCCTTGCCATGCGCCTGTTTCTTGCGCTGCAGCAGCGTGACCTGCCGCTTGGGCGCCTCGGGCTGGGGGCCTTCGGGCGCGAGGCCAGAGCGGTGCTGTTCAGGGTCGGCGACGCCCCACTCCTTCATCCACAGCGGCAGGTCGGTGGTGGGCGAATGGCCTTCTTCCAGCAGGTATTCCGACACGTCAAAGCCGATGCCGCCCGCGCCGATCACCGCCGCCGACTTGCCCACCGGGGCCTTGTCGCGCAGCACGTCGATATAGTTCACGACATTGTCGCGATCCTGGCCGGGGATCTGCGGGTCGCGCGGGTTGACGCCGGTGGCGATCACCACCTCGTCGAACCCGGCCAGATCATCGGCACCAACCTCGCGGCCCAGTTCCACCTTGACGCCTAGCGTGTCCAGCATGGTGCGATACCAGTCCACCAGCCCCCAGAATTCTTCCTTGCCGGGCACCTGCTTGGCCATGTTCAACTGGCCGCCGATCTCGTCGGCCTTGTCAAACACGGTCACGTCATGGCCGCGATCCGCCGCCGTCATCGCGGTGGACAGGCCCGCCGGACCCGCACCCACGACGGCCACGCGCTTGGGCGTGTCGGTTTTCTCGATCACCAGCTCGGTCTCGTGGCAGGCGCGCGGGTTCACAAGGCAGGAGGTCAGCTTGCCGCTGAAGGTGTGATCCAGGCAGGCCTGGTTGCAGGCGATGCAAGGCGCGATCGTGGCCGAATCGCCGGCTATCGCCTTGGCCACGAAATCCGCATCAGCCAGCATCGGCCGCGCCAGCGAGACCATGTCGGCGCAGCCCTCGGCCAGCACCTGCTCGGCCACTTCCGGCGTGTTGATCCGGTTCGAGGTGATGACCGGAATCCCCACCTTGCCCATCAGCTTCTTCGTCACCCAGGCAAAGGCCGCGCGCGGCACCGAGGTGGCGATGGTCGGAATCCGCGCCTCGTGCCAGCCGATGCCGGTGTTGATGATCGTCGCCCCGGCCTCTTCGATCCGCTGCGCAAGTTCCACCACCTCTTCATGGGTCGAACCATTCGGCACAAGGTCGATCATCGACAGCCGGTAGATGATGATGAAATCGGTCCCCACCGCCGCGCGGGTGCGGCGCACGATTTCCAGCGGCAGGCGCATGCGGTTCTCATAGGATCCGCCCCAGCGGTCGGTGCGCTTGTTGGTATGGGTCACCAGGAACTGGTTGATGAAATACCCCTCGGACCCCATGATCTCGACCCCGTCATAGCCCGCCTTCTGGGCCAGCACGGCGGCGTTCACGATGTCGCTGATCTGCTTCTCGATGCCCTCTTCGTCCAGCTCGTTGGGGGGGAAGGGCGAGATTGGCGACTTCACCGGACTGGGGGCCACGCATTTCGGGCCATAGGCATAGCGGCCTGCATGCAGGATCTGCATGGCGATCTTGCCGCCCGCCTGATGCACCCGGTCGGTGACGACGGAATGATTGGCCACATCCTTGTCGCTGGCCATCATCGCCGCCCCCGGCAGGACCGAGCCTTCGAGGTTCGGCCCGATGCCGCCCGTCACCATCAGCGCCACGCCACCACGTGCGCGCGAGGCATAGAACTCGGCCACCCGGTTCCAGTCGCCGGTTTCTTCCAGCCCGGTATGCATCGAGCCCATCAGGACCCGGTTCTTCAACGTGGTAAAGCCCAGATCCAGAGGGGCCAGCAGGTTCGGGTACGCAGTCATCTTGAAACTCTCCCTCAATTCGGGCCCGACAATCGCGCCGCACCGCGCCGGTGTCACGCGAAACCTGACGTCACCCCCTTTGCCGCCGCTTTGCCAGTTGCTACAGCTTGGCCAACCACATTACGAGGCCCGCCCATGACCCCAGAACAGATCGCCAAACTGCCCTATCGCCCCTGCGTCGGCCTGATGCTGATGAACGATCAGGGTCAGATTTTCGTCGGCCAGCGCAATGACCGGTTCGAGGACGCCTGGCAGATGCCCCAAGGTGGCGTGGACGAAGGCGAGACCCCGCGCGCGGCGGCGCTACGCGAGTTGCAGGAGGAAATCGGCGTCACCCCCGACCTCGTGGAAATCGTGGCCGAGACCGACGACTGGCTGCCCTACGACCTGCCGCATGACATCGTACCCAAGATCTGGAAGGGCCGCTTCCGGGGGCAAGAGCAGAAATGGTTCCTGTTGCGGTTCCTGGGGGAAGACGACCAGATCAATATTCAGACAGACCACCCTGAATTCACCCGCTGGAAATGGCAGGACCCCGACCGTCTGATCGCCGAGATCGTGCCCTTCAAGCGCGAGGTCTATGAGCGGGTAATGGAGGCGTTTCGGAGGTATTTGGGGTGAACTAGAACTCGGTCAAGCGGGTTCCGGGTTGCGGACAAGGTGCCTAGTCCATGGAACTCTGTTATGGATTTCGCGAACCTGTGCTAGCCCTTGTTCATGGCAAAGACCTCAACACAAACCGGACCGGCTATTCCCTATGCGCTTGCGGTTGCAGGCGTTCTTTTCGCGTCGATCTGCTTTGGGCTGGTGCCCTATTTCAGCAGAGGGCTGACGCAGCAGGGCGTCGCACCCTATGCCGTCGCATTCTACCGCTACATCGTCGCGGCAATTCTGCTGCTGCCCGTTCTCGTCATGCACCGCAAAGCTTGGCGCGAGATTTGTTGGGGCCTTTCGGCAGGAGCCGTGATGGGACTTGGGTGGATTGGATACGTAACCGCTTTGGAGGCCTTGCCCGCGTCAACCGTGGGCGTGCTCTACATGACCTATCCGGTTTTTACATTGGTCATTGCCTGGGCGCTTTTCTCTGATCCAGCCACGCGGCGCGCCTTGCTCGCTTCTGGCCTTATCGTTCTGGCGGCAATCATTGCTGGTTCGCCCGCATCCGTGTCCCCACAACACATACCTACTCTTTTAGTGGCACTGGCGGCCCCGTTCGGCTTTGGTTTCGGTATTTGTGTTTTGGTCCACAGGCTGTCCCGCATCGCGCCGCTTGCGCGCATAGCCTCGGTTTCCTTGGGATCGGTTCTTGGGCTCCTGCCGCTGATGCTGAGTGCCGATGTGCAACAGTTGCTCCCGGAGGGGCAATCCGACTGGATCTTGATCGTCGGGATCGGCCTGGTCACGGCGCTTGTGCCGCAGCTCATCTACACGATCTGCTCGCCGTTGATCGGCGCCTCTAAAACCGCGGTCGTCGGAAGCATAGAATTGCCAACGATGTTCGTGGTCGGATTTGTTGCTTTTGGCGAAGCAATCACGGCGCCCCAAGCCATAGCCTGCGCTTTGGTTCTTGGAGCGATCGCAATCACCCGAAGCCGAACGACACGCACCTTGACCACCGTGATCGCGAACGAACCTAAAAAGTAGGTTTGACCTCAGACCAACCCTTCTTTCTGCAACATCTCCAGCACGTTGGTATCCGGCCGCGACGATCAGACCGACATCGAAACGGCCGCGAGTTCAACCGCTGGACATGGCAGGACCCCAACCGCCTGATCGCCGAGATCGTGCCCTTCAAGCGCGCGGTCTACGAGCGGGTGAGGGAGGCGTTTTGGCGGTACTGGGGGTGAAAAGTCTTGTTTTGCTCAGTGCCGGGAAACCATTGACGTAGGATTTTAGCCTGCGTTCTTTTCCGAAATTAAGTCACCATAGAGAAAAGACACTGGCCAGCATTTGGTGCCTCTTCCCGGCTCATATTCAAATAGAAGGAAAGCGTTGGCAATATTCCGGTGCGGTCGAATAGAAATCGTATCGAGCCATTCTTTCGCCGTATCGAAACGCAGCCAAGTTTCTGCGGTGTGAATCAACAAAACGTCAATTTGAATTCCACGTTGTTGGTATTTTTCCCCCTTGTTGCGGATGAGTTCGTTAAGTTCGGAGATAAGTCGACACTTCGTCCACTGCATGTCCTCAAACAATGGCCGCATGTATGGTGACTCACCGTTTGAGGCGCGCCGCTTATGATTGGGGTTAATAAGCTGGACCAGTTCAACACTCAGGCGACGGCCCGAAAATTAAACGAAGCAATCGGGCGGGTCATGTGGATTTTGCTCTGGCTCGCCAACAGCTAATCCAAATTCGGAGGCGACCGCTCGTCGCCATTCGTTTGCAGTACTCACTTCCACTATGGCTTTGTCTTCAGGCGTTTCATGATTAAAAACTCCGCCATAGCCATGTGATTTGTTCATGATCCGCGCCCAGCGGCAGAGCTCCTCAGAGTCGTCTGGGTTGGTCAACTTAGATTCTCACTTCTTTAGCTAAGACTTGTGAATGGCTCGTGGCAACTTATTGCTTACATAGCAATCACACCAACCCTTCTTCCCGCAACAACTCCAGCACGTTGGTATCCGGCCGCGGGCCGATATGGCTGATCACTTCTCGGGCGCAGACGTTGCCTATTCTGGCGCAGGTTTCATAGTCGCGGCCCGTCGCCATGCCGAAAAGGAACCCGGCGGCGAACTGGTCGCCCGCGCCGGTGGCGTCCACCGGCACAACTTTCTCGACCGGTACATCGATGCGCGTGCCGTCGTGCAGAACCGTCACTCCATCGCCCGAACGGGTGCAGACTACTAACGGGCAGATTGCAGCGGTCTTGGCCAGCGCCTCTTCCAGGTCATCGGTCTCGAACAGCGATTTTATCTCGGCCTCGTTGCCGATCACGAAATCCAGTTCGTGTTCGATCAGCAGCAGGAAATCGGTGCGGTGACGCTCGACGCAGAACGGGTCGGAAATGGCGATGCCGGTCTTGCCGCCGCCGTTGCGGCAGTCGCGCGCGGCCTCGAGGAAGGCGGTCTTGCCCTTCTCCTTGTCGAACAGATACCCCTCGAGGAACATGATCTGGCTGTTGCCCGCCACCTCGGCCGGCACGTCCGTCGAGGACAGTTCGGACGAAATCCCCAAATAGGTGTTCATCGACCGTTCGCCATCGGGCGACACGAAGATCATCGAGCGCGAGGTCGGCAGCTCGCCCCCAGGCACCGGCGGGTTCACGAAATCCACGCCGTCCTCGTTCATCGCATCGGCGTAGAACCGGCCCAGCGCATCATCGTGCACTCGCCCGATGAAGGCCGCGTCCAGTCCCAGAGCACCCGCGCCCGCGATGGTGTTGGCCACCGAACCGCCCGGGGTCTGCACCCGGTTTTCCATGGCCGCATACAGCACCTCGCCGCGTTCCCGCTCGATCAGCTGCATGATGCCCTTCTCGATCCCCATCATCTCGAGAAAGCTGTCGTCGGCCTGAGAGATGACGTCCACAACGGCGTTGCCGATGCCGGTCAGGTGATAGGTTTTCATAGGGTCTTGTCCTCGAATTGGCACAGGTCGCGGATCAGGCAGGTGCCGCATTGCGGTTTGCGCGCCTTGCAGTGGTACCGGCCGTGCAGGATCAGCCAGTGATGGGCGTGAAGCTGAAAGTCCACAGGGATATTGTCTTCGATGGCGCGTTCCACGGCGTCCACGTCCTTGCCGGGGCAGATGCCGGTGCGGTTGCCGACGCGAAAGATATGCGTGTCGACCGCCTGCGCCGGGTATCGCCACCACATGTTCAGCACCACGTTCGCGGTCTTGCGCCCGACGCCCGGCAGCGACTGCAGCGCGGCGCGCGAGTTGGGGACCTCGCCGCCGTATTCCTCGACCAGAATGCGCGACATTTTTATGACGTTCTTGGCCTTCTGGCGGAACAGGCCGATGGTCTTGATGTGCTCGATCAGCCCCTCTTCGCCGAGGTCGAGCATCTTCTGCGGGGTATCGGCGATCTTGAAGAGCGCGCGGGTAGCCTTGTTGACGCCTGCATCGGTTGCCTGCGCCGACAGCGCCACGGCGACGACCAACGTATACACGTTCACATGCTCAAGCTCGCCCTTGGGTTCGGGGTCGGCCTGCTGGAACCGGGTAAAGATCTCGCGGATCGTGTGATAATCAAGCTGCTTTGCCATCCGGGCCTTAATGCCGCCCGCGGTGCCGGGTGACAAGCCCAAAGCCCGCTGCACCGGCAATGCGCAAGTTTCGGGTCGCACCGTCGGGCCCGGCCCGGCTAGGATGGGGCAAGCCACAGCAAGGTGAATGCCATGAACGTCCAGACATCCGAATCCGGTTACCACTACAACGTGATGCGGCGCGCGATCGAGCTGATCGACCAGGGCGGCGAGTCGCTGCCGCTGGAAGAGCTGGCCCGCCAGATGGACATGAGCCCCGCTCATTTCCAGCGCCTGTTCTCGCGCTGGACAGGCGTGTCGCCGAAACGCTACCAGCAATATCTGACGCTGGGCCATGCCAAGGCGCTGCTGCGCGAGCGCTTCACCATGCTGGAGACCGCGCACAGCGTCGGTCTGTCCGGCAGCGGCCGCCTGTACGACCTGTTTCTGAAATGGGAGGCGATGAGCCCCGGCGAATTCGCCCGCAAGGGCGCGGGGCTGACCATCTATTGGGGCTGGTTCGAAAGCCCTTTTGGCCCGGCGCTGGTGATGGGCACGGCCAAGGGCATCTGCGGCATGGCCTTTGCCGCCGAGACCGGCGAAGAGGCCGCGATGCAGGACATGCTGTCGCGCTGGCCCCTGGCCGACTATGTCGAGGATCCGATGCGCCTGCGCCCGTGGGTTCTGTCGGCCTTCGGCGCGGCCAGCGACCGGCTGGAGCCTACGCCGTTGTACCTGATCGGCTCACCCTTGCAGATCAAGGTGTGGGAGGCGCTGATGCAGATCCCTTCGGGCCAGGTGACGACCTATTCCCAGATCGCGCAGGCCGTGGGCACGCCGCAGGCGGTGCGGGCGGTGGGCACGGCGGTGGGCCGCAACCCGGTCAGCTGGCTGATCCCCTGCCACCGTGCGCTGCGCAAATCGGGGGGGCTGGGCGGCTATCACTGGGGGTTGCCCGTCAAACGCGCCATGCTGGCCTATGAGGCGGCGCAGGCCGATGCCTGATTGACTAAGGCCCGCGCGCCTGCCACAAGGCGCGCAGGTTCGGGTCTCCTGCCGCTCGCGGCCTTATGGCTTTGGTGAAACCCGGTTCAAACCACATCTGTTGCCCTTTCCCGGCGCGCGGATGGCAAGGCGAGCCCCGTCCAATACTCGCGCCCGTTCATGGAAACGAGGCAAGACATGACACAGACCCAAAACATCGCCCCCGTGGGCGAGCTGAAAGTGCAGGCCAAACGCCTGCGCGAGAAACTGCGTGGCGCTGGCGTGGCCCTGAGCCATGCGCAATCGCTTGAGATGATCGCCCATCAACACGGCGCGCGTGACTGGAACACGTTGCACGCGATGGCCGGAAACCGGCTGCACCTGAAGGTCGGAGACCGCGTGCGGGGCACCTATCTGGGCCAGCCCTTTACCGGGGAAATCCGCGGCCTGACGATGCTGGGCGACGGTGCGCAGCGGCGGATCACCCTGCAGTTCGACACCCCGGTCGACGTGGTTACCTTTGACAGCTTCTCCTCATTCAGGCAGCGCGTCAGCGGTCAGATCGGCTGGGACGGACGGTCGGCCCGTCACACGTCGAACGGCGAACCACAACTGGTGGTGCGCCCGGCCTGACGCAAACGGGGCAAGGCGCCTGTCCGCGCCTTGCCCCGCATTTTTGCGTTCCCGTGCCGGGTTTATTCCGGGGTCCAGCCGCTGACGGCTTTGACCTCGAGGAAGTCCTCAAGTCCCCAGACACCGCCTTCACGCCCGTTGCCGGACTGTTTCATGCCGCCAAAGGGCGAACCGGCAGCGCGCGATTGGCCGTTCATCTCGACCATGCCCGAGCGCAAGTGCTGCGCCATGCGGTTGGCGCGGGCACCGTCCTGCGTCTGAACATAGTTGGTCAGGCCATAGGGCGTGTCATTGGCGATCTCGATGGCCTCTTCCTCGGTGTCAAAGGGGATCATCGTCAGGACCGGGCCAAAGATTTCCTCGCGCGCGATGGTCATCTGGTTGTTGGCGTCGGCAAATACGGTGGGGCGCACGAAATAGCCTTTGTTGAACCCTTCGGGCCGACCGGGACCGCCGGCGACCAGGCGCGCACCCTCGTCGATGCCTTTCTGGATCAGGGCTTGAATCTTGGTCCATTGCAGCTCGTTCACGACGGGGCCGATATGGCGGCCTTCCTGCTTCGCCGGGCCCACGGTGACCTTGTTGGCCACCTCGGCCGCGGTTTCCACCGTTTGGTCATAGATCGGACGCTGCACCAGCATCCGGCTGGGCGCGTTGCAGCTCTGACCGGTGTTGTTCATCATGTGCAGCACGCCACGCTTGACCGCCTTGTCATCGGCATCGGCAAAGATCACGTTGGCGCCCTTGCCGCCTAGCTCCAGATGCACCTTCTTCAGCGTGTCGGCGGCGTTCTTGGAGATCGCCGTGCCCGCACGGGTCGAGCCGGTGAAGCTGACCATGTCGACGTCGGGGTGGCCCGAAAGCTGAGTGCCCACGCCGGCCCCGTCCCCGTTCACAAGGTTGAAGACACCGGCGGGGAAGCCCGCGTCGTGCATCATCTCGGCAAAGATCATCGCGTTCAGCGGGCTTTGCTCGGACGGTTTCAGAACCATGGTGCAGCCCGCGATGGCCGCCGCGCCCACCTTGAGCGTGATCTGGTTCATCGGCCAGTTCCAAGGGGTGATCAGCGCGGCGACGCCGACCGCCTCGTAGATGATCCGGTCATTGGGGGCGTGATCGCCCAAGGGGCGTTCGAACTGGAAGTTCTTGGCCGCACGCACGAAATTCTTCAGGTGCCAGATGCCGGCGCCCACCTGCTGGGTGCGCGACATGTCGATCGGCGCGCCCATCTCCATCGACATCGCCTGCGCGAGGTCTTCGGCACGGGTGGGATAGATCTCGATCAGCTTTTCCACCAGCGCGATGCGCTCTTCGACCGGCGTGGCCATCCAGCCCGGCAGCGCCGCCTTGGCCGCCGCCACGGCCGCGTCGGTATCGGCCTGACCGCCCAGCGAGATCACCGTGCAGGGCTCCTCGGTCGAGGGGTCGATCACTTGAAAATCATTGGGCTGGCTGGGGGCGACCCACTGGCCGTTGATGTAAAAGTCGCGTTTCTCGATCATGGCGTGTCCTCTTGATCCGCATTCATTCGACCGCGCGGTCGGTTTTCTGGGGCACTCTGTCACTGCGGCCCCCTTGGGGCAAGGCAATTCTGGAAATTTGATCAAATTATTGATCGCACGTTTTTTGCCCCTGTACCACATCAATGGTTTAACCTGAGGGCAAAGTGATTAGGTTTGCACCAACCGACTCGGGTTTTCACAGGAAAGGAGATGCATCATGGGTTTGCGCATCAACGATACCGTCCCTAATTTCACCGCTGAAACGGACCAGGGCACCATCCAGTTCCACGACTGGATCGGCGACAGCTGGGCGATCCTGTTCTCGCACCCCAAGGATTTCACTCCGGTCTGCACCACCGAGTTTTCGGCCGTGGCGCAGTTGAACGACGAATGGGCCAAGCGCAACACCAAGGTGATCGGTGTTTCGGTCGATGGAGTCGAGGACCACAAGAAGTGGAAGAAGGACATCGAGGCCTATGGCAAGGCCAACCCCGGCTTTCCGATCATCGCCGATGACGGACTGGCAGTGTCCAAAGCCTTCGACATGCTGCCGGCCGAGGCATATCTGCCCGACGGCCGAACCCCGGCAGACAGCGCCACGGTGCGCTCGGTCTTCATCATCGGGCCGGACAAGCAGCTGAAACTGTCGATGACCTATCCGATGACCGTGGGCCGAAACTTTGCCGAGATCCTGCGCGCGCTGGACGGCCTGCAAATGAGCGCCAAGGGCGTGGCCACTCCGGCCAACTGGGTGCCGGGCGAAGACGTAATCATCCCGCCGTCGGTTTCGAATGACGAAGCCAAGGAGAAGTTCGGCGAGTTCGAGACGATCTTCCCCTATCTGCGCAAGACCAAAGCGCCGAGCTGACGCAAAGAAGGGGCGGGGCGCATCACGCCCCGCCCTGTTCCGCATTGAACGTCCTCAGGCCTCAAACGCCTCAAGCACTTTCCTCGCAACCGCAGCGGACGAAGCCGGGTTCTGCCCGGTGATCAGTTTGCCGTCCTGCACCGCGTGAGGTTGGAACGGCTCCACCTTGCTGAACTGTGCGCCCCGGTCCTTCATCGTATCCTCGACCAGCAAAGGCACGATATTCGTCAGGCCGACGGCGTCTTCTTCTTCATTCGTGAAGCCGGTGACGGTACGACCCTTGACCAGCGGCGACCCGTCCGCGGCCTTGGTGTGCGCCAGAACGATCGGGGCGTGACACACGGCGCTGACCGGTTTCCCCGCTGACCAGAACGTCTCGATCAGATCAATCGATTTCTCATCCGACACAAGGTCCCACAGCGGCCCGTGCCCACCGGGATAGAAGATCGCATCATAGTCCTGGGCGTTCACCTCGGACAGTTTGACCGTGTTGGCCAATGCTGCCGTCGCTTCGGGGTCGGCCTCGAACCGGCGGGTATCGTCGGTCTGGCTGTCGGGTGCGCTGCTTTTGGGGTCCAGCGGCGGCTGCCCGCCTTTGGGCGAGGCCAGCGTCAGTTCCGCCTCGGCATCCTTGAACACGTAATACGGAGCGGCCAACTCCTCGAGCCAGAA
This sequence comes from Ruegeria sp. CRTD044, assembly GCF_059613485.1. Taxonomy (NCBI): domain Bacteria; kingdom Pseudomonadati; phylum Pseudomonadota; class Alphaproteobacteria; order Rhodobacterales; family Roseobacteraceae; genus Ruegeria; species Ruegeria sp. CRTD044. The sequence continues at coordinate 258,461 of NZ_JBXWSP010000019.1, read as the reverse complement.
CCCGGTCTTTTCTCCGGTGTCGCCCAGCTGGTCATGCGATGTCAGGACGATCAGAATGTTCTTTGCAGTCGAAGCCATGTGTTTTCTCCTAGTTCGGCCGGTACGCCCGGCCCGTGTCTTGTGTGATCGGGATATATGGCTGTTGCCGCTTGTTGATTAGTGTCGAATTTGGCAAAGCATTATTGCTGACATGTAATAATGAGGTTGCGAAATGGCGCATTGGGACGGGCTGGAAGAATTCCTGATGGTGGTCGAGACGGGCGGCTTCACCGCTGCGGCCCGGCGACTTGGGGTTTCGGCCAGTCATGTCTCGCGCCAGGTCGCCCGGCTTGAGGATCGTTTGGGCGTCAAGCTTTTGGCGCGTTCGACCCGCGTGGTGCGCCTGACCGACGCCGGACGCGACTATCACGCGCGGGTGACCGGGCTTGTGGCGGGTCTGGAAGAGGCGAACCAGTCGGCGGCAGGGGATCGGGCCCAGATCGCGGGGCGCATTCGCGTGTCGGCCGCCGGGCCATTTGCGGAACAGTTCGTGGCACCGGCATTGGCACGGTTCGCAAGCCTGCACCCCAACCTCTCGGTCACGATCGACTTCAATTCGCGCCTTCTGAACCTGACCGAAGAAGGCTTCGACTTTGCCATCCGCTATGGCCAGCTAACGGAGAGCGGGTTGATCGCGCGGCGGTTTGCAACCCGACGGATGGTCTGCGTTGCCGCGCGCGGCTATCTCGACCGGCACGGAAGGCCAACCCATCCGGCCGACCTGCGGCATCATCAGTGCCTGATCACCAACAATGACCGGTGGGTATTCCGCGACCCCGGCTCGGGCGACCCGATCGAGGTTCGGGTGCATGGCCGGTGGCAGGCCAACAACCCGCACGCCGTTCTTTCTGCCGCGCGGCAAGGTCTGGGGGTCATGTACGCGCCCGAGATTTTTTTGGGCGCGAAACGCCCCCCTGAGCTAGAGCCGATACTGCAGGGGTACGAAGACCCAAGCCGTGCGAGTTGGATCGTCTATCCTGAGCGTCGTCATCTGCCGCTGCGGGTGCGCCGAGCGATGGATTTCCTGGTCGAGGAACTGGGCGACGCGGTGCCCGACTAGGCGGGACGCTGCGGATGCAGGTGCAGTTGCGCGCGATAGGCAGCCCGCTTGAATTCGCGGGTCAGCTTGTCGGTCAACGGCGGTTTCGTCTGGATCGTCGAGCCGCCGATTTCACGGGCCACTTCCTGATTGCCGCTGCCCAACAGCGCGTGGACGGGCTGGCCCGTGATCCAGTGCATCTGCAGGAACGTGTCCACCGGGCGGTCAATGTGGTCGGTGGCCGCCAGCAGACGTTCCGCCGCCTTCCGTCCCACCACCTGACAGACGCATTGCAACCCTATGACCTTGGGCAGGATCAGACGAAGGCCGTCGCGCTCAGCTAGGGTCTGGGCTGCGGTTTCGCGCTGCTTGACTGGGATGCGGATGTAGTGATCAGGGGTCGCGATCGGGCGCAATAGATCCAGTGCAGCGTTCATCCGGTCGGGATCGACGCGCAGATCATCCTCGGCGGTGATGGCCAGATCGATCCCCTCGTCGACCATTTTGCGCCAGATCCGACGGTGGCTTTCGAAGACGCCGATCTCGGCCGGGCGCAGCGCGAAGGGGTAGTGCGGGCGGTGCAGGTTGCCCGGATGCAGCGTGACCCCGGCAATCTGCGCCGGATCGCGCCCATTGACCGCTTCGATCAGCTCGGCACTGGGCAGGTCGGCGCAGAGCTGCTCGGCATTGGGGCGGCGCGCGGTGCTGGAGGACATATGGATGATGAAGGATCGCATGGTGTCGTGCATAGAACAGGGCTGCGGCCCGGGAAAGGCCCAGGGAAAACAAAAAGACCCCGGCCGGAACCGGGGTCTTGGATTTCGCAAAGGGTAGGGCGGGTTATTCCGCGCCTTCCTCTTTCTTTTCTTTCTTCTCGGGCACGATCTCTTCGCCGGTTTCCTGATCGACGCATTTCATCGACAGGCGGACCTTGCCGCGATCGTCGAAGCCCAAGAGCTTGACCTTCACTTCCTGGCCTTCCTTCAAAACGTCCGAAGGGTGGTTCAGGCGACGGTTTTCGATCTGGGACACGTGGACCAGACCGTCACGTTTGCCGAAGAAGTTCACGAAGGCGCCGAAATCGACGATCTTAACGACTTTACCGGTGTAGACCTGACCTTCTTCCGGCTCGGCCACGATCGAGTGGATCATCTCGTAGGCTTTCTTGATCGACTCACCATCGGGCGATGCAATCTTGATGATGCCGTCATCGTTGATGTCGACCTTGGCGCCGCTGGTTTCCACGATCTCGCGGATCACCTTGCCGCCCGAGCCGATCACTTCGCGGATCTTGTCGGTCGGGATCTGCATGGTCTCGATGCGCGGGGCGTGGACCGAGAACTCGGCGGTCTCGCTCAGCGCCTTGCTCATCTCGTTCAGGATGTGCAGACGGCCGTCCTTGGCCTGAGCCAGGGCTTTCTCCATGATCTCGGGCGTGATGCCGGCGACCTTGATGTCCATCTGCAGCGAGGTGATGCCGTTTTCGGTACCCGCAACCTTGAAGTCCATGTCGCCCAGGTGGTCTTCGTCACCCAGGATGTCGGTCAGAACGGCATAGTCCCCGTCGTCTTCCAGGATCAGACCCATGGCCACACCGGCCACCGGAGCCTTGAGCGGAACGCCCGCATCCATCATCGACAGCGAACCGCCGCAGACCGATGCCATCGAGGACGAGCCGTTCGACTCGGTGATCTCGGACACCACACGAATGGTGTAGGGGAAGTCGGTCGGAGCCGGCAGAACCGCTTGCAGGGCGCGCCATGCCAGTTTGCCGTGGCCGATTTCGCGGCGACCGGGCGAACCGACGCGACCCACTTCGCCGACCGAGTAGGGCGGGAAGTTGTAGTGCAGCAGGAAGTTCGATTTGAAGTTTCCGTGCAGCGCGTCGATGAACTGCTCATCGTCACCGGTGCCCAGCGTGGTCACGGCCAGCGCCTGGGTTTCACCACGGGTGAACAGGGCCGAACCATGGGTCCGCGGCAGCAGGCCGGTTTCGGCCACGATCGGGCGCACGTCGGTGGTCGAACGACCGTCGATCCGCTTGCCGCCCTTCACCACGTCGCCGCGCAGGATGCCGGCTTCGAGCTTTTTCATCGCCGAACCCAGGTTCGAGTCCTCAAGCTGCTCTTCGGTCAGAGCGGCCTTGATGGCCTCGCGCGCAGCGGCGACCGCTGCGGTGCGCTCTTGCTTGTCGGTGATTGCGAATGCGGCACGCATCTGCTCTTCACCGGCAGCTTTCACGGCAGCGTACAGCTCCGAGTAGTCGGGGGCTTCAAACGCAAAGGGCTCTTTCGCGGCGTCTTCGGCCAGCGAGATGATCAGGTCGATCACTGGCTGAATCTGTTCGTGCGCGAAGGTCACGGCACCCAGCATCTCGGCTTCGGTCAGCTCGTAGGCTTCCGATTCCACCATCATCACGGCGTCTTTGGTGCCGGCAACAACCAGATCCAGACGCTGTTCAGGGTTCAGGCGAAGGTCCTGCATGTCGTCGACGGTCGGGTTCAGGACGTACTCGCCATCCACGAAACCAACGCGGGCACCGGCGATCGGTCCGCGGAAGGGCGCGCCCGAGATGGTCAGGGCCGCCGATGCGGCGATCATCGCCACGATGTCGGGGTCGTTGACCAGATCGTGGCTCAGCACGGTGCACATCACCAGAACTTCGTTCTTGAACCCGTCCACGAACAGCGGACGGATCGGACGGTCGATCAGGCGCGCGGTCAGCGTCTCTTTCTCGGTCGGACGGGCCTCGCGCTTGAAGAAGCCACCCGGCACCTTGCCGGCGGCATAGTATTTTTCCTGATAGTGCACGGTCAGCGGGAAAAAGTCCTGACCGGGCTTCTGCTCCCGGGCAAAGGTCACGTTGGCCATGACGCTGGTTTCGCCCAGCGTGGCAATCACGCTGCCGTCGGCCTGACGGGCAACCTTGCCGGTTTCCAGTGTCAGCGTCTCTTCGCCCCACTGAATTGATTTTTTCGTTACATCAAACATAAGCGTATCCTAGATGGGAGCACTCCCGCCCCTGCGGGTCTCCCGTTTTGCGTGGCGGCCCCATTGCCGCCGACCCCAATTTATCTTCCATTCGAGTGCCGGGGTCAGGGCACAACGTCTCAGATACCGCGCGCATACATGAGATTGCGCCGGATTGAAAGGGATAAGCCCGCAGAAGGCACACGGTCCTGCATCTGTCGTGGTTCGCCTTTGCGTCAGCCGACACCGCGAACGTTCCGATGCGTAAGCCCGCATAAAATCTCGCGTGCACCCGCTCGCAAACACGACGATCGCTCACCATCCTGGTTAGGCAGATCGGAAATCGATGCAGCCGAGGCTGGTGAGAGATTTCGGGCCGCAACGGCGGTAGAAAGCCGCGGAACATGTGCGACCCCGTCCGCTCGACCTCGGTCAGGATATGGCTGGCGATGTGCAGACATATTCCCGTAGGCGAATGCATTTTGTGGAAAAGTGATTGCAGTGTAGCCTCTTACCACGGAACCCGCGGTCCAGACGACGAAAAGGCGCCAAGGGGGTAAGACTACTCACTGTCGTCCGAAGGCCGAATACCTTGGCGTTTGCAATTCGCGCGAACGAAAGGGACGGTCACATGTCTCAGACCAAGAAAATGCTGGATCCGGATCCGCGGATCTATGATTTTGAAACGGAGTATGAACTGGGGCAGGACAATGTTCGCCCATTCGGGCTGGATATTCACAACCCGGTTTTTCTCATCTCAAGCATCCTGATCTTTGCCTTCGTGCTGATCGCCCTCGCCAATCAAGAGGCCGCAGCGACGTTCTTCGGTTGGCTGCGGCCGTGGCTGACCAGCACCTTCGACTGGTTCCTCGTCCTGTCCGTGGATGCAATCACGTTGTTCTGCCTGGCCCTGATCGTTCTGCCGGTGGGCAAGGTGCGCATCGGCGGCAAAGACGCCAAGCCGGATTACTCCTATGCCGGCTGGATTGCGATGATGTTCGCGGCCGGGATCGGCATCGGATTGCTGTTTTTCGGCGTGTTAGAGCCGGTTTACTACAATTTCGCCGAGGATGGCGGTGCCCGTCCTTTGGGCATCGACATCGCGGTGCCGGGCAATGAATACATTGGTGTTGTAGGTACCATCCACCACTGGGGGCTGGAGGGCTGGGCGGTCTACGCCGCCGTGGGCCTGAGCCTCGCGATCTTCAGCTACAATCTCGGTCTGCCGCTGACCCTGCGTTCGGCCTTCTATCCGCTGCTGGGCGAGCGTGTCTGGGGCTGGTGGGGCCATGCGATCGACACGCTGGCGGTGTTTGCCACCCTGTTCGGCCTGACCACATCGCTGGGGCTGGGCGCGCAACAGGTTGCCGCCGGTCTCTACGAGGTGTTCGGCATCGAACCCAGCCCCACCGTCGTCGTCTTGCTGATCATCGGTATCACGATGATCGCGCTGGGTTCGGTGCTGATGGGCATGGACGCAGGTGTGAAGCGGCTCAGCGAGATCAACATGGTCATGGCCGTGGGCCTGTTCCTGTTCGTGATCGCAGTGACCGGGATCGGCACGGCAATCTCGCGCTATTTCAGCGTGATGACCGATTACGTCAGGCTGCTGCCGGCATTGTCGAACCCGTTCGGGCGCGAAGACACCAGTTTTTTCCACGGTTGGACAACCTTCTACTGGGCCTGGTGGATCGCGTGGTCGCCTTTCGTGGGCATGTTCATTGCCCGCATCTCCAAGGGGCGCACGGTGCGTGAATTCGTGATTTGTGCGCTGCTGGCGCCGACGGCGGTCTGTGCGCTGTGGATGTCCACCTTTGGTGGCGCGGCCATAGACATGCTGAACGTAGGCGGCGCCGAGGGCGTCAAGGCCACGGTGATCGACAGCTATGCCCCCGAAGGCGCGCTGTTCGGCTTCCTGAAAGAGCTTCCGCTCTACGGCATCGTGGCCCCGATCGCGCTGATTTTGATCGTGGTCTTCTTTGTCACCTCGTCCGACTCGGGGTCTCTGGTGATCGATACGATCACCGCAGGCGGCAAGATGGACGCCCCGGTGGTGCAGCGTGTGTTCTGGTGCACGCTGGAAGGTCTGGTCGCGATCGCGCTGCTGCTGGGTGGCGGACTTGCCGCGCTGCAAGGGGCGGCGGTGTCAACCGGCATCCCGTTCACGCTGGTGGTGCTGATCATGTGCTACTGCCTGTGGCTGGCGCTGAAGTCTGAACGCGCCAAGATCTGAACCGACTTCATCGACCAATGAACGCCCGCCAAATGGCGGGCGTTCTTTCGGTTAAACCGGGCCCGGTTATAGTTCCAAGGGTTTGATCTGGTTCGGAATTGTTTATTCAGGATCTCGCAACAAAGCCTTCGCAAATTGAATGAACATTGCGATGAACACGCCGACCCCAACGAAAATGTAGATCACGGTGAAGACCTTGCCGATCTTGGTCGCCGGGGACAGATCGCCGAACCCGACCGTCGATAATGTGGTTGCGCTGAAATACAGCGCGTCCACCCAATGCCATCCCTCGACGCTGCTGTAGAACAACGTGCCGGACAGAAGAATAAGCACACACAGCAGCAAACCACCCCGAAAATGTGGATCATCCCAGGATCGGACGATCGCCTTCAGCAGACGGTAGGCATTTAGGATCAGAGCTATCATTCTATACGCCTTTGGGCAGTTTCGAGGATACGTTCAGGATGCATGTTCTCGAGTGAAATTCCGCAAATACAAATCGGATTATTCGCTAAGTTGGCGGTGTTTGACAGGAGATACTTCATGCGTATTCATCTTTTGGCCGCGCTGCTTGCCGCCACCTCGGTTTCCGCGCAGCAAGACCCGGCTCAGACCATGATTACCAATGTGGATGTATTTGATGGCGTCAACGACGGGGGCATCGAAAACGCGAATGTTCTGATCGAGGGCAACCTGATTGCGGCTGTTTCGACAGACCCGATCTCGGCCGAAGGTGCAACGGTGACTGACGGTGGTGGGCGCACCCTGATCCCGGGCCTGATCGATGTGCACTGGCACACCCTTTATTGTTGCAGCCCGCAAAGCTCGGTTGTGACCGATGATATCTTGGGTGTCGCGATCCGTGGCGCTTTGGGGTCCGAAGGCACTCTGATGCGGGGTTTTACCAGCGTCCGTGATGTTGGAGGCAATTCCTTCGCCATCAAGAAGATGATCGACGCCGGCGAAATCCCCGGTCCGCGTATCCTGCCATCCGGTCCGCCGATCACGCAGACGGGCGGGCATTTTGATTACCGCCCCTATCAGGCCGTGCCGACAAACGAAGGCGATGCTTTGTGGTATTAGTAAAGCGTTGGTCTGATGATGCAGGCCGACGGCGTCCCAGAAGTGACCTAGCGGGCCCGGGAAGTCATGCGTATGGGGCCACGCAGCTAAAGATTGCGGGCGGGGGCGGTGTGTCGTCCACATACGACCCCCTGGACGTTCGCCAATACAAAAAGGATGAAATCGAAGCCTTTTTCAAAGTGGCCGACACCTACAACACCTATGTTGCCTCTCATCTTTTCACCGACGATGCTGCGCGCATCGCGATTGAGGCCGGGGTGAAATCCATTGAACATGGCTTCCTCATGAGCCGTGAGACGATGGAAATGATGCGTGAGAATGACGTGTGGCTGTCCGTGCTACCGCTACTGGATGACGAAGACGGGTTTTCCTTTGATGACCCCGTCAGCCAACAGAAGTGGATCGACGTGACCGACGGCACCGATTTCACCTACAAGACCGCAAAGGAAGTGGGGGTCAAAACCGCCTGCGAGACCGACATCCTGTTCGACCCGAAATTGGCCGAGCGGCAGGGCGCGTTTCTTGCCAAGCTGCAGCGGTGGTATTTTCCTAACGAGGTTTCGCAGATGGCCACTTCGACCAATGCCGAACTGCTGGAATTGTCCGGCCCCCGGCATCCCTATCAGCAATGACCGCTGGGCCAGATTACAGAAGGCGCTTATGCCGATTTGATCCTTGTGGATGGCAACCCGCTGGAAGACATCGATCTGGTTGCAAACCCACACGAAAACTTCGACCTGATCATGAAAGACGGTGTGGTCTACAAGAACACGCTGGACTGAATCCCGCGCTCCTCTGACAAAAAACGCCCGCCAAATGGCGGGCGTCTCGAACTTGAAAGCGGTGTATTCCGTGCTTAGCGGCGGATGCCCAGCTTTTTGATCAGGTCCTGGTAGCGCGCTTCTTCCTTGCCCTTCAGGTAGTCCAGCAGCTTGCGGCGCTGGGCAACCATCTTCAACAGACCACGGCGGCCGTGGTTGTCTTTCTTGTGGGTCTTGAAGTGCTCGGTCAGGGTGTTGATGCGCGAGGTCAGGATTGCAACCTGGACTTCCGGCGAACCGGTGTCGCCGTCCTTGGTTGCGAATTCTTTCATGACGCGTGCTTTTTCTTCAGCAGTGATCGACATCGGGGTCTCCTTCGAAGGTTAAAGTTGATGGCGCAGGCCGGGATGTCGTCCAGCACAGGCCCATGGAGAAAACCGCACCGATTCCGATGCGGATGGGCGCGTATAGGCGCAATCGGAATAAATGGCAAAGGGATTCTGCGTATCTCAGCCCGAGGGGCTGGTCAGGGTCGGGTCCAGACCCGGGGTCAGTTGGATATCCTCGGGCCCAAGACCTTGGGCGCCAAATAGATGGGCCACCTCACGCCCGTTGACCAGAACGCGCGTCAAATCGGCGTTGTCCGCATCTTGTTCAATCCCGATTTCGGGCGCGTCAAGGCCGTTCCATTCGATCAGCAGCTTGTCTTCTCCGGGGGTGAAATCCACGACGCTGACTTCCTTACCTGTGGCCGTTCTGTCGATGGCGATCTGGTCCGCTCCCTGACCACCGGTGACGACATCTCCGGCACCTGCTAGGATCGTGTCGTCCCCCGCGCCGCCGTTCAGAAAATCGCTGGCGGGCGTGTCGCCATCGTCCCGACCGGTCAGAGTGTCGTCGCCATCACCGCCGAACAGCGTGTCTGCCCCTGCGCCGCCGGCGAGCATGTCTTCGCCGTCGCCGCCTTGCAGCGCGTCTTCGCCCTCACCTCCGGCAAGGTCATCGTTGCCCTGACCGCCGAACAGATCGTCATCGCCTTCGCCGCCAACCAGCCGGTCGTCGCCGGCATGACCGTACAAGATGTCGTCACCGGCATACCCCGAGAGATCATCGTGACCGTTGCCACCGTTCAGAACATCATCGCCAGTGTTTCCGTTTAGCGTGTCATCCCCGTCAGCGCCGAACAACGTATCATCTCCGGCGCCACCATCGATAATGTCATCGCCATCATAGCCGTTGATCTGATCGTTGCCCTCGGCCCCGCTCAGAACATCCACACCCGGTCCGCCGGCGATGACCAAGTTTCCGTCCACATCCGACAGTATGGTTCCGTGGGACGCACCCTCGGCCGGGTCTTCGAAAGAATCGTCAATCTCAAACAGATTTCCTTCGGGAATGTCTTCGACGGCATCTTCTTCGATGACATCGTCGTTGTCCTCGTCCTCATCCCCCGAGAATACGTCGCTGATCGCGTATGCTGCGCCGCCCATTGCGGCCAGGCCGAACAATCCGAGCAGAAACATGGGAACCCTCCGAAAGCGTGCCGCCCCGAGTGTGAAATATCCCATGCTGCCAAAGGGTTGGTCAAAGCCAACCTGAGTCTGTGGTTAACCCTTTGTCACCGGTTCCACGGTTCGGGTTGCTGGGTATACGCGATGTAGAGCGGATGCTTGGGATGGCCTGCCTTGCTGAGCCCAAGGTGGAACAGCGGCTGGCCGGTGCCGCGCAGCAGACTCTCGACCGCCGGACCGCGATCCAGATGCGCGCCATGGGTGCCCCAGGCGGCGATCACCTGATCGGCCCAGTCCACGCCGGCCAGGATGGCGGCGTCGTTTTCCGGCCCCACCGGATCGACTGCGGCACGCATCTTGCGCGGGTCGGTGTCGCGCCAGGCAAAGATGTTGGTCACCTGGAACGCCCCGAAGCCCAAAGCCCGCGCGCGCCGCTCGCAGCGCTCGACGGTCGGGTCATTCTGAACCTCGGTCGCGGTCGAGGGGTTCAGCATCACGAACAGCGCCCGGCGCCCGGCCGGATCCCAGATGCGGGTCAGGCTGTAGCGATAGCGTTCGCAGTCGGAATAGACGGCTGTCGAGGGGGCGTCGCCCTTGGTGTGGGACCGGGTGATCATGCGCCTTCGCTTAGCACGGGACCTAGCCGGCGAACACCCGGCTGGGGTGCAACTCACCGGATTTGTAGACCCCCACCGCCACGGCCTTGCCGTCGAACGAAGCCCAGGCCTCGTCGCCGTATTCCACATCGCTGGCCAGAACCATGCCGGGGTTGCCGTTGCGCAGGCGGGTGGCGCCTTCGGGGGTGCATTTCAGCTCGGGCAGGTCGGCCAGCCCTTGTTCCAGCGGGCGCAGGTAGTCATACAGCGCCGGGGTTTTCGCCATCGCGTCGATCTGCTCGATGCTCAGCCCGTCCTCGGCCTCGAACGGGCCGGACCAGATCCGACGCAGCTCCTTGACGTGGCCATAACAGCCCAACGCCTCACCCAGGTCGCGGGCGATCGAGCGGACATAGCCGCCCTTGCCGCAGGTCATTTCCAGCACGACATAGTCGGGATCGGGACGATCGACCAGCACCAGTTCCTCGACCCACAGGGGTCGGGCGGCCAGTTCCACATCCTCGCCGTCGCGGGCCAGCTTATAGGCGCGCTGGCCGTCGATCTTGACCGCCGAGAACTTGGGCGGCACCTGCATGATCTCGCCCACGAAGGGCAGCAGGGCCTGCTTGATCTCGTCATCGGTGGGGCGCAGGTCGCTTTCCGCGATCACTTCGCCCTCGGCATCGTCGGTATTGGTGGCCTGACCCAGCCGCACGGTAAAGGTATAGGCCTTGAGCGCATCGGTGATGTAGGGAACGGTCTTGGTGGCCTCGCCCAAAGCGACGGCCAGAACGCCGGTGGCCTCGGGGTCGAGCGTGCCGGCATGGCCCGCCTTCCTGGCATCCAGTGCCCAGCGGACCTTGTTGACCACGGCGGTCGAGGTCATGCCTGCCGGCTTGTCGACCACCAGCCAACCGGAAATGTCACGACCCTTGCGTTTGCGTCCCATGATGCACCTTGCCGTCTGCTAAGGCGCGCGACCTAGCGGATCGGTCCGGCTCTGTCAATTTGCCGGGATGTCCTCGACCACGCCGACGATCGGCCCCAGCGAGAAACCCACGTCGGACCGGCTCGCCGCCCGGTCATACATGCGCGAGATGTTGCCGTCGAAAAACAGAGCGTTGGGCGTGTTCAGCACGTCGCGGAACAGGCGGCCGAATTCATGGAAGGTGACGTAATCTTCGGAGATCACGAACACCGCGCGGCTGCCATCGGCGCTGGTGCCCACCCCGTTGCGCACATAGCGCGAGGTCGAATCCTCGAGAAACCGTGGATGCAATTCGCCGTCGATCACCAGCATCGGCCCGGATTGGGTGGCAAAGCGGCAATCGGGTTTGCGATCAAGATAGTCCAGCGTCTCGAACACGTCGGCGCGGCCTTCGCGGATGCAGAACACCCCGTTGGGCAGCAGGCCGAAATTGCCGGGGCCGGCGTTGGGAATCACGCGCATGACTTCCTGCCCGTCTTCGACATAGTGGCCCACGGGCGAGCGGTCCTCGTGATACATGCCCGCATTCATCGCAAAACTCAAGCGCTGGCCCGAACCGGCCAGTTCCTCGTTCACCGACGAGAAATGGCCCAGCACCTGACCTGCGTCGTCATACAGGAACAGGCGCAGGTCCTCGGCGGTGGCGTCCACCTCGCACACGGTATAGCGCCGGTCTTCGTGGGCCACACGCTCGCACGTGACCGCACCGGCCTGTCCGGCCCAGAGCAGCGCGAGCAGAGCGGCCGCCCTGCGGATCACTCGTCCAGATCCCGGCGCACGGCGTCCTGTTCGAACATCCGGCGCGTGTCGTCCATGCGGTCGAACGTTTCGTCCAGCCGGAAGCGCAGGTCGGGGGCGAACTTCAGGCCGACCTTCTTGCCGACCATGCGGCGCAGCTCGCCCTTGTTGCGGGCCAGCAGCTCGATCACGGTGTCCTGCCCCTTGCCGCCCAGCGGCAGCACATAGGCGGTGGCGATCTTGAGATCGGGCGAGGTGCGCACTTCGCCCACGGTGATCGACAGGCGGTTCAGGTCGGGGTCGTGCACGTCGCCGCGCGCCAGCACCTCGGACAGGGTGCGGCGGATCAGTTCGCCGACGCGAAGCTGCCGTTGCGAGGGGCCGGGGCCGTCGTGGAATTTGTTCTTAGCCATGTCCCCGATCTAAGCGCAAAGCGGGGCTTTGCCAAGCGGCCCCGAACCGGGTAGGAGGCTTTGAGCCGAATTTCAGAAGAAGGACCAGCGCAATGACGCATATTCCGGGAATCGTCGTGACCGGGGCTTCGGGCCGGATGGGGCAGATGCTCATCAAGACCATCACCGACAGCGATCAGGCGCGGCTGGTCGGCGCGGTCGAGCGCACAGGCCATGACTGGATCGGTCAGGACGTGGGTACCGCGATGGGCGGCCAGCCGCTGGGCGTGACCGTCACCGACGACCCGCTCGAGGCCTTTGCCCAGGCCCAGGCGGTGATCGACTTTACGGCGCCCGAGGCGACGCTGGAATTCGCTGCGCTGGCGGCGCAGGCGCGCTGCGTGCATGTGATCGGCACCACCGGCATGAGCGACGAACAGATCGCCGCGCTGGAACCCGCCGCGCGCCATGCGGTGATCGTGCGGGCGGGCAACATGAGCCTGGGCGTGAACCTGCTGGTGCAGCTGACCAAAAAGGTCGCCGCCGCGCTGGACGAGGATTTCGACATCGAGGTGATCGAGGCCCATCACCATCACAAGGTCGATGCGCCCTCGGGGACGGCACTGATGCTGGGCGAGGCCGCGGCCGAGGGGCGGGGCGTGAACCTTGCCGAGGTCGCCGACCGGGGCCGCGACGGGATCACCGGCGCCCGGCAGAGGGGCCATATTGGCTTCCACGCCATCCGCGGTGGCGACATCGTCGGCGAACATGACGTGCTGTTCGCGGCGCCGGGCGAACGGATTGTGCTGCGCCACGTGGCGACCGACCGGGCGATCTTTGCCCGAGGCGCGCTGAAGGCGGCGCTGTGGGGGCAGGGCAAGGCCCCCGGCCAATATGACATGGTGGATGTGCTGGGGCTTTAACCCTCGCCCAGATGCCGGTCGACCATGCGCTGAACCATCGGCGCGAAGTGGTCGAAGCCGGGGGTGTCCATGTCGGGCCGTTTGCCGGCCTCGTCCAGATACCGGACCTGGATGATTTCCTTCAGGTTCGGGTTGGCCTCGAATGCGGCGACTTCCTCGGCGCTCATCGGGCCGCCCTGCAATTCCAGCGTATGGACCGAGGCCGCCGACAGGCGGTTGAAATACTCGGGCCTGGTTGCACACAGATATCGCTTGGCCGCGACGTGATAGCGGCAGCAATCGGTGATGACCGACGGAAAGAACCGCTCCAGCACCTCGGCGCCGGCATCCTCGTGGTGGCGGTCCTCGGTGTCGTCGGGGTGGTAGGTGCCGAATTCCGAGGTGAAATGCCCGATATCGTGCAGCAGGGCGCCCACGATGATCTCTTCGGGCATGCCGTTCTGCTCGGCGATGGTGGCGCCCTGCAGCATGTGCTGGGCCATGGTGACCGGCTCGCCCAGATATTCCTCGCCCCCGCGCCGGTCGAAGATATCGGCGATGAAGGCCACGATGTTGTCGCGGGTCAGGGTCTGGAAATCGGATTTCATTCCGCCGCCTCCGGTTGCGCCACCCGCATCGCGGCGAGGGTCGACAGCAGCCCGTCCTTGTCGGCATAGCATCCCTGCAGCCAGCGCGACCCGGCACCTGAATATCCCAGACGCGCGTGTAGCACGCGGGTGTTGTCGACGATGAAGCTCTCGCCCGGTTCCAGCTTGAACGCGACGCCCATTGCCGGGTCGTCGATGATCTCGCCCAAACGGCGGTAGGCGGTGTAATAGGCCTCCATCCGGTCGAAGGGCACATCCACGAACGGGGCCGAGGACCGGTTGTTGAAGCGGATGCCGATCAATTCGCCATCGGGCGACAGTTCGATCATCGGGCGGCGCGCGCGCAGGCAGACCCCGTCTGAACCGCGGTATTCGAACCGCGCGGGATAGCCGGCCAGCAGCGCAAAGCCTTCGGGGTTTTCATTGCGCAGGCTCTGAGCCGCGCGAAAACCGTCGACCACGATCGACTCCCCGCCCTCGGCGCTGTTTTCCAGGCAATAGAGGATCTGCAGCGTGGGCACCGGGTCGCGATAGGGGTTGTCGGTATGCGCCTGCAGGCCAAGGCCGGTATAGGCCAGGTTGGTCGGGTTCACCTCGGTCCGCACCTCGAAATAGGGGCCATAGTTGGTCTCGCGCACATAGCCGAACAGATCGGCGACCTTCAGCAGCGAACCGGGCGCGGTCGGGCCGTCGGTCAGCTTGGCAAAGCCGTATTCGGCGACCGCCGCCAGCCAGTCGCGCTTGGCGGCGGGGCTTTCATGCACCTGCGTCCAGTCGCCGGCCGGGGCCGCGAACCCGCCGTCCCAGGTGGTGATTCCGGGCGACAGCCAGCCCATCGGGCGGTTCTGGTCCCGATCATAGACATGCGCGGCCAGCCAGATTGCGGGGAAGGTGACGGTCTTGTCTTCGGGGGCGAAGGTCACCTGCAGGTCACCGCCCGCCACCTCGGCCGCCTGTATCGCGATCTCTGCCGGAATGTCGCCGATCGTGATCAGGCGCTGGCCGTTGCCGGGGTCGCGCGTCTGCGGGTCCAGCGCATTGTCGCGCAGCCAGATGGCGTGGAAACGGGCGCGGGTGCCGTCTTCGAACTCAACCGAAACGACCGCCGGGTCATGGGTGGCGTGGCGCAGCATGGGGCTCTCCTGTTCAGCGCGGGCTTTGATTGAGGAGATACGCGGGATATGGCATTACGACAATTAAGGCTTGTTTCCTCTGAGGGTTGGAAAATCTAATGAGCAAGAAAAAGGTCGGCTTGCCCCCGCTGGACTGGCTGCGCGTGTTCGAGGCGGCCGGGCGGCTGGGCGGATTCTCGGCCGCTGCGCGCGAGTTCGGCCTGACTCAGGCGGCGGTCAGCCAGCGCATCGCCAATCTGGAATCCTGGCTGGGCCGGTCCCTGTTCGTGCGCGAGGCGCGCGGCGTGTCGCTGACGGTCGAGGGTGAAAGCTATCTGCCGCTGGTGCAGGACAGTCTGCGGGCGTTGGAACGCAACACCGAGGATCTGTTCGGCACCGCCCCGCGCGCGTTGCGGGTGGCCGGGCTGTCCTCGCATATCCAGGCGCTGGTGCTGCCCAGCCTAGGGGGCTTTCGCGCCCTGCGGCCCGAGGTGCAGGTCACCACGGATTCGGTGGCCCGGCGGTCCTCGCTGGAGGACGAGCGGACTTGGCTTCAGATCCGCTATGGGCGCGGCAACTGGCCGGGGCGCGCCGCCGACCTGATCGCGCCCGAGGTCCTGACCCCGATGGCGGCACCGGGCGTCGACTGGGGCGCGCCGGTGATCGAGCTGCGCGGCGAACGGCCCGGCTGGCAGGACTGGATGCAGAAGACGGGCGACACGGATCTGCCTCGCGCCGGTCTGAGCTTTGATTCGATGGAACATGCCCTGGGCGCGGCGCGGCAGGGGCTGGGGGTTGCTTTGGGGTCGGTCGCCCTGGCCTCGGCGGATCTAGCCTCCGGCCGCCTGATCCGGCTGGGGCGTCCCGATTTGAAAACCCGCGACGGTTACTGGCTGACCTGGCCGCGGGACCGGGCGCAGTCGAAAAAGCAGCAGGGGTTGATCGGCGATTTCCTGCAGGCCCTGCGCGCGGCGGTCTGAGCGGTCAGAAGTCGATCGCGATGCCCTTCTTCTCCCAATCGCCATAGCGCGCGGGATCGGGGCCGTCGCGTCCACCCAGTTCCTTGGGCAGGGGTTTGGCCTCGGCTTCGGCCTTGCGCCGGCGCTCTTCGGCCTCGGCCAGGGCGCGCTGGGCGGCGGGCGGCAGGTCTGTGCGGTCGTCGCTCATGACATCGGGTTCCTTTCCGTGCATGGCCTTGATATACGCCCTCGTCCGCTGATGGCAATGCGGGCGAAAACCTTGCAAAGGCGGTTTCATGACCAACACCCCGACGGCGGCGCGGCGCAGCGCCATCTATCTGCTGGATCAGATCTTGGGCGAGGGGCGCCTGTTGTCCGAATGCCTGGCGGCCGGGGCGCTGGATCGCCTAGCCCCCGAAGACCGCGCGCGGGCGCAGCGCTTGACGCTGGAGACCTTGCGCGGGCTTGAACGCGCCGACCGCCTGCTGGAGGGACATCTGCGGCGCACACCGGCGCTGACCGTTCAGAACGCGCTGCGTCTGGGAACGGTCGAACTGTGCCAGGGCGAGGCTGCGCATGGTGTCGTGAACGCCATGGTCGAGATCATCGGCCGCTCGCGCAAGCACGGGCGGCTCAAGGGGCTGGTCAACGCGGTTCTGCGTAAGATCGCCGCCGAAGGCGCCGAGGCCTGGCCGAAGATGCGGGTGCCCCGCCTGCCGGACTGGCTGCGCGAACCGCTGATCGCGGCGTGGGGTGCGGATGCGGTCAAGGGTATGGAGCAGGCCCATTTCGCCGGCGCGCCGCTGGACCTGACGCCAAAGCCCGGCGCAACGATCCCCGTGGGGACCGAACTGCCGACCGGCTCGGTGCGGGTTACTGACGCGGGTCAGGTCTCGGCCCTGCCGGGCTATGCCAGCGGAGACTGGTGGGTGCAGGATGCCGCCGCCGCCCTGCCGGCGCGGATTCTGGCGCCCCGGCCCGGTGAGCGGGTTCTGGACATGTGCGCCGCGCCCGGCGGCAAGACGCTGCAACTTGCGGCGGCGGGGGCAGAGGTCACCGCGCTGGACATTTCCGAAGGCCGGCTGGCGCGGGTGCGGGAAAATCTCGAACGGACCGGGCTGTCGGCCCGGGTGGTCGCCGGCGACGCGCTGGACCATCAGGGCCAGTACGATGCGATCCTGCTGGACGCGCCCTGTTCGGCAACCGGCACCATCCGGCGTCACCCGGATCTGCCCTTTGCCAAGGACGGCTCCGAGTTCGGCGGCCTGATCGCGTTGCAGGCCCGGATGCTGGCCCATGCCTGGACCTTGCTGAAACCCGGCGGACGGCTGGTCTATTGCACCTGTTCGCTGTTGCCCGACGAGGGCGAGGTGCAGATCGAAGAGGCTTTGCCGCACCATCCCGACATGCAGGTGGACCGCGCCGCGCTACAGGTACCCGGCGTTCAGCCCGACTGGCTGACCGAGGAAGGCGGGCTGCGCCTGCGTCCCGATTGTTGGCCCGAACTGGGCGGCATGGATGGGTTCTACATCGCCTGCCTGAACAAATCGGCCTGACCGGTCGCTTTTCGATGACTTGACGAACCGGCCCGGCTATCGTTGGTTCAAACGCCAGCAGAGCGGCAGGGGCAGAGCAACACACGTCATGTCGAATTCGGACACCATGGCCAACCGATGGGTGCGGTTTCAGAACCGTCTCTACGCGCGCCTCAGCCAGCGCCGCAAGCCCGTCAGCGGCTTTGTCGGTCAGCCCGAGCCGCGCACCGTTGGTTCATTTGCGCGCGGGCGGCAACTGGTGGCGGGAAATCTTTTGTTTGCGGGTTATCTGGTCGAAGCTCCGGACACGGGCTTATGGGAGGTCGTGGCCCCCAACGCCGCATTCGACGATGAACGGCATGGATTTGCCTGGCTGGACGATCTGGCCGCGGTGGGTGATGCCGCGGCACGGGAAAAGGCGCAACGCTGGGTCTGGGGCTGGATCGAGACCCACGGCAAGGGGCAGGGTCCGGGCTGGGCCCCAGACCTGACCGGACGCCGCCTGATCCGCTGGATCAATCACGCGCTGTTCCTGCTGCGCGGTATGGACGAGGCCCATAGCCGGCTGTTTTTTCGGTCTCTGTCACAGCAGACCTGGTTCCTGTCCAAACGCTGGCACGCCGCGACACCGGGTCTGCCGCGGTTCGAGGCCTTGGCAGGTTTGGTTCAGGCCGGTTTGGCACTGGAGGGGATGGAAGACATCTCGGACCCGGCCGTTCGGGCCCTGGCGCGGGAATGTGAGGCCCAGATCGACGCCCAAGGTGGCATTCCCACGCGGAATCCGGAAGAATTGCTTGAGGTCTTTACCCTGCTGGCCTGGACATCCGCTGCGCTCAGCGAAGTGGGGCGCGGCACGCCCGCCGCTCAGACGGCAGCAATCAAACGGATTGCCCCGACCCTGCGCAGCCTGCGTCATGCCGACGGCGGGCTGGCCCGGTTTCACGGCGGTGGCCGCGGCATAGAGGGCCGGTTGGAACAGGCGCTGGCCCAAAGCGGCGTCAAGCCCAAACCCGCCAAAGGCCTGACCATGGGCTATGCCCGTCTGGCCGCCGCCCGCACCACGGTGATCATCGACGCAGCACCCCCGGCCAAAGGGGCGGCCTCGTACATGGCGCACGCCTCGACACTGGCTTTCGAGCTGACCTCGGGGCGGCGGCCATTGATCGTCAATTGCGGTTCGGGCGAAAGCTTCGGGTTGGAGTGGCGCCGGGCCGGGCGGGCCACGCCTTCGCATTCGACCCTTTGCCTGGATGGATACTCCAGCGCCCGCTTGGCCGCTCCGGCCAAGGGAACCGCGAACGAAGCAATGGTGGACGGCCCGAGCGAGGTGCCGGTGGAGTTCGAGGATTCGTTCGAAGGCGCGCGCGTGATGGCGGGCCATGATGGGTACGCCAAGGTGTTCGGACTTACCCATGCCCGTACGATCGAGCTGCGCTTTGACGGGCGCGAGGTAACTGGTGAAGACATCCTTTTGACGGCAACCGACAAGGCAAAACGCCAGTTTGACCGGGCGGTGGACGCATCCAAGCTGTCAGGGATCGGTTTTGACATCCGGTTTCACCTTCATCCGGATGTGGACGCCGCGCTGGATCTGGGCGGGTCTGCGGTGTCGATGGCGCTCAAAAGCGGCGAGATCTGGGTTTTCCGCCATGACGGCGCCGGAAAATTGTCTCTTGAGCCAAGCGTTTACCTGGAAAAAGGCCGTCTGAAGCCCCGCGCGACAAAACAGATCGTTCTATCCGGCCGCGCAATCGAGTATGCGACGCGCATCCGGTGGACGCTGAGCAAGGCGCAGGATACAGCCTATGCCGTGCGCGACGTGCACCGGGACGAGCCCGATTTCGACTGAGCCAAAAGGACCTTTGGACCCATGACCGACCTTCACCCCGTGCGCCGCGCGTTGCTTTCCGTTTCCGACAAGATCGGATTGATCGATCTGGGCAAGGCCCTGGCCGACCGTGGGGTCGAGCTGCTGTCGACCGGCGGCACCGCCAAGGCGCTGCGTGATGCGGGGCTTGCGGTCAAGGATGTCAGCGAGGTCACGGGATTCCCCGAGATGATGGATGGCCGGGTCAAGACGCTGCACCCGATGGTGCATGGTGGCCTGCTGGCGCTGCGCGACAATGACGCTCATGTGGCAGCGATGCAGGAGCATGGCATCGGCCCGATCGACCTGCTGGTGGTCAATCTCTACCCGTTCGAGGAAACGGTGGCCAAGGGCGCGGGCTATGACGAATGCATCGAAAACATCGACATCGGCGGTCCCGCGATGATCCGCGCCGCGGCCAAGAACCACGCCTTTGTCAACGTGGTGGTCGATGTTGAGGATTACTCGGCCCTGCTGGATCAGCTCGAGGAAAACTACGGCAAGACGTCGCTGGGCTTCCGCCAGTGGCTGGCGCAGAAGGCCTATGCCCGCACCGGAGCCTATGACGCGGCCGTGTCCAGCTGGCTGGCAGATGCACTGCAGATCGACACCCCCAAGCGCCGCGTGTTCGCCGGCGAGCTGAAACAGCCCCTGCGCTATGGCGAGAACAGCCACCAACAGGCGGCGTTCTATGTCGATGGCTCGGGCCGTCCCGGCGTCGCTACCGCCGTGCAGCATCAGGGCAAAGAATTGAGCTACAACAACATCAACGACACCGACGCCGCCTTTGAACTGGTGGCCGAGTTCGACCCGCGCGACAGCGCCGCCTGCGCCATCATCAAACATGCCAACCCTTGCGGCGTTGCAACGGGCGCCACGTTGCTCGAGGCATACAAAGCCGCGTTCGACTGCGACCGGACCTCGGCCTTTGGCGGGATCGTGGCGCTGAACCGGCCGCTGGACGCGGAAACCGCGCGCGAAATCACCGGCATCTTCACCGAGGTCGTGATCGCCCCCGGCGCCACCGACGAGGCCAAGGCGATCTTTGCCGCCAAAAAGAACCTGCGCCTGCTGACCACCGAGGCTCTGCCCGGCGTGCGCGCCGGCGGCAAGACCGTGCGCCAGGTGGCCGGCGGGCTGCTGGTGCAGGACAAGGACAACGGGCATATCGAGATGGATGACCTGAAGGTCGTGACCAAGCTGGCCCCCACGCCCGAGCAGATGCGCGATCTGCTGTTTGCCTGGAAAGTGGCCAAGCATGTCAAGTCGAACGCCATCGTCTACGTCAAGAACGAGGCCACGGTGGGCGTTGGCGCCGGTCAGATGAGCCGGGTGGATTCGGCCCTGATCGCCGCGAAGAAGGCCGAGCGCATGGCTGAAAGTCTGGGCCTGCCTGAACCGCTGACCATCGGCTCGGCCGTAGCCTCGGACGCGTTCTTTCCCTTCCCCGACGGGCTGATGGAGGCCGCCGCCGCAGGCGCGACCTGCGTGATCCAGCCGGGCGGATCAATGCGCGATGACGAGGTGATCGCTGCCGCCGACGAAGCCGGTCTGGCCATGGTGTTCACCGGCATGCGGCATTTTCGTCACTGATGCGGGTCCGGGTTCTGCTCTGGGCCGGGCTGGCCGCATTTGTGATCGACCAGCTCAGCAAGTACCTGGTGGTCCACATGTTGCGCGTGGCCGACCGGCCCGGCGGCATCGACGTACTGCCGCCGCTGCTGACCTTTCGCTACGGCGAGAACCGCGGCATCAATTTTGGCCTGTTCCAGGGCAATTCCGAAGCTGCGCGCTGGTTTCTCATCGCTATTTCGCTGGCCATCAGCATCGGCGTTTTCGTCTGGCTCTGGCGCACGGCCGCATCGCGGCGGATGCTGGTTTTCGGTGGATTGCTGATCGGCGGAGCGTTGGGGAACGTGGTTGACCGGGTGCTGTATGGATACGTTCTGGATTTCCTGAACATGTCCTGCTGTGGCATCAACAACCCGTTCGTCTTCAACCTCGCCGACGTATTCATTTTCGCGGGTGCCCTCGGGTTGGTGCTGTTCGAAGGCAAAAAGCCCTCGTGACGCGCCGGATGTTATGCGATAAAAGCGCCTGAAACAGGCTGGAGACCAAGATGCGGATGCCGCGCGCCATTATTGCTCTGACACTTGCTGCTGCGGTCGCAGGATGTTCCGATATCGGCCTGCGCCATCTCGAAGCGCCAGGGCCCGGGCCTGACGAGTTTTCGGTCATGCCGGTCAAGCCACTGACCCAGCCCAAAGATTATGCCTTCCTGCCCGCGCCGACGCCGGGTGGCGCGAACCTGACCGACCCGAACCCGAATGCCGATGCCGTGGCTGCCTTGGGTGGCAATCCCGGGGCGCTGAACCCCGGCACCGGTATCCCGTCGTCGGACGGGGCGCTGGTGACGGCTTCCAGCCGCTATGGCGTTTCCCCCAACACCCGCCAGGTTCTGGCACAGGAAGATGCGGATTTCCGCAAGCGTCAAAGCCGCTGGACGCGGTTGCGCCTGTTCAAGGTGGACCGCTATTCGCAGGTCTACAAGCGCAATGCCATCGATCCCCAGGTGCAGACCGAAGCTTTGCGCAGACAGGGCGTGGAAACACCCTCGTCGCCGCCGGATGAATAATTCTTAACTTTCCGTCATCGCTCTTGAACCCGTTCGGCGTCACCGTAGTTTGAACACCGTAACGAAACGGAGGATGCCCCATGGCTCGGGCCTTGGCGTTTTGCGCCGCTTTGATGATCGCAACCCCGGTTTTGGCTGAAACCGGGCACGAGGCCGTCACCACCTTTACTCTGGATAACGGCATGGATGTCGTCGTGGTCGAAGATCACCGCGCGCCCGTGGTTCAGCATATGGTCTGGTATCGGGCCGGATCAGCGGACGAACCGATCGGATCGTCAGGTGTGGCGCATTTCCTCGAACATCTTCTGTTCAAGGCCACCGATACGATGGAAGCGGGCGAGCTTTCGGCCACCGTTGCGGCCAATGGGGGCAACGACAACGCCTTCACCTCGTATGACTACACGGCCTATTTCCAGCGCGTGGCCGCCGACCGGCTGGAGTTGATGATGAAGATGGAGGCCGACCGGATGCGCAACATCCGGCTGACCGAGAGCGACATCGCAACCGAGCGCGACGTTATCCTGGAGGAACGCAACCAGCGTACCGAGAACAACCCCCGTGCCCTGTTCGGCGAACAGATGAGCGCGGCGCAGTATCTCAACCACCGCTACGGCGTTCCGGTGATCGGCTGGAAGCACGAGATGGAGACATTGGACATGGAGGACGCCCTGTCCTTCTACCAGACCTATTACGCGCCCAACAATGCGATCCTCGTGGTGACCGGCGATGTGGACCCGGACGAGGTCAAAGCCTTGGCCGACACCTATTATGGCGTGATCCCCGCCAACCCGGACCTGCCTGAACGGGTCCGATCGCAGGAACCGCCTCAGACCGCCGAGCGGCGTCTGACCTTCAAGGATGCGCGGGTGTCGCAACCATATGTTCAGCGCAGCTACCTCGCGCCCGAGCGTGATGCCGGTGCGCAGGAAAAGGCTGCGGCGTTGTTCCTGTTGGCCGAGCTTCTGGGCGGCAGCACCACGTCCTACCTGAACGAGAAACTCCAGCTTGAGCAGCAGCTGGCTGTTTATGCCGGGGCGTTTTACCGTGGGGTGTCGCTGGATGACACGACCTTTGACCTGATCGTTGTTCCGGCTGAAGGCGTGTCGCTGCAAGAGGCCGAGGATGCGATGGATCAGGCGGTGGCCGATTTCATCGCCGAAGGCGTCAACTCGGAGGATCTGGACCGGATCAAGATGCAGCTGCGCGCCGCACAGGTCTATGCCCGAGACAATGTCGATGGAATCGGCAACCGCTATGGCCGGGCGCTGACCAGCGGACTGACGGTCGAGGACGTGCAGGCCTGGTCCGACATCCTGCAGGCCGTCACCGGCGAAGAAATCATCGCCGCCGCGCGCGAGGTGCTTCAGCCCGAAGCGTCGGTCACCGGTTGGCTGATGCGTGATGACGAGGTGACCCAATGATCCGTTTCCTTGCCCCTTTGATCGCCCTGCTGATCGCGCTGCCTGCCTGGGCCGAGATCAAGATTCAGGAGGTCACCTCGCCCGGCGGCATCCGGGCCTGGCTGGTCGAGGATCACTCGATCCCCTTCACTGCGCTGGAGCTGCGGTTCCGCGGGGGCACGTCACTGGACGATCCCGACAAACGCGGCGCGGTCTATCTGATGAGCGGCCTCCTCGAAGAAGGCGCGGGCGACATGGATTCCCGCACCTACGCGCGGGCGCTGGAATCCCTGGCGGCGTCGATCGGATACAGGGCCACCGATGACAGTGTTGCGATCTCGGCCCAGTTCCTGACCGAAAACCGGGACGACGCCGTTGACCTGCTGCGCACCACCATCCAGCAACCACGCTTTGATCAGGATGCGATCGACCGGGTTCGGGCGCAGGTCCTGTCCGGGCTGCGCTCGGAACAGACCGACCCCAATGACATCGCGGGTGAGACATTCGCCAAAATGGCCTATGGCGATCATCCTTATGGATCCAACGGCAAAGGCTCGATCGACAGCGTATCGGCCCTGACCCGGGACGACATCATCGACGCCTACAAAGGCGTCTTCGCCAAGGACCGTCTGTATGTGGGCGCGGTGGGCGACATCACACCCGAAGAGTTGGGCGCTTTGCTGGACAATCTGTTGTCGGACCTTCCCGAAACGGGCAAACCGATTCCCGGGAATGCAGAGGTAACGATCCCCGGTGGCGTCACGGTGGTCGAGTTTGACACGCCGCAATCAGTGGCGCTGTTCGGCCAGAAGGGTATCGACCGCGACGATCCGGATTTCTTTGCAGCCTACATCCTGAACCACATCATCGGCGGCGGCGGCTTTGAAAGCCGCCTGATGCAGGAAGTGCGCGAAAAACGCGGCCTGACCTATGGCGTCGGGACCTATCTGGTGCCCAAGGATCTGGCCTCGGTCTATCTGGGGTCGGTATCCTCGGCCAATGACCGGATCGCGCAGGCTATCGAGGTAATTGGCGACGAATGGCGGCGCGCCGCGACCGAAGGTGTAACCCAGAAAGAGTTGGACGACGCCAAGACCTATCTGACCGGTGCCTATCCGTTGCGCTTTGACGGCAATGCCCAGATCGCGGGCATCATGGTGGGCATGCAGATGGAAGATCTGCCGATCGACTACATCGCGACCCGAAACGACAAGGTGAACGCGGTGACGCTGGACGAGGTGAACCGCGTCGCGGCTGAGCTGCTGGACCCGGACGGGCTGCATTTCGTGGTTGTAGGCAAACCCGCGGGGCTTGAGACCACGAACTGACGCGAAGGGTCGGCAGTCGGCAGGCCTTTTGCAGAATTCCCGACGAGCGGTCATTCAGCGCCGCTCGCCTCGGGACCCCGTGATCCGGATGCGTCCGCAACCTCTGGATCGTCCACGTTTCCGGCGCCCGTTCCACGAAACCTCTACGGTGTTCGCGGTCATGCGATTCCGCCGACTGGCTTGTTTCATTTGATGGACAGATGTCATCATGAAGCGGAACTATTTTCGCGGGAAAGGAGGGAGGGGTCATCGATGCCCTATCAGTTCTGGCATTCGAAGTTGACCGACCCTCCCATCCACGTCCCGGCGATTGGACTGCAGTTGTTTGTCCGGATACCGCACGACACCACCGACGAGAATAAATCGGTCATAGAGACAATCAACGAACCGGGGTTTGGCCCGCCTCTGCACCGTCACCCACAAACTGAAATCTTTCGCGTTTTGGACGGGCAGTATCTCTATGAGTGCGATGGTAAGCGCTTTGTTGCAGAAACGGGGGATGTCGTAACGATCCCCGCGGGCGCCGCGCATGCGTTTCGCAACCTTTCCGACGGGCCGGCGCGGCAACTGGTCATGATACTGCCATCCTTCGACACGGTCGCCTTTTTCAACGGGCTGGGAGACATCATGGCAGACGAAGTTCCCGACCGGGACGTGCTGAATGCATTCTCCGAGAAATGGCAGATCGAGTTTCTGGGGCCGCCCCTGCAGCTTTGACGTCAGTCCAATTTGCCTCGGGCGCCAAAGTTGGCGGTTGCGTCAAGCATTCACCGGGTTTTCGCGTTTCTTTTCCGGCCAGAACTCATCCACGACCACGTAGGCTATGATGACGAACAGGGCCGCGCTGGCGACTTGCAGAACGCGAGTGATGCTTTTGACATCGGCCTCGTCCGAAAACGGTGAAATCGACCCGCCGTAGACAATCAGGACTGTCGTCAGGGCCGATCCGGCGGCGGCGGCCAGCGGGATCTGGGATTTGCCGAGCGCGCCCAGCGTCACGCAGGCGAAAAAGCACAGAAGGATCGGCGTGAGAATGACCGGCGCGATGACGTTGACTTCGTAGCAGATGATGGACGCCGCTGCGCCAAGCAGGTTTGCCGTCAGCATCGCCTTGGCCACGGCTTTGCCGGCAGCAGGCATCGCAGCGAGTTGCTGGCTGAGAAGGGCCACAAAGAACAGAACCAACAGGGCAGACGCACCAGACACAAAAAATGCCAGGGCGAAAGGAACCGTGACAAGCGACATTCTGACGATACGCCGATGCTTGTCAAAGTCAGCGACGGATGCGGCTTTGGCCTGCGTGGCGTTCTGGGGGGCGGCCGGAATCAGCGTGAACATCAGCGTCGATACGAAACCGGCAAACAACAGATTCAGCGGGATCCAGAATACAAGCACCAGCGCCAGATCCCGAGATTGCAGAACAAGGTTGGGGATCATCAGCGCCCCCATCAGGGCGATGACGCCCGGCAGGACACCGGCACCAGACACGGACCATATGAAGGACAGGATTATCCCGATCGCCACCAATATCAGAAACACGACCGGATAGGGCGCGAAAACCGATGAAAGCAGGAAAGAAACGAACATCAACGCAATCGAGAAGATGAACAGTTTCGCAAACGCGGCCAGCGGCAGTGCCGCGGGTGCCTGAAGGAAGAGCGCAGTGAAAACCGCGCCAACAACCGCCAATGGCCACCCAAGGAAAAGCCCCAAGGAAAAGACGGCGGTCACACCCAGTGCAAGTCTGTAAACGGCGTTTCTGTCCTCAGTACGCATAAGAAAAGATCGAAACCAAACGAATGTATGTCCGACCGACCGCGTTCAGTATCCCGTTGTCGCTGAGGTACATGATGACATCCGCCTGACCGTTCAACTGAAACCTGAGATCGTCCTCTGCGCTTCCGGCCTCGTAGCCCGGCAGTATGATGCGCACGGGAAACCGTTCAGGTTCACGCAGAAAGCCTTTGGTGCTCGGCGGGCTTGCCAATTGTCCGGGTGTGTCGCCGCCACTCAGCGAGACGGCAGCGCTGAAGCTTTCGATTTTGCCCGGGATGATCTGACCGGGGTGCATATCCAGCACGACATCCACCGGAGACCCGACGGTGGCGCGCCCCAGATTGTTCTCGGTGAAATACGCCTCGATCCACACGTCCGTCGCATCAAGAAAGGTCAGCAGATCCTGGCCGGACCGGGCGTATGTGCCGGGCGCAATCAACAAGTTGGATATGACACCGGTAGCCGGCGCGCGCAGTTCGGTCCATTCCAGATTGAGCTCTGCATCGGCCAAAGCCGCCAAGGCACGTTGGATTTTGGGATTCTCATTCCCTTCGTCCCCAAGCCTTTGCTTGGCCTTCTCCAGATCCGCTTTGGCGTTTTCATAGTTCGCCTCGGACTCGGCCAGCTGGCCTCGGGCATCGTCGGCTTTCGAGATGGAAATCAGCCCTTTCTTCTCGAGCGCGAAGACTCGTTCCGTCTGAATGCGCATCGTATCCAGATCGCTCTGCGCGCGGGCCAACTTGGCTTGCGCCGCACTTACCTCGGCCGAGGATGCGCCGACCTCCTGAGTGGCCGCCTCAAGGTCGGCCTGGGCTCTGTCGCGATCAATCTCGTAGGGTCTCGGGTCGATCCGAACCAGCATATCGCCGGCCGAAACGATCTGTCCGTTTTCCACCAATACTTCGATCACGGTTCCCGTGACCTGCGGAACGATTTGGGTCGCCACGGCTTTTACCCGCGCATTCCCGGTGAACGGTGTCTTTCGATCAGCAACCAGATACCAGGTGAGGAAGATGAGAATGACGGCCAGTGTCGTCCAGATCGTCTTCCTCATTTTGCGGCTCCCTCGGCGGTGTCATCGGCTGCTGGTGAGGCGTCGATCCAGACCTTGAACAACTCGTAGAAGACGGCGAACAAGACCGGACCCATGAAGATTCCGATCAGGCCATAGGCCATCATCCCGCCCAGAACCCCGATGAGGATCACGAGCATCGGTGTCTCCAGGCCTTTTGAAATGAAAACCGGCCGCAGGAAGCTGTCCATTATGCTGACGGGAATGGCCAGAACGGTGAAGATCAGCGCCGCTCCGCCGGACATGGAACTCCATGCATAGATGACCAGCGGCAGAAGAACGAGGCCGGGGCCGATCTGGATGATCGAGAGGATCAGGCAGATGAACGCCAGCGTCGCAGCCGAGGATATTCCGAACAGCGCCAACAAGACCCAAACAACGACGGCCTGAATGGCGGCAACGCCGATTACGCCCTTGGTCACGTTCCGGATCGTGGCCCCTGCCAGAGTGACGAATTCGCCGCCGCGTGGCGCAAAGACGCGGTTGGCAAAGCGCTGAAGGCCCTGCACCAGATCCGGTCCGGGGCTGAACAGGGCGCCCATGATCACCACCGACAGCGCAAGGCCGAGAAGCCCGATTCCGATCCCCAGAACTTTGCCAAAGAGCGATTTGGTGATCTCGAGGATTTGCGCGCCGTATTTTGCAAGCGCACCATCCAGGTTCCGTTCGAACATGCCCCAGGCATCGGCAAGCTTGGCACCGACCAGAGGCAGATCCTTCAGGCCTTCCGGCGCCGGAGGTATCTTCAACTCGCCCTTGTCAGCTTGCTCGGCAAACTCGGACCCCAGTTCCGCGGCCCCAGATACCGCCGTTGCGACCGGCCCCAGTGTGAGAACCAGACCCAGCAAAACCAGGATCGTCGTTGCCAGCTTCTTCCGTCCCCCCAGCTTGGACTGAAGCCAATCGAAGGCCGGATAAAGCGCAACGCAAAGAATTGTGGCCCAGATGACCACGCTTGCAAGCGGGGCGACCATGACCAAGGCGCTGTAGAGAAACAGCCCGAGAAACAGCAACCTTATCGCGAGGTCGACAATCTTTGCGTCCTGAGTCTTTTCCATTCCATCCCCCTGGAATGTTTTTTTGTATGTTACACTCAAAAAAACAAATATGTATATTTTTTGAGCTTTTAGGGGGTGCCCGGCAGTGCGGTGGTTGACTCAGCCCCCAATTTGCAAGCGGATCCTGAGGTGCAAAGCACGCTGTTGCTCACCTTGCCAGAGCCTATTTTTTCGGAGTCTCATCCTCCTGGGACAGGATCGTGTCGGCCACGGTCGTGGCGGCGGTGACGAAGATACCCAGACCCACGATTATGTACGCCATCGTAAAGATCTTGCCCGCAGCGGTTTCAGGAGAAAAGTCGCCAAAACCCACTGTCGAGATCGTCACTACGGAAAAATAGACGGAGTCCAACCAGCTCCACCCCTCGACAAAATGGTAGAACACTGACGCCCAAAGGATCATTCCGACGGTGAAGGCGAGTATGCCTTTCACTCTGCCGTCCTTGAAAGCGACGCCTATCCCACGCGTTATTCTGGTCAGTGAATTCATCATGCCCTCATTCGCAAAAGAATTCACGTATAGCAGTAATTGGATGATTGTGTGAATCCAAAGGGTGAGTTGGCCAAGGCAATGGCGATTTCGTGGCCTGAGAAGGCGTGCGAAACATGTATTCCATTAACATGATGGATAAATGCTCTAGGGTAATCACATGCTGAATCGGGACGCTGAGGGATAACGTGGGAATAATTGTCAAAGGTGTCTTGATCTGTTGCGCGGTCGCGCTTGTGGTTTTTGCCGCGGCTTGGCTATTTCTGTCGTCCGCTTTGTTCTCGTCGGTGCGGACCAGTTTCGTTGAGAACCTGATCTCAAGGAAGCTGGGCCAGCAGGTCTTGATTGAGGATGAGGTGCGTTTGGGCCTTGGCCGTCAGTTGCAGGTATCAGCAGCTGGACTGGTTCTGCCCGCAACGCAGAAGGCCGAGGCGGATCTGGCAGCGATTGATCAGATCGAGTTCGAAGTATCTGCACGGGACCTGTGGAACAGCAAGCTGTCGGTGAGCAATCTTTCAGTGTCGGGAGTTCATCTGAACCTGATCACAGACGAAGAAGGCGTGACCAACTGGCAGTCCTTTTCGCGCACCGGGGCCGAAACCGAAAAGGCTTCGGAACGTCCGACCCAGCCTTTGGCCGGAATTCTGACGGATCGCACGATCGACCTGAAGGATGTCACTGTACTTTATCAGAACGACCTGAACGGCATTGGACTGGACTTGCAGCTTCCAGAACTGGTTTTGCAGCGCGATGCCGAAACCGATGTTGCCTCGGCGGTCGGAGCGGGGTCGCTCAACGGTCAGAGTTTTGACCTGAAGGGCACGTTCCCGCCCCAGGACCCGTTCCAAGTGGCATTGAGCTTTGATCAGATTTCGGTCGAAGCCCAACAGATTCCTGTGGAGACCGGCCTTCAGGTCAAGACGACCCTCGAGGTCGATCAGTTGGGTCAACTGCTCGATGTCCTGCAACTCAACCGCGTGTTGGAGGGTTCGGGCAGTGTTGGTGCATCATTCAAGCTGGCAGACGGCGTCGCACGGGTTGATGACCTGTCTGTTCTGGCCGAGCTGGATGGTGGCCAAAGCCTTTCCGTCACCGGACAAATTGGGGAATTAGGCAATCAGGAAGATGTTTCTTTGACGACCCGCATTCGCCTGTATCCAGAGGATGCCGAGCCGGCTCCGGCTGCCTCGCGGTATGACCTCAAGCTTATCGCTGTGGATATGGTCATCGACAGTGTCCCGGGACAGGTCCCGCAACGGCAGATGGTCATCAAGACGAACGGTTTCACCTTGGACACCTCTGGTGAGGGCCCGCCGCCGATCAAATTCTCCGAGCTTGCCAGAACGCCCGAAGGCGCCCTGAGCGTGGGCAACATCAATTTGAGGATCGGAAACCCCGCCGATCCGTTTATAATTCTGACCGGTTCGGTCGAGGATGCGTTGCAGTTGCAGGGCGTATCCGCCGAAGGTTTGATTGATATTCCGGCAAGCAGTCTGATCTCGCCCGAACTGCTGGGCCCCGATGACCAGCTGGGCAGGTTTTCGGGAAACTTTCATTTGGACGGAAACATCGAACAGCTTGCTTTGACCAATCTGGATGGTCAGACAAGCGAAACCGAGGTCTGGAACCTGGAGGTGCACGGGTCCGTAGAAAATGTCCTCAAGTTCGAGAATCTGGATCTGGCAATCGACGTGGATGTTCCGTCTGGCGCGGACCTTCTGAAGGCCTTGTCGCTGGAGCCGGTGGACACCGGGCGGGCCCATCTTGAAATCGACCTGGTAAGTGAAGGCACCGATTGGAATGCCAATGCCAATGTCGAGGTTTCCGAGTCGGTCTTGAAAATCGCGGCGGATCTTGATGATGCAACAAGCGATCCCGTGCTGCAGGGGACGATCGAGAGCGATCTGATAAAAATCGATCAAATCCGGACCATCGTTCAGGCGGCCGCCCAACTGCGCAAGATAGGTGGTTCACCGCCGGAGCAGGAAGATGCGGAGAAAGGCGACGGTGACACAGGTCCGTTGAGGGATGTGACCCTCAAACCCATCGGGCGGGCCATTTTGCTGTCGGGTGTGAATGTAGATGTCGACATAGACCTGCGTCACATTGAGGGCGCCAAGGGCATCAGCAGCTTGCAGAGCGAACTGACCCTGGACGAAAACGAGCTTCGGGCCGGACCTCTGAAGTTTGAATACGGAGGTGGTCATTTCGACGTAAGCGGGCAAATGGATCTTTCGAATGAGGCGCATTTGCTGACCCTGACCGGAAAGGCGGGCGGATGGCAGTTGGATGACCTTCTGCAAAACCTGAACTTCAAGAAAGGCGCCAGCGGGACGGTGTACGCAGATTTCTCGGTTACGGGGGGCACGGATACCGTCAAGCAATTCGTCGACACCATGAGTGGCAATGCCACGGTTTCAATGCGCGACGGTTCGATCGAAACCCAGCTTCTGGACCTGGCCGGGCTGGGTATTCTTCCCTGGGTATTTACCAAGGAAAAACAGAAAGTTGCGCCAATCGTGTGCCTGCGCGCGCCGATCAGTATTTCGAATGGAAAAATCGAGACGAAACAGACGACGTTGGAAACAGATCATGTTCAGGTCGTCGTCTTTGGCGCTGTCGACCTGACGGACAAAGTGTTGGATCTGAACATCCAGCCAAGAAAGATTGGCGAGCCACTTGCGCGCAGCCCGTGGCCGGTGACCCTGAGGGGCGCGCTCGCTGAGCCCAAGGTCAAAGTCAAGGATGGCCCGAAAAGGCTGAAGCGGTCGGATGGTGCAGACCAGATGCCTGCACAAAGAAAACTCTGCATCCCGGATATACTGCAGTTGCAGTAGGCGCGGCTTGCCAAGGGGCCACGGCCCTGCCTGTGTTCGGCAAGGCCGGCCGAGCCTGTCGGACGCGGTTCACCCCTTTTTCATGCTACGCAGCATCTGCCCCATCATCTGGCCGAACTGACCCGAACCGCGCTGATACAGCGCCCCGTCCACGGCGAGAACCGTACCGCTGATATAGCTGGCCATGTCCGAGGCCAGAAACAGACAGGCGTTGGCCACGTCTTGCGGGGTGCCCCAGCGGCCAAGCGGCACGTCTCGGCGCAGCTGCTCGCCCGCGTCGGGGGTGGGGGCCAGACGCTTGGCGCCTTCGGTGCCTTCGATAAAACCCGGCACGACCGAGTTCACCCGTATGCCTTCCACGCCCCATTCCATCGACAGGGTGCGGGTGATCTGATCGACCCCCGCCTTGGCCGCACAGACATGGGCCTGGCCCTCGTAGGGCAGATAGGATTGCGGGGCCGAGATGTTGATGATGTTGCCGCCGGGCCGTTTCAGATAGGGATAGGCGCCCTTCAGAACATGCACGGTGCCCATCAGGTCGATCTCGACCACGGTGCGGAAGGCGTTGACCGACATTTCCGCCATCAGCGCGGGAAAGTTGCCCGCCGCCCCCGAAACCAGCACGTCGAAATCACCGAGCGCAGCGTGGAATTGTTGCAGCCCCGCGGCGACCGCCTCGGCATCACGCACGTCGAAGGCCGCGCCGATGGTCTCGGCCGCGCCGGCTGCCTTCAGCGCGGCGATGGTGTCGTCCACCTTCTCCTGCGAGCGGCTGGCCACGGCCAGTTTGGCGCCCGAGGCCGCGAAGGCCTCGGCGATGCCCCGATTGATACCGCTGGTCCCGCCGATGACGATGACCGTCTTTCCTGCAAAGTCCATGTAGAGCCTCCCGCTTTGGAGGGGCCCTACTCGCCGTAGGGCACCCAGATGTTCTTGATCTCGGTCGCAGCCTGCAGGAAGCGGCGGGTGTGGTCCATGCCCCAATCGAATGCCGTCGCGTTATTGACCCAGGTCCGTTTCAGGTTCCCGGCCGAGACGACCTCGATCTGTGCTGACAGGTCCGACGACGAGAAGGACCAAACCGCATCCACGTTCAGATGCGAGGCCAGCGGTTTGGCCAGCTCCTCGTGGCTGCCCGTCAGGATATTGACCACGCCTGCGGGCACGTCCGAAGTGTCCAGCACCTGATAGAAATCGGTGGCGGCCAGCGGATAGGGCTCGGACGCCACCAGAACCACCCGGTTGCCCATCGCGATCGCCGGCGCCATGGCCGAGACCAGACCCAGCAGCGGCGCCTCATCAGCGCAAAGCGCGCCGATCACGCCAACCGGTTCCTTCATTGCAATCGCCACGCCCCGGATAGGAACGCTATGCACCTGGCCGTCATACTTGTCGGCCCAGGCGGCTGCAGTGAACAGGCGCTGGATTGCGGCGTCGACTTCTTTCGCGCCGTCCTTGCGGCCGGTCATTGCGTCGATGCGATGCGCGAACTCGTCGGCGCGGGCCGAGAGGTTCTCGCCGATGTAATACAGAATCTGCGCGCGCAGATGGCCGGTTGTTTTCGACCAGCCCGCCGCGCCTGCTGCGGCCTCGACCGCGTTGCGCACGTCCTTGCGGTTGGCCAGACCCACATGGCCCAGCAGCCCCGCCTTGCCCCAGACCGCGCGGGAATAGCCGCCATCAGGCCGGGCCTGCTTGCCGCCGATATAGAGCTTGGCCGTGCGGTCGACCGGATCGACCGGGCCGCCTTCGCCCACGATAGGTTCGATCTTGGCCACCGGCTTGGCTTTGCCCTTGGGCTTGGTATAGGCGCTCAGCCCTTCCCAGCCACCTTCCCGGCCAAAGCCGCTTTCGCGCACGCCGCCAAAGCCCGCGGCCGCGTCGAACAGGTTGGTGGCATTGACCCAGACCACGCCCGCGACCAGCTTGGGCGCGATGTCGAGCGCAAGGTTGACGTTCTCGGTCCAGACCGTGGCCGCCAGTCCGTAGCGGGTGTTGTTGGCCAGCTCGACCGCCTCGGCCGGGGTGCGGAAGGTCGACGAGACCAGAACCGGGCCGAATATCTCCTCCTGCATCAGGGGGTCCGAGGTCTCGAGTCCGGTGATCAGCGTCGGCGGATAGTAGCAGCCGTTGGCGGGCAACTCACAGGCGGGCTGGTAAACCTGGCCCACCGCGTTGCCCTCGACCATCGACTTGATCGTCTGCAGCTGTACCGGGTCCACCACGGCGCCCACGTCGATACATTTGTCCAGCGGGTTGCCGATGCGCAGCGTGTCCATGCGGGCGCGCAGCTTGGCATAGAAGCGCTCGGCGATGCCCTCCTGCACCAGCAGGCGCGAACCGGCGCAGCAGACCTGGCCCTGGTTGAACCAGATCGCATCGACCAGACCTTCGATGGCACTGTCAATATCGGCATCGTCAAAGACGATATAGGGCGACTTGCCCCCCAGCTCGAGCGTCAGGGACTTGCCAGACCCGGCGGTGGCCTCGCGGATGCGGCGCCCCACGATCGTCGAGCCGGTAAAGGCGATCTTGTCCACGTCCGCGGCCACGATCATCTCGCCCACCGCGCCGTCGCCGGTGACGATGTTGACCACGCCCTTGGGCAGACCGGCCTGCATGCAGATATCGGCAAACAGCAGCGCGGTCAGCGAGGTGTATTCGGCCGGCTTCAGAACCACCGTGTTGCCCATGGCCAGCGCCGGGGCCACCTTCCACGCCAGCATCAGCAGCGGGAAGTTCCACGGGATGATCTGGCCGCAGACCCCCAGCGCCTGCGCGTCGGGCAGCTCGGCTTCCATCAGCTGGGCCATGCCTGCGTGATAGTAGAAATGCCGCTGCACCAGAGGAACGTCGATGTCGCGCGATTCCCGGATCGGCTTGCCGTTGTCCAGCGTTTCCAGCACTGCGAACAGGCGGGCATGCTTCTGGATCAGCCGCGCGATGGCATAGAGGTAACGGGCGCGGGCCGGGCCGCCCAGCTTTTCCCATTTGGGTTGCGCCTTGCGGGCGGCGGCCACGGCGGCGCCCACATCGGCTTGGGTGGCCTGAGTCAGCTTGGCCAGAACCTCGCCCGTGGCCGGGTTGCGGCTTTCAAACCCTTGGCCGGGCTTGGTGAAGGCGCCGTCGATGAAATGGCCGAACTTGTCGCCCTGATCGACCAGCCATGCCAGGGCCTCGGCGGCACTTTCCGGGGCGGGTCCGTATTCCATGGTCTCGAAAATCTCTTTGACTGTCATTGTTCCTGTCCTCAGCCCATCGGGTGCCGGTAACCGGCCGAGTATGCTCCGGTGACGAAATGTTCCAACTGCCGCTCGATATCGCCCAGCAGGGACGATGCGCCAAAGCGGAACAGGTCGGGTTGCAGCCAACGGTCGCCCAGCTCGTCCTTGATCAGCGACAGGTAGACCAGCGCATCCTTGGCCTTGGAAATCCCGCCCGCGGGCTTGTAGCCCACGCGATAGCCGGTGCGGTCGAAATAGTCACGGATCGCCCGGATCATCACCAGCGACACGGGCAGGGTGGCGTTGACGCTTTCCTTGCCGGTCGAGGTCTTGATGAAATCCGCCCCCGCCATCATGCAGACCAGCGAGGCGCGCGCCACGTTGCGCAGGCTGCCCAGCTCGCCGGTGGCGAGGATGGCCTTTACATGCGCATCGCCGCAGGCGGCGCGAAACGCCTTCATCTCGTCATACAGCGCCTGCCAGTCGCCCTTCAGCACATGGCGGCGCGAGATCACGATGTCGATCTCCTCGGCCCCGGCCTTCACGCTCTCCTCAATCTCGGCCACGCGCAGGTGGAAGGGCGACAGGCCCGCCGGAAAGCCGGTGGATACGGCCGCGACCGGAATGCCGGTGCCTGTCAGCGCATCCACCGCCGTTTCGATCATGTCGTGATAGACACAGACTGCGCCGGTGGTGATCGGCGGCATGCCCAGCGCCCTCAGCAGGGCGGGGGACACCGGCTGCCGGGCCTTGGCGCACAAGCGGCGCACGCGGCCCTCGGTATCATCGCCCGACAGGGTGGTCAGGTCGATCATGGTGATCGCCTTCAGCAGCCACGCGGCCTGATGCTCTTTCTTGACCGACCGGCGCCCGGGCAGGGTCGCGGCGCGGCGTTCGATGGCCGAGGTGTTGGCCTGTACGGCGCGCACCCAATCCAGGTCCAGATCCATGCCGGGGTTTCGGGGCTCGGTCACTTGCGGCAGATGCGCGGTGCGCACGGGGCTTTCTGAGCTCTGCGTATCCATTGTCACGTCCTTTGGGAGGTTTGCGCCAAAATCGCACGGGAAACGGCCAAAGGAAAGGCAAACCGGACGCCTTTGGCCACTTTTTTGACCAATTGGACAAATTCGGCTTTTTCTTGCGAGTAATTCGCAACATGGTTGACTTAGTTGCGAATGGTTCGCATATTCATTCTCAACTGGTACTCGGAACGAGGTCACATATGATTCGCCGCAGTTTTCTTTTTGCTCTTGCTCTTGGTGCCGCGCTGCCCTTGGCGGCGTGGGCCGAGGCGCCGCTGAAGGTCGTGGCGACGACCGGAATGATTGCGGACGCCGTGCAGCAGGTCGGCGGTGATCAGGTCGAAGTCAAAGGGCTGATGGGGCCCGGAGTCGACCCGCACGGCTATCGCCAGACCCGCAGCGATATCGTTGCCGCGACAAGGGCCGACCTGGTCTTGTGGCACGGCTTGTATCTTGAGGCACAGATGGAAGACTTCTTCCACGACCTTGGGCGCAAACGCAAAGTCGTTGCCGTGGCGGATGCCATCGACAAGTCGAAACTGCGTGCGCATGTCGACTATGCCGACAAATACGATCCGCATGTATGGATGAGCCCGGTCTTGTGGAAAGACGTCGTGGTCGAGGTGCAGAAAGCGCTGACCGACGTGCGGCCAGACTCCGCCGCTTATTTCGCCGCCAACGCCCAGCGTTTTCTGGCTGAAATCGATCAGTTGAACGCTTATGGGAAAAAGGTGCTGGCCCAGGTGCCCAAAGACAACCGGGTGCTGGTCACCGCCCATGACGCCTTTGCCTATTTCGGCGAGGAATTCGGGTTCGAAGTGTTGGGGATCCAGGGTATCTCGACCCAGTCCGAGGCGGGGCTGAACCGGATCGGAGAATTGGTCAACACTTTGGTCGCGCGCAACCTGACCGCCGTCTTTGTGGAAAGTTCGGTTTCGGATCGGTCGATGCGGGCGTTGATCGAGGGTGCGGCGGCGAAGGGTCATACCGTCTCGGTCGGGGGTGAGTTGTATTCGGACGCCATGGGCGAGCCGGGTACCTATGAGGGCACCTATATCGGGATGCTGGATCACAACATCACGGTCATTGCACGGGGCCTGGGTGCGGATGTGCCCGAACGCGGCATGTCCGGCAAACTGTCGGCGGGGCTCTGACCATGTTGGAGCTTGCGGCTGGAAAATCGGCATCAAACGGGGACCTGACGGTGCAGGACAGCCCGCTTGTGATCCGGGGGATGACGGTATCCTACGGCCAGAAACCGGCCATTTTCTCGGTAGATATGACGGTGCAGCCCGGGGCCATGACGGCCATCATCGGACCGAACGGCGCTGGCAAATCGACGCTGCTCAAGGCGGCGCTGGGCATCGTCAAGCCGCTGTCAGGCCAGGTGCTGGTGTTCGGCAAGTCGTTGGACCGGCAGCGGGCCCGTATCGCCTATGTGCCGCAGCGCGCCAGCGTCGATTGGGATTTCCCGACGCGGGTCATCGATGTGGTCCTGATGGGCCTGTCGCGGGAACTGGGCTTGCTGGGCCGGGTCCGGATGCGACACATGGCCCACGCGATGGAGTGTCTGCATCGGGTCGGGATGCATGAGTTTGCGGACCGCCAGATCGGCCAGCTTTCGGGTGGTCAGCAGCAACGGGTGTTCCTGGCGCGCGCACTGGCTCAGGATGCCGATCTGTACCTGCTGGATGAACCGTTTGCCGGGGTCGATGCCGCCACCGAAAAAGCCATCATCTCGGTCCTCAAGTCCCTTAGGGAAGCCGGCAAGACGGTGGTCGTGGTCCACCATGACCTTGCCACGGTCACGGATTATTTCGACCACGTGTTCCTGATCAATACCCGCAAGGTCGCCGAGGGCCCGGTGGAGCAGGCCTTTACCGCCGAGACTCTTCAAGCCGCGTATGGAGGCCGGCTGGCCACCGCCCAGATCGACCAGATCTCGGGCGCTGCGGGCTGACACATGCTGTGGGACGCACTGACCCTGCAATTGGGGTACAACGCCACATTGGTTGCCATCGGGGCCACGCTGCTTGGGTTTTCGGCTGGCGTGACAGGCACCTTCCTGTTTCTGCGTAAGCGGGCGCTGGTTAGTGACGCAATTAGCCACGCGACCCTTCCGGGCGTCTGCATCGCCTTCATGGTATTGGTGGCGCTGGGCGGAACCGGGCGAAACCTGATCGGACTGCTGAGCGGCTCGGCGATTTCGGCCGCCGTGGGTCTGTTGTGCATGAACTGGCTGATCCGCCGCACCCGTCTGGCCGAGGACGCGGCGATCGGGGCGGTCCTGTCGGTCTTCTTCGGCTTCGGTATCGTTCTGCTGACAATCATCCAGACCATGGGGGTGGGCCGACAGGCCGGGCTTGAGGGATTCTTGCTGGGCTCGACGGCCGGGATGCTGTGGTCGGACGCTCTGATCATCGCGATCGGCGGCGCTGCAACGCTGCTGCTCGTCATGATTATCCGCCGTCCCATGATGATGGTGGCGTTCGATTCCGAATATGCGGCCGCCTTGGGGCTGCCAGTGCATCGCATCGACCTTGCGATGATGGGGCTTGTCATGGCGGTCACGGTTGTCGGGCTGAAAATCGTTGGATTGATCCTGATCGTGGCTTTGCTGATCATACCCGCGGTCACGGCGCGGTTCTGGTCGGACCGGTCCGACCATGTGGTGCTGTTGTCTGGGGTCATCGGCGGGTTGTCGGGCTATCTGGGTGCGGCGGTGTCCGCCTCAGCGCCCAACTTGCCGACCGGACCGATCATCGTCCTGTTCAGCTTTGGCTTTTTTGTCGTATCGCTGTTTCTGGCTCCGGTGCGCGGCGTGTTGGCCGCGATCGTGCGGCATCTGCGGTTCCAGCGACGGGTTCACATCCGTCAGGGGTTGCTGGCGCTTGCTCAAGGCCAGAACATCTATGAGCCCTACACGTTGCGCCTGCTGCGTCAGGCCGGACTTGCCCGGCCCGACGGGGTGGCTACGGATGCCGGCAGAGCGCAGGCGGCCAAGGCGCTGCGCGACGAGAAACGCTGGGAAATCGTACGCGCCGACAATGCGCACGAGGCAGCCGCTGCCCTGTATGACGGATTGCGCGACATCGAAACGGTTTTGACCCGTGACCAGATCGACGACATCGACCGCCGCATCGGCGGGCCACGGGAGGTTCGCCCATGAGCGGTGAAGAGTTTGTTCCCCTGTCCTTGACGCCGCTGCTGATCGGAACCTTTGCAGCCATCGCCTGCGCATTGCCCGGAAACTTCCTTGTACTCCGCAAACAGGCACTGATCGGCGACGCAATCAGTCATGTGGTTCTGCCCGGAATCGTCGTGGCCTTTCTCGTCACCGGCGCGATCTCGACCTGGCCGATGATGCTGGGCGCCGCCGGCGCGGCGGTTGTCGCCGTTGTGCTGATCGAGACCATCCGGAGGTTGGGCCAGATAGAACCGGGCGCCGCAATGGGCGTCGTATTCACCACTATGTTTGCTGGAGGGGTGCTGCTGTTGGAACAGACCGACACCTCGAGCGTTCATCTGGATGTTGAGCACGCACTCTATGGCAGCCTGGAAAGCCTGATCTGGCTCGACGCGACCGGCTGGTCCTCGCTGCTGGATCCGGTTGCGCTGGCCGGCCTGCCACCCGAGCTTGCTCGGATCGCCCTAACATTGGTGGGTGTCAGCCTGTTCGTCTGGCTATTCTGGCGGCCGCTCAAGATCTCGACATTCGACGAAGGCTTTGCCCGGACGATCGGAATTCGAACCGGGGCGCTGGGAATGGCGCTGGTGATTGCGGCGGCGATTGCAGCCGTGGCCGCGTTTGATGCCGTCGGCTCGATCATCGTGATCGCAATGTTCATCTGCCCGCCGGCCGCCGCCCGGATGATGACCGACCGGCTTGAGACCCAGATTGCCTGGAGTGTTGTCTTCGCCATCCTGTCCGCCGTGTCCGGCTATGTCCTGGCTGGATATGGCCCGCTGTGGTTGGGCGGATCGGACGCCGTCAGTGCGGCCGGGATGATTGCCACCATGTCCGGCCTGATTCTGGCTGTCGCGGCCGTGTTCGGCCCCTGCCGTATGCGCGCTGCAGCGCCGGGTCCGGGCTGACCCGGCGTGTTCCCGCCACCCGCTCCGGTCGGTGATCGGCCAAACTTTGCCCACCAAACGGGGCAAGCGAACCTTAAGCAGATTTGTCCAACGCACCATGTTAGACACCGCGCCATTACACAGTTAATGACCACCACTCACCACGGATCGTCCGGGCAATCGTGAAACTTTTGGCAACCAATTCGGGTTGCGCATCTCGATTGGCCGGGCGATCCGACCCCCTATACCAAAGCAGCGTAAACCGGTGGCAGAATCGTGTGCGATTGTGCTAGGTCTAGCGGTATGGCGCAGGCAAAACCCAATATCAGCGAAAATCGCCCGGTAATCCGGCAACTCGACGAGGCCGCGATCAACCGCATCGCCGCCGGTGAAGTGGTCGAACGCCCCGCTTCCGCCGTCAAGGAACTGGTGGAGAACGCGATCGACGCCGGAGCGACCCGGATCGCCATCGACATCGCCGACGGCGGCAAGACCTTGATTCGCGTCACCGACGACGGGTGCGGCATCGCGCCCGAGGATCTGCCGCTGGCCCTGTCGCGCCACGCGACCTCCAAGATCGACGGGTCCGACCTGCTCAACATCCACACCTTCGGGTTCCGCGGCGAGGCGCTGCCCTCGTTGGGCGCGGTTGGGCGTCTGACCATCACCAGCCGCGCGCCGGGGGCCGAGGCGGCCCAGATCCGCGTCGCCGGCGGCAAGATGGAAGGCGTCAAGCCCGCCGCCCTGCGGGCGGGCACCGTGGTCGAGCTGCGCGACCTGTTCTATGCCACGCCCGCGCGGCTGAAATTCATGCGCACCGACCGGGCCGAGGCGCAGGCGATCTCGGACACGGTCAAGCGGCTGGCCATGGCGGAACCCTCCATCACCTTCACCCTGCGCGATGTCTCGGGCGGGGGCGAGGGGCGCGTGGTGTTCCGCGCCGACCGCGAAAACGGAGACCTGTTCGACGCGCTGCACGCCCGGCTGGCCCGCATCCTGGGGCGAGAGTTCGCCGAGAATGCTTTGCGGATCGACGCCACCCGCGAGGGGATCCGGCTCTATGGTTACGCGGCCCTGCCCACCTATTCGCGCGGGGCAGCAGTGGCGCAGTTCCTGTTCGTCAACGGCCGCCCGGTGCGCGACAAGATGCTGACCGGGGCCTTGCGCGCCGCCTATTTCGATTTCCTCAGCCGCGACCGCCACCCGGCGGCGGCGCTGTTCATCGACTGCGAGCCAACGCTGGTGGACGTGAACGTGCACCCCGCGAAATCCGAAGTGCGGTTCCGCGATCCCGGCGTGGCGCGGGGGCTGATCGTCTCCAGCCTGCGGCACGCGCTGGCCGAGGCGGGGCACCGCGCCTCGACCACCGTGGCCAACGCGACCTTGGGCGCGATGCGGCCCGAACCGGCCCCGGTGGCACCCGTGCGGGTCTATCAGATGGACCGGCCCTCGCCCGCGACACGGGCCGTGGCCTATCAGGCGCAGGCACCCGGCTTTGCCGATCTGGCCAATGCCTACAGCGGCAGCGTGGTCGAGCCCGTGGCCGAACCCGCGCAGCCCGATCAGACCCCGCCCGAGCATCTGCCCCTGGGGGCCGCGCGCGGGCAGGTGCATGAAAACTACATCATCGCCCAGACCGCCGACGGCATGGTGATCGTGGACCAGCACGCCGCGCATGAACGGCTGGTCTATGAGAAACTCAAGAAACAGATGGCCGAGAACGGCGTGGCCGCGCAGGCGCTGCTGATCCCCGAGATCGTGGAACTGTCCGAGGGCGACTGCGCCCGCCTGCTCGCGGTGGCCGATGACCTGTCGCGCCTGGGTCTGACCATCGAGCCCTTCGGCGGCGGAGCGTTGGCGGTGCGCGAAACCCCGGCCATTTTGGGGGAGGTCAACGCGCGGGCGATGATCCTGGATATTCTGGACGAGCTGGCCGATCAGGGCGAAAGCCAGACGGTGCAGGCGCGGATCGAGGCGATCCTCAGCCGGGTGGCCTGTCATGGCTCGGTCCGCTCGGGCCGCCGAATGCGCGCCGAAGAGATGAACGCCCTGCTGCGCGAGATGGAGGCCACGCCCCATTCGGGCCAGTGCAACCACGGGCGGCCGACTTACGTGGAACTGAAGCTGAGCGATATCGAGCGCTTGTTCGGCCGCAGTTGATCCGGCCGCCGGTCGGCGGTAGAGAAGAAGAAACAAAACAAGAACGCGCAGGTTGAGATGATAGAAATCGCAGGCACCCAATATTCACTGAACGATCCCATGGTGATGGCCGCCCTGATCGGGGCGGGGGTAGTTCTGCTGATCCTCGTCCTGCTGTTTCTGGCCCTGCGCGCCGCGAACCGCTCGGCCCGGATGGCCGAGCCGCTGGCGCAGCAGCTGGCCTATCTGGGCCAGCATGTGCAGCAGTTGGGGCAGGGGCAGGAGCAATTGCGCGGCGGGTTGCAGCATGTCTCGGACACGCAGGCCAATGCGCAGGTGCAGGTGATCCAGACGGTCGAGGCGCGGCTGTCGGCGGTGCAGCAGCAGATGAACGACCGGCTGGCCGACAACGCCATGAAATCCGCCCGCGCGCTGGCCGAGATGCAGGAGCGGATGAAGGAAACCCTGCATGGGTCGTCGAAGCAGACAGCGACCTCGCTGACCCAGCTGCAAGAGCGTCTGGCCGCCATCGACAAGGCGCAGGACAACATCACCAAGCTGTCGGGCGACGTGCTGTCGCTGCAGGATATCCTGTCGAACAAGCAGACCCGCGGTGCCTTCGGCGAGATCCAGCTGAACGACATCGTGTCCAAAGCGCTGCCCTCGGACAGCTATGTGCTGCAGGCCACCCTGTCGAACGGCAAACGCGCCGACTGCCTGATCCGCCTGCCCAACCCGCCGGGCCCCATCGTGATCGACAGCAAGTTCCCGCTGGAGGCCTACGAGGCGCTGGTGGGCGCGGGCAATGACATGGAGTTGAAGGCGGCGGTGCAGATGTTCCGCAGCACGGTGCGCAAGCACATCACTGACATCTCGACCAAGTACATTCTGGACGGTGAAACCGCCGACGGGGCGCTGATGTTCCTGCCCTCCGAGGCTGTCTATGCCGAGTTGCACGCCAAGTTCCCCGAACTGGTGCAGGAGAGTTTCTCGAAACGGGTCTGGATCGTCTCGCCGACCACCTGCATGGCCACGCTGAACACGATGCGGGCCATCCTCAAGGACGCGCGGATGCGCGAACAGGCGGGCGCGATCCGCAAGGAGCTTGGCCTGCTGCACAAGGATGTGGAACGCCTCGGAGAACGGGTCGGCAACTTGGATCGTCACTTTGGACAGGCGGCCAAGGATATCTCGGAAATCAAGATTAGCGCCGAAAAGGCCGGTCGCCGCGCGCAGCGGCTGGACAATTTCGATTTCGAGGAACTGGCCCCCGAGGACCACGCCAACGTGGTGCCGCTGGGCAAGTCCGAGGGCTGAGGCCTACTGGATCGACAGGTCCAGGTTGTAGCCGACGGTCTTGCCGGTATCCCGGTCGTTGCCCATAAGGTAGACGCGGATGGTATAGTCTCCGTCCTCGGGCAGGGTGATCCGGGCTGTGTTGCCGTCGATCGAGCCGTTGTAGATCGCTACCCCGTCGCTGCCCGGCGGCAGGATGTTGAAGTAGACTACGCCGCTGCCGTTGGTATCACTGACCTGAAGTTCGGCAAACAATTCCTGCCCGCCTTTCGCACCCAGCACGTAGTCGAAATATTCATCACCCGTAATGGTGCCGTTGACCATTGTGCCGAAGTTTCCGGGCTGGAATTTCACCTCGGCCGTCCTTTGGGCCGAGGCCGGCAGGGCCACAACGGCAATGAACAGGGCTGCCAGAGCTTGTTTCAACATTCTGCATATCCTCCCGGTGATTCCCGGCTCCAAGCCTAGCACAACCGAGAGGCCGTTCAGATTCGCAGGAAGGGCTGCACCAATCGTGGGATCAGGCTGTTGAACTTCAGCGGAGCGTCGGTCACCGCCAGGCAGATGCAGTCCTCGGACATGTCGGCCACGGGTGTGTGTTCCAGATCCTCGTCTGCAATCTCGACATCGCCGCGGGCGAAATGATCCACCTCGTCGGAAAACGCGCCTTGCAGAACCATGGTCAGTTCCATGCCCTTGTGGCCGTGGTCCGGTACCGCCGCACCGGCCGGGATGAACAACAGGCGCGCCGTAGCGTCGCGCGATGTTGGCAGAATGG
Organism: Ruegeria sp. CRTD044; assembly: GCF_059613485.1. Taxonomy (NCBI): domain Bacteria; kingdom Pseudomonadati; phylum Pseudomonadota; class Alphaproteobacteria; order Rhodobacterales; family Roseobacteraceae; genus Ruegeria; species Ruegeria sp. CRTD044. The sequence continues at coordinate 213,999 of NZ_JBXWSP010000019.1, read as the reverse complement.
CCTGCTTGACGCCCATCCCAATCGGCTTCCAGCGGATGCTGTGCACGTCACCGCCGACGTAATCCTGCAATGGGGCCGGCAGAACGTCGCATTTCGCGCGCGCGGGCTTGGGGGTCGGAGCACCCTGCGCGATCAGAGCCATTGTCGATGACAGGGCATCCGCGGACAAAGGTGCGGCTTCGACCTGGTCCTCAAGCATGTGTCCACCCACCGCGTCATAACTCTCGGCGCGGGCGCGACAATGGTCGCACAGGGACAGGTGGGTCGCGACCATCAGGTCGAACGCTTCGGGCAGTGTGCCCGAGGCGTAGGCCATCAGCAGGTCGTCCGTCAGGTGATGTTTGATCTCTTTGCTCATCTCTATCATCTCAGTTCATCGCGTGGCGCAAGCGGTCCAGCGCCAGCCTAATTCTCGATTTGATGGTGCCCAACGGAAGCCCGGTCTGCGAGGCGATCTCGCGATGGCTCAGGTCACCAAAATACGCCTTCTCGATCAGTTCCCGCTGTGCCTCGGGCAATTGCAGCAGGGCCGTTTTCAGTTGCGCCGTTTCCTGTTGCAGCGCGATTACGTCTTCCTGTTCGGGTTCCGCTTCGGGACCCCATGTCAGTTCTTCCGGTTCAGGACGCCGCTGTTTGCGAATGGCGTCGATGCGTTTGTTCCGCGCGATCGTAAAGACCCATGTAGCCACGGTAGCCCGTGACGGATCAAACAGATGCGCCTTGTGCCACAACGTGGCCATGACTTCCTGCGCGCATTCCTCGGCCAACGTCGCGTCCGAACCCGACCGGATCAGGAACGCTTTGACCCGAGGGGCAAAGTGTTGGAACAGCTCGGCAAACGCCGCCTGATCCTGCGACTGCCGGATGCGTTGGACGTGGGACACCCACTCGCATCTTGCCGCGCCATTATTCTTCGTGCCGTTCACCGACGATCCCTTGGTTCGTTTCGTGCCGCGCCCAGCCGGCCGCGCCGCCGGGGCGGTCGCGACATCGTCCGGAACAACGGTGTCCATCTCGGTAAACATAACTGTATTACGGTGCCGCACCCAAGTCGGATCACGCCTGCCCGAGATTTTTGATCCGGTCGCGCGTTTTTTTCGTATCATGATCATGGATGTTCGCTGAAAAACGCAGCCGATCCAGAATGTTGACCGCTAGAAAAGATCAGTCCGACCATGCCAGAAATCGACTTCGTTCCGGCCCATACCTTTCACGGAAGGAAAGGTGCCATCGAGAACGCCTTTCGCTACTCGGTCGACTACATCCTGCTGGATCCCGAACAGGCGGCGGAAACGCCCGCGTTGTTTTCGGTAGATAGACCCAACCTCACCGGCTGGCGGACCCGCGATCATGGAGGTGTGCCTGGCGATGGTCGGGGTGCCCCGTGGCTCCGCGACAGTCTGCGGGCGATGCAAATCCCCCAACCCGCGCAGGTTCTGTTGCTGACCCAACCCCGGGTGCTGGGCCACGTATTCAACCCGGTCAGTTTCTGGTTTTGCCTGAATGACGCAGGCGCACTGTTTGCCGTGGTGGCCGAGGTCACCAACACTCACGGAACGCGGCACAGCTATGTCTGCCACAAGCCGGGGTTTGACGTGATCGCTCCTTCTGACCGGATTTGCGCGACCAAGGTCATGCATGTCTCGCCCTTTCAAAAGATCGAGGGCACCTACACTTTCCGGTTCGACCTGCGCCCGGATCGGGTCGGGGTTTGGATCGACTACGGCCGCGACGGGGGCGGTTTGATTGCCACGCTCACGGGCATCCGGCAACCTCTCACCAATGGCGCGATCCTTCGTTCGCTGCTGCGACGCCCGTTTGGCGCGCGGCGGGCGGTTGCATTGATCCACTGGCAGGCACTGAAACTGTGGGTCAAGAAGGCCACCTTCCGACCGTTCCGCACCGCACCGGTGCCATCTCACCCCGTCTCGCGCCCGCACGAGTGACGATCTGCAGTTTGCGCAAGATCAAGGACGCAGGCGCTGTGCAATGGTTGAGATGGACTCCAATTGCGGACAGAGGAGTTGAAACCAATGCTGGAAATCTCGCCAACCAAAGTCGCCCAGGTCGCCATGATGGGCCGCGAACTGGATCGCGCCGAGGGCGAGCTGCGGGCTTTTATCGATCGCATGGACGAGGACGAGCAAGCCGAGTTGGTCGCGATCATGTGGATTGGACGTGAAAGCTTTTTCCCGGACGACCTCAGCGAGGCGATCGCTACGGCCAAGGCCGAGGCATCGACGCCATGTGCGGATTACCTGATCGGCACGCCGCATCTGTCGGACCACCTTGAGAACGGGTTGGACGCGTTGGGCATCTCGGCCGAAGATGTCGAGAACGACCTGATGTAGACTTGGTCGCCCGCACGGTGTTTCTGCGCTATGCTCCGGGGCAGAGGGCGCCGTGTATGGCACAGCGCCCGGTCCACAGCAGGGGCGCCAGATGCCGCGGATGTTGAAGACGATATTGGTGTTGGCCCTTATGGCCGTTCCGGCGTGGCCGCAGCGTCCGGCGCTGGCCTGCACTGTTTGTCTGTCGCTTCCCGAAAACTCTCTGGCCGACCGGTTGTTGTCTGCTTCGGTCATTGTTCTGGCCGCGCCCGCGCCCGACGACCCTTTCCGCTATGCACCTGTCGGGTTGCTGAAAGGCAGTTGGGACGAGGTTTCGGACCTCCCCCAGATACCGTTTCTGGTGGACAGCAGCACTCGAAATGCTCTGCGGGCTGATCCTGACCGGGTGGTCCTGATGATCTATGGCCCCGGCAGCCGGGACAAGGCCGGGCGCGCCTTTGATCAATCCTGGACCAAAGGGTTTCTGATGACGCCGCAGCGGTCCGGTTTTGTTGTCGAGGTACAGGGGCAAGGCCAAGGCTGGCGGTTGGACGGATCCCGATCCGCCGAGCGCGCCGCGTTTTTCGCCGCCTATCTGAGTTCCGGTGACCGGTTGTTGCGGAACACCGCTCTCATCGAACTCCACCGGGCACCCTATGCGGCTGTGCGCGACCTGCGCGATGCTGCTGCAACCCCGGATCTTCTGCGCGATTTGCGGAGCCTGAATCGCGTAGCCTATGCCCCGGCAACGATCCGGCTGCTGGGCCTGCAATCTGATCCGGCCGCGGCAAAGGCGGTGCGCGCGGTCTATCCAAAGGCGGTCGCCACCGGAGGGTTCAACCTGCGCGAATGGGCGCTTGCCGGTATCGAAATCGACGGCGACCAAGCCCTGAGCACGATCGAGGAGGCTCTGACCGCCAGCCCGCTTTCCCCAAAGGATCGGCAGGCAATCATCGTGGCGCTGATCGACGGCGGCGAAGCGATGCCGGAACACCGCGGGAAAATCCTGGATATCTTTGTCGACGAGATGGCGCACGACCAAAACACGGCCGGGCAGATCGCCCTGGCCACGCGCGATTGGGGAGATGACACGCTTGCACCTGCGCTGCGGGCGCTTCTTGCTGACCCGCAGATCGACCCCGCCACCGCCTTCGCCATCCGGGTGGCCCTGCCATCCGGTCAGTGACTCTGCCCATCCTGACGTCAGGTTAACAAAGCTTAATCCGTTGGTCCGGAACCGTTAACGCGGCGTCCTTTTATCTGATGACAGTACTGCAATGCAGTTCGGTTTTCAGGAGGACAAACCAATGGCAACCGCACAAACCACACAGTCGAACCACAGCCTGTTTCATGACCTTTTTGCAAAATACGCCGAGGCCAAGACAGAACGGTTTCGGAAGCAGATCTTTGCGAAGACGGTCCGTGACCTCGAACGCCTGAGCGACCAGCAGCTCCACGATATCGGCATCTCCCGCTCAGACATCCCCCAAACGGCCTATCAGAGCGTCTATCAGCGCGCCGCGTTTACGCAGTAACCAGGGCCGCGCCCCAACAGGACACCGGCCAAACTGGGAGGAAACACCCGATGCTCGACACAATGCAACCGACTCAACAACCCTGCCCATCCGCCAGCGCGCTGCTACTGTTCGATCGCGCCATGCGCATCCGGGCGGTCAAGGATGACATCGTACGCGCGGCGCAACATCTGAGTGGTCTGGATGACCGGCAGCTGTCCGAGCTTGGCATTACCCGCAGCGATCTTGAGGAAACGATCGAGCGCTACATCTGAACCACAGGCGCCGATCGAACGGTCGGTCACAATACCAGAAAAAAGCCATTCCGGTGCGTCCGGAATGGCTTTTTGGTTGGTTCAGGCCAGGTGGTCGACCACCTGCAGGTGCTGTGCCAGCTTGTCGATCTCGGCCATCCAGGCCTGAACCAGTTTCGGATCGCTGGGCGCGGCATGGACACCGGCGGGAATGGCGCGGTCCTGCACCGCCTCGACCGCCAGCGAAACCGGGATCGACACCAGACGCGCCATCGCGCTGCCGCGCGCGTCGCCCCAGGCGTCCATCACGTAGGTCTTGTGCCAGACGGCCTTGCCATCCTTCTCGGCCTTCAGCCCGACACAGAGCACGACGCGGTCCGGCTCACCCTCTTCATAGGCGTTCTCGGCCCAGAACTGGTCGGACATTTCCTTGAGCCGGGCATCGCCCTCGGGGCCTTCCAGCGTTTCGATCTCGCGGAACACGTCCGACCAGGCATCCGACCAGCCGTTCAGCCGCAGGGTGCCGCGGACGAACTCCTTGACCGGCCAGTGCTCCTCGAAATGGTACTGCTGCATGAAGGGGATTGAATCGCGGTTCGGATAGACCTCGAAGCTCTCGGGCGTGGGAAGCGGCGCGACATAGGTGCTGATCGCGTCCCAGGGCCGGGCCACGTCCAGCGGGGCATAGTCGCGGATCGACCGCGAGGGCGAACGCAGCGCCTTGAGCACACCCAAGGGCGACCAGCTGAACTTGTAGCGGAACGGGTTGGGGTTCTTGGGGATGCCGCCGCAATAGGAAATGAAGCTGAGGTGGTTTTCCGGGTCGAAGGCGTCGGACGCGCGGTAATCGTCCACCAGCGCATGGGCCATCAGGTGGTCGATGCCCGGGTCCAGCCCGACCTCGTTGACCAGCGCGACGCCGGCCTCGCGGGCTTTGTCGTCCAGCGCGCGCATCTCGGGCGCGATGTAGGAGGACGAGACGAAATGCGCGCCCTTCTCGATCGCCAGTTCCGCCAGCGGCACGTGCCAGTCGCCCGGCAGCATCGAGACGATCACGTCGCCCTTTTCCAGCACCGCGCCCAGCGCATCAATGTCGAAGGCCCGGATGTCGTCGGTCAGGTCACCGACCTCGGCGCGGGCCTTGCCGACGGTCCGGTTCCAGACGGTGACCTTGTGGCCGGCCTCGATCAGGCGGCGCAGGCCGGGGATGGCCGACAGGCCGGTGCCACACCAGTGAATCGTCATGGCTCAGATCCTTTCGATATGGGATTTGAAGGTGTCCTCGGCCCGCGCCCAAACGCCCGAGGTCAGGTCGGTCAGGGTCAGCAACGAGGGCAGAAGCTGCGCGGCGTAGTCTTCCGAGCTTTCGACCGGCAGCATCGAGGGCAGGTTGTCGATGGCCATGACGTCGAGAACCGGGTCGGTGGCCACGCGCAGGGCGGGTTCTTCCCATGTGGTGGCGCGGTCATAGACTGGCACCGGGTTGTAGTCGCTGTCGGGGTCGCAGGCCACGTCGCCGATGGCGGTCAGCTTGCGCGGGGCATTCAGCGCCTCGCGCGGGACAAAGACCGGTGTTCCCGGCCGCGCGAAGATGCAGTTCAGGAAGATGTCGTGTTCGAGGATCTCCGGGAACGGCCCGCCATCGGCGGTTTCGGCCATGTCCCATTTGGTCACCTCGACCCCCATCGCCTCGCACAGATCGGACGCGCCGGTGCCGACCCTTCCAAGCGCGCCGATGACGATGGCGCGGGGGCGGGGAGCGCCGGTGGCGTCGAGCTCGGCCAGAAGTTCGGCGTTCAACGCGTCCTTGCCGGGATAGACGCCGACGGGGCCACAGATCTCACTGCGCTGCTGCGCCGCCCAAGTCTTGAGCGTGACCGCCGCGCCGGCATACCCGGCCCAATAGCCGAAGGCCGCGACCCGCCGCCCGGTCTCGTCCACCAGGTATTCCAGGTCATACAGCGTGCCACCACCGGCCTTGAACCGCTCCAGCAGCTTGCGGCCCGAATGCTGGCCCTTGAAGGCATGGCCGAACATGATGTGGCGATGCGGCAGCGGCGTGCCGTCCTCGGGCAGTTCCTTCAGGCCGAAGATGATCGCATCCAGCGGCGCATCCGGCCACGAGTTCTCCGGCGCAATCTCACAGCCCGCGTCGCGGTAGCCGTCGATCGGGATGGCGCGGACATGGCTTTCCTCGACCGTCACGCGGATGCCCGCCGCGATCAATTGCGCCGCGCCTTCGGGCGTCAGCCCCACCCGTTCCTCGTTCGGGCGTTGTTCAGCCCGGACCCAAAGATGTGTCATGCGATGTCCTTTTGTCAGAGCATTCCGGCGGCCCGTACCGCCTGAACCGAGGGTCGGGCCTCCATCGCCGCGCGGAAGGCCTGGATCTTGGGAAAGGTCGTGACATCGACCCCGTCACCTTCCAACCAGCTGCAAACCACGTAGAGATAGGCGTCAGCCAGCGAGAATGCCTCGCCCAAAACAAGCGGGCCGCGCAGCCCGTTTGACGAGATGTAAGCGCAGGACTCGGTCATTGTTTGGGCCACCTTGTCCTTCATGTCCTGCCAGCTGGACTCCTGATCCGCCCAACGGTGACCGCGCATCTTGTGCGCATGGTTCACATGCATAGTCGAGGCCAGGTAGTACATCACCTCGCGCATCCGAGCGGCCAGGACCGGATCGTCCGGAACAAGCCCGGCCTTCGGGGCCTTGGCTGCGATGAATTCAAGCAGAGCGCCGGTTTCCGTCAGAATGCCACCATCGACCACCAGAGCGGGAACGCGGCCCTTGGGGTTGATCTGCTTGTAGGCCGCCGTCGTCTGCTCGCCCGCAGCGAAGTCCAGTTTAATCGCCTCATAATCCAGACCGGCTTCCTCCAGCGCGATGACGACGGCGATCGAGATAGTGCGGGGTGCGTAGTAGATCTGCATCTGGGACCTCCGATCCGGTTAAAGGTGGGTCTGGGCGAAATGCCGGTCCGGCGCTTCCAGATGCGGAACCGCGTTGAACAGAACCGGGCTCAGGTCCGCTCCGATCGGGTGCAGACGATGCAATGAGGTGTTCATGATGGCAAGGGCCACGCGCGCCATCGCCGGAATGTCCAGCCCCATCGCCTGCCGCACCACCATCGAGATCAACCCACCCGAGGTCACCACGATGGCCGGCCCGTCGCCGTCATGGATTTCCCGCAGAGCGTCCGAGACGCGGGTTTCAAACTGCTCGAAGGTTTCGGGCGCGTTCCGAATGTCGCCGTTGGCCCAGGCCTTGAAGGTCAGCGGCAGGTGCTGAACGAAACCTTCGCGGTCCGTCGGGATCGTCACGCCGTGCTGTTCCTGGAACAATTGCGCAAGAGTGAAATACTCGATTTCATTCAGACGTGCATCGCGGACGGGTTCCGGCAGCCCCATGCTTGCGGCCGTTTCCACATGCCGGGTCAGGGTGCCGCAAAACACCCGTGGATAATGGGCTTTGGTCTCGCGCAGATGGGCCCCGAGCCAGCGCGCCTGCTGATGCCCAAGCTCGCTGAGCTTGTCATAACTGTCTTCGTCCCGTGCGGTGGTGTTGGCCTGCCCGTGGCGTACCAATGTGATGTATGACATGTCGGTCCCTCTTGGCCCGAAGTCTTAGGGCAGCTTGCCCGCAGGGGCCAGAGGTGTTCGGCCGGTTGCCGTCAAAAAACCGGGACAGCCTGCAACCGGGCTTGCGGGCGGACCGCCGGGCGATAGAGTTGCGGCAAGCGACAAGAAAGGACAGCGCAATGGCCGTAAATGCGCAGAGGTTTCTGGATGATCTGCATAAGCTGCGGGAATTCGGGGCTGCGGGGGTGGGTAAGGGCGTCGTGCGCCCGGCATTTTCAGACGCGGACATTGCGGCGCGGCGATGGTTGGCCGACCGGTTTCAGGAGGCCGGGCTGCAACCGCATTTTGATCCGGTCGGAAACCTGTTCGGTCTGGCGTCCGCGCCGTCGCTTTTGATGGGATCGCATTCAGACAGCCAGCCCGAGGGCGGTTGGCTGGATGGCGCGCTGGGCGTGATCGCCGCGTTGGAGCTGGCTCGCTCCAGCCCGCGCCCGATCTCGGTGGTCAGCTTTCAGGATGAGGAGGGCCGGTTCGGCGTCACGACCGGATCAGCCATCTGGTCCGGCAAGTTGCCCTTTGCGCAGGCCGACGACCTGACCGACCACGCGGGCATACGGTTCGGTGACGCGCGCGCTCGGATGCAAAGTCTGACGCAGGATCTTGTGAACCCCGCCCAATTCACCGGGTTCATCGAAATGCATATCGAGCAGGGTCCGATTCTGGATGCCAACGCCGAGGCCATCGGTGTGGTCTCGGACATCGTGGGTATTCGCGACATGGTCATCGAGTTTTCCGGCCAGCAGAACCACGCCGGCACGACACCGATGCACCTGCGCCGAGACGCGTTCCAGGCTCTGACGATCTTCAATGGCCTGATCAACGAGCGGTTCCGCAACGTGGTGACCCCGCAGACGGTCTGGACGATCGGACACGTCGAATTGTCTCCGAATGCCTCTTCGATCGTTCCTGGCCGGGTCCGTTTCTCGATGCAGTGGCGCGATCAGGACACGGATCGTCTGGCCCGAATGGAAAGCATCGTTCGTACGACCGCCCAAGAGGTCAGTGAATCCATCGGGGGCGATGCGCAGTTCGGGCCAATGCTGGGCATCGAGCCGGTTGAAATGGATCCGACCCTCCGGCGGTCGCTGGAACACGGAGCCCAGACCGTCGCGCCCGGCAACTGGCGGGTCATGCCATCCGGGGCCTTGCACGATGCTTCGAACGTGGCAGCCTTGATGCCGGTCGGAATGCTGTTCGTGCCATCCATCAACGGTATCAGTCATGACTTCGCGGAGGATACCGCCGAGGCCGATCTGGTGACGGGGTTGAAGGCCTTGGAGGCGGCACTTGCCGATCGCTGAAGTACGGGGCCGCCGACCGTGTATATTGCAATTTCAGCTGTTGCGTAACGGAAAAAAGTTTCCTATACGACACAAAGCTGCAGCATGCAGATGTATACTCCTTGTCCATGAGCGATTTAGGCCGTGATGAATACCTGCGATCTGAAATCGGACGGAACACCGCCAGCCGCGAAGTTGCCGGTACCGGAAAATGCATGTCGCCCAGCCAGAATTCCACTGACTCGATCCGGAAAGGCTGCCGTGGCATGCTATTCCCAGCCATGCGCTTTTGGATCCGGTCCATCGCGCCACTTTTGCCAAAAGAAAGAACACTGACATGCCTGGAATGAAGCGCACGCCGTTGTATGACCTTCATGTTGAGTTGGGAGGCAAGCTGGTTGATTTTGCGGGCTGGGAGATGCCCGTTCAGTATCCTTTGGGGATCATGGGCGAGCACAAGCAGTGCCGCGAGAAGGCGGCGCTGTTTGACGTGAGCCACATGGGTCAGGTGATCCTGCGGGGTGAGAATGTGGGCGAGAAGCTCGAGGCGCTGTGCCCGCAGGCTTTTGCGACATTACCCGAGGGCAAGGCGCGCTATGGGTTCTTCACCAACGAGGACGGCGGGATCATGGATGATCTGATCGTGTCGAACGCGGGCGATCATTTCTTCGTGGTGGTGAACGCGGCGCTGCGCGATCAGGACATTCCGCACATGCGCGCGCATCTGGACGGGGTCGAGGTGACCGAGATCTTCGACCGCGCGCTGGTGGCGGTTCAGGGCCCGAAAGCCGAGGACGTGGTGGGCGCACTGTGCCCCGCGGCCCGCGATCTGAAGTTCATGGAAACCACCGTGGCCCCGATCGACGGCGTCGAATGCCGGATCTCGCGGCTGGGCTACACGGGTGAGGACGGCTACGAGATCTCGATCCCCGAGGACAAGGCGGTCGAGGTCACCCGCGCCCTGCTGGCGCACGAGGATTGCGAACCTGCAGGCCTGGGCGCGCGCGACAGCCTGCGGCTCGAGGCGGGTCTGTGCCTCTACGGCAATGACATCGACCAAAGCACTTCGCCGATCGAGGCCAACCTGGCCTGGGCGATTCAGAAGCGGCGCAAGGAAGAGGGTGGCTTTCCCGGCGCGGCCCGCATCCAGCGCGAACTGGCCGAGGGCCCGGCGCGCAAGCTGGTGGGGATCAAGCCCGATGGCCGCGCCCCGGCGCGACAGGGGGTCGAGGTGCAGAACCTGCAGGGCCACACGATCGGTCAGATCACCTCGGGCGGGTTCGGCCCGACGGTCGGCGGCCCGGTTGCGATGGGTTACGTCGCTGCCGGCCACACCGAGCCGGGCGAACAGGTGAATTTGATCATCCGGGGCAAGGCGCAGCCGGCGCGGATCGTGGCGCTGCCCTTCGTCAAACAGAATTACAAGCGTTGAAGTCAGGAGAGAGACAGCATGGCAACCTATTATTCCGAAGAACATGAATGGCTGACGGTCGAGGGCGACACGGCCACGCTGGGCATCACCAAGCACGCGGCCGAGCAGCTGGGCGAGGTGGTGTTCGTCGAGCAGCAGGACGTAGGTGAGGAGTTCGCGAAGGACGGCGAGATCGGGGTGATCGAATCCGTCAAGGCGGCCTCCGAGATCTATGCCCCGGTCGATGGCGAAATTCTCGAGGTGAACGAGACGCTGGCCGACAACCCGGGCGCGTTGAACGAGGATCCCGAGGGCGAGGCGTGGATCTACAAGATCAAGATCACCGATGCCGCGCAGTTGGAAGATCTGATGGACGAGGCCGCCTACAAGGCGTTCATCGGGTAAACCTGAACGGAGTCCCGGCCTGGGGCTCCATCGTTTTGACAAATGCCGCCGAATTTGGGCTCCGCCCGTTCGGGCCTGAAACTGTCCACCGGACAGTTTCCGGGACGGCCCTTACTCCCCGCCGGAGGCTCCCGCAGTCTCCGCCGGGCCTGACCTATCCATGGGAGCGCTGCAATGGCCTTCAAACTGACCGACTACGAAGCATATGACTTTGCCAACCGCCGCCATATCGGTCCCAGCCCGACCGAGATGCGCGACATGCTCAAGGTGATCGGCTTCAAGACGCTGGACGATCTGATCGACGCCACCGTCCCCCCGGCGATCCGGCAGAAAGAGCCGCTGGACTGGGGCCCGGCGATGACGGAACGCGACGCGCTCTATCACATGAAGAAGGTGGCGGGTAAGAACAAGGTTCTGACCTCGCTGATCGGTCAGGGCTATTACGGCACCACCACCCCGGCGCCGATCCTGCGCAACATCCTGGAAAACCCGGCTTGGTACACCGCCTACACGCCCTATCAGCCCGAGATCAGCCAGGGCCGGCTCGAGGCGCTTCTGAACTTCCAGACCATGGTCAGCGACCTGACCGGGCTGGACGTGGCCAACGCGTCCCTGCTGGACGAGGCGACCGCGGCGGCCGAGGCGATGGCGATGGCCAAGCGCGGCGGCCGGTCCAAGGCCAACAACGCGGCCTTCTTCGTGGACCGCAACTGCCACCCGCAGACCATCGCGGTGATCAAGACCCGGGCCGAACCCCTGGGTATCGACGTCACGGTCGCCGACCCTGACGAGCTGGACGCGGGCGCGGTCTTTGGCGCGATCTTCCAGTATCCGGGCACCTATGGCCATGTTCGCGACTTCACCAAGGAAATCGCGGCGCTGCATGAACACAACGCCATCGCCATCGTGGCCGCCGACATCCTGTCGCTGGCGCTGCTGAAATCGCCGGGCGAGATGGGCGCCGATATCGCCGTGGGCTCGACCCAGCGCTTCGGCGTGCCGATGGGCTATGGCGGGCCGCACGCCGCCTACATGGCCACCACAGACAAGCTCAAGCGGGCGATGCCGGGCCGGATCATCGGCGTCAGTATCGACAGCCGCGGCAACAAGGCCTATCGTCTGGCGCTGCAGACCCGCGAACAGCATATCCGCCGCGAGAAGGCCAATTCGAACGTTTGCACCGCGCAGGCGCTGCTGGCGGTGATCGCCTCGATGTATGCCGTGTACCACGGCCCCGACGGCATCAAGGCGATCGCGCAGTCGGTGCACCGCAAGACCTCGCGCCTGGCGGCCGGGCTGGAAGAGCACGGCTTCAAGGTCGAACCCGAGGTGTTCTTCGACACGATCACGGTCGAGGTCGGCCCGCTGCAGAAAACCGTTATGGAGGCGGCGGTGGCCCGCGGCGTCAACCTGCGCAAGGTAGGCGGGACCCGCGTCGGTATCAGCCTGGATGAACAGACCCGCGCCGAGACGATCGAGGCAGTCTGGGGTGCCTTTGGCATCGACAAGAAGGACGACAGCTCGAACAAGCAGTACCGCCTGCCGGACTATGCACTGCGCGAGACGCCCTATCTGACCCACCCGATCTTCCACAAGAACCGGGCCGAGGCCGAGATGACCCGCTACATGCGCCGTCTGGCCGACCGCGACCTGGCGCTGGACCGGGCGATGATCCCGCTGGGCAGCTGCACCATGAAGCTGAACGCGACGATCGAGATGATCCCGGTCACCTGGCCCGAGTTCGCCAACATGCACCCGTTCGTGCCGGAAGATCAGGCGCAGGGCTATCACGAGATGATCGCGGATCTAAACGACAAGCTGTGCCAGATCACCGGCTATGACGCGATCAGCCAGCAACCGAACTCGGGCGCGCAGGGCGAATATGCGGGCCTGCTGACGATCCGCAACTATCACATCGCCAACGGGCAGGGGCATCGCAATGTCTGCCTGATCCCGACCTCGGCGCATGGCACCAACCCGGCTTCGGCGCAGATGGTCGGCTGGCAGGTGGTGCCGGTGAAGGCGGACGCGAAGGGCAACATCGATCTGACCGACTTCCGCGAGAAGGCCGAGAAGCACTCGGACAACCTGGCCGGCTGCATGATCACTTACCCCTCGACCCACGGCGTGTTCGAGGAAACGGTGCAGGAGGTCTGCCAGATCACCCATGACCATGGCGGTCAGGTCTATATCGACGGGGCCAACATGAACGCCATGGTGGGCCTGTCGCGCCCCGGCGACATCGGCGGCGACGTCAGCCACCTGAACCTGCACAAGACCTTCTGCATCCCGCATGGCGGCGGCGGCCCCGGCATGGGCCCGATCGGCGTCAAGGCGCATCTGAAGCCCTACCTGCCGGGCCACCCGGAATACGGCACCGCCGTGGGGCCGGTCTCGGCGGCGCCCTTCGGTTCGCCCTCGATCCTGCCGGTCAGCTGGGCCTATGTGCTGCTGATGGGCGGCGCGGGTCTGACCCAGGCGACCAAGGTGGCGATCCTGAACGCCAACTACATCGCCGCGCGCCTGCAGGAGGCCTATCCGATCCTCTACACCTCCGAATCTGGCCGGGTGGCGCATGAATGCATCCTCGACACCCGCCCACTGGCCGAGGCCGGCAACATCACCGTCGACGACGTGGCCAAGCGGCTGATCGACAGCGGCTTCCACGCGCCGACCATGTCCTGGCCGGTGGCCGGTACGCTGATGGTCGAGCCGACGGAATCCGAGCCCAAAGACGAGCTGGACCGTTTCTGCGACGCCATGCTGTCGATCCGCGCGGAGGCGCAGGATGTAATCGACGGCAAGATCGACCCCGAGAACAACCCGCTGAAGAACGCCCCCCACACGGTGCGCGACCTGGTGGGCGAGTGGGACCGACCCTACACCCGCGAACAGGCCTGCTTCCCGCCGGGTTCCATGGGCGTCGACAAATACTGGTCGCCCGTCAACCGCGTCGACAACGCGTACGGAGACCGGAACCTCGTATGCACATGCCCGCCGATGGACGCATACGAAGAAGCCGCCGAATAAAAACACCAAAACCCCCGCCCGATCCGGCGGGGGTTTTTCTCAGGGCTTGAAGCCCGCGGGCACGCCAAAGGGCGGCGTCTCCACGCTGGTCCCGGTCAGGGCGTGCAGGAACGCCACCAGCTGCGCGATTTCGCCGTCGCTCAGGTCAACTGGCATGATGTCGACCTTGGCGCGTTGGCGCGCCATCTCGAACCGGTCCTGCCAGACGATGAAATCGGCCTGTTCCAGCCACGGCACCATGGGCAGCGCGGCCTGATCGGGCGTCCAGCGTGACAGGCTGGTTGCCGGGTCCAGGTGGTGGCGGATGATCCCTTCGAGGTCGGGAAAGGCGCCGTTGTGGCCGTAGGGCGCGGTCAGCGCCACGTTGCGCAGCATGGGCGTGCGGAACCGGTAGGCGTCCTCCAGCCGGTCGCTTTCGCCCATGCGGCCCACGTCGCGGGCATAGGCGTCCCATTGCCGGGTGCGGCCCGGGCCGAATGGCGGCAGGGCCAGTGCGTGGAATTTCTGATCCGACAGCAGCGGCCCCGAATGGCAGGTGGCGCACCGCGCCTTGCCGTAGAACAGCTGCATCCCGGCCTTCTGATCGGGGGTCAGGGCGGTCTCGTGCCCGGCGAGGTACTGGTCGAACGGGCTGTCGGTGCTGCGCCATTCGATGGCCATGAAAGCGGCCAGAGCGTTGGCGACATGGGTGATGGTGATGTCCTCGGTGCTGTCCACGTCGTCAAAGGCGGCCACCATCGCCGGGCCGTATTTCGGGTCGGTCCGCACCCGTTTGGCGATGATCGGCCAGCCCTTGTCGATCCGGTCATGCACGGCGCCTGTAACTTCGTTCTCGGCCACGTTCCCGGCCATTTCGAACTGAGCGGTCAGCGGAAACAGTGCCTGCGCGGCCAGCAGCGAGTTCAACCCTTCTGGCAACCATTCCTGCGCGGGCGAGTTGAACCCGTTGCCATAGACGTCCGACAGGCTGAGCCGCCCGTCATGGAACATCGTGTGGATGTCGCGCGCGCCCAGGTTCCACAGGCCCGGCGCGTTGCGCGGGATGCGCTTGCGGATGCGGTCCGCCCCGGTGCCGGGCGTGCGGTCGGGGCCAAGACCCTGGCCGCCCTCGCCGATGCCCAGCGACAGGCCGTCGGAGGTGCCGAAATCGGGGTGGTGGCAATGGGCGCAGGTGATGTTGCGGTTGCCCGACAGGATCGGGTCATAAAATAGCTGGTGACCGATCGCGGCCTGTTCCCTATCAAAGAACAGAAAGTCGTCATCGGTCAGCGGCGCGGGCAGGTCCTGCGCCCAGGCCGACCCGCAAAACAGGAGACCCGCCGCCCCATGCGCCAGCTTGTGCTTGCCCTTTGCCTTGCCGCTACGCCCGTCTGGGCCGAACTGGAACAGGCCCGTGACCTGATGGAGGCAGGCGAGTTTGCCGCCGCGCGCGAACAGCTTCTGCCAGCGGCCCGGTCGGGCAACGCCGAGGCCGAGGAGCTGATCGGCGTGATGTACGGCCTTGGCCTTGGGGTCGAGCAGGACTACGAGCGCGCGTTCGAATGGTATCTGCGTGCCTCGATGAAGGGGCATCCGGGCGCGCAATCGGGTGTGGGATGGTATTACGAGCTGGGCCTGGGCCTGCCTGCGCCCGATCTGGTGCGGGCCTACATGTGGTACACACTCAGCGCCATCGGCGGCGACCCCGATGCGGCGATCAGCCTGGAAGAGGTGGTCAAGAAGATGACGCCCGAACAGATCGAAAAAGCCCATGTGCTGGTCAATGACTACAAGGGGTGGATGTACCCCTTTCGGTAAGGGCGGGCCGGGATGACGCGACACCCCGGCCCGAACCGCATCAGTTCAGGTCGGCGGCGCGTTCCGCGTTGATCTCGGCCTCGGCCTTGGCCACGGCCGCGGTCAGAGCGCCATAGATCTCGTCCCCGCGTGCGACGTTCTGCTGGAACCAGTCATAGACCGGGGTCGCGGCCTGCTTGAACGCCTCTTTTTCTTCGGGGGTCGGCACGTACAGGTCGCCGCCACCGGCCACGAAATCCTCGTAGGCCTGGATCGACTTGCGCTTGGGCGAGGCAAAGGTGGCCTGCTGCAGCGCATAGAACCCATCGACGACGACACGGCGCAGGTCTTCGGGCATTTCCTGGAACTTGGCGTTGTTCATCCACCAAAGCGCGCCCATATAGGCGTGCCCGTCCAGCGTGACATGTTGCAGGCCGGCATCGGGGAATTTCATGCCCATGATGTCGGTGATGCCGTTCTTCGAGCCGTCAACCACGCCGGTCTGGAAGCTGGTGAAAAGTTCCGGCCACGGGATCGGAGTGGGCGAGGCGCCCAGGGCCTTGACCAGTTCCTGGGGCAGGTCTGCGACCACGGTGCGGATCTTCAGCCCGTCCATGTCGGACGGCTGGGTCACGCGGCGCTTGGTGTTGGCGAAGTTGCGCCAGCCGCCGGTGTTGCCGATGGTCATCAGACGGATCGCGCCGCCCGAATCTTCCAGCGCCATTTCGCGCATCTTGCGGGTGAAATCACCCGACAGAACCCGCTCGGCGATGCGGTCGTCGGCCATCAGGTAGGGCAGGTCCAGAACCTGCACGTATGGGAAGATGCCCGAGGCCCCGCCCGAGGTCGAGATGTAGATGTCGATGGTGCCGTCGGCCACGCCCTGCAGGCATTCGGCCCCGTTCGAGCACAGCTGCGTGCCGATGAACAGCTCGACCTCGATCGCGCCGTTCGAGGCGTTCTCGACGAAGTTCTTGAACACGACCAGGCCGTCATAGTCCTCGTCGTTTTCGTTCGAGTTGGCGGTGGCGCGCAGCGTATAGTCGGCCGCCGAGGCCGCCAGCGCCGAGGCCGCCACCAGCGACGTGGCCAGTGCTGCGGTTTTGAAGAATGTTCTGAGCATGCGTTTCCTCCCTGTGGTACTCAGTCTAGTTTGCAAATCCCGTCAAACGCGGGATCGTCATGGATATTGCGGGGACATAGGTGATCAGGAAGATCACTGCGATTTCGACGGCCAGGAACGGCAGGATCGCCTTGGCGATGGTTTCCACCCGTTCGCGTGACACGGCGGCGGCCACGAACAGCACCAGCCCCATAGGCGGCGTGGCCAGGCCAACGGTCAGGTTGACGCTCATGATGATGGCGAAATGGATCGGGTCGACGCCCAGGCTGGTGAAGATCGGGCCCAGGATCGGCCCCAGGATGATGATCGCCGGGCCTGCATCCAGGAACATGCCCACGACGAACAGCAGCAGGTTGATCAGGAACAGCAGGATCAGCGGGTTTTCCGACAGTCCGAGGATCAGCGCGGCCAGTTGCTCGGGCGCGTGGCTGAGGCTGACCACGGTCTTGAACGCCATCGCCGCCCCCACCAGCAGCAGCACCACCGCCGAGGTCATGCCCGCATTGCTGAGGACTTCGGGCACCTCTTTCAAGGTCAGCGTGCGCAGCACGAAAAACCCGATGATGAAGGCATAACCCACGGCGACGGCGGCGGCCTCGGTCGGGGTGAAGATGCCGCCCAGAATGCCGCCCAGAATGATCACCGGCGTCATCAGCGGGAAAAAGGCTTTGAGGCTGGCCTGACCGCGCTCGGGCCAGGTGTATTTGCGGCTGGCCACCGGGAAATCATAGCGGTTGGCCATGACCTTGATCATCAGCATCAGGCCGATGCCCACCATGACGCCCGGCACGATGCCGGCCAGGAACAGGGCCGCGACGCTTTCGCCCATGACATAGGCATAGATGATCATGATCCCCGAGGGCGGGATGATCGGCCCGATGACCGAGCTGGCGGCGGTGATCGCTGCGGCGAACTTGCGGGTATAGCCCTGCTTCTCCATCGCCGGGATCAGCATCGAGCCCAGCGCCGAGGTATCGGCCACCGCAGAGCCCGACAGCCCCGCGAACAGGATCGAGCTGAGCACGTTCACATGCGCCAGCCCGCCGCGCAGATGCCCCATCAGCGCCTGGCTGAACTCGACCAGACGGATGGTGATGCCGCCGCGGTTCATCAGCTCTCCGGCCAGCATGAAGAAGGGGATGGCCATCAGCGGAAAGCTGTCCATCCCGTTGTAGACATTGCGGTACAGCAGCGTGATGTCGTTGGTCTGGCCATTCAGCCACAGCAGCAGGCCGGGCGCGGCCAGCAGTGCAAAAAAGACCGGCAGGCCGATCAGCAGAAACACCAGAAAGACGGGCAGGAACCAGACCAGCATCTATTCGGCCCCCACGGCGGCTTCGGGGATCTCGGGCAGCAGGTCACCGCCGCCCAGCATGGTGATGATCGAGCGCAGGATCAGCTCGATGTTGACCGACAGCAGCAGGATCACGCCTACCAGCAGGGAAGCCATCATCCAGCTGCGCGGGATCCGGTACCATTCGTCAAAGCCCAGCGAGGTAGGCAGGTACAGCGCGGCGGTGGCGAAACGCCCGCCAAAGCCCGTGACCTCGGACCAGCCGATGCGCACGGCGACCACCAGAACCGTCAGGCTGAGCAGCAGCAGAAACAGGTTCAGCAACTGGCCGGGTACGCGTGGCAGAAAGCGGACCAGCATGTCGATGGCCACGAACCCGCCGCGCCGGAAGGCGGTGGGCGCCATCAGGCCGGTCATCCACAACATGCAGAACCGCGCCGCCTCGTCAGGCCAGGGCAGGGCGTTGCCCAAAACGTATCGGAAGAACACCTGGATCAGGATCGCGATCACCATGAGGGCGATCGCAACGACACCAACCGCGCGGCCCAGACGCAGCGCGGTTTCGTTCACGAATGCAATCGGCGCAAGCACCGATGTCAATCCGCCCATGCGGATCCTCCCTGTTCAGGCCGCGGGTTTTGCCCGCGACCGTGTCCCGCGCTTATTGGTGCGCGAATTGGCCGAGCTTGCCGGCGTAAAAGGTCAGCGCGTCTCCGTCCGCCATGCTGGCCCGCAAGACCTTGCCCACCACGATAACGTGATCGCCCGCATCGTGATACGCATGTTGTTCACATTCGAACCGCGCCAGGCATCCGCGCAGCAGCGGCGTGCCGTTTTCGCAGCGGTCGTGGTCGATGTCGCGCAGGGCAAAGGCGTCTTTCGAGCAGCCAAAGCACAGCTCGGCCTGGTCGGCCGACAGAACATGAACACTGAAATGCCGCGCCTTGTGAAAATAGGGGAACCGGCGCGAGTTCCGGTCGCCGGCCCACATCACCAAGGGCGGGTCCAGCGACAGCGAGGAAAAGCTGTTGGCCGTGATGCAGACCGGCCCGTCGGGGCTGTCGCAGGTCACGACGGTGACGCCGGTGGCGAACCGGCCGAAGGCGTCCCGCAGGGTGCGGGTGTCGTCCTTGTGCGGAATGAAGGTGCGCGCCATGTCGTTCGAAAATGCGTTCATCATGGTACCTCATGCCCCAGCGCCGCCTCGTAGAGGCGGAACCAGGCTTCACGATCCAGATTGACTTTCAGGGCGTCCGAGATGCGCTTGATGCGGTCCAGGCTGTTGGTGCCCAGAACCGGCAGGATGCCGGCCGGATGGGCCAGCAGGAAGGCCACGGCCACCGCGGCACGATCGACACCGAACTGCGCGCCGATCTCGTCCGCGACCACGCCCACCGGAGGATTGCCCGCCATCAGCGCCCCGCCGCCCAGCGGCGACCACGCCATCACCGGGTGGCCGTGCTGCTGGTGAAAGGCCAGATCGCCATTGGTGAACGGGGCGATCGCGCCCAGAGAAATCTCGATCTGGTTGGTCACCAGCGGGGTCTTCATGGCCGATTGCAGCAGCTGCCAGTCCCAGGGGCGGAAATTCGACACGCCCACCGCGCGGACCTTGCCGCTGGCCACGACCTCGTCCAGCGCGGCGCCTGTTTCATGGTGGTCCATGAACGGGTCGGGGCGGTGGATCAGCAGCAGGTCGATATGGTCGATCGCCATTTCCCGCAGCGAGGTGTCCACAGATTTCAGGATATGCGCACGCGAGGTATCATAGAATTTCACCTTGGCATCCGCATAGCGCCCACAGGGGGCGACGATGTCGCATTTGGTGACGATCTCCATCCGATCCCGCAGGCCGGGATTGGCGCGCAGGGCGTTGCCCAGAATCGCCTCGGCGCCATAGTCGCCATAGATGTCGGCCTGATCGAAGCTGGTGATGCCCTGATCCAGACAGGCGTGGATCTTGGCCGCCACATGCGCGGCGGAGGTATCGCTGTCATCGCCCAGCCGCCACATGCCATAGACAAGGCGGCTCAACTCCAGGGTGTCGGAAAGCTTGATACGTTGCATCAACGACGAACTCCGTTGCCCAGCGGCGTCGCCGGGGTGTCAGCAGGGACCCTTCCATAGGCTTCGGGAAGGGAGCAGGTTTTCAGATGTGGCATCACACGGGTGCCGAAATGGCGGGCCTCGTCCATATGCGGATAACCCGAGAAGATGAAGGCGCGGATGCCCATCTTCTGATACTCTTCGATCTTCGACAGCACCTGGTCGGTCGACCCAACCAGCGCCGCGCCGCAGCCTGACCGCGCCCGGCCGACGCCCGTCCACAGGCCCGGCTCGACATAGCCGTATTTGTCGGCCAGCTCGCGGTTTCTGGCCTGATGCGAAACCCCGAGCGAGGTGGCGTCCAGCGCCCGTTCGCGGATCGCGCGGCCGTATTCGTCATCCAGCTTCGACACGATGTAGTCGGCATATTCCTTGGCCTCGGCCTCGGTGTCGCGCACGATCATGTGCACCCGCAGGCCATAATCCAGCGTGCGGCCGTACTCGTCGGCCACGGCGTGCACAGCCTTCATTCGCTCGGCCAGCTGGTCCTTGGTTTCGGGCCACATCAGATAGACATCGCAATGCTGGCCGCACAGCTTCAGCGCATCGGGCGAATAGCCCCCGAAATACAGCAGCGGCCCGCCGGTCTGATAGGGTTTGGCCGGATCGGTCGTCAGGCCCGAGAAATTGTAGACCTGACCCTGGTAATTTATCTCATCCTGCGTCCAGGCCTGTTTCAGAATCTCGACCACCTCGCGCGAGCGCTGGTAGCGATAGCTGCTCTCGGCTTTTTCGCCCGGAAAATCCGACGAGATGATGTTGACCGTCAGCCGCCCCTTCAGCATGTGATCCAGCGTCGCGATGGTGCGCGCCAGCATGATCGGCTGCATCTCGCCGCAGCGCACGGCGGCCAGCAGGTTGATCTTTTCGGTGATCGGGGCACAGCCGGCCACGAAACTCAGCGTGTCCTGCCCCACCTGATACGAGGACGGGCACAGGATGTTGCGGAAGCCCTGCGCCTCGGCCTCTTTCACGATGCCCGAACAATGTTCCCAACTGGAGCGCAGATCGCCGTCGGGCACCCCCAGAAACTGATAATCGTCCGAGCACAGCGCCGCGAACCACGATACCTCGGCCGCATCCAGATCGGGGGATGTGATGGGGACGATCGTCATCTGATTCTCTCTCCTGCCGGGCTCAACTTTTCTCTTGCGTAGCAACCACATTGATGTAGATCAATAGTGTATCAATTTTTTCTGCGACCAAGTGAAGCGCCCGCGTGCCCCCATCCAACAGAAACCCCAACGCCCTGCCGATCTATGTGCAGATCGCCGAGCTGCTGATCCGCGACATCGCCGCCGGCCGGCTGATCGACGGCGAGCGCCTGCCGCCCGAGCGGGATATGGCGGCGCAGCTGAACGTCTCGGTCGGGACGCTGCGAAAATCGCTCGCCGAGCTGGAAAAAAAGGGGATGCTCGAGCGGATCCAGGGCTCGGGCAACTATGTGCGCGAGACCGGGACCCAGAACAGCGTCTATGCCATGTTCCGGCTGGAGCTGCCCGAGGGCGGCGGCCTGCCGCGCGCTGACATCCTGTCGGTCGATCACCTGGACAAGCCCGCCGACCTGCCCGATTTCGGCACCTCGCGGCGCGGGTCGCGCGTGCGGCGGATGCGCTATCTGAATGACACAATCATCGCGGTCGAGGAGATCTGGCTGGACGAATCAGCCGGTCTGATCGATCGGCGGCTGCTGTCGGACTCGCTGTATCGCTATTACCAGCAGCAGCTTGGGTTCTGGATCACCCGCGCCGAGGATCGGGTTTCGGTCGGCCGGCTGCCCGACTGGACCCCCGCGAACTTCCCCCGGCCGGCGGGCGAGACCGTCGGCTATATCGAGCGGTTCAGCTGGTCGGAACGGCCTGAACCCGTCGAGTTTTCGAAAACCTGGTTCGACCCGGACCGGGCAACTTACGTCCAACGACTGAAATGACGAGGAAACGCGCATGACCCGGACCATCAATTACGGGCTGATCGGATGTGGCATGATGGGGCAGGAACACCTGCACAACATCGCCCTGCTGGAGGGCACGCAAGTGGCCGCCATTTTCGAGCCCGACCCCGAGATGGCGCGCGCCGCGCAGGCGATTGCGCCGGGGGCCAGGATGGTGCCATCGCTGCAGGATCTGCTGGCGGTCGAGGCGCTGGACTGCCTCGTCATCGCCAGCCCCAACCATCTGCATGTGGATCAGATCGCCCAGATCGCCCAGACCCGTCCCTTGCCGCTGCTGGTGGAAAAGCCGCTGTTCACCAACCCCGACGATGCCGCCCGTCTGGCCGAGATCGAGCGCAGCTATCCCTGTCCGATCTGGGTGGCGATGGAATATCGCTATATGCCGCCCATCGCGGCCCTGATCGCCGAGGCGCAGGACACCAGCGGCGGGGTCAAGATGCTGAGCATCCGCGAACACCGCTTTCCGTTCCTGGAAAAGGTCGGCAACTGGAACCGGTTCAACCGCAACACCGGCGGCACGTTCGTCGAGAAATGCTGTCATTTCTTCGACCTGATGCGCCTGATCCTGCAATCCGACCCGGTGCGCATCAGCGCCAGCGGTGGGCAGGCCGTGAACCATCTGGACGAAACCTATGACGGAGAGACGCCTGACATCCTCGACCACGGCTATGTCATCGTCGATTTCGCCTCGGGCGCGCGGGCGATGCTGGAACTGTGCATGTTCGCCGAGGGCGCGCGGTATCAGGAGGAAATCTCGGTCGTCGGCCCCAAGGCCAAGATCGAGGCACTGGTCCCCGGGCCGGGCCGGTTCTGGCCCGAACATCTGGGCGAGCCGCCGGTGCCGCAGCTGATCGTCAGCCCGCGCGACCCCAAGGGCCCTATCTCCCGCGACATTCCCGTCGATCCGCGCCTGCTGGCGGCGGGCGACCACAACGGCTCGACCTTTTATCAGCATCAGGGCTTTCTGGCGCTGGTGCGCGGCGAGCGCGACGCCCCGGAGGTCAGCCTGACCGACGGCATGTGGGCGGTGCGCATGGGGCTGGCGGCGCAGCAATCGCTGGCCACGGGCGAAACCGTCTGGCTGGATCGCTGAGGTCTTTCTGCGAGTGCAAAATGCGCCGATCGGAAACCTGTGTTCCGATTTGGCGCCGCCGCCCGTGTCGTTTTTGATATTCAAAGCGTCTTTTCCGCTTGCCCGTCCAACCGCGGCCCCCTAGGTCTGGCCGCGGGACACCCCTCCCCAACGAGGGGCGTATATCTGGAAGGGTAACACCAATGACCATCGAACAACCGGCGTCGCACGACGCCGTGCGCAAACCCACCGTGCGGCCGGCCAATCCGCGTTTTTCCTCGGGCCCCTGTGCCAAACCCCCCACATTCGAGCTGAACAAGCTGGCCGATGCCGCGCTGGGCCGGTCGCACCGCGCCGCCGTCGGAAAGGACAAGCTGAAGGCCGCCATCGAAGGCACGCGCGAGCTGCTGGGCATTCCGGCCGACTATCGCATCGGCATCGTTCCGGCCTCGGATACGGGCGCGGTGGAAATGGCGCTGTGGTCGCTGCTGGGCGAACGCAAGGTCGAGATGCTGGCCTGGGAAAGCTTTGGCGCGGGTTGGGTTGCCGACGTGGTCAAACAGCTGAAGATCGACGCCGAGGTGAAAACCGCCGATTACGGGCAGATCGTCGATCTGGCGTCAGTTGATTTCAACAATGACGTGGTCTTTACCTGGAACGGGACCACCTCGGGCGTGCGGGTTCCGAATGGCGACTGGATCGCCGATGACCGCGCCGGCCTGACCATCTGCGACGCCACCAGCGCCGCTTTCGCGATGGACCTGCCCTGGGACAAGCTGGATGTTACCACCTTCAGCTGGCAGAAGGTTCTGGGTGGCGAGGCCGCGCATGGCATGCTGATCCTCAGCCCCAGCGCGGTTGAGCGGCTGGAAAGCTATACCCCCGCATGGCCGCTGCCGAAGATCTTCCGCCTGACCAAGGGTGGCAAGCTGATCGAGGGCATCTTTACCGGCGCAACCATCAACACGCCGTCGATGCTGGCGGTCGAGGATTACCTGTTCGCGCTGGACTGGGCGCGCTCGGTTGGCGGGCTGCAGGGCCTGATCGCCCGCGCCGATGCCAACGCGCAGGCGATTTTTGAGTTTTGCGACCAGAACGACTGGATCGACAACCTGGCCGAGGACCCGGCCACGCGGTCGAACACCAGCGTCTGCCTGAAATTCACCGATCCGCGCATTCGCGACGGCGCAAGCTTTGCCAAGGCCGTTGCCAAGCGGCTGGAGGCCGAGAACGTGGCACTGGACATCGGCGCGTATCGCGATGCACCGGCCGGGCTGCGCATCTGGTGCGGCGGCACGGTTGAGACGTCCGACATCCAGGCGATGCTGCCCTGGCTGAAATGGGCGTTCGAGGCCGAGATCGCCGCCCAGGCCGCAGCCGCCTGACCCCTTTCCTCCGACAAGATCCGGGCCGCGTCCGGCCCGGAGTCATCATCCCATTCAAGGACCACGCACATGGCCCCCAAAGTACTCGTATCCGACAAGCTCAGCGAAACCGCGGTTCAGATCTTCCGCGACCGCGGCATCGACGTGGATTTCATGCCCGACGTGGGCAAGGACAAGGAAAAGCTGGCCGAGATCATCGGCAACTATGACGGCCTGGCCATCCGCTCGGCCACCAAGGTCACCGAGAAGATCCTGGAGAAGGCCGACAAGCTGAAGGTGATCGGCCGCGCCGGGATCGGCACCGACAACATCGACAAGGACGCGGCCTCGAAAAAGGGCGTAATCGTGATGAACACGCCGTTCGGCAACATGATCACCACCGCCGAGCACGCCATCGCGCTGATGTTCGCCGTGGCGCGCCAGATCCCCGAGGCCAATGCCAGCACCCATGCGGGCAAGTGGGAAAAGTCCAAATTCATGGGGGTCGAGCTGACCAACAAGACGTTGGGCGTGATCGGCGCCGGCAATATCGGCGGCATCGTCTGCGACCGGGCGCATGGCCTCAAGATGAAGGTCATCGCCTATGACCCCTATCTGGGCCAAGAGAAGGCCGACAAGATGGGCGTGGAAAAGGTCGAGCTGGACGAGCTGCTGGTACGGGCCGATTTCATCACCATGCACGTGCCACTGACCGACCAGACCCGCAACATCCTCAGCCGTGAGAATCTGGCCAAGACCAAGAAGGGCGTGCGCATCATCAACTGCGCCCGCGGCGGTCTGGTCGACGAAGAGGCGCTGGCCGAACTGATCAAATCCGGCCATGTTGCCGGCGCGGGGTTCGACGTGTTCAGCGAGGAACCGGCCAAGGAGAACCCGCTGTTTGGCCTGCCCAACGTGGTCTGCACCCCGCATCTGGGTGCGGCAACCACCGAAGCGCAGGAAAACGTGGCGCTGCAGGTGGCCGAGCAGATCTCGAACTATCTGCTGACCGGCGCGGTCGAGAATGCTCTGAACATGCCCAGCGTCACCGCCGAAGAGGCCAAGGTCATGGGACCTTGGATCAAGCTGGCCGGCCATCTGGGCAGTTTCATCGGCCAGATGACCGACGAGCCGATCAAGGCGATCAACATCCTGTATGACGGCGTGGCGGCGCAGATGAACCTGGCGGCGCTGAACTGCGCGGTGGTGGCGGGGATCATGAAACGCTCGAACCCCGAGGTGAACATGGTCTCGGCCCCGGTCGTGGCCAAAGAGCGCGGCGTCAAGATCTCGACCACCAACCAGGATAAGTCGGGCGCCTTCGAGGGCTATATCAAGGTGACCGTGGTGACCGACAAGCGCGAACGCTCGATCGGGGGTACCGTGTTCAGCGACGGCAAGCCGCGCTTCATCCAGATCAAGGGCATCAACATCGATGCCGAGGTCGGCGCGCACATGCTGTACACCACCAACGAGGACGTGCCGGGCATCATCGGCACCTTGGGAAAGACCATGGGCGAGCATGGCGTGAACATTGCCAACTTTACCCTGGGCCGCGCAGAAGCAGGCGGCGAGGCGATCGCGCTGCTGTATGTTGACGAGCCGGTTCCGGCCGAAGCCCGCGCAAAGCTGGCTGAAACCGGGCTGTTCACCCAGATCAAGCCGCTGGAGTTCGACGTGGTCTGATCCGGCAGGACCCGGATGAAAGCGATTGACGCCTGCACCCGCGCGGTGCAGGCGTTGTCGTTGCAAAGGCCCGCAAATCCAACCCGGCCCGGAACGAAGACATGGACATGACTGCGCCCATCTACGCCATCGGAGATCTGCACGGCCAGACGGCCGAGTTCGACCGCGCCCTGTCGCTGATCGAGCAGGATGGCGGGCGCGATGCGCGGATCGTGTTTCTGGGCGACTACGTCGATCGCGGCCCCGACAGCAAGGGCCTGCTGGACCGGCTGATTGCCGGGCGCGACGCCGGGCGGAACTGGGTCACGCTGCTGGGCAACCATGACCGCATGTTCGCGTGGTTCCTGCAGGATGAGCCGCGCCATGATCCGCATCTTCTGGTCGGGTACCACTGGCTGCACGAGCGGCTGGGCGGCACCGAAACCCTGCGCAGCTATGGCGTCGAATTCGAGGACCGCACCCGGCTGCAAGATGTGCATCGCGCGGCCCTTGCGGCGGTGCCGACCGCGCACAAGGCATTTCTGCGTGACCTGGTGCGGATGCATCAGACACCCGAGCTTGCCTTTGTCCATGCGGGCATCCGGCCGGGCGTGCCGCTGAGCGCGCAGGCTGAGGACGATCTGGTCTGGATCCGTCAGAGCTTTCACGCCTGTGACACCCCGCACCCCAAGCTGATCGTGCATGGCCACACGGTGGTGGACCGCCCCGCCCATTACGGGAACCGCATCAACCTGGACAGCGGCGCAGGCTACGCCCGCCAAACCGGGGTTGCCGTGTTCGAGGGGCGCGACTGCTGGCTGCTGACCGAAGCCGGACGCGTGCCGCTGCGCCCCTGATCAGCCGCCCGCGAACATGTCCTTGTAGGTCTCACGCAGAACGTTTTTCTGCACCTTGCCCATCGTATTGCGGGGCAGTTCGTCCAGCAGGATCAGCCTGCGGGGATGTTTGAAACGGGCAAGGCTTTTGCTCACCGCCTCCATGATCGCATCCAGATCCGGTGCCGCGCCGACCTCGGGCACCAGGATGCCCAGCACGGTTTCCCCGAAATCCGGGTGCGGCACGCCGATCACCGCGCTTTCCAGCACGCCGGGCTGGTCATCCAGAACCAGCTCGATTTCCTTGGGATAGATGTTGTATCCGCCCGAAATGATCAGGTCTTTGCCGCGTCCCACTATTTGCACATAGCCATCCGCGTCGATGCGGCCCAGATCGCCGGTGATGAAGAACCCGTCCTCGCGCAGTTCGGCGGCGGTTTTCTCGGGCATCTGCCAATAACCCTTGAACACGTTCGGCCCGCGCACCTCGATCATGCCGATCTCGCCCTGTGGCAGCGGCTCGCCCGTTTCGGGGTCGGTGATCTTCAACTCGACCCCCGGCAGCGGAAAGCCCACCGTCCCGGCGCGGCGCTCGCCTTCATAGGGGTTCGAGGTGTTCATATTGGTCTCGGTCATGCCATAGCGTTCCAGGATCCGGTGGCCGGTGCGGTCCTCGAACCGCGTGTGGGTTTCGGCCAGCAGCGGCGCCGAACCGGATATGAACAGCCGCATGTGCCGTGCCAGGTCCCCGGTGAATCGGTCGTCGTCCAGAAGCCGGGTATAGAAGGTCGGCACCCCCATCATCGAGGTCGCCTTGGGCATCAGGCGCAGGATGTCGTCCAGATCGAAGCCCGGCAGAAAGATCATCGACCCGCCGGCCGACAGCATGACATTGGTGGCCACGAACAGGCCATGGGTGTGAAAGATCGGCAGCGCGTGCAGCAAAACGTCTTCCGCGGTGAAGCGCCACTCCTGCACCAGCGTTTCGGCGTTCGACAGCAGGTTCGCCTGCGTCAGCATGGCGCCTTTGGACCGCCCGGTGGTGCCCGAAGTATAAAGGAAGGCCGCCAGGTCATCCTCGGTCCTGTGCGCGGGTTCGAAGGCTGGCAACATCCCAAGCGCGCGCCGCATCAGGCTGCCGGAACCGTCCGCGTTCAGAGTTTCGAGCCTCGCATTCTGCGCTTGGGCAATCGGCTCGATATCAGCCTGTGATTTGGCGTCCGCGACAACCATCCGAGCACCGCTGTTTTCGATGAAATACCGCAGCTCGTCTGTCGTGTAGGCGGTGTTCAGCGGCAGAAAGATCAGCCCGGCCTGAACGCAGGCCGCATACAGCGCCAGCGCCTCGGGCGATTTCGCGACCTGCACCGCAACGCGGTCATCCGGTTCCAGTCCGCAGGCCGTCAAAGCGTTGGCGATCCGGGCCGCCATGTCCAGGAAATCGGCATGTGAGAGAACGCGTCCGTCCGGCAGATGCAGGAACGGCGTTGTCTTACCCGCGTGAATGCCGAAGAGTCGATCGTATAGCGGGTTGCTCATCCCGTTCTCCGTGTTGCCGTTGTTCGGTCAAGACGAAACTGTACCGGAATTGGGCTGCGGTAAAGGCCCGGACAACCTCAGAACCGGGTGGTCATCCGGTAGCCTGCCGCGAAATACATCTTGGCGAAGGTAACCGGGCTGCCTTGCAACCAAGTGATACGTTCCGCGGTAAAAACCGGCTCGCCAACCGTCACGTCCAGAAACCCGGCCAGTTCGGCATCGGCGCGGCTTGCCAGAAAAGACAGCTCGACATTGGTGAAGGGGACCGTCTGGATCAGCCATTCATTGGGTCCCAGCGTCGAGAAATCAGCCTGTTCGACAGCCGGGACGCTGGCCGTAACGATCCAGCGATCTTCGAACTGAAACGGGGTGTTGTTCGAAAAATGCATGCACCGCACATGCATCACCCGCCGATCCGAACCCAGCGCCAGCCGAGCAGCCAGCCAGTCGGGCGCCTGTTCGGCTTGGGCCGAGACAAGTGCATAGCGGTAGGTGTCGCCCAGAGCCTCGACCTCCTCTCGGACCAGCGGGATGGTGAACCGGGCCTGTCTTTGGGGCGCGCTCAGCACCCGGGTACCGGCCTTGCGGCGGCGTTCCAGAAAACCTTCCTCGGCCAGTTCGCGCAATGCCCGATTGACGGTGGTACGCGTGCACGAAAATTCGACCGCAAGGTCCTGCTCGTTGGGCAGCAACATGTCCGGCAGCCACTGGCCCGAGCGGATGCGGTCAAGCACAGTCTGCTTGATTTCCTTGTAGCCGGTCGTGTCAGCGGTCTGGGTCATCTTGATCTCAACTCAGTTCTTTGCCGGTTCAGACGTCGGTCAACAGGTCTGCAATCGCGGCTTTGTAGTCTCTGATTATCGTCTCGCGCGCAATATGCCTGCCATCCCGAACCATGTGACGGCCCGCCGACCACTGATCCGTTACCAGACCATCGGGTGCGGCAAAGCACAAGCCGTCCAGAAGTTGATGATCCGCCAGCGCGCAAAGCGTCGGATGCGACCGGTCAAGCGCCACCAGGTCGGCCAGTTTGCCGACCGCGATCTCTCCGGCATTGCGGCCCAGAGCCTGCGCCCCGCCTTGTGCCGCGCCGGTGTACAACGCATGTCCCACGGAACCGTTGGTTGCCGCCAGAACCGCGCGGGATCGGTCGCGAAGGCGCTGGGAGTATTCCAGACTGCGCAACTCCTCTGGCAGAGAAACCCGCACGTTAGAGTCTGATCCGACACCGAACCGCCCTTGTGTTTCAAGGTAGGGCACTCCGTTGAAGATCCCGTCGCCCAGGTTGGCTTCTGTGATCGGACACAGGCCGGCCACGGCCCCCGAACGCGCCAGAGCGCGTGTTTCGGCGTCGTCCATCTGGGTAGCATGGATCAGACACCAGCGTGTGTCGACCTGGGCATTGTCCAGAAGCCAGGCGACCGGGCGTTGGCCCAAAGCGGATTGCACGTCCTCGACCTCTTTCACCTGCTCGGCGATATGGATGTGAACCGGACCCTCCGGAACTTGCGCCAGCAGCAGGGCCAAGTCTGTGGGTGAGGTGGCGCGCAACGAGTGCGGCGCGATGCCGACCGCCGTGTCTGCGGCAAGATCTGCGGCAGCCGACCGGCACTCGTGATACAGGTGCATGAACCGGTCCACGTCATTGCCGAACCGCAACTGGCCGCCAGACAGGGGCTCTTGCCGGACGCCGCCGTAGGAATAGAGAACCGGCAAATGGGTCAGACCGATTCCCGTCCGCAAAGCTGCTGCGAAGATACGCTGGCTCAGCTCGGAAAGCTGGTCGTAGGGCGCGCCGCCGGGCTGGTGATGCACATAGTGGAATTCCCCGACCGCGGCATATCCGGCCTCCTGCATCTCAAGGAACACCAGCGCAGCGATGGCCTCCATCTGCTCGGGCGTCAACCTGTCCAGAAAGCGGTACATCAGATTTCGCCAGGACCAGAAGCTTTCCCGCCCGGCTGCGCGAAACTCGGTCATACCTGCCATGGCGCGCTGAAACGCGTGGCTGTGCAGGTTCGACAAGGCTGGCAGCAGGACATCAACGCAGGTGTCGGCCGACTGCGGACGCGCGCCGATCTCCAATCCGGTGATGACGCCATTCGCAGTTTCGATCCTCAGGTTCGAAACCCAGTCAGAGCCTAACAAGGCGGTTTTGGCATGGATCGGCATCAGAGCTTCTTTTTGTGTAGACTTTAATTTTTTACACGTATACGAAAAATTGAAACCCGAGGGGAGTCCAAAAGAATCGCGATGACCAGAAATTCGGTGATTTGTTGTCGGCGGATCGCAACCATGGCGGATGGGGTTGCGTCCTATGGCTTGGTCGAAGACGCGGCGATTGCTGTTTCGTCGGGCCGGATCCAATGGATCGGGCCGCACCGAGATCTGCCGCCGGATCACGCCGACTGGCCGATCATCGATTTTGCAGATCGGTTGATCACTCCGGGCCTGATCGATCCGCACACGCATGCGATTTTCGGGGGCAACCGGGCGGTTGAGTTCGAAATGCGGCTGAACGGGGCCACCTACGAGGAGATCGCGCGCGCCGGAGGGGGGATTCTGTCGACGGTCACAGCCACACGCGCCGCCAGTATGCAGGACCTGATCCAAGAGGCACTGCCTCGCATAGACGCGCTGTTGGCCGAGGGTGTGACCTGCATTGAACTCAAGTCCGGCTATGGACTGGATCAGGACACCGAGCTGCGCATGTTGCGCGCGGCCCGAGAAATTGCAAAGCAGCGCCCGGTGCGGGTCCGGACCAGCTTTCTGGGCGCTCATGCAGTGCCGCCCGAATTCACAGGGCGTGCAGACGCCTATATCGATACGGTCTGCATCCCGACCCTGCGCGCGGCCCATGCCGAGGGGCTGGTCGACGCGGTCGACGGGTTCTGCGAGGGCATCGCCTTCGATACGACTCAGATCGCGCGGGTGTTCGACGCCGCACGTGACCTGGGGCTGCCGGTCAAGCTGCATGCCGAGCAATTGTCAAATCTGGGCGGGGCCCGGCTGGCGGCATCCTACGGCGCCCTGTCAGCCGATCACGTCGAATATGTGGACGCTGCCGGGGTGGCGGCCATGACCGAGGCTGGAACGACCGCGGTTCTGCTGCCCGGCGCATTCTACACGTTGCGGGAAACGCAGGTCCCGCCGATCGACCTGTTCCGCAAGGCCGGGGTGCCGATGGCCCTGGCCACCGATTGCAACCCGGGGTCCTCGCCGCTGACGTCGCTGCTGCTGGCGATGAACATGGGCTGCACCCTGTTTGGCATGACCCCGGCCGAGGCGCTGGCCGGGGTTACCCGCAATGCCGCCCGCGCGCTTGGGCTGGCCGATGCCGGTTCGATCGCGCCGGGCCAGCGGGCGGATCTGGCCGTGTGGGACGTCTCTCACCCGGCCGAGCTGGTCTATCGGATCGGGTTCAACCCGCTGCACGCACGCATTTTCGGAGGGGAGGTATGAGCGCTCTGACCTTGGTTCCGGGGCAGGTCTCGCTGGCCCAACTGGCGGAGATCTACTGGAACGAAACGCCGGTGGTTCTGGAGCAGGGCTGTCGCCCCGCTGTCGAGGCTGCCGCCGCCCGCATCGCCGAGGCCGCCGCCGGTGACCAGCCCGTCTATGGGGTGAATACCGGGTTCGGCAAGCTGGCGAGCCTCAAGATCGCGGCCAAGGACACCTCGGCGCTGCAGCGCAACCTGATCCTCAGCCATTGCTGCGGGGTCGGCCCGGCGGTGCCGCGGCGGTTGGCGCGCCTGATGATGGCGCTCAAGCTGTTGTCCTTCGGGCGGGGCGCATCCGGTGTGCGGTGGGCGCTGGTGGACCTGCTGCAACAGATGCTCGCCCGTGGCGTGACCCCGGTGATCCCGGCGCAGGGCTCGGTGGGGGCCTCGGGTGATCTGGCGCCGCTGGCGCATATGACGGCGGTGGTCATCGGCCAAGGCGAAGCCGAGCTGGACGGCACGGTCATGCCGGGAGCCGAGGCCTTGAAAAAGGCCTGGTTAGAGCCTATTCAACTGGGGCCGAAAGAGGGCCTGGCCTTCATCAACGGCACCCAGTTTTCGACAGCCTACGCCTTGGCGGGCCTGTTCGAAGGCTGGCGCGCGGCGCAGAACGCGCTGGTCGTTTCGGCCGTTTCGACCGATGCGATCATGGGCTCAACCGCGCCGCTGCAGCCCGAGATCCATGCCCTGCGTGGCCATCGCGGACAGATCGAGGCCGGCAGCGCCATGCGCGCCGTGTTGCAGGGGTCGGAAATACGCGAAAGCCATCGCGAGGGCGACAGCCGCGTGCAGGACCCGTATTGCATCCGCTGCCAGCCGCAGGTCACCGGTGCCGCGATGGACGTGATCCGGCAGGCCGCCGCGACCTTGCAGACCGAGGCCAACGCGGCCACCGACAACCCGTTGGTGCTGTCCGATCCCGACATGATCGTCTCGGGCGGCAATTTTCACGCCGAACCGGTGGGGTTTGCCGCCGACATGATCGCGCTGGCCCTGTCCGAGATCGGTGCCATCGCGCAACGCCGGATCGCGCTGATGGTGGATCCGACGCTCAGCTTCGACCTGCCGCCGTTCCTGACCCCCGACCCGGGTCTGAATTCCGGATTCATGATCGCCGAGGTCACGACCGCCGCGCTGATGAGCGAGAACAAGCATCTGGCCAATCCGTGCGTCACCGACAGCACGCCCACCTCGGCCAACCAGGAAGATCACGTCTCGATGGCCGCCCACGGGGCGCGGCGTCTGACGCGCATGGTGGAAAACCTGAACCACATTCTGGGGATCGAACTGCTCTGTGCCGCCCAAGGCGTCGAGTTCCGCGCCCCGCTGGTCACCAGCGCGCCCTTGCAGCGGGTGATTGCGCGGCTGCGCGCCGATATCCCGCCTTTGGCCGAGGACCGGTACCTGGCCCCGGAACTGGAGCAGGCCAAGGATCTTGTGGCCAGCGGCGCGATCCTGGAGGCGCTGGGCGTACCGCTCCCGGAGGTGACGGCATGATCGTGGTCGAGGTGCAGCAAGGGCAGAGCCCGATCGTGCTGGGCCAACCGCATGGCGGAACCTTCGTGCCCGAGGAGATCCATGCGCGCCTGAACCAGACCGGCCGGGCGTTGGCCGACACGGATTGGCACATAGACAGGCTCTATAAGGGGCTTTTGGGCGATGCGACGGTGGTTCAGTCCCGCGTGCACCGCTATGTGATCGACGCCAATCGCGATCCGGCGGGCGTGTCGCTCTATCCGGGTCAGAACACGACGACCCAGGTGCCGCTGACCGATTTCGACGGGCAACCCATATGGCTGGAAGGACAGGAACCGTCGGAAGATGAAATCGAGGAGAGGCGCGAAAAGTTCCACGCTCCCTACCACGCCGCGTTGCAAAAAGAATTGGAGCGGGTGCGGGCCAGGCATGGCGTGGTGATCCTGTTCGACTGCCACTCGATCCGGTCCCTGATCCCCTTCCTGTTCGACGGAGAACTGCCGGTGTTCAACACGGGCACCAATGACGGCACCACCTGTGCGCCCGAGGTCGCGCAGGCGGTGGATGCCGTGGCCCAGGCGTCGGGCTGTACCGCAGTGCTGAACGGCCGGTTCAAGGGTGGATGGACCACCCGGCACTATGGCCGCCCGGACAAGGGCATACATGCGATCCAGATGGAGATCGCCCAGCGCGCCTATATGGACGAGACCCCGCCCTGGACATGGCGCGCGGACCGGGCCGAACGTCTGCGCCCGCACCTGCAAGAGATGCTTGACCGCCTGCGCGCCCTGGCCCTGTCGGGCGCGCTGGCCGAAAAAGGAGCCCCGAAATGAATGACCCGCGCAAGAACACCCGAGACGTCTTTCCGCCGACCGGTCCCGAGTTGAACGCCAAAAGCTGGATGACCGAGGCCCCGTTGCGGATGCTGATGAACAACCTGCACCCGGACGTGGCGGAAAACCCGCACGAATTGGTGGTCTATGGCGGCATTGGCCGTGCGGCGCGGACCTGGAAGGATTTCGACACTATTGTTGCCAGTTTGAAGGATCTCGAGTCCGACGAGACCCTGATCGTGCAGTCCGGCAAGCCGGTGGCGATCATCCGAACGCACAAGGACGCGCCGCGGGTTCTGATCGCCAATTCCAACCTCGTGCCGCATTGGGCGACCTGGGACCACTTCAACGAATTGGATCGGAAGGGCCTGATGATGTACGGCCAGATGACGGCCGGGTCGTGGATCTATATCGGCACGCAGGGCATCGTTCAGGGCACCTATGAAACCTTCGCCGAGGCCGGGCGCCAGCACTATGGCGGCGATCTGACGGGCCGATGGATCCTGACCGGCGGCCTTGGCGGCATGGGCGGGGCGCAGCCCCTGGCGGCAGTCTTCGCCGGGGCCTGTTGTCTGGCGGTGGAATGCAACCCCGACAGCATCGATTTCCGCCTGCGCACCAAATACCTGGATGAAAAGGCCGAAACGCTGGATGAGGCGCTCGCCATGATCGACCGCTGGACCAAGGCGGGCGAGGCGAAGTCCGTGGGTCTGCTGGGCAATGCGGCCGAGATCTTTCCCGAGATCTACCGCCGCATGGCCGCCGGTGGGATGCGCCCCGACATCGTGACCGACCAGACCAGCGCCCATGATCCGATCAACGGGTATCTGCCCTTGGGCTGGACCCTGGCCCAGTGGCGCGAAAAGCGGGAAACAGACCCTAAAGCAGTGGAAAAGGCCGCGCGTGCCTCGATGAAGCAGCATGTCGCGGCGATGGTCGATTTTTGGAACGCGGGCGTGCCGACGCTGGATTATGGCAACAACATCCGTCAGGTGGCGCAGGACGAGGGGTTTGAGAACGCCTTTGCCTTTCCCGGCTTCGTCCCGGCCTATATCCGCCCGCTGTTCTGCCGTGGCATCGGCCCGTTCCGCTGGTGCGCGCTATCGGGCGACCCCGAGGATATCTACAAGACCGACGCCAAGATGAAGGAGTTGTTCCCCGAGAACGAGCATCTGCACCGGTGGCTGGACATGGCCCGTGACCGGATCGCGTTTCAGGGCCTGCCCGCGCGGATCTGCTGGATCGGGCTAGGCGACCGGCACCGCGCCGGGCTGGCCTTCAACGAGATGGTCGCGAATGGAGAGCTGAGCGCACCGGTCGTCATCGGACGGGATCATCTGGACAGCGGCTCGGTCGCAAGTCCCAACCGCGAGACCGAGGCTATGCTGGACGGGTCCGACGCCGTGTCGGACTGGCCGCTGCTGAACGCGCTGATCAACACCGCCAGCGGTGCGACCTGGGTGTCCCTGCATCATGGCGGCGGGGTCGGCATGGGCTTTAGCCAGCACGCGGGCGTGGTGATCTGCGCCGACGGCACCGAGGACGCCGCGCGGCGGCTGGAGCGGGTGTTGTGGAACGACCCGGCCTCGGGCGTGTGGCGTCATGCGGATGCGGGTTATGAAATCGCCAAGGACTGCGCCCGCGAACACGGGCTGCGCCTGCCGGGCATTCTGGGGTAGCGGCGCGGAATTGGCCTCTGGCGGAAATGCTGCGCCTGCGATATGCGCAGGTCAGGCTGCCGGAGGATCAAGATGTACGTTGCCACCCTGTTGACCAACCCCAAGACGCCGTCGCTGGACGGGGCGCTGATCGACTCGTTGCGCAATGCCTGGGGCGGGGGCGACATCCAGTGGCTGAGCCCCGACGAAGCGGCCGAACTTGCCCTGCCGGCGGTTCCGGCCAACCGCTGGGATGTCTGGGCCGACCTGCAGAAACTGGGCGTCGATCTGGTCGTGCAGCCGGCCGAGGGCCGCCGCAAGAAGATGCTGCTGGCCGACATGGACAGCACGATGATCCAGCAGGAATGCATCGACGAACTGGCTGGCGAGGCCGGGGTCGGCGAGCGGGTCAAGGACATCACCGCTCGCGCCATGAACGGCGAGCTGGATTTCGAAGGCGCGTTGACCGAGCGGGTGGGCCTGCTGAAGGGGCTGGACGTATCGGTGATCGACCGGGTGCTGAACCAGCGCATCACCTTGATGCCGGGCGGCCGCGAACTGGTCGCGACGATGCGGGCCAATGGCGGGTATGCCGCGCTGGTCTCGGGCGGGTTCACCGCGTTCACGGCCCGCGTGGCCGAGCTGCTGGGTTTTGACGAGAACCGCGCCAACACGCTGCTGGCGGAGGACGGCAAACTGACCGGTGACGTGCAGCGCCCGATCCTGGGGCGTCAGGCCAAGGTCGAGGCGCTGGAGCAGATCTCGGCTCGGCTGGGCATTTCCGAGGCCGAGGTGATAGCCGTGGGCGACGGTGCGAACGATTTGGGCATGCTGGACCGCGCCGGGACGGGGGTGGCCCTGCACGCCAAACCCTCGGTCGCCGCGCAATGCGACGTGCGCATCAACCATGGCGACCTGACCGCGCTGCTGTATCTGCAGGGATATGCCCGATCGGATTTTGCGCAGGGCTGATCCGACGGTTTCGGGTTTCCATTGTTTAACATTTGTGTTAATCAATGGACATGAACACGCTGCTCGATGCCTTTTCGGCCCTGTCCGACCCGACCCGATTCACGATCGTTGAACAACTGATGGATCAGGGCGAACTGCCCGCAGGCGACCTTGCCCAAGGCAAAGGCATGTCCGGCGCGGCCATTTCCCGGCACCTGAAGGTTTTGCGGCAGGCCGGGCTGGTGAACCAGCGCGTCAACGGCACCCAGCGTATCTATTCGATCCGCCCCGAGGGGCTGCGGGCGATTGCCGAATGGACCATCTCGAAACGCCAGTTCTGGGAGGCCAGTCTGGACCGCCTGGGCGACATTCTGCAGGAGGAAAGCTCATGGCCGACCTGAAGCTGGTGCGCGACTTTCCGGTCAGTGCCGAAACCCTGTTCGCCTGGATCAGCGACGGAACCAGATTGTTGCAGTGGTGGGGCCCCGAAGGGGTCGAGGTGCCGGAACACGATCTGGATTTCTCGCGCCTAGGTCCGTGGTATTCGGTCATGGTCAATGGCGACGGGCAGCGGTTCAAGGTGTCCGGGCATGTGACCCATGTGGACCCGCCGAACTCGGTCGGGTTCACCTGGGGCTGGCATGACGACCAGGACCAGCGCGGCGCCGAGAGCCATGTGACGCTGGCGGTCGAGCCAACCGACACCGGAGCGCGCCTGATCCTCGACCACCGCGATCTGGGCGATGACGACGTCTCGGCCAATCATAAAAGCGGCTGGACTTCGTCGCTGCGCAAGCTGGAAGCACGGCTTGCCAACCCCGTCTGACCAAAAGGGAGACCAGAAAATGCCTCAGTACCTGTTTGTTTATCACGGTGGCACCACGCCGACCGACCCGGCCGAGATCGAAGCCACCATGGCCGCCTGGGGCGCGTGGTTCCAGAACATGGGGCCGGCGCTGGAAATCCCCGGCAACCCGGTGGGCCAGTCCCATACTGTCAGCGCCGATGGCGTGGCCGACAATGGCGGGTCGAACCCGGCCTCAGGCTTTACGGTCGTCAAGGCCGATAGCATCGAAGCCGCCACCGAGATGGCCAAGGGCTGCCCCATGGTGGTCAACGGCTCGGGCTCGGTCGAGGTGGCCGAGATCCACGAGATCGAGATGTGACCCTCAGCCGGGGAAACCCGGCGCGGGGCGGATCACGCCGCATTCCAGCCCGCGGCGGCTGTATTGCGTGGCGTTCATGAATTTGCGCGTGGCCGGGTGATCGGCCTCGAGCACGCCGAGGCTGACGAGAATGGCGGCGATGGCACACTCGCTGGCGCGGGTGGTGCCATCGGTGATTTTCAGCGCCACACCCATCTTCTTTTCCGGGATGATGGCGACAAACACGGCCTCGGCCCCGGTTTTGATCGCGACACGGCCGTTCATCGCGCGCATCAGTTCGGTGCAGGCGCGGGTTTCACCGGCCACCAGTTCGGGGTGGGCGACCATCGCCCGGGTCAATTGCAGGGCCGCGTCGCTGGCCCGGTCCGACCGGTCGCCGGCCGAGGCAAACCACGCCATCGACCGCGCCAGCCCCACCAGCGAAGTGGCGAAATTGGGCGCCGAGCAGCCGTCGATCCCGTAACAGGGGCTGTCCTCGCCCGTGGTCTCTTCGAAGGCCGAAAGGCAGGCCTGCTGCACGGGGTGGTCGATCTCGATATATTCGGGGCCTGCGCCCATGTGCCGGGCCAGGGTCAGGAACCCGCAATGCTTGCCCGAGCAGTTGTTGTGGATCTGGCAGGGGGTGTCGTCGGCCAGGATCAGGCCGTCGCGTGCGGCCATGTCGGCCGGCTCCTGCGGGCCGCAGCGCAGATCGGGCTCGGACAGGCCCAGGTGATCCAGCCAGGCGGTCACGCGCTCGGTATGGATCGCCGCGCCGTTGTGCGAGGCGCAGGCCAGCGCCAGATGCTCGGAGCCCAGCCCGTATTTGGCCGCCGCGCCGGAAGTGATCAGCGGCAGCGCCTGGATCATCTTGGCCGACGACCGTGGATAGATCACCGCGTTCGGATCGCCCCAACTGCGCACGATCTGACCGCTGTCGTCGCAGATCACCGCATGGCCCAGATGAAGGCTCTCCAACAGCGGTCCGCGCCACAGTTCGGTCATCGGTACTGGCTGCGTCATGTCGTCCCTCCGGAATGTGCGCAAAATTCTGCCAATCGCCCTTTCGCCTGTGGCGAAACCTGCGTTAGTGTGTGTATGTCGGCAATCATCCGGATGCGCAACTGCAACAGACGGACCGTCAGGGTTCGCGGCCTTCCGGGATGGAGTTGAGGTGTGGGTCGAGCCAGGAGGCTGAACGAATGAAAACAATGCTCGCCCGCGTATGCGCGGGCCTTTGTGTGGCAGGGATGGCCACCACAGCGATCGCCCAGCAGGCGACCAGTACGAACCGTGTGTCCGCTCAGACTGATTGGAGCGTTTTCGTTGAAGACGATCCGACCGAGTGCTGGAGCGTATCCGCCCCCAAGGAGACCGTGAATACCCGCGGTGGCCGTGTGGTGTCGGTGCGTCGCAGCGACATTCTGCTGTTCGTGTTCTATCGCCCCAACGCCGAGGTCAAAGGTCAGGTGACATTCACCGGAGGTTATCCATTCGCGCCCGGGTCCACGGTGAATCTGGAAATCGACGGATCCGAGTTCGAACTGTTCACCGAGGGCGAGTGGGCGTGGCCCGCCAGCGCTACGGATGATGCCAAGATCGTCACGGCGATGAAGCGCGGGACCGAGGCCGTGCTGACTGCGCGATCCGAACGCGGCACCCAGACCAAGGACACGTTCTCGTTGCTGGGCTTTACCGCAGCCATCGAAGACGCGGAGAAGCGCTGCACCAAGTAACTGCCCAACCAGTCCAGATCTCATGCCCCGCCAAAATGGCGGGGTTTTGCGTTTTTGTGCCGCCCGTTTACGCAACGTCCGCACCAAAACTTGATCCGCATCAAGGCTGACGGACTCGATTTCTGAACCAATCGGTTCAGACAACGAAGAAGGAGTCCAGACATGTCGACCAAACCCCTTATTGCGGTTCTGATTGTTGCAGCGGCAACTCTGAGCGCGTGCGAGAAATCCACCGAAACCTATCCGGTCACGGGCGAGCAATGCGGCCCGAATGATCCGGTCAAGACACTGGATGCCGAGGACTGTTACATTCCGCCAGCCGGGGTGTGATCGCCCGCTGAACCTAAATCGTGCCCAAGCCTGGCCGCTGTGCTAAGCTCTGTCTGAAACCGTGGGTAGACAGGCGAGGAGACGGACATGCGTTGGGTTTGGGTGGCAATTCTTCTTCCGGTATCGGCATTTGCAGACCCTGCGCTGGAATGTGCCGATGCCGGATCTCAGGTCGAGATCGGGACATGCGTCGGTCGGGCCGAAACCAATGTCGAGGCCGCGTTGGTCGCGGCCTTTGGGTTCGCGGTCGATGCGGCGAAGGAACTGGACGAAGTGACGGGTCGGGCTGTCGCCTTGCCGGCGCTTGAGACTTCTCAAGAAGCCTGGAAGACCTACCGCGATGCGCAGTGCGAAGCAGCTGGCGCGTCTTTTGGTGGTGGATCCGGAACTGGCATTGCAATCACCTCGTGCCGAGTCGAGTTGGGGCGGGCCCGTGTCACCGAGCTGTTGCGGTTCCTCGACTGACATTCGGACAGGTTCGCACGAATCCTTTTGATCTTTGGCGGCGTTCCTATATAGAGGCGCATCCCAAGCCAGAACGCCCGAGAACCACAATGTCCGCCAAAGCGCCGATCACCCAGGATGTCATGACCATTCCCCGCAAATTGCCCGAGGGAAAGATCAACCTTGTTGGCCTGACCCGCGACCGGCTGCGCGAGGTTCTGATCGAACATGGGACGCCTGAAAAGCAGGCCAAGATGCGGGTGAACCAGATCTGGCAGTGGATCTATCAATGGGGCGTGCGCGATTTTGCCGAGATGACCAATCTGGCCAAGGCCTATCGCGCGCAGCTGGCCGAGCATTTCGTGATCGAAATCCCCGAGGTGGTGACCCGCCAGGTCTCGGAGGACGGTACCCGCAAGTACCTGGTGCGCATCGCCGGCGGGCACGAGGTCGAGGTCGTCTACATCCCCGAAGAGGATCGCGGCACGCTGTGCATCTCGTCGCAGGTGGGCTGCACGCTGACCTGTTCGTTCTGCCACACCGGAACGCAGAAGCTGGTGCGCAACCTGACCGCGGCCGAGATCATCGGTCAGGTGATGATGGCGCGTGACGATCTGGACGAATGGCCGACCCCGGGCGCGCCAAAGAACGAGACGCGCCTGCTGTCCAACATCGTGCTGATGGGCATGGGCGAGCCGCTCTACAATTTCGAGAACGTCCGCGACGCGATGAAGATCGCGATGGATCCCGAGGGCATTTCCCTGTCGCGCCGGCGGATCACCCTGTCGACCTCGGGCGTGGTACCCGAAATCGCACGCACGGCGGAAGAGATCGGCTGCCTGCTGGCGATCTCGTTCCACGCCACCACGGACGAGGTGCGCGACGTTCTGGTCCCGATCAACAAGCGTTGGAACATCGAGGAACTGCTGCAGGCGCTGGCCAGCTATCCCAACGCGTCGAATTCCGAGCGGATCACCTTTGAATACGTGATGCTGGACGGCGTGAACGACAGCGACGAGGATGCGCATCGCCTGATCGACCACATCAAACGCCACGACATTCCGGCCAAGATCAACCTGATCCCGTTCAACGAATGGCCCGGCGCGCCCTACAAGCGCAGCTCGAACAACCGGATCCGGGCCTTTGCCAACATCATCTATCAGGCCGGGTATGCCTCGCCCATCCGCAAGACGCGGGGCGAGGACATCATGGCCGCCTGCGGCCAGTTGAAATCGGCCACCGAGCGCGCCCGCAAATCGCGCCGCCAGATCGAGGCCGAGGCCGGGCTGAAAGGTTGATCCGATGCCCGCGGGTTCGCGGGCAAATGGTGTGTGATTCTACGGCCGGATTTGGTAGTCTTGAGCCATGAGAGGTGCGCGGTTGCGCGCACGTAAAATCTGCGCACAAGACGGTGAGTTGGACAGTCCGGTTCTGGTGCGTTTCGTCCAGTCCGCTCATATTTGTCGGGGAAATCTGCGGAACTCAGGCAAGCCTTGAACAGGGTGGGCCAATACATGAACGCACTGACGAAACTGTCAACGACCTGCATGACCGCCGCGTTGGTCGCATCGGGCGCAGCTGTTGCATGGGCGCAATCCAACGAGTCCGAGGCGCATCTGGCGATCGAGAACCCGGCA
Organism: Ruegeria sp. CRTD044; assembly: GCF_059613485.1. Classification (NCBI taxonomy): domain Bacteria; kingdom Pseudomonadati; phylum Pseudomonadota; class Alphaproteobacteria; order Rhodobacterales; family Roseobacteraceae; genus Ruegeria; species Ruegeria sp. CRTD044. The sequence continues at coordinate 171,698 of NZ_JBXWSP010000019.1, read as the reverse complement.
GATCTGAGCAAAGAGGACGCGCGGCAGCACTATCGCGACCTCAAGAAACAGATGGATCGCGGCTATGCCACCGCGCATCTGGATCAACTGATGAACTATCAAAACTGGCCGCTTTTCAACGACGCGCCGTATCTGTCGGCCACGCATGGGCAGCGCTACGTCAACAGCTATGCCAACCGGATGTCCCACAATTACGGCACGTTGAAACCGGGGGAACAACTGCCCGTGGGCTCGGTTCTGGCCAAGGACAGCATGACCGTCACGGATGAGGGCGGGGTGCATCCCGGCGCCCTGTTCGTGATGGAGAAACTGCCCGAAGGCACCAGCCCCGACACCGCCGACTGGCGCTATGTCATGGTGATGCCCGACGGGTCGCTGTTCGGCGACACGATGGGGGATCGCGCGGGGGCGGTTGCCTATTGCCATGTCTGCCACGAAGCGGTGGCCGACCGCGACTATACGTTCTTCGTGCCCGAGGATTACCGCGTCGGCAACTGATCGCGGGCCGCGTCACCGGGCAGTTTCAGGGCGGCGGCCTCGCGCCGGCTGAGCTGTTCACCCTGCTTGCGTTTCGACAGAACCTCGCGCGCCAGGGCGTATTTGTCATCCTGCCAGAAGATCAGACAGCCGTTGCACCCCTTGCCGCAACAGCCCTCGGTGCCCACGCGGTTGGTTTTGAACCGGCGCGCGGTTCCGTCCTGGCCGATCTTCTCTACCAGCTCGTCCCGGCGGCGGGCATAGGCGGCGGGATTGTCGCGTCCCGAGGTTTCCAACCCCTGCACCAGCTTGTCAAAACGGATGCGGCTCCAATGTTCGTCGGTCAGGGCGCGTTCCTTGCGCAGGACCGAATATACCGGGAAACGGGCGCGCAGGTCGTCGGGGTCTTCGTGATCGAACAGGGCAAACGGCAGGCGGATCACGGCTTTCGTGCTGCCATGCACCACGTCCAGCCTGGCGCCGTCACTGGCGCGTTCGAATTCATAGACGCGCAGCAGGACCGTCTCGCGCGAGATTGGCGAGATGAAATCCAGCACGTCGCCGGGTTCAAGCTTGTTCTTCACCTCGACCAGGAACGCATCCTCGGTCACGTCGGTCACCAGCCCGGCATATTCCCATTGGGCGATAGTCGCGGTGTGTTCGTAATCATGCGCGTAATTGGTCAGCCGCCCTTCGTGAAAGGCCAGCGTATAGCCGCGGTTTCCCACGGTCTCCAGCTCTCGCATATAGGGTTTCGGGTCCCAGTTCTCGGGGTCGGCATAATAATCGTCGATGGCCATGCGATAGGCGCGCGCGACGATGGCGGCATAGTATTCCGACTTGCCGCGCCCCTCGACCTTGAGGCTGTCGACACCGATCTTCAAGTATTCGTCCAGCTTGGGCATGATGCACAGATCGCGCGAGTTGAGGATGTACGAGCCGCGATCATCCTCCTCGATCGGCATCAGTTCACCCGGGCGGCAGCCTTCTTCCAGCAGAAATTCGAACAGGTCGGCATTTTCCTCGGTGATCCGCAGTTCCTGATGGGTGCCGTCCTTCAGGCGCAGCTTCAGCGCATAGTTCCAGCGGCAGGAATTGGCGCAGTTGCCCTGGTTGGCGCCGCGTTCCGCCATGAAATTCGACAGCAGGCAGCGGCCCGAATAGGTCATGCACATGGCGCCGTGCACGAAGGCCTCGAGCCGGATGTCGGGGCATTTCTCGCGGATTTCCACCAGTTCGGGGTACGAGACCTCGCGCGCCAGCACCACCAGTTCGGCCCCCTGATCCTGCCAGAACTTCACCGACAGCCACGAACAGATATTGGCCTGGGTCGAGATATGCAGCGGCAGTTCGGGTGCGCGGTCGCGCACGTACTGGAACACGCCGGGGTCCGCGATGATCAACCCGTCGGGCCGCACTTTGCGGACGGTGTCGATGTATTCGTCCAGCTTTGGGATGTCCTTGTTGTGCGAGAACAGGTTCAGCGTCAGATAGGCGCGGCGTCCATGCGCGTGGCAGAACTCGACCCCTTCGATCACCTCATCCAGCGAAAACTCGGACTTGGTGCGCAGGGACATGTCGGGCGTGCCCAGATACACCGCGTCCGCCCCGTACAGGATGGCCAGTTTCAGCTTGCGCAGATTGCCCGCAGGCATCAGCAGTTCCGACTTGGTCCGTGTCATCGCAGCACCCGGTTCCGACTCCATGGCGCTTTCTAAGGCAAAACCACCGACTCCAGAAGGGCTAACCTGCCTTGCACGCAGACCCTAGCTGCGGCGGAACCGCGCTGTTCCGATCCGTTCGACCAGCTGGCTGCGCACCGGGTCGGGTTGGGCGTCGATGGCGCGCAGCACCTCGCGCAGTTCGGCCCGCAGGCCGTGCATCTGGTCGATCAGCGACAGCACCATCGACAGGGCGTCGGGCTCCATCTCGTACTGGTCGTCCAACTCGCAGGCCAGTTGCAGGCGGGCCATGTCGAGCCGCTCATAGACCAGCCCCTGGTCGGACTGGCGCGGGATCACGATCCGGGCGGACAGGAACCGGGACAACCGCTCTGATGTCAGGTTCTGGACGGCTTCGATCAGTTCGGCTTCGGTCAGAGAACGGGTCATGCCGGCATTCCTTTCCGCGGGTCATAGCTGTGCGACTTGCGCCAATTCTGCATGAACTGCTTCAGTTCGTCGTCGATCTTGTCGGGCATCACCACGCTCAGCTCGATCAACTGGTCGCCGCGCTTGTCCGAGCCGCGTTTCCTGACGCCCTTGCCCCGCAGGCGCAGGGTCTTGCCGCTGCTTGTGCCCTCGGGCACGGTCACGTTCACGCGGCCGTCGATCGTGGGCGCGGGAACCTTGCCGCCCAGAACGGCCTCGTCGATGGTGATCGGCAGGGTGATGCGGATGTCGTCGCCCTCGCGCTTGAACACCGGGTGTTCGGCCACGCGGATCGTGACCAGCGCGTCGCCCGGCGGCCCCTCGCCATAGCCCGGCGCACCCTTGCCACGCAGGCGGATGGTCTGGCCGTCGGTGATGCCGGCGGGGATCTTCACCTCGATCCGGTCGCCACTGGGCAGGGTCAGCTTTTGCGTGGCGCCAAAGACCGCGTCCAGGAAACTGATCTGCAGGCTGTAGTTCACGTTGTGACCGGGCGCATGAAACTCGCGCGCACGCCCCCCGCTGAAGCCACCGTTGCCACGGTTGCCGAAGAACTGGGCGAAGATGTCCGACATGTCGTCGTCCTCGACCCCGCCGCCCGCGCGATAGGGGTTGCCCGCGGTTTCGGCATATTCGCGGTAGTATTGCTGCTGCGGGCGCTCCTGGCCCGAGGCGTCGATCTCGCCCCGGTCGAATTTTGCCCGGGTTTCGGGATCCTTCAGCAGGTCATAGGCTGCGGCGGCGGCCTTGAACTTGGCCTCGGCCTTGGCGTCCCCGGGCTTGAGGTCCGGGTGGCAGTCCTTGGCGATGCGCCGGTAGGCTTTCTTGATTTCGGCGGCACTGGCGTCCTTCGAGACGCCCAACACCGAATATGGATTGTCGCTCATATATCTCTCGTTTCTGATGGGTTGCGCCAGTGGATGTTGTTGGCAGTTAACCTTTCAGATTGTGTCGTGTCATGGAATTTCAACAGGACCGAATACCGAGGAGGTTGAATTTTCTCGAAAAATTCCGGCATCCTGATAGTATCCGCATGTTTCGAACTGTTGCGGATGGAGTCAAACGCATGTCACGCAGAATCAAGTCGGCCCTGGCCCTGTTGGCGGGCAATGCCATCGGTCTGTTGCTGGCCAGCCTGTTGCTGACCGGCTTTTCGATCAAGCCGGTGTCCTTCATCGTGGTGGTGATCGTGTTCACCCTGGTTCAGGTCGTGGCCGAGCCATTGATCCTGAAGATCGGGGAAAAGAACGTGCCGGCGCTGAAGGGCGGCATCGCGCTGGTGGTCACCTTCGTGGGCCTGCTGATCACCGATCTGGTCGCCGCAGGGCTGACCGTGGGCGGCATCTCGAACCTGCTGGCGGCGACGCTGCTGGTGTGGCTGGGCGCCCTGATCGCCGGGGTTCTGCTGCCGATCTACGTCTTCACCGAACTGCGCGAGCCCAAGAAATAAGGCTCAGGCCAGCGCATTCAGGCTGTCGTTCAGAGCCTGCCACAGCTCGTCCACCGGTTCGCACCCGACCGACAGGCGCACGAAGCCGGGATCGACCTGATCCCCCCAGCGCGCGCGCCGCTCGGCCGAGCTGTGCACGCCGCCAAAGGACGTGGCCGGGCGCAACAGCGGGCAGCCGTTGATGAACCGTTCGGCCTGGTCTTCCGAGGCCAGCGTGATCGTCAGCAGAAAACCGAACCGCGCAGTCTGTTCGCGGGCCAGCTCGTGCGACGGGTCCGACGGCAGGCCGGGATAGCGGATCTGCGTGACCGCCGGATGATCGGCCAGCCGTTCGGCCAGAACCTGCGCCGAGCTGCACATGCGATCGTACCGAACGTCCAGCGTCTCCAGCCCGCGATGCAGCAACCAGGCTTCATGCGGGCCGGGGATCGCGCCCGAGACGCGGCGCCATTCCTCGACCCGTTCCATGATCTTGGCATCCCGGCTTGCCACATGGCCCATCAGCAGGTCGGAGTGTCCGGCCATCGCCTTGGTGTCCGAGGCGACGACGATGTCGATGCCCAGGTCCAGCGGGCGCTGTCCCAGCGGGGTCAGCGTCGTGTTGTCGGCGATGGTGATGCCACCCGCGGCGCGCACGTCGCGGGCCACCTGCGCCAAGTCGATCATGTCAAGCCCGGGGTTGGACGGGCTTTCGACGAAGACAACATCGAACCCGTCGAATCCGCCCTGCGCAAATGCGGTCGTGGGGCGCTCTTCGACCGACACGCCCAGCGGGGCGAGGAACCGGTCGGCCAGCAGGCGGGTGACATAATACCCATCCGACGGGATCAGGATGCGCGACCCCGCCCGCACGGTGGCGAACAACGCGGCCGAAATCGCGCCCATGCCGGACGGAAAGATCAGGCAGGGTGCGTCTTCGAGATGCGCCAGCACATGCTCGACCTGCGTCCAGGTCGGGTTGTCCACACGGCCATAGGTCGGGTGCCCGTCCGGCGCGCCGGGCAGGTGGAACATGCTGCTTTGGGTCAGCGGCAGCGCCACCGGTTCGCCTTTGCTCAGGGCATTGCCGCGCAGATGCAGCATCTCACCGGTCTTGGGGGTGCGCGCCATCGCTCAGCGCCCCGGAATGTCGTCGCGCGGCGGGGCGGGTTCCCAGCGCTCGATGATGTCGACCGCCTCCTGCGCTGTATCGACAAAGCGGAACAGGTCCAGATCCTCTTCGGAAATGGTCCCGGCATCGGCCAGCGCTTCCCAAATGATCACCCGCTCCCAGAACTCGCGCCCGAACAGCAGGAACGGCACGCGCTCCATCCGGCCGGTCTGGATCAGGGTGAGGGACTCGAACAACTCATCCATCGTGCCGAACCCGCCGGGGAAGATGGTGATCGCACGGGCGCGCATCAGGAAATGCATCTTGCGTATGGCGAAATAGTGGAAATTGAAGCTCAGCTCGGGGGTGACATAGGCATTGGGCGCCTGCTCGTGCGGCAGCACGATGTTCAGCCCGATCGAGCAGCCACCGGCATCCTTGGCGCCGCGATTTCCGGCCTCCATCACGCCGGGGCCACCGCCGGTGACGATGACATTCTCGCGGCACCCGCTTTGCTTGGATTTCTCGGTCATCAGGCGGGCGAATTCGCGCGCCTCGTCATAGTATTGTGACAGACCGGCCAGCGTGGCCGTCCGGGCGCTGTCCTTTTTGGCCGGTTCCGGGATTCGCGCGCCACCGAACATCACGATGGTCGACGTGATCTGGCGTTCGGCCATGATCATTTCGGGCTTCAGCAGTTCCAGTTGCAGACGCACGGGCCGCAGTTCCTCGCGGCACAGGAAATCGTCATCGGCAAAGGCCAGCCGGTACGAGGGCGAGCGTGTCTGCGGCGTGTCGGGGACTTCGCTTGCGGTCGAGCGGTCGGTATGCGCATCGCGGAAAGGGCTGAGGCGGTCTTCTCTCATTGCTGGGGGTTCCCTGCTTGCGTGTTTTTCAAACAGCTATAGGGTTCGCGGGCAGAGTGCCAGTCACGGAAAGACGAGAATGGATTGGAAGACTGAAATTTCGGCCGCAGCCGAACGCATCAATGGCCACGCGCAGGTGACACCGGTCATGACAAGCGACGCGCTGGGACTGGCGCAGCCGGTCGAGATGAAGCTGGAGCATTTCCAGCACACCGGCAGTTTCAAGGCGCGCGGCGCCTTCAATACCCTGCTGAGCACGGATGTGCCCGCGGCCGGAGTGGTGGCGGCGTCGGGCGGGAATCACGGTGCGGCTGCGGCCTATGCCGCGCGGGCGCTGGGCCATCCGGCCAAGATCTTCGTGCCCGAGATGGCCGGTCCGTCCAAAATCGCCCTGATCGAACGGATCGGCGCCGATCTGAGCGTCGTGCCGGGTGAATATGCCAATGCCCTGTCGATGGCGCGTGAACACGAGGCCCGCACGGGCGCGATGCAGATCCATGCCTATGACGCGCCGGCAACGGTGGCCGGGCAGGGCACCTGTTTCGCCGAATGGGACAGCCAGGGCCTGCAGGCCGATACCGTATTGGTGGCGGTGGGCGGCGGTGGGCTGATCGCGGGCGCGCTGGCCTGGTTTCAGGGCGCGCGCAAGGTCGTTGCGGTCGAGCCGGCAACCTCATGTGCCTTGAACGCGGCATTGCAGGCCGGAACGCCCGTGGATGTGTCCGTTTCCGGCATAGCCGCCAACGCGCTGGGTGCGCGGCGGATCGGCGACATCTGCTTTGGGCTGACGCAGGGGATGACGTCGGTGCTGGTCAGCGATGACGCCATCGCCGAAGCGCAGCAGCGCCTGTGGCAGGCGCACCGCATTCTGGTCGAGCCGGCGGGGGCGACGGCCCTGGCGGCTCTGACCTCGGGCGTCTACACGCCGGAACCGGGCGAACGGGTCGCGGTTCTGGTCTGCGGGGGCAATATCGCACCTGACCCTCTGACCGTCTCAATTTGCGCCTTGAGGGCCGGGCCTTGGGATTATAGATAAAATTCCATGACCGCCACGATCGCAGATTCCATCTATGACCGGCTTAGCCAGCGCATCATCACGGGCGAGCTGCCGGCGGGTGAGAAACTGCGGCAGGACCACATCGCGCGGGCGTTCGACACCAGCCATGTCCCAGTGCGCGAGGCGCTGTTGCGGCTCCAGGCGCATGGTCTGGCTCACAGCGAACCACGGCGCGGCATGCGCGTCACCGCGCTGGACCCGGCCGAGGTGCGCGAGGTAATCGAGATGCGCGTGGCCCTGGAATCGCTGGCCCTGCAACATGCGATCCAGAATTTGACACCGGCGGATCTCAAGGCGGCCGACAAGGCCCGCATCGCCTGCGACGAGGCGCAGGACATGCCCACATGGGAAACCCGGAACCGCGCCTTTCATCGGGCGATCCTGACACCCTCCGCGCGGCCGCGCCTGCTGCATACGATCGACGATCTGCACATCGCCAGCGCCCGCCATCTATTCGCCCATTGGCGTCACCGCTGGGTCCAGCGGAAAGACACCGACCACGCCGCCATCGTGCAGGCGATGAAGCGCCGCGATACCGCCACGGCCACAGCGATTCTGGTGCGCCATATCCGCCGCGCCAGCTGAGACCGACGGGTTTTGGCGCCGGGTGGCCGCAAATGGCCCCGCCAACGTCGCATTGCGCATTGGCCCCGGCTTTCATATAGGCAACACCAACCAAACGAGAGTCAGCACGGAGTTACCCCATGTCCAACGCCCAACTGGAAACCGCCATCGAGGCCGCATGGGAGGCCCGCGACACGATCACGCCCGCCACCACCGGCGAACAGCGCGAAGCGATCGAGGACACGCTGAACGCGCTGGACAGCGGCGCTCTGCGAGTCGCGGAGAAGCAGGCCGATGGCAGCTGGCATGTGAACCAGTGGGCCAAGAAGGCGGTCTTGCTGGGCTTTCGCATCAAAGACATGGAAATCCAGTCCGGCGGCCCGCAGGACGGCGGCTGGTGGGACAAGGTCGACAGCAAGTTCGTCGGCTGGGGTGAGAACCAGTGGCGCGCGGCCGGTTTCCGTGCGGTGCCCAACTGCGTGGTGCGCAAGTCGGCCTATATCGCGCCGGGCGTGGTACTGATGCCGTCTTTCGTGAACCTCGGCGCCTATGTGGACGAAGGCACCATGGTCGATACCTGGGCCACCGTCGGGTCCTGCGCGCAGATCGGCAAGAACGTGCACCTGTCGGGCGGCGTCGGCATCGGCGGCGTGCTGGAACCCATGCAGGCCGGTCCGACCATCATCGAAGACAACTGCTTCATCGGTGCCCGCTCCGAGGTGGTCGAGGGCTGCATCATCCGGGAAGGCTCGGTTCTGGGTATGGGCGTCTACATCGGCCAGTCCACCAAGATCGTCGACCGCGAGTCGGGCGAGGTCTTCTATGGCGAGGTGCCGCCTTATTCGGTGGTGGTCTCCGGTTCGATGCCGTCGAAGAACGGGATCAACCTGTACTGCGCGGTGATCGTGAAGCGGGTGGATGAAAAGACCCGCTCGAAGACCGGGATCAACGAGCTGCTGCGCGATTGATCGCAGATATTATTCGACGTCTCAAAGGTCGCGGCTCTGGTCCGCGGCCTTTTTTTGTTTGGCAGGGTCGGACCTATCCCGCCTCGTAGTCGGCGAGATCCTCGGGCGCGTGCAGTAGGGTGCTTTCGTATTTCGGCAAGTCATCGCGCAGATCCAGCCAGGGCAGCTTGCTTTGATAATTGACGTGAAAGGTTGGCGCAAAGTCCGAAGGGTCTTCCAGCGAGGCCGCGTACAGGTGCATCCCGCCCTCATAGTGGTCGGCCTCGAACCCCATGGGAGAGCCACACGTGGCGCAGAAATGCCGCTGGACGCCTTTCGAACTGGCGAAACTACGCGGTGTTGCGGCGGTCCATCGGAAATTGCGCAAGGGTACGCCCAACCACGCGACCACGGGCGCGGCGCAATTGCGGCGGCAATCGTCACAATGGCAATAGCAGCTCCAGGTCTCGGCGCCCTCAAACTCCCAGCGGGTTTCACCGCACAGGCAGCGGCCGCGTTTGGTCATGATGTCCTCCGTCGTTTTTCGGGACCAGTCTGACTGGACGGTGGGCTTGAGCGCGTCAAAAAACGACACGGCATCCGGGAACCGCGTCCAGCTGCCATGCTTGACCATCGACCGCCCCCCGGCTAAGGCCCACGGCATGGAAAAGCAAAAGAAACCCTCGCGCCAGCAGGTCTATACTCTGTTGGTCCAGATTGGCCGCAAGGATGGCGACGGCCTGCCCGAAGGCGCCACCGGCGCGGCGCTGATGTGCTATGCCAGCGGCGTGGACGAGGCCGAGGCCGTGCGCGAAACCGTGGCCATTCTCAAGCAGGCCGATACGGCTCCGCTGGACGTGACCGGCTATGGCACCCTGGCCGAGCGCGAGGCGCAGGGGCACGAGATCGACCCCGACGAACGCGCTCTGATGCAGAGGGCGCTTGAGGAAAATGCGGTTATTGTTGCGCAGATGACGCCCTTCTTCGGCGACAAGCCCGAAGGCGCCTAGCGGCGCGTGCCGAACCACTTGCGATAGATCTGGTCATAGGTGCCATCTTCGCGGAGGCCCAGAAGCGCCTGGTTCACATCCTCGACCAGAGGTGACCCGGTCGGGAAGACCATGCCATAGTTTTCGCGCAGGAAGACGCCGCCGGTCATCGCCGCAATCTTGCGGCCTTCATGTGCAGCGAAATACGACAGGATCGGTGCGTCGAACACGACGGCATCCAGGTCCCCATCCCTGAACGCAGTCAACATGCTATCCAGGTCTTCGTACCCGGTGAATTCGACCTCGCGCCGGTTCAGGAAACTGGCTGCGGTCGAACCCGAGATTGTCCCGACCTGTTTGCCGTACAGATCGTTGACCGAGTTGATGTTGCTGGTGATCGCATCCACCGTCATGACAGAGGTGATCCGCGCGGTGAAAACCGACACGATGAACAGCGAGGATACGACCAAGATCACACCCAGAACTCGCCCGAACGGGGTCCGGGGCATCCGCTCTTCAAATCCGCCATTGACCACCAGATTCAATGCCCACCAGAAGGATGGGAACCAGGCCTCGTTCAGGTCGCGGTCGAAATAGGGTTGGGACCGACGTTCGAATCCCCACATCAGCATTCCGCCACCCAGCAGGATGGCAAAGGCCAGCCCGATGGCGATGAACAGTTCGCGCGACAGCAGTGCCTGCATCAGGGACGGGCTGCGCGCTGCGTCTGATGGTACCATGATCTGAAGACCGGCCTCGAAAATCGGCTGGCTGAAATCCATTCGGGCTTCACGGCCTGCGGTGATCGAAATGTTCGCGATGGCCATGTCGGCTTCGCGGTTTTCGACCGCTGACAGCATGTCCCCGAATGCGTCGACACGAACGACCGTGTATTCCCAGCCCAGTTCTTCAGCCAGCGCGGCCAGCAGGTCCATAGAGAAGCCGGTGTCCTCGCCCTCGTCCACATACGAGAACGGAGGACGCTCCACCGTCGTGACCGTCAGGGTTTCGGCTTGGCTGTGTTGTGCAAAGACCGCGTAGGTCAGGCAGATCAATGCGAAAAGGGCGCGCGTCATGGCTGGTTCACCTGTTTCGCGGCGCTCTAGCGCAATTTGCCATGGTGCGGCAAGGTCGTCGCGAGGTCATCGACCGGGATTTCTTTTTGGCGTTTTTTCAGGCTGGGCGACCGGAAAACCGCCGATCGGGGTTGGCATTGCGGCCAATTCGTTGAATCTGTGCGTGAACCCACATCCTGCCGACCCTGCGAGGCCTCTGAATGACCGACCCCGTAAACCTGACCGCAGACCTGATCCGTTGCCCCTCGGTCACACCCGAGGAGGGCGGGGCGCTGGTTCTGCTGGAAGATATCCTGACGCGGGCCGGTTTCACCTGCACGCGGGTGGACCGCGGCGGCGTCTGCAACCTGTTTGCCCGGTGGGGCGACAAGGGGCATGCGCGCAGCTTCGGGTTCAACGGCCATACCGACGTGGTGCCGGTGGGCGACGAGGCCGCATGGACCCGCCCGCCTTTCGGCGCGGAAATCCATGATGGCATTCTGTACGGCCGGGGCGCGACCGACATGAAATCGGGGGTGGCGGCCTTTGTCGCGGCCGCGGTGGATTTTGTGCGCGACACCCCGCCCGACGGGGCGATCATCCTTACGATCACGGGGGATGAGGAAGGCGATGCGGTGGACGGAACCACCGCGCTGCTGGACTACATGCAGGCGCAGGACGAGCGGATGTCGGTCTGTCTGGTGGGCGAGCCGACCTGCCCCAACGAGATGGGCGAGATGATGAAGATCGGGCGTCGCGGGTCGATGACCGCCTGGTTCGAGGTGACGGGCGTACAGGGCCATTCGGCCTATCCGCATCGCGCCAGGAACCCGCTGCCCGCGCTGGCGCGGCTGATGGATCGGCTGGCCAGTCACGAGCTGGATCGGGGGACGGACCACTTCGACGCCTCGACCCTGGCCGTGGTCACGATGGATACCGGCAACGCGGCCACCAACGTCATTCCCGCCCATTGCCGTGGGGCGGTGAACATCCGGTTCAACGACCTGCATTCGGGCGCCAGCCTCGGCGACTGGCTGACGGCGCAGGCGGCCGACGTGGCGGCCGAGTTTGGCGTGCAGATCGACACGCGGATCAAGGTCTCGGGCGAAAGCTTCTTGACCCCTCCGGGGCCACTGTCGGATCTGGTCGCCCGGGCCGTCGAGGCCGAGACCGGCCGTCGGCCCGAGCTGTCCACCACCGGGGGCACCTCGGACGCGCGGTTCATCAAGGACCACTGCCCCGTGGTCGAGTTTGGCCTGGTCGGACGCACCATGCATCAGGTGGACGAATCCGTCCCGGTCGAGCAGATCCGCCAGCTCAAGGCGATCTATGCCCGGATCCTGGCCGACTATTTCGCCTGAGCGATTGATGCGCCCGGCCACTTTTTGGTCATGACGCGGTCGTATCGGCGTGCTAGGCGGAACTCATGAAACGCATACCGACCAAGCAGGAGATCCTCGACTGGATCTCGGCGAACCCCACGCTCACCTCGAAACGCGACATTGCCAAGGCCTTTGGCATCAAGGGCGCGGACCGGATCGACCTGAAACGGATCCTCAAAGAGCTTGAGGCCGAGGGGCATCTTGAAAAGCGCAAGCGCAGCTATCGCGACCCGGACCGCCTGCCGCCGGTCAGCGTGCTGCAGGTCAAGGCGCCGAATGCCGATGGCGACCTGTTCGCGCGGCCGCTGGAATGGCATGGCGAAGGGGTCGAGCCGATCGTGCTGATCATATCCCGCGCCAGCGACCCGGCGCTGGGTGAGGGTGACCGCATCCTGGCCCGGCTGACCCAGGTGCATGAAGAAGACCACAATTACGAGGCCCGCCTGATCCGCCGCATCGGCGCCAATCCACGCCGGGTCGTGGGGATTTTCCGCAAGGGCGCCGAGGGCGGGCGGATCGTGCCCATCGACAAGGCCGGATCGACCGAATGGCTGGTGGCCGAAGACGCGGCATTGGGCGCCAAGGATGGCGAATTGGTCGAGGCCGAGCAGGCGGGGCCGAAAAATCGTATGGGGCTGCCGCGTGCGCGCATCGTCGAGCGGCTGGGCGATCCGTCCGCGCCCAAGGCGGTGTCGCTGATCGCGATCCACCAGCACGGCATCCCGGATGATTTTCCCGATGACGTGATCGCCGAGGCCGACCGGGCCAAGCCCGTCGGGCTGAAAGGGCGGGAGGATCTGCGGGACATCCCTCTGCTGACCATCGACCCATCGGACGCGCGCGACCATGACGACGCCTGCTATGCCCATGCCGATGACGACCCGAAAAACCCGGGCGGTCATGTGATCTGGGTCGCCATTGCCGATGTGGCCGCCTATGTGCGCCCCGGCAGTGCGCTGGACCGCGAGGCGCGCAAGCGGGGCAATTCAACCTATTTCCCTGACCGCGTGGTGCCGATGCTGCCCGACCGTCTGTCGGGCGATCTGTGTTCGCTGCACGAAGGCGTGCCGCGCGCCTGTATCGCGGTGCGGATGCGGATCGATGCAAACGGCAACAAGATCGACCACCGCTTTGTGCGGGGGCTGATGCGCTCGGCCGCGTCTCTGCATTATGCCGAGGTGCAGGAGGCTATCGACGGCACCCCCAATGACCGGACCGGCCCGCTGCTGGAGAGCGTTCTGAAGCCGCTCTATGCCGCATATGGCGCGCTGAAGACGGCCCGCAACGAACGCCAGCCGCTGGACCTAGACCTGCCTGAACGCAAGATCGTGCTGAACGACAAGGGCGAGGTCGAAAGCGTGGCCTTCCGCGAACGGCTGGATGCGCACCGGCTGATCGAGGAATTCATGATTCTGGCCAACGTGGCCGCGGCCGAGACGCTGATCGCCAAGCGCAGCCCGCTTCTGTTCCGGGTGCACGAGGAACCCGCGCCCGAAAAGCTGGAAAGCCTGCGCGAGACGGCGCAGGCCGCCGGGCTGAATCTGGCCAAGGGGCAGGTGCTGCAGACCCGTCACCTGAACGCGCTGTTGAATGCCGCCGCCGGCACCGAGGATGCCGAGCTGATCAATCTCAGCACCTTGCGGTCGATGGCGCAGGCCTATTACAGCCCCGAAAACTTTGGCCATTTCGGGCTGGCGCTGCGCAACTACGCGCATTTCACCTCGCCCATCCGCCGCTATGCCGACCTGATCGTGCACCGGGCGCTGATCTCGGCCCATGGCTGGGGCAAGGACGGTCTGACCGCCGACGAGATCGAGCGTCTGGAGGAGATTGCCACCCACATCTCGGACACCGAGCGCCGCTCGATGATGGCCGAGCGCGACACGACCGACCGCTATCTGGCGGCCTATCTGAGCGAGCGTGTCGGCAACGAGTTCACCGGCCGCATCAGCGGCATCGCCCGGTTCGGGACCTTTGTCAAACTGGACGAAACCGGGGCCGACGGGCTGGTGCCGGTGCGGTCACTGGGGCGCGAGTTTTTCCACTTCGACGCCGAGGCTGGCACCCTGATGGGAGTCGATACCGGCCTGACCATCGCCATCGGCCAGCGCGTCACCGTGCGCCTGACCGAGGCCACGCCGGTAACTGGCGGGCTGGAGTTGGAGCTGCTGTCGATCGAAGATCAGGCCATGCCGCGCGGCGGCGGTCGTGGCAAGTCGGGTCGTCCGACACGGCGCAAGGCGGTCAGCACCAAGCGCAAGAAGGACAAGATCAAGCGCAAGGTCGAGCGCAAGCGCCGTCAGCGGTGATAGGTCAACGCCCGGGCGATCAGCCATCCATGCCTGACGGGGTCGATCTGTCCGACCTCGTCGAACAGGATGGCGCGATTGCCGTCAATCCTGTCAGCGCCGGGAAAGGCCGAGGTAAACTCACCGATAAGCCGGGTCTGGCAGTGGACAAACAGGGCAAACCGGGCGGACGTGTGCCCGCCCAGCCTGATTGTCGTGCCCTTGGGGCTCAGATAGGCCGGCTGGCCCCATCGCAGAGCCTCGGTCACCGAAACCGCCGGCTGAAGTTCCTGCGCGGTGGCGAGGACCAGATCGCGCAAAACCAGAGCTCCGCGCCTGGTATCCGCGGCGAATGCCTCGTAGGCAGACGCCACGTTGGGGTCATCGAAACTCCTCATGGCAGGGGGATCGCCTGTTCCATCCGGTCAACATAACTGTTCAGCAGCGTATCCTGTTTGATGCGCCGGGTCAGCCGGGTATCGGCCGGAGTGGCCCGCATCGCAGCCAGCATCGGGCCGACGCTGAGGTCGGCCGAAGTGGGGTGATCCCCCAAAAGATAAGGCGCCTGCCACAGATAGGCTGAGATCGCCTCGAGGTCGCGTTCGAACCGTGCCATCCGTTCGGCCTCGGAGAAGCGTCCGATCCCTTGCGACCGAAGGCCTTTCAAGACCGATTTACGGACCGAGTTCGAGATCGGGCGTCGGACGATTCGGGGAATCTCATAGAAGAAGGTGTCGCGCAGAACTGGCCAAACCTCGTCGTTGGCCCAGCGGTCCATGACAATCTGGAAATACAGATGTTCCTCGGCCATGCGGATCAACGCGCGGGACTGGCCCTTTTGCACATCGTTCAGGCCTCGGTCGAATTCGGCGCCCTGCGCTTCCAGCCAGTCGCGAATCTGGTCGCTGTCCGGCACCAGGCGTTCGGGTGTGCGCAAAACCGGCAACTTGCTGTGCGGCATCTGACGCGGATCAACCATGTCCGAGCGGCGCCAGTGCAGCCCGGCCAGCTGCAGCATATAGGCGGTTTTGACGCAAAAGGGGCTGGCGCTGAAAAGTCCGAAGGCGGAAGGGTAGGTAAGAAGGGTCAACATAATTGGGCTCCGAAATTGGGGTGCCGCCGGTCTAACGCGAGCTAATGACAGTTTCTGTCAATAGGTTTAGATTGAATGACATCATGTCCCGAACCGCCCGACTGTTCCAATTGATGCAGGCCTTGCGGTCTGGCCCGTCGCCCAAGACCTCGGCGCAGTTGGCGCAGGATCTGGGGGTTTCGGCCCGCACGGTGCATCGCGACATCGACGCCCTGCGTGGTCTCGGTGCAGTCATTGATGGCGAGGCCGGGTTCGGGTTTACCCTGATCGAAGACGCGACACTGCCGCCGCTGGGATTCACCGATGACGAGTTGGAGGCGCTGGTTCTTGGCCTGCGCGAGGTGCAACTGATCGGAGACCCGGCTCTGTCCGACGCCGCTGGCGCGGCACTACGCAAATTGCAGGGCCGGCTGCCCCACCGCCAATCCCACCGCCTAAGCCACGCAGTCCTGACCGCCACCCGGTTCGACCGTCCCGCCGCACCCAGCATAGAAGTTGCCGACCTGCGGCAGGCGACGTGGGACGAGCGTGTGGTCGAGTTCGACTATACCGACGCGAAAGGTGACGACACGCAGCGCCGCGTGAGCCCACTGAGCATCGTGTACATGGATCATGCCAGCGTGCTTCTCAGTTGGTGCCATCTGAGGCGGGATTTTCGCGTGTTTCGGTTGGACCGGATGCGTTCAATGTCCGTCACCGAGGACAGTTTCCGCCCCAACCGGGTACCTTTACTGCGCGAGGCCCTGGCCAAGATCCGGGCCGAGCGTGAAGCAAAAGATCAAGAGAGCCAGTCTTGAGCGCTTTGTGATTTGCGCAATCTGGGGTACCCTGTCCGCGAGCAGTAATCAGGAAAACCTGAATCATGAAATATGTGTGTGGCTTTGTGGCCGCCGCGTTTTGGGCATCCATCTTGCAGGCGGAGACTTCGAATACAACCAAACGACCACAGATCAGACCGGCGCTGGATTCGATCCAGTTGGCGTCGGCCGATCTGACGGTTTCGATCCGGCCGGTGCCAAGGCCGACCACGGGCATGCACCGGGTGGTCGTCGAAGGCAACACCAGCTTCGAGACCTGGTTGAACGCCTTCCGGCACCGGGCAGTTGCGGCAGGTATCCGGCCACAGGTCCTGGACCGGTCATTGTCCGGCCTGACCTATGACACCGACGCCATCAAGCGCGATCGCAGTCAGGCCGAGTTTTCGAAACCGATCTGGGAGTATCTGGATTCGGCGGTGTCAGACCTGCGCATCGCGAATGGGCGCAAGGCGCTGGTGCGGTACAACGATACGCTGGACCGGATCGAAGCCCGGTACGGGGTCGAAAAAGAGGTGGTGGTCGCGGTCTGGGGGCTGGAAACGTCCTACGGCACGTATCGGGGCAGCAGTCAGACAATCCGATCGCTTGCAACGCTTGCCCATGACGGGCGGCGTGCGCAGTTTTTTGAAACGCAGTTGCTGGCGGCATTGCAAATCGTGCAGGCCGGCGACATCACCTCGGACCGAATGACGGGCAGTTGGGCGGGTGCCATGGGGCACACGCAATTCATGCCGACCTCATACCTGGAGCATGCGGTTGACTTCGACGGCGACGGACGCCGCGACATCTGGTCGGACGATCCTACGGATGCGCTTGCGTCCGCTGCCGCCTACCTTGCCAAGTTCGGGTGGACCAAAGGTCAGCCCTGGGCGGTCGAGGTGCGTTTGCCGAAAGGTTTCGACTATGCCAGCGCCAGTCGGGACGTTAGTCTGCTGCCCTCGGAATGGGCCGCACGCGGCGTCCGCGCTGCAAACGGCGGTGGCATCGCAGATTTTGGACCCGCCTCGATCCTGCTGCCGGCCGGCAGCGGTGGCGTGGCCTTGATGATCTTTGACAATTTCAGCGTGATTGAGCGCTACAACGGCGCCGATGCCTATGTGATCGGCATCGGCCACCTGTCAGACCGGCTGGCCGGGCAAGGCCCGTTCCGCGCAAGCTGGCCGCGCGGTGAACGGGTGCTGAGCTTTGCCGAACGCAAGGAACTGCAACTGCGCCTGACCCTGGCCGGGTTCGACACGCAGGCCATCGACGGGCGGATCGGTCCGAACACCATCAATGCGCTGCGGGCCTATCAGATGGCGCGTGGTCTTTTGCCGGATGGGTACGCAACCGTGCAATTGCTGGAACGGATGCGTTGAACGAAAAAGGGCGGCCCTGCCGGACCGCCCATTTCCGATATTTTCCTGAATTCACGAGGCCGCTTTCATCAAGCCTTGGGCGATGATCTCGGCTTGCGCCTCGTCCAGCGACTTGTAGATGCGCACGAACATCTCGTCGATATCGGCCGGGGTCAGGATCAGCGGCGGCGAGATGATCATCCGGTCGCCCACATGGCGCATGATCAGGTTGTTGGCAAAGCAGCGATCGCGGCAGATGTACCCGACCGTGCCCGGATCGGAGGCAAACTTGGCCCGGCTGGCCTTGTCCGGCGTCAGCGCGATCGAGGCCATCATGCCCACGATCTTGGCCTCGCCGACCAGCGGGTGATTGACCAGCGCCTCCCATTTCTGTTTCAGATAGGGGGCCGCGACATCGCGCACATGCTCGACGATCTTCTCTTCTTCCAGAATGCGCAGGTTTTCCAGCGCAACGGCCGCCGCGACCGGGTGACCCGAATAGGTATAGCCGTGGTTGAACTCGGTCCCGCCGATCACCTCGGCGATCTCGTCATTGACGATCGAGCCACCGATGGGCGCATAACCCGAGCTGAGCCCCTTGGCGATGGTCATAATGTGCGGGCGGATGTTCATGGTCTGCGAGCCGAACCAGTTGCCGGTGCGACCAAAGCCGCAGATCACCTCGTCGGCGATCAGCAGGATGTCGTACTTGTCGCAGATGCGCTGGATTTCCGGCCAGTAGGTGTCGGGCGCGACGATTACGCCGCCCGCCCCCTGGACCGGCTCGGCGATGAAGGCCGCGACGCGGTCTTCGCCCAGTTCCAAGATCGCCTCTTCCAGCTCGCGTGCACGGGCCAGGCCGAACTCCTCGGGGGTCATGTCGCCGCCCTCGGCCCACCAGTTGGGCTGGTTGATGTGGTGGATGTTCGGGATCGGGATGCCGCCCTGCGCGTGCATGCCGGCCATGCCGCCCAGCGAGGCCGACCCCACACTTGACCCGTGATAGGCGTTGTGGCGGCTGATGATGATGTTCTTGTTCGGATGGCCCTTTTCCGCCCAATAGGTGCGGACCAGACGGATGTTGGTGTCATTGGCCTCGGACCCGCCGGCGGCGAAGAAGACATGGTTCAGGTCACCCGGCGCCAACTCGGCCAGCTTGGCCGCCAGCGCGATGGCCGGGACATGGGTCGTTTTGAAGAAGGTGTTGTAGTAGGGCAGTTCGCGCATCTGGCGCGCCGCCACTTCGGCCAGTTCGTCGCGGCCATAGCCGACGTTCACGCACCACAGACCGGCCATGGCATCCAGGATCTCTTCGCCCTCGCTGTCGGTCAGATAAACGCCTTTGGCACGAGTGATGACGCGTGCGCCCTCCTTGCCCAGTGCGCCGTTGGCCGAAAATGGGTGAAGGTGATGCGCCGCGTCCAGAGCCTGCAATTCGGCGGTCGGCATGTGGTTGGTGATGGTCGACATCGGTCTCTACTCCTGAAACAGCGGTTGCCGTCACAATATGATCAAATTTTTTTCTGTCAATCGAATCGCGCTGACCTATTCGGTCGCCAGCGCCTCGGCCATCAGTTCCATGCCCTGTTCGATATCCTGGGTCGTTGCTTTTGCGACTTTTTCAGCGTCGCTGGCGCGCAGGGCATCGATGATGTCCTTGTGCCGGTCCGGAAGGCTCTGGGTGCCGAAGCGCCCGCAGACGACGCGCAAGGACGGGCCGAATCGCAGCCACAGGCGCTCGGCCAGATCCTTTAGAATCGGCGCGCCGGCGTGGTCATAGAGTTTTTCGTGGAATGCGTGGTTCAGGCGAAGATAGCCGCCAACGTCCCCGTCGGCGATCGTGCGATCCAGCTGTTCGTCGATCTTTTCAAGCTGGTCGATATCTGCCGTGGTCATGTTGACTGCCGCGCGCCGGGAAAGCTCTGATTCTACGGCATTTCTGGCGAAAATCATCTGTTCTACGTCAGTTGCAGTCAGCAGGGGAACGCTGACCCGCCGGTTGCCCTGAAAGATCAGCGCACCGTCCGAGATCAGGCGCCGGATGGCCTCGCGCACCGGGGTCATGCCCACGCCCAGCGAATCGGTCAGGCCCTGGATCGTGACCGGTTGTCCCGGCACCAGATCGCCGAACATGATCTGCGACTTCAGTGTCTGGTACACCTGTTCATGTGCTGGTCGTTTTTCGGTCTGGGTCACTGCAGCAGATGCCTTATTTTTGATCAAATCCAATTGGTTCACCCCGATCCCAATGCTCCCGGCTTGTCAGGTTTCTTGCCCCGTGAAACCATACGACGTATCGAGGAAAAACGCAAAACTTGATCAAATCCAAAAAAACGGGAAAATGCCCGTACACTTGCAGGGAGAAGAAAATGAAAATCAAAACGCTGACGATGACGGCAATTGTCGCATTGGGGACGTCGGCCGCTGTTGCGGAAGAGGTGCGTGTATACAACTGGTCGGACTACATCGACGAGGAGTTGCTGAGCAAATTCCAAGAAGAGACGGGTCTGACCCTGATTTACGATGTGTTCGACAGCAACGAGGTTTTGGAAACCAAGATGCTGGCCGGGGGTTCCGGTTACGATGTGGTGGTGCCGTCGGGCACCTTCCTTCAGCGCCAGATCCAGGCTGGAGCCTTCCAGAAACTGGACATGTCCAAGCTGCCCAATGCAGTTAACCTCTGGGACGTGATCCAAGAGCGTACGGCAGGATATGACCCGGACAACGCCTATTCGATCAACTACATGTGGGGCACCACGGGGCTGGGCGTGAATGTCGACAAGGTCAAGGAAGTGCTGGGCGACGATGCGCCCTTGAACAGCATGGACCTGGTGCTGAAGCCCGAGAACATGGAAAAGCTGGCCGCATGCGGCGTCCATTTTCTGGATGCGCCGTCTGAGATTATTCCCATGGTACTCCAGTACATTGGCGAAGACCCGGACAGCCATGACACCGATGTGATCGCCAAGACCGAAGAAGTGCTGACGGGCGTGCGTCCCTATATCCAGAAGTTTCACAGCTCGGAATACATCAATGCGCTGGCCAATGGGGACATCTGCGTGGCCGTGGGCTGGTCGGGCGACATTCTGCAAGCCCGCGACCGGGCGGATGAGGCCGACAACGGTGTGACCATCGAATACCATCCGTTCGCCGAAGGCTCGCTGATGTGGTTCGACCAGATGGCCATTCCGGTGGATGCACCCAACCCGGACGGCGCGCATAAATTCCTGAACTTCATCCTGGATGCCAACAACATGGCGGCGGCGTCGAACTACGTCTACTACGCCAACGGCAACAAGGCGTCGCAGGAGTTTCTGGAAGAAGACGTGATCGGCGATCCGGCGATCTACCCGGATGATGCCACGATGCAGAACCTCTACATCACCACGCCTTACCCGGCCAAAACGCAGCGGGTCGTGACCCGTCTGTGGACCAAGATCAAATCGGGCACCTGATCCGAAATGATTGCGCAAGGCAGAATGGTTCTGCCTTGCGCACTACCTGTACAGGCTGACTTACGGGGGCCGATTTGAACTCTACCGTCTTTGCGCCGTGGGAAGATCCGCAGGCGAAACCCTTGATCCAGTTCAAAAATGTGACCAAGCGATTCGGGGACTTTACTGCCATCGACAATCTGTCGCTGGACATCTTCGAGCGGGAATTCTTTGCTTTGCTGGGGCCGTCGGGTTGCGGCAAGACGACGATGATGCGGATGCTGGCGGGGTTCGAGAAACCCACCGAAGGCCACATCATGCTGAGCGGTCAGGACATCGACCCGGTTCCGCCGAACAAGCGGGCGGTCAACATGATGTTCCAGTCCTACGCGCTGTTTCCCCATCTGAACGTCTGGGACAACATCGCCTTTGGCCTGCGCCGGGACAACATGCCCAAGCATGATCTGGAAGACCGGGTCGAGGAAATGCTGCGCCTGACCCGTCTCGAGAAATTTGCCCGCCGCAAACCGCACCAGATTTCCGGTGGTCAACGTCAGCGCGTGGCGTTGGCCCGGTCGCTGGCCAAGGCGCCCAAACTGCTGCTGCTGGACGAACCTCTTGGCGCGCTGGACAAGAAGCTGCGCCAGGACACCCAGTTCGAGCTGATGGACATTCAGGAAAAAACCGGCACCACATTCGTGATCGTGACCCACGACCAGGAAGAGGCGATGACGGTCGCCAGCCGCGTTGCGGTGATGGATCAGGGTCAGTTGATGCAGGTCGCCACGCCGGACCGGATCTACGAAAACCCGAACTCGGTCTATGTCGCCGATTTCATTGGGGACGTGAACATTATCGAAGGTCGTGCAACCACCGCCGGTGAGGGCTCGTACAGTATCGAATGGGCCGAGGGCCAGCCGCCACTGACGGCGACATCGGCGGCAAGCTTTGGAAACGGGCAGGCCTGTCACTTGGCCATCCGGCCGGAGAAGGTAACGATCTCGGCCGAGCGTCCTGCCGATGCCGTCAACGCAGTGCAGGGAAAGGTGCATGACATCGCCTATCTGGGCAACCTGTCGACCTACCATGTCGAATTGCCAAACGGGACGATCATCAAGGCGCAAACGGCCAATACACGGCGGATTTCCCGCCGGTCCTTTACTTGGGAAGACCCTGTCTGGCTGTCCTGGACAGCCACGGCGGCGGTTCTGCTGGCAGACTGATGCGCCGCGCGGTCCTGATCGCCATTCCCTATGTCTGGCTGCTGGCCCTGTTCCTGGTGCCGTTCTTCATCGTGTTGAAGATCTCGCTGTCGGACATCGCGCTTGCGATCCCGCCCTACACCCCGACCCTTGATCTGTCGCAGGGCTGGGCCGGGATCAAGGAATTCTTCAGCCAACTGGATTTTGAGAACTTCGTCTGGCTGACCGAGGATGACCTGTACTGGAAAGCCTACCTGTCCAGCGTCAAGATCGCGCTGATCGCGACCGCGCTGACCTTGGTGGTGGGCTATCCCATCGCCTATGGCATGGCCCGCGCGCCCGAGGAATGGCGTCCGACGCTGATGATGCTGGTGATCCTGCCGTTCTGGACCTCGTTCCTGATCCGCGTCTATGCGTGGATGGGGATCCTGTCGAACGAAGGCTACCTGAACCAGTTCCTACTGTGGACGGGCATCATCTCGACCCCGCTGACCATCCTGAACACGCAGACGGCCGTCTATATCGGCATCGTCTACACCTATCTGCCCTTCATGATCCTGCCGATCTATGCGGCGCTCGATCGGTTGGACGGCTCGCTGATCGAGGCGGCCGAGGATCTGGGCTGTTCGCGCACGCAGGCCTTTTGGCTGGTGACCATCCCACTGTCGCGCCCGGGCATCATTGCGGGATGTTTCCTGGTGATGATCCCCGTGATCGGTGAATTCGTGATCCCCTCGCTGCTGGGTGGATCGGGCACGCTGATGATCGGCAAGGTCTTGTGGGAGGAGTTCTTCTCGAACCGCGACTGGCCGGTGGCCAGCGCCGTGGCGGTGATCCTGCTGCTGATCCTGGTGATCCCGATCGTGCTGTTCCAGCGCAACCAGCAGAAACAGGCGGAGGCAGAGCAATGAACAGGCTGAGCTGGTTCAATACGGTCTCGCTGACGCTGGGCTTTGCGTTTCTGTACATCCCGATGGTGATCCTGATCATCTTCAGCTTCAACGAAAGCAAGCTGGTCACGGTCTGGGCGGGGTTCTCGACCAAATGGTATGGCGAGTTGATGCAGAACCAGGCGTTTCTGGATGCGGCCTGGGTCACCGTTCGCGTTGCCGTGTTCTCGTCGACGCTGGCGACCATTCTGGGCACCATGGCGGCCTATGTCATGGTGCGCGGCGGGCGGTTCTTCGGCCGCACGCTGTTTTCCGGGATGATCTACGCGCCGCTGGTGATGCCCGAGGTAATCACCGGCCTGTCGCTGCTGCTGTTGTTCATCGGCATCGGGCTGGACCGAGGCATTTTGACCATCGTGCTGGCACATACGACCTTTTCGATGTGCTACGTCTCGGTCGTGGTGTCCTCGCGGCTGGTGACGTTCGACCGGTCGCTGGAAGAGGCGGCGCTGGATCTGGGCTGCTCACCGGCGCAGGCCTTCAGGTTGGTGACGCTGCCGATCATCGCGCCGGCGGTGATCTCGGGGTGGTTGCTGGCCTTCACCCTGTCGCTGGATGACCTGGTGATCGCGTCCTTCACGTCCGGCCCCTCGGCCACGACCCTTCCGATCAAGATCTTCTCGGCCGTACGTCTGGGGGTCAGCCCGGAAATCAACGCGTTGTCGACCATCATGATCGCCGTGGTCACCGTGGGCGTGATCACCGCTTCGCTGGTGTCGAAACGCGCGATGGTCCGGCAGCGGCAAGAGGAACAAGCTGCCGCGCGTACCGAATGAAACGGATCTTTCCGGCCTACACCTATGGCCCCGGCCCGCGCGCGGGGTGTTGGTGGGATGAAACCGTGCCAGCGCCTGACTGGCCCGTTCATTCAGGTGACTTGTCGACCGACGTTGCGATTGTCGGCGGCGGGTTCACCGGATTGTCTGCGGCCCTGCACCTCGCCGAACGCGGTGTGTCTGTCGCCGTGTTCGAGGCCGAAGCTCCGGGCTGGGGCGCTTCGGGGCGCAATGGTGGGTTTTGCTGCCAAGGAGGGTCCAAGCTTGGTTCGGCGACACTGGCGCGGCGCTATGGGATTTCGGCAGCACAGGATTACGCGCAGGCCGAAACCGACGCGGTCACCTTGGTTGCGGATCTTTTGCAGCGCCTTCGGATCGATGCCGACGTTCACTCAGAAGGAGAGACGCAGCTTGCGCACAGCCCGCGCGCGATGGAGCGGCTGCGGCGTCGCGCGGAAAGCGGTGGGGTTCTGCATGAGCCGTCGGATTTGGAACGCCTCGGTATGGGGGGCCGTTTCTTTGGCGGATATACCGACCCGGTCGGTTTTGGGCTGAACCCGCAGAAATACCTGTTCGGGTTGGCCCGGGCCGCGCAGGCGCAAGGTGCCGCAGTATTCTCAAAAAGCCCGGTTCAGGGCATCAGAAAAGCCGGGTCCGGGTACAAGATGACCACCCCCACGGGCCGTATTCAGGCCAAGACGGTGTTGATCTGCACCAACGGCTATTCCAGCGACGATCTGCCCGACTGGTTGGCCGCCCGTTACATGCCCGCCCAGTCCACGGTCATGGTGACACGTCCGATGACCGAAGCTGAATTGCAGGTACAGGGTTGGACTTCGCGCCAGATGGCGTACGACACGCGCAACCTTCTGCACTATTTCCGTCTGATGCCGGACAACCGGTTCCTGTTCGGAATGCGGGGTGGCCTCATGTCCTCGCCGCGCGCCGAGGCTGCGATCCGTCGCAAAGTACGCCGTGACTTTGATCGCATGTTCCCGGGTTGGGCCGAGGTTGAGGCAACTCATATGTGGTCAGGTATGGTTTGCCTGACCCGCGACCTGCTGCCCTTCGTCGGGGAGGTTCCGAGCCACCCGGGCTTGTTTGCCGGTCTGGCCTATCACGGGAATGGCGTGGCGATGGGCAGCTATTGCGGGCGGGCATTGGCTCACTTGGTTTTGGGTGAGCCCGCGAATATTCCGGACGTCATCGCCAAACCGCCGTCAAAGTTCCCCTTCGGGCGCTGGCGGCGACTTCTGATGCCACCGGCTTATGCGGCCATGGCTCTTGCCGATTTGTGATACGGCCCACAGTCAGAGGGCCGCAACCTCAAGGTCAAAGCCGGCCCTATAGGCTGGCGCGCCATTCTCGGCCCGCCACAGGCAGTAGGCAGCCATACGCCAATTGTACCAGGGCTTCAGCGCGAGGTATCGGCGCACCGTCTGCGGGCTGTCATAGGCCGACAGAAACGTAGCCTCTTCCTCGGGGCTCAGCGCCTTGCCGCGATAGAGGTGCTGCATGGCGGGTGACAGGAACAGGGCAAGATCCTCGCATGGGTCACCCATCGCCGGGCATTGCCAGTCGATCAGTGTCAGCCCCGCAGAGGAGACGAGGATGTTGCCGGCCACCGGGTCGCCATGGATCAGGCATACTCGGGGGGTCGGCGGCACCTGGGTCCCGGGTTTGCAGTCGGCCAGAACGGCGCTGAGTTCCGAGCGGCAACCCTTCAAGATACTGGTGCCGTGATGATCGAGATCAACGCTTCCATTGCATCCCTTAGGGACCTCAAGCACGACTTCTTGAGTGTGCAGATCATGCAGCAGTTTCGCCACCTGCGCGGTGCCTTCTCGCCATGGAGTCCCAGCCGCATGGTCATAAAAAACCCAGCGATCCGGGCCAAAGCTGCCCGACGCGCGAAGCCGCGGAACAAACCCCGTCTCTGCAAGCGCGTGCAGACAGGCTGCTTCGAGTTGGGCGTCGTTGCGAAACAGCGGGTTTTGTAGCGAAGACCGGTAGAACTTCAAAACCCGGTCCGGCTCGGCGTCCAATACCTTCCACACCTGGTTCGTGCGTCCGCCATACAACGTCTCGAACTGGGCGTCTTTTGCGATCAACCCGCTTTCGACAAGTTGGTCTGAAAGGCCAGGTGGAGGAGCGGTTGGAACGGACAGTTGGGACACCGGAGCGTTGCGAATCTGGATGGCCAATCCTTGGCCCGCAGCGCTCCCAAGTTCAAGCGCCGGTACGAACGGCAACGACGTCGGTCGCCGGAATCACAACGCCGCTGTCCAAGGTCAACATGACGACTCCGGCCCCGACTTGTGCTTCGACGACGCGACTGTAGGTGGCCGCGGGCCGCGCCGAGAGCAGTTCATCACCCAAATAGCTTTCCAGTGTTGCGGAATAGGTGCCGTTGGGCAGCGGATTGCCCGATGCATCCACTCCAGCCCAAAGAAACTCGGTTTCAGATACCGGAACAGAGATTCGGTCGATTTCGGTTTCGTCAGAATCCTTGATGACCAGCACAGACGCATCCGCGCCCAGGTCGGGCTGAGTGAATATGGTCTGCGGCTGGCCATCAAACCGGAAGGTGGTTGCCCCCTGCACATCGACCCCAATCCAGTTGGACAGCTCATCCAGGTTGACGCTGCTCAGGGCGGCGGTGAGGTTTGCCAGAAGGTCGTTGGTCTGAACCTGCTGCTCGACCATCGAAAACTGGGCGAGCTGCGATGCATATTCCGACGAATCCAGTGGCTCCAGAGGGTCCTGGTTGCGCGCCTGCGCCGTCAACATCATCAGAAACGTCTCAAAGTCCGAGGTCAGGCCTGTTGCCGCCGACGTTCCTGTTGGTTGCGCTGTTGAGGGCGTTTGTGTCGCGGATGCCGCTGTGGTGATCATGGGTCAAAGCCTCAGGTCCAACGCCCGGTCCACCCGAGTTGGGCGGGCCGAAGCGGGTGTTTCGGTTGCGGGGGCAAGCTCCCCCGCGGTGATGAATGTGCTGCGTTCAGGTGGCTCAGCATTCTGATCTGGGTTCGCCGAGGTGCCCAGATCAAAGGAGAGATCGCCCAGCCCCATCTCCTTGAATTCGGCTGACAGGATCGAAACATGCCGGCGCATGAGGTCCATGGTTTCAGGCCGGTCAGCGACGATCATCATGTGCAACCCGTCTTCGCGCCCGGTCACCTTGATCGAAACTTTGCCCAGCTCTTCCGGAGTCAGTGCGATCTCCACGCTACCGCTTCCCGGCTTTGCGACGATGGTGGCCGCCATTTGCCCGGCGACCGCCCGAGCAATTTCCGCCCGGCCCGAGAACGGGGCGCCGTTGGTCGGGCCTGTATCCCTTTGCGCTGGGGTCGTACCAAAGTCCTGTGTTGGCATCCGGTCGTGCAGACTGTCTTCAGGCGTCGGGTCCTTTAGCGCCGCGCGTTCCGGTGTTCCTACGATCTGTGCCCGGATGATGGCTTCGGTTCCCTGGCCGGCAGGTTTGGCCGGCCGCTGAACCACCACCCCCGATCCGGTGGCCTGCTCGTCTCGTCTGGCTTCTTTTCCGGCTGCAGTGCGCAATTCGTCCTTACGGTTATGCAGGCCGCCACTTATTCCAGGTTCGGTGGCGTTCAACTGCTCTTTTGCAGCTGGCGTAGGTTGCGACGGTGTGTTCCCGGCACGCTCGGACGCTTCGGTTCCCTTGCCCAAGTCGCCAGCGAGTGATCGGCGATCGGGATCATAGGTTTCTGCGTGCATGGCCGCGGCGGCAGTTGACTGGCGCCCCTCCGCAGGGGGACTTGCCCCGAGAGTGGCGTGCGCCGTCGCCTCGCGCTTTGGAAGTTCACCGGGCGTTGCTGCGGACAGAGGTGTGTCTTTCAGTCGGGCGTCCTGTTGTGATCCCTGCAATTCCAGCGGTTCAGCCAAATCAGGTTCGGCCTGCGGGACATCCGGGCTGGTGTCTTCATCGTCATCCACGATTTCTGGATCCGTGCGGCTGTCCGGATGAGGTTTCGCCTCGGCCTCGAGGTTCGGCATCTCTTCTTCGGCCATGAGTTCGGCGAAATCAGAGTCGCCTTTTGCTGCGGGCTCGGACTTTGCGGCCCAATCCTGCTTTCCGCCGGAAATCACATTGGTCATCATGGTCAGGGCGTTGGGCATTTTGCTCCGGCTCCGGTTGTTTGGCCCAAACCTGCCCTCAAGGTAGTTACGTTTATTTTAACCGCTCTTCGCTTTGATCGACAAAGATCGAAACAATTTTCGGAGAGGGCGATGGAAATCCCAAACTTCGCGCCGGTACCGCGCAGCAATATGACCGAACAAAGACTCAAGGCCGCGGCGGTCGAGCTTGAGGCAACTTTTCTAGCCGAAATGCTGAAAGCCGCAGGCTTGGACAGGGCGCGGCAGGCTTTCGGAGGTGGCGCGGGCGAAGACCAGTTCACGTCTTTCCTGCTGCAGGAGCAGGCCAGGCAATTGGCCCGATCCGGCGGGATCGGACTGTCTGAAACCCTTTTCAATGCAATGATGGAGAAGACCCATGCCGACTGAGCACAAGCAGGGGCTGATTAAGGCTCTCGAGGAGGTTCTCGATCTCGAGCGTAGGGCTTTGGTCGAGGGGGACCTGGATCGACTGGGCCAGATGATGCCGCAGAAGGAAAAGCTGATCGGTGCAATCAACGAGATGCAGGTGCACGACAGTGACGGCTTGATTCGGCTGCACCAGAAGGTCGAGCGCAATCAAGGCCTGCTGAACAGCGCGGCCGAAGGGATCCGGGCGGTCATGAACCGGATGGCTGAACTCAGAAAAATCCGGCAGGAATTCACGACCTATGACGCGTCCGGGCAACGCAATGGTTTCGCCGTCCGTCAGGATCCCAAGCTGGAAAAACGTGCTTAACGGCCGATTTGATTCAAATCCGTTCTTTTCCGTCGGACCGCCTTAGCACTCCGTTAGGAGGTCAGGCCCAAAAGTGGTCCCGCACCTCGAAAGAAGGTGGCGCGAGCACCGACCGGTAGCTCGCACAGGTCAGAACGACAACACGTCCGCCAATGATGGTCGGGCGTCACTGGGCGAAGAAGGCCCGAATGGAAAAGGATGAAAAACATGTCCAGCATTCTGACGAACAACGGCGCGATGGTGGCGCTGCAGACTCTGAAATCGGTCAACAAGAACCTTGCAGCAACCCAGAACGCGATTTCGACGGGTAAAGATGTCGCTACCGCCAAGGACAACTCGGCCGTATGGGCGATTTCCAAGGTGATGGAATCCGACGTCAACGGTTTCAACGCGATCAAGGATAGCCTGGCACTGGGTGAATCGACTGTCGCCGTGGCGCGGAACGCTTCGGAAACCGTGACCGACCTGCTGACCCAGATGAAGAACAAGATCGTCGCCGCACAGGAGGACAACGTCGACCGCGGCAAGATCAATGATGACGTAACCGCCCTGCGGGACCAGATCGCATCGGTTGTCGGTGCCGCACAGTTCAACGGCCTCAATCTTGTGGACGGGTCAGCAGGCACCGCATCGATCCTGTCGTCGCTGGATCGCGACAGTGCGGGCAACGTGACCTCGTCGTCGATTTCGGTGGCCAGCCAGGACCTGTCGACCGGTGGATACGCCAGCAAGGGTGTTCTGGCCGGCTCGGACAACGCGACCACTGACAATGACGCCGCCGGGTTCACAATGGACAAGTCGGGCGGGTCTGGTGACATCGTGATCGATAGTTCGACCGACAACTTCGCCGTCGGTGACAAAGTGTCGATCACGATCGGGGACAAAGTTGCTTCGTACACCGTACAGGCCAGCGATCTGGACCCTTCGGGAACCTATGACTCTGCCTACACAGATGCCATCGTGGCAGTGGGGCTGAAGAACCAGATCGACGCGCTTGGGATCACCGGTGTTGCGATCGATTATGACTCCAGCGCGCCGGGTACGCTGTCCTTCGTGACCGGCACCGCAGCCGCTGGTGCTGACGCAGATCGCGACGTAACCGTTTCGGCCCAGTTCACCAATGCCGGTTCTGGCGGTCTTGGTGCGTTGTCGTCGATTGACGTTTCGACCAGTGCCGGCGCTGTCGCAGCACTGGGCACGATCGAAACCTTGATCGACACGGCGATTGACGCGTCGGCCGCGTTCGGTTCGGCCCAAGGGCGGATCGAGACCCAGAAGGAGTTCATCTCGAACCTGACTGACTCTTTCAAATCCGGCATCGGCTCGCTGGTGGACGCCGATATGGAAGAGACCTCGGCCCGTCTGCAGGCCCTGCAGGTCCAGCAGCAATTGGCGACACAATCGCTGTCGATCGCCAACCAGGCGCCGCAGTCGATCCTCTCGCTGTTCCGCTAAGGCGGAAACTTGGCCGGGGCGTGATCTACGCGCCCCGGCTGTGACTGCAAATACGACGGCCTTTTGAAAGGATTTCAAGTGACCCCGCAAACGCTTGCACAACGGGCATATGCTCAGTCCGCCGCTCCGACGCGAACCCCGCGTGATACCGAGTATGAGGCGATTTCAAAGATCACGCATCGGCTCAAGGCAGCGGCCGCGCGCAAAGCTTCGGATTTCGCGGGCTTTGTTCAGGCCCTGCATGAAAACCGCCGCTTGTGGTCCGTTCTGGCCAATGGCGTCGTGGACTCGGACAATGCACTGCCGAATGAGCTGCGCGCGCGGATCTTCTATCTGGCCGAGTTCACCGAGCAGCATACGGGCCAGGTTCTGGCCAGCAAGGCCGGGGTCGAGCCGCTGCTTGAAATCAATCTGGCGGTTTTGCGCGGGCTGCGTCAGCGGGGGACCGCGTAATGGGCGGGCTGGTTCTGAAGCTGGCTCCGAAAGAGCGGGTTTTAATCAATGGCGTAGTGATCGAGAACGGCGATCGGCGGACCCGCTTTTCAATCATGACGCCCGAGGCAAATGTCCTTCGGTTGCGCGACGCGATACATCCCGACGAAGTGACAACCCCGGTCCGGCGCGTGTGTTACGCGGCCCAGCTGGTCCTGTCCGGAGATCTGGAAGCCGGAGACGCAAAACAACAGCTGCTGCGACGGATCGAGGAACTGAGCCAGGTCTTCACGGATGTCGACAGTCGCCGGGTCCTGGCACAGGCGACCGAAGCCCTGGTGGCCGAGCAGTACTACAAATGCCTGAAGGCGCTTCGATCGTTGCTGCCGCGCGAAGAGCGTCTGATGGCCTATCGGCAATGACATTCCTGCCGGTCATTCCAACTGCGGGAATCGTGGGGTGGCGTTTTTTGCAGCGCACCTATGACGCCCAGTTGCAGGCCTTTTCCACCTCGGCGGTCAATGACCGGGACACGCAGTATTTTGTGGAAAACATCCGAAACGTCCGGTCGGCAGAAGATCTGGTCTCTGACCGGCGACTGCTGCAGGTCGCGTTGGGCGCGTTCGGATTGGAAGGTGACCTGGACAATCGGTACTTCATTCAAAAGGTCTTGTCAGACGGTACGAGTTCGGATGACGCCCTTGCGAACCGGCTTGCTGACAGCAGATATCGGGAGTTTTCCGAAGCATTCGGCTTGGGTCCGGGCGAAGTCCGGAAAACCGCACTGATCACTGACATGGAGAAGATCGCTCAGAAAAATGTCGTCGCCCGGTTCGAAATCTCGATCGGAGAAGCCGACGACTCCATGCGGATCGCGCTTTTTGCCCAGCACGCTTTGAAAGACCTTGCCGGGCAGTCCGGAAGCGAGACCAAGAAGTGGTACGATCTGATGAGCCTGCCACCATTACGTAGCATGATGGAAACAGCGCTGGGCCTGCCGTCAAGCTTTGGACAGCTGGATATCGACAAGCAGCTGGACGTATTTCGGGACAAACTGAGCAGAGTGACTGGTTCACCGAACCTTTCGCAGTTCGTCGATGCCGATGCCATTTCCGAGCTGACGGATACTTATCTCGCCCGGACTCAGATCGCACAGATGCAAAGTTCGATTTCTCCCGCGCAAACTGCTTTGATTTTGCTGGGTGCCGCAAGTTGAACCGTTCGGGCTAAGGTCAGCACCTCGCGCCAGGATCAAAAGATGCACCAGTGCTGTGCGCAGCTATGAGTGGCTATTTGGGATCGGGGGGCAAGGGTGCCGGATGCTCAGGCATCCAGAACCGTGTCAGCCGATGTCTGCAAGGCAAAAGACATCACCGGATGCGAAACGTTGTGCAGGTCGACCGGCCCCAATGGGACGGCCCGGGAACAGGCCGGCTCGATATCTTCGGACACGACGATCCGATGGCCATTGAGCTTGCCGAACTCGCCCAACCGCGCCGCGACATTGGCTGCATGTCCGATCACCGTGAAATCAAGCCGCTCGCGCGAACCGACATTTCCGTACGTGACACGCCCGAACGATACGCCGATCGAACAATCGCATTGCCGGTTCTTGTCGGAGCGACGCAGCTCGCCCAATTTCTCGACGATTTCAACGGCACTGCGCTGAGCGTCTGACCGTGCTTTGCCGGGGTCCTCACCTGCCGGGAAAACCGCAAGAACGGCGTCGCCGATGAATTTCAGAACCTCACCGTCGTTGTCGTGGACGATGCCGGACACCGTTTCGAAGAATTCGTTCAACAGGTTGATGTATTCCGTGCGGCCCAGATCCTCTTCCAGACTGGTCGAGTTGCGCAGGTCACAGAACATGATGGCCGCGTCGATGTCGTCTCCGTCGCCGCGACGAATGTCGCCGCCCAAAACGCGGGCCCCGGTTCGTTTGCCCACATAGGTCTCGAGAAGGGCCTGGGCATTCTCGCGCTGCATGAACACCTCATAGTAGCGGGCGATGACGGCCGAGCACTCAAAGACAAGCCCCAGGTTTTCCGTGGTAAAGCCGTTGGGGTGGTCGCAGGTCAACGTCAGGACGTTGATACGCCCGTCGGAAAACGGCAGAGGCATTGCCACGTAATCGGTGCCCCCCTTGGCGCGCAGGTCCTCCATGATGGGGAAACTGTTGTGGGGGTTGTCGACGTTCAGCCGTTGCCGAACGCCGCCCAACCCGTTCGAGACATGCCGCAAGGGGCTGTTGATGAACGCGGGGTGATCGTGAATCTCGTAGGTTGGAATATTGGTCGAAATCTCCTCGGCACCCTTTTCCCAGATGTAGTGCTTGCCTGCGATCAGGGGATGCAGCGACCAGACAAGGATGCTGAGACGTTGAATGGCGATGCCGTGTTCCAGCATTTTTTCGGCCAGGGTCTTGGTGAAATCTTCCGGTGTTGAGATCGACCCCGCGCCACGCATCAACCAATCGATCAACGGGCCGCTGATGTTGCCGTCTCGCGGTTGGCGCAATTGATTGTCGCCCAGATCGATATGAGTGTAGGCCGCCGGCATGAACCCGATGTGACCTTGGATGGCTTTGCTTTCAGGCAGAGAGTCCTCGTAGGCCCAAACCGAGTTTGCCAACCGTTCGTCGCCAATCAGGACATCGTGATAGGTTGCCGTGCCCTTGAACGGGCAGAAGGTCTGCAACTCGGTCTCACCGCTCAGATCAACGCGCACGTCTTCGCGCGGAACATAAATCGCAGGCGGCAGCCGGGTTTCATACATGACCTTGGCATTCGTGCTTTCAGCCAGAAGGATGTCATCGCGGTAGATGGCAACCCTGCCGTCAAGCGTTTCGATCGAAATTCCGTAGCCGTTCGTATTCCGTGTGGCGTGGACATTCATCGGCCGTCTCCCTTGCCCGGGTCCCTAGAGGATGGGCTTTTGCAGCCCGATTTCCAAGGGGCGCAATACAGAATTTACCGATCGCGATCCACGGCCGAGACGGTCAGACCATCTGGATCACGTCTTTTTCGATCGCCAGCATATAGCCCTTTTTGGCGATGTTTTTGACCAACAGCTCGCTGACCATCTGATTGCCCAGCGCGTCCCGCAGCCGTTTGATGCGTGTGGCCCCGGCGGCTTCGTCACAGTCCGATATGTCTCGGCCAGAGATCATGGCTTCGATCTGAACCCCCGACAGCACTTCGTCGTCGAGACGGGACTCGGCCAGAACGGCCAGCGTTTCCATCGCTGCGGGTGTCAGCTTGAAATCCATGTTGTTCAGGTAGACGGTGTTCTCTTCGCGACTGATCAGCAGCGACGTGACCTGGATTCCCGTCCGCTCGATCTGGGCCATTCGACGGTTCAACGTCACCAGCATCACCAGAAAGACCAAGGCGGCCAACAGCATGGCCGTGGCAAAGATCAGCAGCACGAAGATCACCATCCGGTAGCTGGCCAGCGTGTCGGCAAATGCGGTTCCGGATTGCGCAAGGATCTCCAGCAATCGGATTTCAGCCTGGGTGGTCAGATCGCTTTCGACGAACAGCCGCTCGACCCGGGCGTTGAAAGCATTGGCATCGGGCAGGGTCCAGAACAAGAAGGCCGCGGCCGTGATCAGGATCACGACGATTGCGGCGATGCCTGCTCCGACCAGCCGGGTGCCAGACCGCCGAGCCTCAGAAACGGAGATAGAATTTTCCGGCATTGGCCTTCCTTTGATCCAACCCTTCCGGTCCGAAAACACTGATCACGTTGAGCAACGTCCACCCCGAGGATTTCAGCCTTTTGGCCACCTCTTGCTTGGCTTGCCCCTTTTTGCAGGCGGACACTTGCATCACGCCATAGTGCAGGCGCAGCGGGTTGTCCTGTTTGGCCTTGTAATCGGCATAACATTCGGCCGCCGAGACGGTGGTGCTCAGCGATATCAACGTCGCAACGACCAGGAAAGAGAGGATCTGTTTCATAGGCTGCATCCTGCGCATGGCTTGGCACGATATTCAATATCTCAAAGGGTTTGCGGCGATGATATCGGATAACAGCGGGCCGTTATTGCTTGTCTGTCGGCGGGTGGCCGAAAGCTGTTGCATCAGTTTCGCGGTCAGCCAGTGGCGCCGCGTCCAGTTTTGAAAGGACACTTGTCATGCACCGGAAGTTCATCGCCCTCGTCGTCGCCACCGCAGTCGCCATCACCGGCGTTTCCGCATCCCAGGCCAAGGCGGCCGACGCCCATGACATTCTGGGCGGGTTGGCGGCCATTGCCATCATCGGCGCGGCCGTCAATCACTATAACAAGGAAAAGCGCAAAGAGCGTGTCACCCGGCAGAACAACTATGTCCACCAGCCGCAAAACGTTCGGCCCGATCATATCCGCCCGCTGCCCCGGCGTGTCGCCCGCTATGACCTGCCGCAGCGTTGCCTGAAGACCTACAACGGCTATTCGAAGAAACGTCCTTTGCTGGGACCGAATTGCCTCGAGAAACACTACAAACATGCCAATAGCCTGCCACAACAGTGCAAAGTGGGGTTCTGGGACGGCAAGAAGGTGAAGCGGGCCTACGAACCCGCCTGCCTGCGCCAGAAAGGATACCGCGTGGTTTACCAGTAATCGGTTTCGAGCAGGAGCAGCGCCGCAGAAGCGCTGTGCGGGAAGGGGGCGGCCTGGGTCGCCTCCTTCTTTTTTGTTGCGGTTCCGACCAAAAAACGGTTTGCCGAGGGGATGACGACTCCGACGTTTGAAATGGAACAGGCGCTGATCGCGCAAGGCTACCCCAGAATAGCCGGTGTAGACGAGGTGGGCCGCGGCCCGTTGGCCGGTCCGGTCGTGGCGGCTGCGGTCATTCTGAATCCGCAGGACATTCCCGACGGTTTGAATGACTCGAAGAAGCTGACGGCGCGAAGGCGGCGCACCCTTGACGAAGATCTGCGCGCCCGGGCCGAGTTCGCCATTGCCGAGGCGTCGGTTGAGGAAATTGATGACCTCAATATCATGTATGCCTCTCATCTTGCGATGGAGCGCGCCGTCGCCGCCCTGCATCCTGCGCCGGACTATCTGTTGATCGATGGCAATCTGATCCCCAAAGGGCTGACCTTGCCGGCGCAGGCTGTGGTCAAAGGGGATGCAAAGTCAGTCTCGATTGCGGCGGCGTCGATCCTTGCAAAGAATTGGCGCGATCAACTGATGGTGGATTTGGCGCAACAGCATCCGGGCTACGGCTGGGAAACCAATGCGGGCTATCCGTCCAAACAACACCGCGAGGCGCTGCAAAATCTTGGGGTAACCCCACACCATAGACGTTCATTCAAGCCCGTCCACAATATCTTGTATCAAGAGTAAATTGTAACCCTCTGATTCAAAAAAGAATTTGACGCCGAATCCGGTTTGACTCATCCTAGTCTCAACCAAATGAGCGCAAAAGCGCCGTGGAACTTGAGGCAGAGACATGACAACTACCAAGACAAAGGGCGCATCCGCGCTCCCTTTAAACACGATTCTATCTGGCGACTGCATCGAGGTGATGAACAGTCTGCCCGAGGCGTCGGTCGACCTGATTTTTGCGGATCCGCCGTATAATTTGCAGCTGAAAGGACAGTTGCATCGCCCGGACAACAGCCAGGTGGATGCGGTCGATGATCATTGGGACCAGTTCTCGAGCTTTGCCGCCTATGACCAGTTTACCCGCGAGTGGCTGAAGGCCGCGCATCGCCTGCTCAAGCCCAATGGGGCGATCTGGGTGATCGGCTCGTATCACAACATCTTCCGCGTGGGCTCGGCCCTGCAGGATGCGGGCTATTGGATTCTCAACGACGTGATCTGGCGCAAATCGAACCCGATGCCAAATTTCCGGGGCAAGCGGTTCACCAACGCGCATGAAACGATGATCTGGGCCAGCAAGCGGGAAGGCGCGAAATACACCTTCAACTATGAGGCGCTGAAGGCCTTGAATGAAGGCGTGCAGATGCGCAGCGACTGGGTGCTGCCGATCTGCACGGGTCACGAGCGTCTAAAGGATGAAAATGGTGACAAGGCGCACCCAACGCAAAAGCCCGAGTCACTGTTGCACAGGGTTCTGGTCGGTTCGACCAACCCGGGTGACGTGGTGCTTGATCCGTTCTTTGGCACCGGAACCACCGGCGCAGTGGCCAAAATGCTGGGCCGCGAGTTCATCGGGATCGAGCGCGAGGACAGCTATCGCAAGGTGGCCGAAAAACGTATCGCCAAGGTGCGCAAGTTCGACCGTGACGCGCTCGAGGTCAGCGCCAGCAAACGCGCCGAGCCGCGCGTGCCTTTCGGCCAGCTGGTCGAACGCGGCATGTTGCGCCCGGGCGAAGAGCTGTATTCGATGAACCAGCGGCACAAGGCCAAGGTGCGGGCCGACGGCACGCTGGTGGGCGACAATATCAAGGGCTCGATCCATCAGGTGGGCGCGCATCTGGAAAACGCGCCGTCCTGCAATGGCTGGACATACTGGTGCTTCAAGCGCGACGGAAAAACCGTTCCGATCGACGTGCTGCGCCAGCAGATCCGGGCCGAACTGCACAACTGATCACACCAATACCGCCGGTGCCTGTGGCCTGACACATGGTACCAAGCCTTGCCCCGCCGAACCCGGCGGGGTCTTTTGTTTTTGGCCCCGTGATGTTTGGATGGTGCGACCCCATATCCCGCTACATAGCGAGGGAGCATCAGAAATGTCTGATACCACGGCCAGCCAATCCCGGCTTCAGCGGTTTTTCGTGACCACGCCGGACAAATTCAATTTGGACAACAAATACACCGAAGCCGCGCTGGAACGGCACAAGCGCGAAGGGCTGGAACTGGCCGTTCGCGCCCGCTGGATCGCCATGGCGTTGACCGGTGTCCTGCTGGTGTTTCTGAACCCGAACTGGGATGTGATGTGGTACCATTTCATCCTGCTGCTGATCTGTGCCAACGGCTGGCTGATCCGTCGCGCGGGCCGGGTGGGCCAATCTCGGATCGAGCTTCTGCTGATATTCGCCGATCTGCTGATCATGACGCTGGGCATGGTCGTTCCCAACCCGTTCAGTGACGATGTGCGCCCGCTGGCGATGCAGTACCGGTTCGACAATTTCCAGTATTTCTTCATCATCTTGGCCGCGGGTACGCTGGCCTATTCCTGGCGGACGGTGATCGCCATGGGCAGTTGGACGGCCTTGATGTGGACGGTGGGCTGGATCTTTGCCTGGTGGGTGGCCACGCCCATCCCCGGGCTCAGCGAAAAGGTTGCGGCCGCGTTGCAGGGCTATCCGGCCGTGGCCGAACTGCTGGACCCCAACAGCTTTATGGTTCCGATGCGCGTGCAAGAGGTGATCGTGTTCATGATGGTCGCGGTCACGCTGGGCGTGTCGATGCGGCGGCTCAATCGCCTGTTGATCTCAAACGCCGGGCTGGAACGGGAACGCGCCAACCTTTCGCGATACTTCTCGCCCAACGTGGTCGAGGAGCTGAGCCAGAACGACGAGCCGCTCAAGCAGGTGCGCAAGGAAAACATCGCGGTTCTGTTCATCGACATCGTCGGCTTCACGAAATTCGCTGCCGGCCGCGACCCGTATGAGGTGATCGAGGTGCTGCGGGGCTTCCATGCGCGAATGGAGGCCGAGGTTTTCCATCACCACGGCACCTTGGACAAGTATCTGGGCGACGGGCTGATGGCCACGTTCGGCACGCCGGTTCCAACCCCGTTGGACGCGGTCAATGCCCTGTCCTGCGCACGTTCAATGGCTGACATCATCGACCGTTGGAATCTGGAACGCCGACGGGCGGGCGAGCAGGAGATTAAGGTTGGCATCGGTGTTCACTACGGTCCGGTCGTTCTGGGCGACATCGGGGCCAACCGGCTGGAATTCGCAGTGATCGGAGACGCGGTCAATCTGGCTGCCAAGCTTGAAGCAATGACGCGAAAGATGGGTGCGCGAATCGTCATCAGCGACGCGCTGCGCGAAAAGGCCCTAAGCGAAGCGTCAACGGCTGCCGATCTGATGGATGGGTTCCAGCGCCACGATGCACAGGCGGTTGGCGGCGTCGAGCGGCCGGTTGATATCTGGGCGCTGCGTTGACCGCTCTCAGGACCGTGGCATCGGAAGCATTGCTTTGTTGTACGGCTTCCAGTCCGTAATCTCGGGGTAGTACTGTCGCCGCCAAGCCCGCACCCGTGGGTTCATCACACGCCGCCACAGCGGCGGGACCATCGCCGCGATTGTCATCACCGGATAGCCGTAGGGCAGTTGCGGGGCCGCCTCGGCAGGGTGGTTCTGCAGCAGCGGAAACCTCCGGTTGGGTTTGTAATGATGGTCCGAGTGGCGTTGCAGATTGATCAGCAACCAGTTCGAGGCCTTGTGTGCGGCGTTCCACGAATGGCGCGGCCGGACATGTTCGTATTTACCGTCGCCTAGGTATTTGCGCGTCAGCCCGTAATGTTCGACATAGTTGACCAGTTCCAGCTGCCAGATCGCGGTGCCGGCCTGAACCAGGAACAGCCCCAGCCCCGCCCATCCGCCGAGCAGCAGCGCCAGCGCCAGCATCAATCCCTGCAGCGCCCAATACCGCCAGAACGGGTTCGCCCGGTCCGTCCAGTTCAGCCCCTTGCGCGCCAGCTTCGTCTTCTCGGCCTGAAACGCGGACACCAGGCACTGGCGCAGGACGCGCGGATAGAAGCGGTGGAACCCCTCGTTGTAGCGCGCGGTCACAGGGTCGCGCGGGGTGCCGACATAGCGGTGATGCACCAGCAGGTGTTCAGACCGAAAATGCGAATACAGAACCATCGCCAGCAGGATGTCACCCAGCCACCGCTCCAGCCGGCCCTTCTGGTGCATCAGTTCGTGGCTGTAGTTGATGCCGATCGTGCCCGAGATCACGCCCATCCCGAAGAACAGCCCGATCTTTTCCAAGGATGACAGGTGCTCGGCGCTGGTGGCGTACCAGATCAGGCCATAGAGTGTAAGAAACTGAACGGGAACCCAGGCCTTGGTCAGCAGGACGTACCAACGCAGCGCGTCCGCGGGCGTTTCGGGGTCGGCGTTTTCAAGGTTCAGGCCGGTCAGGCCGTCCAGCGCTGCAAACAACCACCAGGTGGACAGCGGCACCAGCAATACCCACCAGCCGCCGGCGAAAGCGGTGAACCAAAGGATCGGGATCAATAGGAACGAAACCCAGAAAGGAAGGGCTGTTTGCCAGCGCGACAGGGTATCAGTCGAGATCATGGTTCAGGCTCCGAAAATCTGCCGTCAGGATAATCCTGCCCGATCCATTTTCCCAGATGCAGAACTGCCGCGCCACAGATCATGCGCCTTGCGCATCACGGTCGGAAGATCGCCGGGGCGAAAGGCATGTTTGGGCATCACGACCAACCCCAAGGGGTCCACCTCTGCGGGTACGGCGGCGGTCCAGACGCGCAGGATCAGGTGGAAATGGGTAAAGGTATGGCGCACCTCGGCGGGCAGCAGAGTCCAATCGGCCGGAAAGGGCGGCGCCTCGGCCGCGTCCTCGGCCCAATCCGAACCTGGAAAGCCCAGCATCCCGCCCAACAGCCCCGTTTCCGGGCGGCGTTCCAGCAGGATTGCGCCATCGGCGCGCTGTGCGATGTAGGCGTGGCCAAGCCGGGTTGGCTTCGGCGCTTTGGGTGTTTTGCGCGGCAGGTCCGTCTGTGTTCCGGCAGCGCGGGCCTGGCATGGGTCTCGCAGCGGGCAGATGCCACAGGCCGGAGACTTCGGCGTACAGATCGTGGCCCCCAGATCCATCACCGCCTGGGCATAGTCGCCGGGGCGTTCGTCCGGGGTCAGCGCGGCGGCCTTCGCCTTCAACAGAGGTTTCGATTTCGGCAGCGGGTCGTGGATGTCATGCAGCCGGGCCATGACCCGCTCGACATTTCCGTCCAGCACGGTTTCAGGCCGGTCAAAGGCGATGGCCGCGATGGCGGCGGCTGTGTAAGGGCCGATGCCGGGCAGCGTCAGCAGCGCATCGTGGCTGTCTGGAAAGCGCCCGTCGTACTGGTCCACCACTGCGCGGGCGCATTTCAGCAGGTTGCGCGCGCGTGCGTAGTAGCCCAGCCCGGCCCATTCCGCCATCACCTGGTCATCGGGTGCGCCGGCCAGCGCGCGGACATTCGGCCAGCGCGAGGTGAAGCGCAGGAAATACTCCCGCACGGCGGCCACCGTGGTCTGCTGCAGCATCACCTCGGACAGCCACACGCGATAGGGGTCGGGCTGCACGCCCGCGGCCCTGTCGGCGGGGCTGACCCGCCACGGCAGGTCGCGGGCATGACGGTCGTACCAGGCAAGCAGGCTGCGGCTCAGGTCGAAAGTGGCGGTGTAACGCAAGTTTTATCCATTTCTCTGTCGGGTTTCGCTGGCGCCCGGATGCACGCCCATTACAATAGCGGCGCAGGAGTTGGAAACCAGATGCAACCAAGACGGTCCACCACCCGCGGGTTCAAACGCACCGCGTCCTTGCTGAGCGATCGGATCCGCAAAGCCGGTGAAAGCCGCGGCTTTGCTGTGTCGCGCCTGTTGACCCATTGGGCCGATATCGTGGGCCCCGACATCGCTGCCATCGCCCGACCGGTCAAGGTGGGCTATGGCAAGGGTGGGTTCGGCGCCACATTGACCGTGCTGACCACCGGACCGCAGGCCCCGATGCTCGAGATGCAGAAGGGCCGTCTGCGCGACAAGGTAAATGCCGTCTATGGCTACAGTGCCATCAGCCGCATCCGCATCACCCAGACCGCTCCGACCGGATTTGCCGAGGGGCAGGCCAGTTTCGAACACCGTCCGAAACAGGCGAAACCCACCATCGCACCGGAAGTCGTTGCCGAGGCAGACAAAGTGGCGCGCGAGGTTCACGACCAAGACTTGCGTGCCGCCCTTGAACGACTGGGCCGTAACGTTCTATCCAAACAAAAACGCTGAGAAAGGGCTGAGTATGAGCCGTATTGCAACCGTAATCTGCGCGGCCGTGGCGCTGGCCGCAGGCGGCTATTGGCTGACCCAATCGCCAAGCACCGTACCTGTGCCACAACTGGTCGGCAGCGCCGAAGCGCAAAACGCCGATCTGGACACCTCGACCATCGTCGAGATGGTTCAGGGGGCCGAGGACGCACCGGTCGAGATCATCGAATATGCGTCCTATACCTGCCCGCACTGCGCGAATTTCCATCAGGGGCCGTACAAGCAGCTCAAGAAGGAATACATCGACACCGGCAAGGTCAAGTTCATCTACCGCGAGGTCTATTTCGACCGCTACGGCATCTGGGCGTCGATGGTGGCGCGCTGCGGTGGCCCTGAGAAGTTCTTTGGCATCACCGACCTGATCTATCAGGGCCAGTCCGAATGGACCCGCGCCGGCGGCCCGGCCGAGATCGTGGAAGAACTGCGCAAGATCGGCCGTCTGGCCGGGCTGAGCAACGATCAGCTGGAAGCCTGCCTGCAGGACGGCACCAAGGCGCAGACCCTCGTCGCCTGGTACCAGAAAAACGCCGAGCAAGACGGTATCCAAGCCACCCCGTCCTTTGTCGTCAACGGCAAAAAGGTCGACAACCAGTCCTATGACGAGTTCAAGGCGCTGATCGAAAAGGAACTGGGCAACTGATGACCGGGCCTCTGGCCGGTCTCAAGGTTGTCGAACTGGCGCGCATTCTGGCTGGCCCCTGGGCCGGCCAAACCTTTGCCGATCTGGGCGCCGAGGTAATCAAGGTGGAATCCCCGGCCGGTGATGACACCCGCGCCTGGGGTCCGCCCTTCGTGACCCGCGATCAGGATGTCTCGGCGGCCTATTACCATTCGACCAATCGCGGCAAGGCGTCGGTAATCGCCGATTTCTCGACCCCCGAAGGGCAGGAGAAGGTGCGCGCACTGGTCGCTGACGCCGATGTGGTGATCGAAAATTTCAAGGTTGGCGGGCTGAAGAAATTCGGGCTGGACTATGACAGCCTCAGCCAGTTGAACCCGCGCCTCGTCTATTGCTCGATCACCGGGTTCGGGCAGACCGGGCCTTATGCGCATCGGGCTGGCTATGATTTCATCATCCAGGGCATGTCGGGTCTGATGTCCGTGACCGGAGAGCCCGACGGCCAGCCGCAGAAGGCAGGCGTGGCGATCACCGACGTGTTCACCGGCATTTATGCAGTGGCCGGGGTTCTGGCCGCCTTGCACCAGCGCCAGCGCACCGGGCGCGGGCAGCATGTGGACATGGCCCTGCTGGACGTGGCCGTGGCGGTCACGGCAAACCAGGCGCTGAACTATCTGACCACGGGCCAGGTGCCGCAGCGCATGGGCAACGCGCATGTGAACCTGGCGCCCTATCAGGTGTTCGATTGTGCCGACGGACACATTATCATCGCCACCGGGAATGACCGGCAATATCAGCGCCTGTGCCAGGTGTTGAACTTGCCCGACATGGCCGAGGCGCCAGAATATCTGCACAACAAGGACCGGCTGGCCAATCGCCGAACCCTGATCGCACGGCTGAACGGGGCCACAGCGACCTGGGCCAAGGCCGACCTGCTGGCCGCCTGCGAGGCGCAAGGCATCCCCGCCGGGCCGATCAACACGCTGGACGAGGTCATGGCCGATCCGCAGGTGATCGCGCGCGGCATGCAGATTGACTTGGACGGGGTGCCGGGGATTCGCGCGCCATTCGTCTTTTCGGATGCCGATCTGAACCTGTCGCGCCCCGCCCCGAAACTGGGCGAAGACGACTAGGGCGGCGGCGCGGCCGTCAGCAGACGTTGCCGCACGTCGTCGGCCTGATCCACCTGCAGGCGCACCGGCAGGGTGATG
This sequence comes from Ruegeria sp. CRTD044, assembly GCF_059613485.1. Lineage (NCBI taxonomy): Bacteria > Pseudomonadati > Pseudomonadota > Alphaproteobacteria > Rhodobacterales > Roseobacteraceae > Ruegeria > Ruegeria sp. CRTD044. Next base: position 128,224 of record NZ_JBXWSP010000019.1, on the reverse strand, counting down.
ACCTTGCTGCGGAAGGCGGGCGGCAGGCGAACGGCGTCTTTTTCGGTGGTGACCATCTGCGCGCCCAGCAGCCGCGCCTCGTTTTCCAGCCGGGTCATCAAGGCCGGCGTCAGCGGTTGGTGATCGTCCAGAGCCTCGGCCCGCAGCAGCCGCGCGCCCTGCTGGCGCAGGGTCTGAAAGAACTTCTCGGGGTGGCCGATGCCGGCAAAGGCCAGAACCGGAGTTTCGCTCCAGTCCATCCCGGTTTGCAGTGCCTTGACCTGACCGGTGGCGTGCGGAACGCCCAGCTTGTCGCTCCATTGCTGCGCGAACTGTTCCTGCGCGGCCGAGTCGCCCAGCGACAGCACCAGATCGGCCCGTTGCAGCCCGACATCGACCGGCTCGCGCAGCGGTCCGGCGGGCAGGCACAGGCCGTTGCCAAAGCCGCGGGCCGCGTCCACCACGACGATCGAGAATGCCTTGGCCACCGAAGGGTTCTGGAACCCGTCGTCCAGCACGATCGCGGTGGCGCCGTCCTCGGCTGCGGCGCGGGCGCCGGCGGCACGGTCCTTGGCGACCCAGACCTCGGCGAAGGCCGCCAGCAGCAAGGGCTCGTCACCAACCTGCGCCGCCGTGTGTCGGATCGGGTCCACCCGAACCGGGCCTTCAAGCGATCCGCCATGGCCGCGGGTGACCACATGCGGCGTGTGATACACGTCACGCAACTGTTCCAGAACCCATATCGCCGTCGGCGTTTTGCCAGTGCCTCCGGCATTCAGGTTGCCGACGCAGATCACGGGTACACCCGGATCAACCCCGGGCCCCGACGCCACCCGCCGCGCCGTTGCCCGCGCATAGACGCGGCCAAGCGGCGCCAGCAGCATTGCGCGCAGGCCGGGGTGATCCGGCGCGTTGTTCCAGAATTCAGGCGCCTTCATGTTCCGCTCCGTGCTGGTCCAGATGTTCCTGTACCATGTCGATCAGAGTATCCACCTGGGGCGCGCTCTCGGTCACCAGTTGCCAACCGGCAAGGGCCATGTTCGCGGCCAGGTCCGGGGCCAGCAGTTCAACGACAGTGTCGCCCAGTTCGGTGGCGGTGCGAATTTCACGAGCGGCTCCTACACCATCAAGCGCGTCATACAGGGCCTTGTGGCCGCTCACGTCCGGCCCATGGATCAGGGCCGAGCCCAGGGCTGCGGCCGCGATCGGGTCATGCCCGCCTAATCCCGGCTCGAGCGTGCTGCCCATGAACGTTACTGGAGATACGCGATACCACAGTCCAAGGGCCTCGGGGTCCGACGCAAGGATGACCTGGGTCATGTCTTCGATCATGTCCCCATCTTCCCAGTTGGCGCAGCGCAGGTCCATCGTTTCCAGCCTTTTGCGCAGGGGCGCCGCCTCGGACATGTCCGCGACATGCAGGATCAGGGCCAGCCTCGGCAGCATCCGCATGGCCTGCCGATGTGCGCTGAGCACCGAGATGAATTCCTTGGCGTCGACCCACGCCGCCAGCCAGACCGGCCGCCCTGCAAACGCATGGTTTGTCTCGATCAGCTCGTCCTCGGGCCAGGGGCGAAGGGTGGGACTGATACTGAGCGGCGGAAACAGTGCCACCTTCGAAGCTGGGACGCCCAGACGTCGGATTTGCCGGGCTGCGTCTTCGGACGTGACGTGGATCGCACGGAAGCAGTCAAAGGTATAACGGTTGATGTCCGGCAGCCATTTCCCGACAAAGGCAACACGGACGTCGTTCTCGCCCTCAAGCAGGACCATGGGTATACCGCGTTCGGCCGCGCGGGTGATCACGTTGGGCATCAGGCCGCCGCCAACCCACAGCCCCATGTCAGGCTGCCAGTGCTCCAGGAATCCACGCGCCGCGCCGGTTTGTTCGTCAGGCAACGGAACCAGTTCCATGTCGCAATCCGCCCAGCGTGTCAGGTCAGCGTCAGGCGGGACGGTCAACAGAATCGACAGCCCTGGCCGGGACTGCTGCAGCCGCTTGCAAAAGTCGTTCACCGCGCGCACGCGCTGAGCGTTGGCAACATGAATCCAAAGCAACTCACCCGCGGGGCGAGGCGGCGTGTTGTGTCCGGTGGGCTTGGGAACACCCCAGGACAACGCGCGATAGGCCGCCAGGCTGAGGGATCGCGGTTTGCTCATGCCCGATGCCCCTGCATTGTCTGATCCAGTCGCCCTATCAGAATCTCGTGCAATTCGGAGCCGGCGCCAACAACACCGTTCAGCCGTGGGTTGGGGTTGTTGAATCGCAACGGGCGCCCGGTACGGTCAGTACAGGTGCCGCCTGCTTCGCGCAGGATCAGGTCCCCGGCCGCGATGTCCCATTCCCAGCTTGGGCGCAAGGTCAGCATCCCGTCGAACCTGCCCTGTGCGACCAGCGCCATACGGTAGGCCAGCGACGGGCGATAGGCCCGACGGAAGATCGGCGCGACCCCGCCCTGCCAATGATCCGGTTTCAGGTTCGGTTTTGCGGCCAGAACCTCGGCTTCGGCCTCTGTGGCCGCCGCGGTCACCCGGATCGGCTGCCCGTTCAGGGTTGCCCCCTGTCCCCGCGCGGCAGCAAACAGCATGTCGCGCATCGGCAGGTAGATCACGCCGGCGATGACCTGTCCGCGATCGGTGACCGCCAAGGAATGCGCCCAGGTCCGCGACCCTTCGGCAAAGCTACGGGTGCCGTCGATCGGGTCAATGATGAACACTCGGTCACGGGTCAATCGGTCCTGATTGTCCTCAGTCTCCTCGCTCAGCCAGCCATATCCGGGCCGCGCACTGGGCAGGTGTTGTTCCAGCATTGCGTTTACGGCCAGATCAGCTTCGGTCACTGGCCCGGCGCCCTTGGGTTTGTCCCAGCTCTGCATCTCGCGGCCTGCATAGGCGACGGCAATCCGGCCGGCCTCGCGTGCGGCGTCGATCAGCAGGGACAGGTCAGTTTCCGGCAAGTGTCATCCCTTCGATCAGAAGCGAGGGCACGACCCGGGACAGATAGGTACGCGCGTCATTGGCCGGGATGATCCGCATCAGCATGTCCCGCAGGTTTCCGGCAATCGTGCATTCGTTGACCGGGTGCGAGATCTCGCCGTTTTCGACCCAGAAACCCGACGCACCGCGTGAGTAATCGCCAGTATTGGGGTTGATGGTGGACCCGATCATCGAGGTCACCAGCAATCCCGTTCCCATGTCGCGAAGCAGGTCGTCGCGGCTGGATTCGCCCTGGGTAAGGCTCAGGTTCCAGTTGCTGGGAGATGGAGGACCGGACACGCCACGGGCGGCGTTCCCGGTGGATTTCATGCCCAGTTTGCGCGCGCTTGACAGGTCTAGAGTCCATCCGGTCAGCACGCCGTTTTCGACGACCATCCGGTGCGCGGTCGGCAATCCTTCGGCATCAAACGGGCGCGATCCCGCAATCCTGGGGCGATGGGGGTCTTCGACCAGTGACAGATCTGCAGGCAGCACCTGCTGGCCTAGGCTGTCCTTTAGCCAAGAGGCACCGCGGGCCACCGCCGCGCCGTTGCTGGCCGCCAGAAGATGCCCGATCAAAGAGGACGAGATCCGCTCGTCGAACAATACCGGGAAGCGCCCTGTTTCCGGCTTCCGGGCACCCACTCGCTGCACGGCACGCTCGCCGGCGATCCGGCCGATCTCGTCGGGGCTGCGCAGGTCGGACTGAAAGCTGCGGCTGTCTCCGTCATAGTCGCGTTCCATCCCGGTGCCTTCGCCCGAGATCGCCACGCATGAAACCGAGCGGCTGCTGCGCGCATAGCCACCGGAAAACCCATTTGTCGCGGACAGATGAACCCGGTGAGTGCCATAGGATGCCGCCGCATCAGACACCTGGGTAACGCCTTCCACCGCCAGTGCCGCAGCCTCGGCGGTCAGCGCGTCCTGCATCAGAGCGTCTGCTGAAGGTTCGGGCGTGGAGTCAAAAAGCTCCAAGGAGTCGACAGAAAAATCGCCGGCCAGTTGTTCCGGATCTGCCAGGCCAGCGAACGGATCCTCGGGCGCTTCGCGCGCCATGGCCACGGCCCGTTCGGCCATGGCGGCAAGCGTTTCGGGACGACTGTCCGAGCCTGACACGATGGCCTGCTGCTTGCCGATGAAAACACGCAACCCCACGTCGGTGCTTTCGGCGCGTTCGGCGTGCTCCAAAGCGCCGCCGCGCACCTCGACCGAGACCGAGGATCCGTCGATCACGATCGTGTCGGCCGCTTCGGCTCCGGCCTTGCGGGCCAGGTCCAGCATTTCGTGGCTGATTGCTTCGGGTGATCGGGTCATGGTGCCTCCAATTGATTGTATTGGACCTAGCCTTGGTCAACCCGCCTCGCAAGCCCTTGGGTGTATCCAATGCGTCACGGGAGGTGACGGCAGGTTCGGAAATCGGGGCCCACGGAAATGGATACCGCTGGGAAGGGCCGCAGCTGCAGGGTAAGCTGGCTGCAGAGAATGACCGGCAGTCCGGCGGCAGTAATATTTGAGGTATGAGGTTTGGCGCGCTTCTTTGTGGTTGAGTTTGACGAGCCCGGTGTCCTGGCCAAGGGCAAAGGGTCTCGCAACATCATCGTGCGCCTGACTCGGGTGATGGGTAAGCTGGGCGTTCCCTCCGAGGTTTTGCCCTTCGCCGAATTGATGGCACGCGGTGCGATCGACGACCCGCAGAGTTACGTTCTGCTTCACTACAACGAGCTGTTTGTCGTTCAGAACGAAAAAGTTGACTGGCTGCGTGCGCGGGAATCTGAAATCGAGGCACTGGGCCACAGGATTTTGCACTCGGTCGAACATGGCCGCGTCGTCGGGCACAAGATCCGTCAGAACAAGGTTCTGACAGCGGCAGGGGTTCCAATGCCCCGGCTTGTCGAGAATGGGTCTTCGTTTGAAACTGCGTTCTCGAACGAAGTTTCGAACGCTCATGTTCCGGTTCAGCTTGTCGGGAATGCGGCGGAGTTGGACCCGGATCGTTACAACACCGAGTATGTCGATTGTCGTCACGAGTATGAAGGTGAGATGTGGCACGTCTGCATTCGTGCGCAAGCGGTGGGCGAACAGGTTCTGTTTTCGTGGGTTAGAGCGGGGCCGCAGCCAAACGTTCGAACTCGTGGAACACCCCTCGACACCAAGCTCTTGAACCACTTCCATTCCAAGCTGGTTGTTCCGAACACTGATCAGATCGGGGAAATTGCGAGCGCGATAAAAAAGGCGCTCGGCGTCGGTTTCTTTGCGCACGATATCTTACCATGCGCAAAGACAGGCCGACTTTTTCTGTGCGAAACCAATTACAAATTCTACGAGGGCTTCTATCGTTTCTACATGAAGCCGATTGCAAAAGACCTGCCCAATCAGGCCTTTTTTGATGGGCGCAAAGTTACACGGCGGATGGCTCGGGCTTTGGTGCAGGAACTTGATTTGAAGACCTGAAAAGCCCGAGATTGCATCGGACCAAAGAAAAAGGGCGCGGAACACCGCGCCCTTGGTCGAAGGCCAGGCCAAGCGAGCTTACTTGATCCGTTGACCATTGGCCAAAATCTGGCCGTCCTTGGTGAACTCGATCTTGGAGTTCAGCGTATCGGGTTGGTCACCCGGAACGGCCATCATCCCCATCATCATGCGCGCGCCCATGGCGTCGTTCTCGGACATGAACCCCATTCCGATCAGCTTGTCGATCAGGGCATTGGCACCTACCAGTTGGAGGTTTGCCTCACCCGCCGGCGCCGGAACGCCGCCGAACTCTTCGGTGTTCGAGTTGTCGAAGGTGAAATCACCGGTGCCCGTCAGCTTGGCGCCGACCATCGAGACCAGCAGTTCATTGACTTTGAGCGAATGCAGTTCGGCCGGAACTTCGTCCGAGCTTTCCAAAGCTTCTGCAACTTCCGGGTCCAGGAAGTTCAGGAGAACCTTTGCGGTGCCCGTTGCATCCAGCGCGATTGTGGCTGGATCGCGCGGCAAGGCGCCTGCGGGGTCGAACATGCTCCACAGAATGTCGGACATGGTGAAGTCTGTCAGGTTCATCGCAAAGCCGAACGGCTCGACCTCTTCGGATGCCTGGATAGGTGCCTCGAGTTTCAGGCCGGCCTTCGCCATTGCAATCTCGATGGGAAATGGCAGGTCTGCCGTGGTTACTTCGATTTTTGCATTGTTCTGTTCGACGTCATACGCCAGACGCTCGGCGTCGATGCTGGCACCGAAGCGGCCACCGTCCGAACTGCTGGCCATCGAGAAAGCCTCGCCCTCGCTGGTGCCTGCGATGCTGGTTTGGCCAGCGCCGTAGGTGAAGATCCCGTCAAAGGCAAAACCAGCCTCATATGCGCCTTCCACGTCCGCCAGGCTGAAGCCTTCGGGGATTACGTTCTTGCCTTCAAACTCCAGCTGGTCGAGCTTGCCGTTGATGCGTGCATCTTCGCCCGTTTCCGGGTCTTGGAAATTCAGGTCATAGGTCAGGTTTGCCGCCGTGAAGTTCTGGTCGACCTTGCGGCCCTCTCCGATCTGCATCCGGGATGCACCGGCCAGGTTGATCATCTCAAAACCCAGATCCAGCGCGTCGTCGGGCATCGCTTCGCCATCGACCATGATGTTGTCGAGCGCCAGCGCCAGCTTGTTGGCAGAGTAGTCATAGGTCATGTCGTCGGGCGTCCCCGAAACCAGCATTTTCAAGCCGGTCTGCGAGTACAGGATATCCACCGAGAATTCCTCCTCCTCGGCCTGGCCGGATACCGTCATGGGGAAGCTTTCGGGGAATTCGATGCTGACCGTTCCGTCGCCGTTTTCCGTCAGGGTCATTTCCGGAACGACCATGTCGAACGAGCCTTCTCCCTCGGGAAGGTCCATCTTCATGGTCATGTTCGTGATGGTGGTGACGTCGCCAGAGGTGTTCTGCTCGCCGGTGATGGTGTACCCCATGCTGCCCATGTAGGTCTGCCAATCCGACCAGACATCGTTGGCGGACAGATCGGCAAAAGCGCCTTGGGTTGCAACGGCATAAGCCAGCGCGGCACCGCAGCTGCGGCGGAAGAAAACAGACATAAGGGAACCCTTCTCGGTAAAATTTGCGCGCATGGTCGTGGTTGTCGCGGCTGCCGTCAAGGGGCAAGGGCTGGACGATTTCCCCGTTTGCGCGGTACCACTTTACTCGATTTCAATCCAAAAGGATTACAGGATGCATATGAAGGGCAAAACAGTACTGATCACCGGAGCCAGCCGCGGCATCGGCGCCGAAGCAGGGCGCGTATTTGCCGCAGCCGGCGCCAATGTCGCGCTGGTAGCGCGCAGCCATGATCAGATCGACGCATTGGCCGCGGCGTTGGGTGAGAACGCCATCGCGCTGTCCTGCGACGTCAGCGATTTTGCGCAGGTGGAACAAGCGGTTGCGGATTGCGCCGACCGCTTTGGCCGCGTGGACGTGCTGATCGGCAATGCGGGTGTGATCGATCCGATTTTTCACCTGTCAAATGCCGATCCAGCAGCCTGGAGCAAGGCCATCGACATCAACCTCAAAGGTGTGTTCCACGGGATGCGCGCGGTTCTGCCGCTGATGCGGGCGGCGGGCGGCGGGACGGTTCTGACCGTTTCCTCCGGAGCCGCCTCGAATCCGGTCGAGGCCTGGAGCCACTACTGCGCGTCCAAGGCTGGGGCGAAAATGCTGACCGAATGTCTGCACCTCGAAGAGGCGCATCACGGCATTCGCGCCATGGGCCTGTCCCCGGGCACGGTGGCGACCGACATGCAGCGGGTCATCAAGGCCAGCGGCATCAACCCGGTCAGCCAGCTGGACTGGGACGATCACATCCCGGCCGACTGGCCGGCGCGGGCGCTGCTGTGGATGTGCTCGGAAGATGCGGACGAGTTTCTGGGAACCGAGATTTCGCTGCGCCGTGACGACATTCGCCAGAGGATCGGCCTGACGTGATCGACCTGACCCAGCAGGACGGTCTTTGGACGGTCACGATCAACAACCCCGGCAAGGCCAATGCCCTGACCGGGGCCATGTTGTCGGACCTGTTGCAGATCGCCGAAGCGGCCCAAGAGGCACGCGCCCTTATCCTGACCGGAGCGGGCAAGGTGTTCAGTGCCGGTGCCGATCTGGACGAGGCGCGGGCAGGCCTTGCGACCTCGGACCTGTGGGAGCGTTTGTCTGGAGCCATCGCGGCGCTGCCCTGCCTGACCGTCGCTGCGTTGAACGGCACCATGGCGGGCGGGGCCAACGGTATGGCATTGGCCTGTGACCTGCGCATCGCGGTGCCCACGGCCAAGGTCTTCTACCCGGTCATGCGGTTGGGGTTCCTGCCGCAGCCATCGGACGTGAAACGCATGCGGGCGCTGATCGGCCCCGCCCGGACCAAGTTGATCCTGATGGCAGGCCAGAAGGTCACCGCAGACGAAGCGCTTGCCTTTGGCCTGGTGGACCGGGTGGTCGCCCCGGAAGATCTGATGCAGACCGCGCGGGACCTGGTTGCCGACAGCCTGGCCGCTGATCCGCAGAGGGCGGCCGGTATCGCCGGGATGTGCGGATGAGGATCGCTGCCCTTCGCCTGCGTGTGGCTGATCCCGCACGGCTGGCCGATTTCTACAAGGCAAACCTCGGCATGGTCGTTCGTGCCGAGGGAGATGCGCGACGAGTGGGCTATCCGGGACCCAGCGCCGACCTTCTGCTGTTGCCCGGAGGCTGCGGATACGCCCACGACCGGGGTCAGAGGTACTGGAAGATCGGCATCACCCTGCCGGATCTTGACCTTGCTGCGGAATGGCTCCGGCGCGCCGGCGTCAACGTCAGCCGCCCGGCCCAGTTTCGAGATATCGGTTACATGTGCCACCTCTCGGACCCGGAAGGCTTCTCGATCGAGCTTCTTCAGCATGATTTCGAGGGGAACCGGCCCGAAAAGCAGCCGGATGCGAAGCCGTTCGGACAGGCCGCCGTGGGCCAGATCACTCGGCGGACCGGCGACATTTCGGCAGAGGATGCGTTCTGCAGGGATTTGGGCCTGCGCCTGCTCTCCATGCAGGACGTGGCCTCGCACGGGTTTGATCTGCATTTCTATGCCTTCACGACCGAGGTGCCGCCGGACCCTGATCTCTGGGCGGTGGCCAATCGCGAATGGCTGTGGAAACGTCCCTATACCACCTTGGAATACCAGCATATTCCCGATGCGCGGATCGTTCCCGCGCCAGACTTTCTGGGCATCGAGGTCGAGGGCCTGGCTGCAACGGAAACAGACCCGATGGGTGACCCGTTCCTGCCAGCCTGATCAACGGCCGCGACGTCGGCCCGGGACTTTGGATTGAAATCCCGGCGGACGTTTGCGTACCCAGTCCAGAAACCGGTTCAGCCGGGGATGCGTGCGCAGGCTTTCTACAGTGTTGAAGTCTCGCGCAAGCTCGGCTTCGGTCAGGATAGCGTGCACCTCCTTGTGGCAGATCTTGTGCAGCAGAACGGTGGGACCGCCCTTGCCACCTTTGAGTTTTGGGATCAGATGGTGCAGGCTGCCGGTCCCGTTCGGGATCGGGCGGTTGCAGAGCGGGCAGGTCGGATCGCTGTTCGTCATCACTGGAACACAGTCGCGGCTGAACGTAAGTCAGGCAAGAGGGCAGATATGGCACAGGCAGTGGTGATCGGGGCGGGGCCCGCCGGGCTGATGGCCGCCCAAGAGCTTGCCGGGGCCGGACACAATGTGCTGGTTGCCGAGGCCAAACCCTCGGTGGCCCGCAAATTCCTGATGGCGGGGAAGTCCGGTCTGAACCTGACAAAGGACGAGCCGTTTGACCGCCTGATTTCGGCGTACGGCGATGCGGCGGACTGGTTGTACCCAATCATTGCCGCATTCGATGCGCAAAGCGTGCAAAGCTGGGCACGGGACTTGGGCCAAAATCTGTTCACGGGGTCCACAGGGCGGGTATTTCCCCAATCAAAAAAAGCTTCGCCATTGCTACGCGCCTGGCTGGCGCGACTGGACGAGATGAGGGTCGAAATTCGAACCCGTTGGCGCTGGCTGGGTTGGGACGGCACCGCGCTGGTCTTTGATACGCCAGTAGGTCGGCAGAAAGTGGTTGCTGACGTCACGGTTCTGGCGCTTGGCGGTTCCAGCTGGGCGCGTCTGGGATCCGATGGCGTCTGGGCGCCGGCTCTGGCCGAGGCTGGTGTTCCGCTGACCCCTTTTGCACCATCGAACGCGGCGCTGTCCGTCGAATGGAGCCCCCACATGGCCGCGCATTTCGGCCAGGCGCTGAAATCTGTTCGGTGGCGCGCGGGCGACCTTGCCAGCCGTGGCGAGGCGGTCATTTCGGCCAAAGGCCTGGAAGGGGGCGGTCTTTATCCGCTGACACCCGCACTGCGGCAGGGATCTGATCTGTACGTGGACCTCGTGCCGGACCGCACGATCCACGATCTGTCCAGGCGTTTGTCGACAGCTGCCCCGAAAACCACATTGACGCGTTGGTTGAAGAACGGCCTGCGCCTGCCTCCGCCAAAGATCGCCCTGTTCCACGAAATGACCCACGGGCAGAATCTCCGCCGCGATGATTGGGTCAAGACTTTGAAGGCTTTGCCTGTTCGCAATGCAGGCTTGCGCCCGCTGGACGAAGCCATTTCGACTGCGGGTGGCGTTGCGAGAAGCGGGCTGGACTCGGGGCTGATGCTGAAAGCCAAGCCCGGCGTGTTCTGCGCAGGCGAGATGCTGGATTGGGAAGCCCCGACCGGCGGCTATCTGTTGACCGCATGCCTGGCGACAGGTCGATGGGCAGGGCGCTCGGCCGCAGAACGGGCCGGGCCGTCCCAAGCGGATTAGGCGGATTTGGCCATTTCACCCAGTTTCTTGTAGGCCGGACGCTCGCGAACGCGCTTGCCGTAGGCTTTCAGGCTGTCTGAATTCATCGGGAAGCCAGCCGATTTTGCCCAGCTCATGCAGTGAATGCACAGGATGTCCGCGATCGTCATCTGCTCGCCCTGAAGAAATGGTCCTTTGAACCGTTGCCCCATGCGTTGAAAGCTGCGGTCAAACTCCCATTTGGCAGTTTCGACGACCTGTGGAACGCGTTTGTCCTTGGGCAGGATGAACATATGGCGGGCGGCCAGCCACAGCGGAGCATCGAATTCTTCCAACAGCGCGTGCAACAACGAATCCTGCTCGGCCCGTTCCGGGGTGCCGGCGGGGTAGGTGAAGGCCCCGTGCTTGTCCGCCAGATAGGTCATGATCGCCGCGCTGTCCGAAATGATTGCATCGCCATCCTGCAGGACAGGGATCTTGCCCGTTCCGTTCAGGTCCAGAACGCGCGGATCGTGCGGGCCGGCATCGATCCACTCATAGTCCTGCCCCAGTTCCTCCAATAGCCAAATCACCCGAGAGGCACGACTCTGGATGCGCCCGTAGATCTTGTACATGTCATGCTCCTGCGTGGTTGCTCTGGCGTCAGGGTGGGGGGCTGCGCCGCCGCGTCAAGTCGGACGCGCCGTCAGTTCAATTCAGCGTGACCGCGCCAGCATGGCCAGCCGGATCAGAGCGCGCTCGACCAGGGCCATGGCCGGGGCAGTCTGCCCCGCCGACCGGAGAGACAGATCCGTGTCCGTCAGCACGGTCAAAGCGGTCTGCAGCTTGTGCGCGCCCCAATTCTGCGCCTGCCGAAGGATCCGGTCACGCCGTTTGCCATAGACCGGCGGCCGGAGTTTGCCGATCCCTTGCGCCGCGCCACCGGGGTCCGAGGCGCAGGCATAAAGCGTGCGAAAATGGCGGGTCGCGCCGATGCATAGGGACACCGCATTGGTTCCCTGCGCCTGCAACCGTCGGATCAGGGGCCCGATTTCACCGGATCGGCCTTCGGCAACGACGTTGAGAACGTCATCCAGGGCCGCCTCATTAGATTGCGGTGCGCAGGCCTCGATGTCTTCGACGGCAACGTCTGAGGCATCACCGCGTTTGTAAAGAGACAGCTTTTCAACAGTTTGCGCAAAGTCGCCCGGGCTGAGTTCGGTCGCCAGATCGCTGAGTACGGACATCGCGTCACGGGGAACGCCTGCAAGTCCGGCTTGGGCCAGAACACGCTCGATCTCAGCGCGCGACGGTGGGTCGTCATAGATCCCGACCGCATAGGCAGCCCGATGGCCTTCGAACGCTTTGCGCAGCTTCGAGCTGGCCTTGAGCTGCCCGGCGGTCACAATGATCTGAGCGTCGCCTTGCGCCCAATCCTCGAGCGCGGCGGCGATCGCCGGGGTTGCGGCGTCGGTTGCATCCTCGACGAATACGGCGCGCGCGCCGGGAAAGAACCCGACGGCCTTCACGGCATCCAGCAGAAGGGCAGGATCCGCCCGCAGATCCGAGGCCGGAAGACGGGTCAGGCGCATTTCCTCTTCGGCACCCGGGCCCAAGAGCGCGGCCAATACCTGCTGGCGCTTGAGCGCGACGCGCATGGCGTCGGCGCCGTAGATCAACAATCCCGTCTTGTCGGGGTCAGGTTTGGCGAAATACCCCTCGGCGTCGCGCGGGGACAGCTTCATGAAGCCAAGCCCGGTGCGGAATACAGGCGCGTGACGATCTGATCGGACAGGATGACCATCAGCCTCTCCTTGGCATCCCGTTCATCAGCGAGCGTGGAAACGGTGGACCCCGCGGCGGAGTAGCCTACGAAATCGGCCACAGTGCCGGAGACAAGAATCTGGCCCGTTTCATTGGATTTCAGCGTATAGCTGGCGCGCCCGTCGATCGAATACCGGTTGGTCTCGTTCGAGGTCGTGATGGCGGCCCCGCGGGTCACCGTAGAGACCTGCACATTCAGGCTGTAATCCTTGGCCGAACTGACGCTGCGCCCGAGGGACTGCTCCAGATTCTGCACCAGAAGGTAGCTTTCGACGGAATCTGGCGCTGACACGGCGACCTTGCCGTATAATTCGCTGCCGGCGCCGCCCGGGGCATAAACCGGCTGGAACCCGCAAGCGGGCGCCACGGTCAACACCGCCAACGAAAGCAGCAGGTTTCTGCGGTCAAACAACGACATTCACGATCCGGCCCGGAACAACGATCACTTTTTTCGGAGCAGCGCCATCCAGCGCCTTCTGCACAGCTTCGGTGCTGAGCGCGATTTTTTCAACCTGCGTCTTGTCCAGATCCTTGGCCACGCTGATTTCGGCGCGGCGTTTGCCGTTGATCTGGATGGGCAGGGTGACGGTGTCATCGACCAGCATCGACTCGTCCGCCACCGGCCAGGGCGCCAACGCCACCAGCCCTTCGCCGCCCAGCATCTGCCACAGCTCTTCGGACAGGTGCGGGGTCATCGGCGACATCAGCTGCGCCAGCGTCTTGGCTGCCTGCCGCTTGGCCTGCGCGCCCGCCTTGGATTTGGCCAGCGTGTTGGTAAAGGCATAGAGCTTGGCGATCGAGGCGTTGAAGCCGAAGGATTCGACCCCGCCTGTCACGTCATGGATGGTCTTGTGCATCTCGCGCAGCAGCGAGTCGTCCTCGGCATTGGCCGGGGCGTCGGATGCGGCGATCTCGGACACGATGCGATGCACGCGGCTCAGGTGCTTGTGCGCGGCCTCGGCGCCGGCGGCGGTCCATTCCACGTCGCGCTCGGGCGGCGAATCGGACAGCACGAACCAGCGCGCGGTATCCGCCCCGAAGGCCGAGATGATGCTGACCGGGTCCACCACGTTCTTCTTCGATTTCGACATCTTGGCCGAGGGAATGATCTCGACCGGCTCGCCCGTCGCCTTCAGCTTGCCGTCCTCGACCTCTTCGGGAAGATGATAGACCGGGCGGCCCTTGTCGTCGCGGGTCTGATAGATTTCATGGGTCACCATGCCCTGAGTGAACAGCGCGTCGAAAGGCTCGATCGCCTTTTTCGGCAGATGCCCCGTCAGATGCATGGCCCGGGCGAAGAACCGCGAATACAGCAGGTGCAGGATCGCGTGTTCGATGCCGCCGATATACTGGTCCACGTTCATCCAGTATTCAGCCTCGGCCAGATCGGTGGGCGTTTCCGTACGCGGCGCGGTGAAACGGGCGAAATACCATGACGAATCGACAAACGTGTCCATCGTGTCGGTTTCGCGCTTGGCCGGTTTGCCGCAGGACGGGCAGGCGCAGTCGCGCCAAGTCGGGTGGCGGTCCAGCGGGTTGCCCGGTTTGTCGAAAGTGACATCGTCGGGCAGGCGAATCGGCAGGTTTTCCTTCTTTTCGGGCACCACGCCGCAATCGTCGCAATGCACCACCGGGATCGGACAGCCCCAATAGCGCTGGCGCGACAGGCCCCAGTCGCGCAGGCGGTACTTGGTCACGCCCTTGCCCCAGCCGGCCTGCTCGGCAAAGTCGATGGTGGCGTCGATCGCTTCTTGCCCGGTGGCCTCGGTCAGGCCGGCGAAATGGTTGACCCAGCGCACTTTCTGCTCTTTCGGCGGGACGAAAGCGATCTTGTCCACCGGCGTGTCGTCATCCAGCGCAAAGAAGGTGTCGATCACCGGCAGGTCGTATTTGCGGCAGAAATCCAGGTCGCGCTGGTCATGCGCGGGGCAGGCGAAGATCGCGCCGGTGCCGTAATCCATCAGGATGAAATTCGCGATCCAGACCGGCAGTTCCCAGTTCGGGTCCAGCGGGTGCTTGACGCGTATGCCGGTGTCGAAACCCAGCTTCTCGCCGGTCTCGATGGCCTCTTCCGTGGTGCCGCCCTTTCGACATTCGGCAACGAATTCTGCGACTTCAGGGTTCTCGGCCTCAAGCTGCTTGGCAATCGGGTGATCGGGCGAGATGCCTACGAAAGACGCACCCAGCAGCGTATCGGGCCGCGTGGTATAGACGGTGATGGGTGCACTGCCGTCGGTGCGCTCGAAGGCAAATTCCAGCCCGCGTGACTTGCCGATCCAGTTTTCCTGCATAAGCCGCACCTTGGCGGGCCAGTTGTCGAGCGTATCCAGCGCATCAAGCAGCTCTTCCGAAAACTCGGAGATCTTGAAGAACCACTGGGTCAGCTCGCGCCGCTCGACCAACGCGCCTGAGCGCCAGCCGCGGCCGTTTTCGACTTGTTCATTGGCCAGCACGGTCATGTCCACCGGGTCCCAGTTGACCACGGCGTTCTTGCGATAGACCAGCCCCGCATCCAGCATATCCAGGAACAGCGCCTGCTGCTGGCCGTAATATTCCGGGTCGCAGGTCGCGAATTCGCGCGACCAGTCGATCGACAGACCCAGCGGCTTCATCTGCGCGCGCATGTCGGCGATGTTGCCATAGGTCCAGTCCTTGGGGTGGCCGCCGATGGCCATGGCCGCGTTTTCCGCCGGCATCCCGAAGGCGTCCCAGCCCATCGGGTGCAGCACGTTGTGCCCGGTGCTCAGCTTGTGGCGCGCGATCACGTCACCCATGGTGTAGTTGCGCACATGCCCCATATGGATGCGCCCCGACGGATAGGGGAACATTTCCAGCACATAGTATTTCGGCTTGTCCGCCGTCCGTTTGGCGGTGAAGATCCCGGCCTTGTCCCAGGCCTCTTGCCATTTTGCTTCGATTTCGTTGGCCGAGTAACGCGACATCATGCGGTCCTTCGTGAATGAAAACGCCGGGCAGGGGCCCGGCGTGGTAATATTGCGATTTTCTGCGGGTTGCTAGAGCTTGTTGTCCGCGATCCGCAGCTGGCGCGCCCGCGAAAGAATCGCATCTTCGACCGCACGCGTGGTCGCCGCGCTGACCGGAGCGCCTCCGCTGGTCTGCAGCGCCACCGACAGGGACCGCGCCGCTAGGGCCGGATCACTGATGTGCACCGTTGCCCGATAGGACCGCCCGCCGCCCGGTGGTTTGCCGTAACCCGTTATGATCACGCCGGTAAACGGATCCACCTCCTGCACCGGCAAAAAGCTGAGAACATCCAGCGACGCCGCCCACAGATAGCGGTTCACATTAGTGACCTGTTCCGAGTTGTTGGGGCCGAACACATCCCAGATGGTCGAACGATTCGGATCGTTGAGCTCGCGGGCCTCGGACGAGCTGCCGTCGGCGGATAGAACATTGGGGTTGGGCGACGTGCTCCGATTCTGTCCGCACGCAGAAACGGAGGCAGTCAAAACGGTCAAACCCAAAATCGTCAGCAGGCGCATCGTCGGCAGGTCCTGTTTTCACATGTTTTGCTTTGCTAGGAGATACTCCTAGACAACGTACTGTGCTGCAACAACCCCATTCTTGGCTTACGTACCGGTGCCGCTGAAATATCGGGGTGAATTCGACTGTGGCATCCTTGCACCAATTTTGGGCCAAAGAACCGAAGCTGTCCAAGGCATGCTTGCGCAACAGGGGCAAAAAGAGCGAAACGGTCTGCGTGCTGAGACATATGCAGCAGGTATGTGTCGAGTAGAAATTATTGAAACCGAGGGAAACAAGATGAAAAAAGTTCTCTTCGCATCGACCGCACTGATCGCAACCGCATCGGTTGCCGCGGCCGAAGTTAAGTTCAGCGGTTATGGCCGCTTTGGTATCGGTTACCTGGAAGACCGTACCGGCGTTGTGACCAACTTCAACACCGGCGTGACCGTCACCAACACTGGCGTGACCACCACGACCACCAGCGGTGCGACCAACACTGGTCAGACCACCACGCTGACCGACCAGACCACCACAAACACCGCAACCGTTGCAACCGACGAAACCATCCTGGTCTCGCGCTTCCGCCTGAACATCGACGGCATCGCGGAAACCGACGGTGGCGTCCGCTTTGAAGCACGTGTTCGTCTGCAGGCTGACGAAAACGCCAACACCGGCGAAGCAAACGCAGCCGGCCTGAACGGCGCTCGCTTCTCGGTCATCTATGGTGGTCTGCGTGTTGACGCCGGCAACGTTGCTGGTTCGTTCGACAACTTGGCAAACTACTACGGTAACGAGCCGGGCCTGGAAAACTTCATCGGCCAGTACTCGGGCGTTGACTACAGCTTCCTGGGCTACTCGTCGACCGGTGCAGGTTCGAACGCTGTGTTCTTCCAGTACGCAGTTGGTGACTTCGCCTTCGGCGCATCGTACGACCAGGCAACCTTTGGCCTGAACGGTGTTGCAGACAGCGCAGACCGCTGGGACATCAGCTTCACCTACAGCTTCAACAACTTTACCGCAGCTGTTGCTTATGGTGAAACCAGCGCCATCGGTGACGCGATCGAGAAGCAGAGCCTGGCAGTTCTGACCCTGGGTGCTGAATTCGGCGACTTCTCGGGCACCATCTTCGTCGCAGACGATGACGTTGCAGACGACTCGCTGAACGGCACTGCATACGGTCTGTCGGCAGCCTACAACGTTGGCGCTGCAACCACCCTGACCTTCGCTTACGGCGACGGTTCGGCTGACAACGACACCCAGCAGTACGGCATTGGCGCCATCTACGACCTGGGCGGCGGTGCATCGCTGCGCGGTGGTATCGGCCAGACGAAAGTTGGCGACGGCGACGGCCGCCTGCGCGCTGACTTCGGTGCTCAGTTCAACTTCTAAGTTGATCTGAACCGCAAGGTTTGAGGGCGGGTCTTCGGACCCGCCCTTTTCTTTTGCGCCGACATGGTGTTTTTCTGCGGACAAATGGAAACAGAGGGAATCCATGTCGCTGCAAGAAATCATCGCCCGCATCGCTAAGGCCGAAGCCGCAGCCGGCCGCCCCAAGGGCTCGGTCCGGCTGATTGCTGTATCCAAGGTGCAGCCCAACGATCGGGTCGAGGCCGTGTTGAAGCAGGGTCACCGGTGTTTTGGTGAAAACCGGGTGCAGGAGGCCGCCGGAAAGTGGCCCGCCTTCCGTGAAAGCTATCCCGATATTGATCTGCATCTGATTGGTCCGCTGCAAACCAACAAGGCGCGGCAGGCGATGGAACTGTGCAACGCGATCCACTCGGTCGACCGTCCCAAACTGGCCAAAACCCTTGCGCGGCTGGCGCAAGAGGTGGGGCAGTGTCCTGATCTATTCATTCAGGTAAATACCGGCGAAGAGGCTCAGAAAGCCGGGGTTATACCCGCCGAGGCCGATGATTTTGTCGCCGAATGTCGATCACTTGACCTGCCGGTGCGTGGGTTGATGTGTATTCCGCCCGTCGACGAGGAGCCCGCGCTGCATTTTGCTTTGCTGGCCAAGATCGCGGTCAGGAACGGGCTGGATGGCCTGTCCATGGGGATGAGCAGCGATTTTGAAACCGCGATCGCGCTGGGTGCAACTCATGTCCGGGTGGGGTCGGCCATTTTTGGTGACCGGGTCAAACCCGAGGAATGATGATCCGGGTTCCGGGTGCGACGCGCCGCGCGATCCAGTGCAGATGGTCGCGCCGGAACGCCACGCAGCCTTCGGTCGGATAACCCGGTCTGCGCCACTGATGCAGAAAGATCGCTGATCCGCTGCCCGGTGTGGCGACGGGCCAATTCCAATCGGTAATCAGCACCAGATCGTACAGCGGGTCAGCCCGACGCAGGCGTTCGTGACTGCATGGATAGGGCGCCCGAACGTGTTGGTTGTAGTCCTGATCCCTATCGTCATCCGACCACAGATCGCCCGGCCCGATGGGCAAAGCCCACGGGGCTGGCGGGGCAATCCGATCCGGGCGGTACAGCATCCCGACGATGTGGTGGTGCCCTGTGGGGGTGGCCCCGTCGCCCTCGCGCTTGTGGTTGCTCAGGCCACCTTTGCCGATGGTGCAGGGAAACCTGCGGCCGAAGAACCGCACTCCGATCGGCGTCACCACCAGATCAAAAGGGCTCACAGCAGGTGGCCCGATTTCGAGGCCTTGGTCGCCAGATAGGCCCGGTTGTGGGCGGTTTCCCCGACCTTCAGCGGCACACGCTCGGTAACGGCAATCCCGGTCCGTTCCATCATTGCGATCTTGGCCGGGTTGTTGGTAAGCAACCGGACCGAACTGAACCCGAGTGATTTCAGGATGTCCGATCCAAGGCGGAAGTCGCGCTCGTCATCTTCAAACCCAAGCCGGTGGTTGGCCTCGACCGTGTCGAAGCCCTGATCCTGCAGGAAATAGGCGCGCATCTTGTTGGCCAGGCCGATCCCGCGACCTTCCTGGTTGAGATACAGCAGAACGCCATGCCCCTCGGCCCCCATCTGGGCCAGGGCACCGCGCAGTTGCGGGCCGCAGTCGCATTTCAGGCTGCCCATCAGATCACCGGTAAAACAGGCCGAATGCAACCGAGCCAGAACAGGTTTCGAGCGATCCGGGCGGCCGATTTCGATGGCATAGTGCTCCTCGCCACCGTCCTCTGGGCGGAAGACGTGCAGACGACCGGCCTCGGACACCTCCATCGGCAGGCGCGCGGCCACCACCTCGTGCAAGGGGCTGCGATCGGCCAGATGCGGCGCGGCGCGTGTGTGGTCGATGCAGGTCAGACCGTGTGTCGCCGCAAAGGCCCGGCCGTTTTCGACCGCAACCACCACAGCGGCGGGCAGCAGGCGGGCGGATTTAGTCAGTGCGATTGCGATGCGATGAAGGTGTGCATTGCCCTGGCGCTGAGTCATCAAGGGCCCCTTCATTGGGGCATTCAGGTCATCGGACGGGTCTGCAACCGCCTGCACCCACCCCAGATCAGCTTCCGCCGGGATCACGACCCGAGCAAGATCACCGTCATAGGCGCGGGCTTTGAGCGTTTCGGCCCGTCGTCCGGTGATGGCAACCACAGGCGTGTCGCCCAGACCCCTCAGGTCCGCCAGACGCTGCGGGTTGAGTGTCTCTGCGGCGACGGCGACAACGCTGAAATCCCCGTCATCCGTCAGCACGACCGGAACGCCCATCCGAAGGTCGGCACGCGCCCGGGCCAGCAACTCGGCGATGTCTGGAATGAGACTCATTGATGTTATCCTGTAACGTTCGACCCTCGTCCTAGCCCGTTCGAAAGGAAATGTGAAACATTTCTGGCCCACCAGACACGAGGGCGTGAGAGCATTGCAGCAAAACTTGTTGATTGCATCTTCCACGCTCAAGTGTTGCAAAAGGTTTAGGAGGACCGGGACATGGCGCAACTCAAGAAAATCCTGCTGGTCGATGACGATGAAGACTTGCGCGAGGCGCTCAGCGAGCAGTTGGTGATGACCGAGGACTTTGATGTATTCGAAGCCTCCGACGGTCAATCCGCAATGGAGCGGGCGCGCGAAGCCATCTATGACCTTGTGATCCTGGATGTGGGTTTGCCCGACACAGATGGGCGAGAGCTGTGCCGCCTGATGCGCAAGCAGGGGGTCAAAAGCCCGATCCTGATGCTGACCGGCCATGACAGCGATGCCGACACGATTTTAGGGTTGGATGCGGGCGCCAACGACTATGTTTCAAAGCCGTTCAAGTTCCCGGTTCTTCTGGCCCGGATCCGTGCGCAGCTGCGCCAGCACGAACAGTCTGAAGATGCCGTTTTTGTCCTGGGGCCCTATACCTTCAAACCCGCGATGAAGATGTTGATCACCGAGGACGACCGCAAGATTCGGCTGACCGAGAAGGAAACCAACATTCTCAAATTCCTGTATCGCTCGACCGACGGCGTGGTGGCGCGCGATGTGCTGCTGCACGAGGTCTGGGGCTACAACGCAGGTGTCACCACACATACGCTGGAAACGCACATCTACCGACTGCGTCAGAAAATCGAGCCCGATCCCTCCAATGCGCGCCTTTTGGTCACAGAATCTGGTGGATATCGACTGGTGTCGTAACCATAGGTGGATTGATGTGGATCAAAGTGATACTCTGCAAGCATCTTTAGGATAATCCCATCCCGTGCATGTCCGGGTCATGACATGTACCTCCCTGTTGGACTGCCGGGCCTTTGGCCCGGCTTTTTTTCGGATGGCACCCCGGCACCTGCCGCGCTAGTTTGCCCGAGTCGCGACAAGGGAACCCGATCATGCCTTTCACTTTGGCCACCTGGAACATCAATTCCGTTCGCCTGCGCGAGCCGATCGTGCTGAAGCTGCTGCAGGAAGACGCGCCGGATGTGCTCTGCCTGCAAGAGTGCAAATCACCGGTCGACAAGATCCCGACCGAGGGATTCGCGGAACTGGGCTACACCCACATGATCGCCCGCGGTCAGAAGGGCTATAACGGCGTGGCCATCCTGTCGCGCCTGCCGATCACGGATCTGGGCGATCAGGACTTTGCCGGGCTGGGCCATGCCCGGCATGTAGCGGGGCAATTGGAAAACGGGGTGATCATCCACAATTTCTACGTCCCCGCAGGCGGTGACGTTCCCGACCGCGAGGTGAACGAAAAATTTGGTCAGAAGCTGGATTACCTGACCGACATGCGCGACTGGTTCCACGCTGAAAAGCCGCAGAAATCCGTTCTGGTCGGTGACCTGAACATCGCCCCGCGCGAGGATGACGTGTGGTCGCACAAGCAACTGCTCAAGGTCGTGTCGCACACGCCGATCGAGGTCGAGCAACTGGCCGAAACCCAAGATGCGGGCGGCTGGGTCGATATCACCCGGCAGGACATCCCCGATGGACAGCTCTACAGCTGGTGGTCCTATCGCGCCCGCGACTGGGATGCGGCTGACAAGGGGCGGCGCCTGGATCACGTCTGGGCCACGCCTGATATCTCGAACGCCGGCCATTCCAGCCGCATCCTGCGCGACGCGCGCGGCTGGGAGAAGCCCAGCGACCACGCGCCCGTCTTTGCCAGTTTCGATCTTTGATCGGTGCGGGATTCCGCAACTCGGCCCTTGGTTTCCCGGTCGGCTGGTTGCATATAAAGCCCAAGACTGAATCCGGAGAGTGAATGCCATGGAACTTTTGAACGGCGCAGGCAGCCCCGCAGCCACCGATCTGATCAAAGACGGAACCGAGGCCACTTTCATGGCCGATGTCGTCGAGGCATCGCAGGAAATGCCCATCATCGTTGACTTCTGGGCACCCTGGTGCGGTCCGTGCAAAACGCTGGGCCCCGCCCTGGAAGAGGCCGTGACCGCCGCCAAGGGCGCGGTCAAGATGGTGAAAATCAACGTGGACGAGGCGCAGATGATCGCCTCGCAATTGCGCATCCAGTCGATTCCGACCGTCTATGCCTTTTTCAAGGGGCAGCCGGTTGACGGATTCCAAGGCGCGCTGCCAGGATCGGAGATCAAGGCCTTCATCGACCGCGTGATCGAGGCCGCCGGGGGCCAGAGCCCGGGCGGCCAGCTGGACGAGGCCGTGGAGGCCGCCGAAGAGATGCTGAATGATGGCGCGGCAGTGGATGCGGCCCAGACCTTTGCCGCCATTCTTGGCGAAGACCCCAAACATGCCGCGGCCTATGGCGGCCTGGTGCGGGCGCATATCGCGATGGGTGACCTTGATCAGGCCGAGGCGATCCTGAACGGCGCTCCGGCCGAAATCTCGACGACGGCCGAGTTGGAGGCCGCCCATGCCCAGCTGGAACTGACCAAGCAGGCCGCAAATGCCGGGCCGGTGGCCGAGTTGACGGCAGCGGTCGAAGCAGATCCCGACAACCATCAGGCTCGGTTCGACCTGGCGCAGGCGCTCTATGCCAACGGCAAGGCCGCCGAGGCGGTTGACCAGCTTCTGGAGCTGTTCCGCCGCGATCGGGAATGGAATGATGGCGCAGCCAAGGCACAGCTGTTCACCATCTTCGATGCGCTCAAGGCCAATGACCCGATTGTTTTGAACGGTCGCCGCAAACTCAGCTCGATGATATTTGCCTAACCGCGCATCAGAGCTAGAATCGGAAACATGATGCATCCCGCCGATCTGCCGGACACGGTGTCCGTGTTTCCTCTGCCCGGGGCGCTGTTGCTGCCCCGGTCACGCCTGCCGCTGCATATTTTCGAGCCTCGCTACCTGCAAATGCTGGATGACGCCTTGAAAACCAAAGAGCGGCTGATTGGCATGGTCCAGCCGAACCCGTGCCAGAATGACGACACCAAGTTGCATCGGATCGGATGCGCCGGACGTGTCACGCAGTTTTCCGAGACCGAAGACGGGCGCTATCTGATCACGTTGTCCGGCGTTTCCCGGTTTCGTATCCAATCCGAATTGGATGGTTTCACGCCGTATCGTCGCTGCGCCGTTACCTGGGACGGGTTCGACCGCGATCTGGGCAAAGGGGAAATCGACGATACGTTCGACCGGTCCGGTTTCCTGCGTCTGCTGGGGCGTTACTTTTCCGCCCGCCAGCTCTCGACCGATTGGGAGTCACTGAACGAGGCGGATGACGAATTGCTGGTCAACTCCCTGTCTATGCTTCTGGATTTCGACCCTGAGGACAAGCAGGCCCTGCTTGAGGCGCCCTGCCTGCGCACCAGGCGCGAAACATTGGTCACACTGATCGAATTCTCGCTGCGCGGGGGTTCAAACGAGGAACAACTGCAATGACTGAGACGGAACCGGGGTTCGACCGCCACATGCTCGAGGCGCTGATCTGCCCGCAGACCCATACCACGCTGGAATATGACGCCGAGCGGCAGGAGCTGGTCTCGAAAGCCGCTGGTCTGGCCTTTCCGATCCGCAACGGGATTCCGGTGATGCTGGTGGATGAGGCGCGCAAGCTCGACTAGATCGGGCGGCCCTGCAGCAGCTTGGGCAGGTCGCCTGTCAAACCGGCGGCCTCGCGCACGAAGCCGCGGCGCAGACCGGGCAGGGAGCCCACGATGCCCATGCCGATGTCGCGCCCTAGCCGCAGGATCGGATTGTCGTTCGAAAACAGCTTGTTGAACACATCCGTCGCCATTGCCAGGGCGGCCGTGTCGAAGCGGCGCCACTCCTGGTAACGCTCCAGAACCAACACCGAGCCGATGTCCTCGCCGCGTCGCCCGGCCAGCGTCAGCACCTCGGCCAGCGCGCCGACGTCGCGCAGCCCGGCGTTCAGCCCCTGACCGGCGATCGGGTGCATGCCATGGGCCGCATCACCCACCAGCGCCAGCCGCTCCGCGATGAAGGAATTGGCGATGGTCAGGTTCAGCGGATAGGTGAACCGGTCGCCCTGCAGGCAGATGTCACCCAGAAAATCGCCGAATCGGGGCCGCAGGACCTGAAAGTATTCGGCCTCGTCCAGTGCGTTGATGCGCTGCGCGGTGTCAGAGCGTTCGCTCCAGACGATCGAGCTGCGGTTGCCGGTCAGCGGCAGGATAGCCAGCGGGCCGGGGGGCATGAAGAACTGATGTGCGATGCCGTGATGGGGCAGGTCGTGTTCGATGGCGCAGACCAGCGCGGTCTGGCCGTAGTCCCATCCGGTCCGCTTGATCTCGGCGCGGGCGGCGGTGCCACTGCGGCGGCCGTCGCACCCCACCAGAAGCCGACCGGACAGCGCCGATCCGTCATCCAGCGTCACGGTCACGCTGCCTGGACCGGTTTCCTGCGCGACCACGGTTTTGCCACTGACCCGGGTGATTGCCGGTTCCGCCTCCATCGCCGCAAGAAATGCGCGTCGCAGGTGACGGTCCTCGACCATATAACCCATCGGGCCTTCCTCGATCTCGGCATGGTCGAAATGCATGAAAAACGGCGACGGGCCTGCGCCCGCATGGCCATCAGTCACCTTGATCTCCAACATCGGCTGGGCATGGTCCGCGACCCGCTCCCAGACGCCGATCGCGGCCAGCAACCGTTGCGAGGCCAGCGCCAGCGCATAGGCACGCCCGTCGAACGCCGCGTTCTTGCGCACCTTCTCGGCCAGTGCGTCGATCACGGTAACGCTGTGCCCGGTCTGCGCCAGCGCCAGCGCCAGAGCGGGGCCGTTCAGCCCGCCGCCCACGATCAAGATATCGGAAACCTGTGTCATGCGGTGCAATATGCGCGCCCTTTCGGGATTGTCCATGTGCAGTCCTGTCGCTACCGTCGCCGAAACACGAATTTTTCCGACAAGGGGGCAAAGATGCAGGACTGGCTGACCATGACGGCATGTGACCTGGGCCGGGGGATCGGCATGGGTCAGATCGATCCCGAGGAGCTGACCGAGGTCTATCTGGCGGCCATCGACGCCCATCCGCACCGCGACCGCATCTATGCCCGCGTCACGCATGACCGCGCCCGCGCCGAAGCCCGCGCAGCCAAGGAACGGGCGGCCCAAGGGCTGCGCCGGTCGTTGCTGGATGGGGTGCCGATCAGCTGGAAGGATCTGTTCGACACCGCCGGGATCGGAACCGAGGCCGGATCGGCCCTGCTGCGCGGCCGGGTGCCCGAGAACGACGCAACCGTCCTGCGCAACGCAACGTCCATGGGCGCGGTTTGTCTGGGCAAGACGCATATGAGCGAGCTGGCCTTCTCGGGGCTTGGTCTGAACCCCGTCACCGCGACGCCGCCCTGCGTGAATGACGAAAAGGCGGTTCCGGGCGGGTCGTCCTCGGGTGCGGCGGCGTCGGTGGCCTTTGGTCTGGCGGCCTGCGGAATCGGCTCGGACACGGGCGGATCGGTGCGCATTCCGGCCGCGTGGAACGATCTGGTGGGGCTGAAGACCACCTCGGGGCGGTTGAGCCTTGAGGGCGTGGTGCCCCTGTGCCTGCGGTTTGACACGGTTGGCCCGCTGGCGCGGTCCGTCGAGGATGCGGCGCAGATGCTGGCGCTGCTGGGGGGCGGAACGCCGGCCGATCTGCGGGGCGCCAGCCTGAAGGGGCGGCGGTTTGCCGATCTGCAGACAATCGCGCAGGACGATCTGCGCGACGCACCACGCCAGGCCTATGCCGAGGCGCTGGACCGCCTGCGAGATGCCGGGGCCGAGATCGTGCCGCTGGAGGTGCCAGAACTGGCCGAGGCGATGGGCCTGTCCGGTGTCCTTTACACCACCGAAGCCTATGGCCTGTGGCGCGACGTGATCGAGGCCAACCCTGAGGCGATGTATCCCGAGATCCTTGAACGGTTCCGCGCAGGCAAGGGGCATTCCGGCCCGGATTACGTGGCCGCGTGGTCTCGGTTGAAGGCCTGCCGGTCGGTCTGGGACGCGGCCACCGCCGGCTTCGACGCGGTTTTGGCCCCCACCGCGCCGATCCTGCCGCCGGATCTGGACCGGCTGATGAACGACCATGACTACTACGTCACCGAGAACCTTCTGGCCCTGCGCAACACCCGGATCGGCAACCTGATGGGGCTGGCGGCGCTGTCGCTGCCCACTTCGACACCGTCCTGCGGGCTGATGATGCTGGGCTATCCGGGCTCGGAAGAGGCGCTTTTGCGGCTGGGTGCGGCGGCCGAGGTGGTTCTGACCTGAATGCCACAATCCCCTGATTCGGAACCTCTTTGTCTGGACGCGCGGGGGTTCGGCCTGTAATCTGCTGGAAAACCGGGGCGCCAATGATCCCGGTATCGAGGCAGCAGTCATGAATTTCCCCGAGCGGTTTTCGAACCTACCGGCTTATGCTTTTCCGCGTCTACGCGCCCTGCTCGACCATCACGCGCCGGGTGGCGATGTCGTGCACATGACGATTGGCGAGCCCAAGCATGACTTTCCGCCCTGGGTGACCGATGTCATCGTGGAAAACGCCGCCGGGTTCCAGACATACCCGCCGAACGAGGGGTCGGACGCGCTGCGCGGTGCCATCGCCGACTGGATCGACCGCCGCTATGGCGTGCGGATGGACCCCGAGACCAACATCATGGCGCTGAACGGCACGCGCGAGGGGTTGTACAACGCCGCCATGGCCCTGTGCCCCGAGCAGAAGAACGGCCGGCAGCCGATCGTTTTGTGCCCCAACCCGTTCTACCAAGTCTACATGGTGGCCTCGATCTCGGTCGGGGCGCAGCCGTATTTCGTGCCGGCCACCGCGGCCACCGGGCACTTGCCGGACTATGCCAGCCTGCCAGAAGATGTGCTGAACCGCACCGCCGTGGCCTATATCTGTTCGCCCGCCAACCCGCAGGGTGCCGTCGCCTCGCGCGACTACTGGGCCGAGCTGATCCGGCTGGCCGAGCGGTACGATTTCCGCATCTTCGCCGATGAGTGCTATTCTGAGATATTCCGCGATACGCCGCCCACCGGCATCCTGACCGTCGCGCAGGAGCTGGGCGCCGACCCCGAGCGGATCACGCTGTTCAACTCGCTGTCGAAACGGTCGAACTTGGCAGGGCTGCGGTCGGGGCTGATAGCGGGCGGGCCGGAAAGCATCAAGCGGGTCAAGCAGTTGCGCGCCTATGCCGGGGCGCCCTTGCCGTCGCCGTTGCAGGCCGCCGCGGCCAGGGTCTGGGCCGATGAGGCGCATGTTCAGGAAAACCGTGCGCTGTATCAGGAAAAATACGCCATCGCCGATCAGGTGTTCGCGGGCGTTCAGGGCTATATGCCGCCCGAGGCGGGGTTCTTTCTTTGGCTGCCTGTCGAAGATGGCGAGCAGGCCGCATTGAAGCTGTGGCAGGAAACCGGGGTTCGGGTCCTGCCGGGCGCATATCTTTCACAAGGGGATCCGGGGCAGAACCCGGGCAAAGGCTTTATCAGGGTCGCGATGGTGGCCCCAAAAACAGAGATGCAGCGCGGGCTGATCACGCTCCGCGACTGCATCTATTCGTGAGGTACGAGGGCACATGGCATCTTACAACGCGCGCAACCGCGACCCATTGTTGGACAGCACCACCCAGGCCGCAATCGAGCGGCGCAGCAAGGAACTGATCGGGATCGCCTTGATCTTGGCCGGCCTAGCCGCCGCGGCGATGATCTGGTCCTACACGCCGGATGATCCGAACTGGATGGTCTCGACCGACGCGCCGGTGCAGAACTGGCTGGGCCGGTTCGGCGCTTCGATCGCCGCGCCGTTGTTCATGATCGTGGGCTGGGGCAGCTTTGGCATCGCGCTGGTGCTGGTCGGCTGGGGCGTGCGGTTCGCCGGCCATTTCGGCGAGGATCGCGCCGTGGCCCGCCTGATTTTCGCGCCGATCTGGATCGCCGTCCTTTCGGTCTATGCCGCGACGCTGGTGCCCGGAACTGAATGGCGAGCGACGCACAGCTTTGGCCTGGGCGGCCTGTTCGGCGATACGGTGATGGGGGCGCTGCTGACGCTGTTGCCCATCTCGTCGCATTTCATGGTCAAGCTGATGTCGCTGGCCATGGCGGCCGGTATGCTGGCGTTGGGCGTTTTTGTTCTGGGCTTCACCAAGTCGGATGTCCGGCGCGGGTTCCGGGCTTTCCTGCTGGGTCTGGTGATGGCCTATGACATGCTGATGACCGCGCTGGGGCAGGGGGCGTCGGCCACCGCCCGGGCCGCACAGGCGCGCCGGGAAAAATGGCAGGAACGCAAGGCAACCCAGGCCGCTGGCGCCGAATTTGAGGATGAACTGGCCTATGCCGATCCGGTCTTTGAAGAGCCCGAGATCGCAGCACCCGAACCCGTCAAGACGGGCCTGCTTGCGCGCATGCCCGGCCTGATCCGCCGCCCCGAGCCGATGCCCGAACCCGAACTGGTCGACCCGGAACCCGTCACCGGATATGACGAGATGCCGGGCGAGGACCGGATCCGCTCGAAGATTTCCGCGGTGATCCAGAACCGCAAGGTCGCCACCGGTGAAATCGCGCCCGAGCCCGATCCGAACCGCCCGCTGACCAAGGGGCGTGGCCGTGGCCCCGACCCGCTGATCCTGAATGCGCCGCGAGCGGGCAACCTTCCGACCGAGCCTCCACTGACTGCTGCCGGGCTTCCGCCCGAGCCGCCGTTGACCAGTCAGCCAGCGCAGCCTTATGCGGAAATTGAGACGTTCACCGAAGACCAGGTCTCAGAGTATTCGCCTTTGGACGCCGACGACGATCAGGTGTTCGAGGATGCAGAAGACCCAATCGCCGAGGCGCGTCCGGCGATGAAGATCCCGGTTGCCGAACCGCGCAAGCCAGTTGTCGCGCAGCCTGTCCGGCGCAACGTCCTGCCCTCGCGACGGGCTCAGGCCGAGGCTCAGCCCAGCCTGTCCTTCGAAGAGCGGCACACCGATTTCGAACTGCCACCGCTCAGCCTGCTGACGAACCCGTCCGGCATCCCGCGACATCACCTGAGCGACGAGGCGCTAGAGGAAAACGCGCGGATGCTGGAAAACGTGCTGGATGACTATGGCGTCAAGGGCGAGATCGTCAGTGTCCGCCCCGGCCCCGTCGTCACGATGTACGAGTTGGAGCCCGCACCGGGCCTGAAAGCCAGCCGCGTGATCGGACTGGCCGATGATATCGCCCGGTCGATGTCGGCCCTGTCAGCGCGGGTTTCGACCCTGCCCGGACGCTCAGTCATCGGCATCGAACTGCCTAACGAAAACCGCGAGATGGTGGTCCTGCGCGAAATCCTGGCAAGCCGCGATTTCGGCGATGGCACCCATGCGCTACCTTTGGCGCTGGGCAAGGATATCGGCGGCGACTCGGTCGTGGCCAACCTGGCCAAGATGCCTCACCTGCTGATCGCCGGGACGACCGGTTCGGGCAAGTCTGTGGCGATCAACACGATGATTCTGTCGCTGCTCTACAAGCTGACACCGGATGAGTGCCGCCTGATCATGATCGACCCCAAGATGCTGGAACTTTCCGTCTATGACGGCATCCCGCATCTGTTGTCGCCGGTCGTGACAGACCCGAAAAAGGCGGTGGTCGCCCTGAAATGGGTCGTGGGCGAGATGGAGGACCGCTATCGCAAGATGTCCAAGATGGGCGTGCGCAACATCGCCGGCTACAACGGCCGGGTGAAGGACGCGCTGTCCAAGGGCGAGATGTTCAGCCGCACGGTCCAGACCGGGTTCGATGACGAAACCGGAGAGCCGATCTTCGAGACCGAAGAGTTCGAACCCAAGGCCATGCCCTATATCGTCGTCATCGTCGATGAGATGGCTGACCTGATGATGGTCGCGGGCAAGGAGATCGAGGCCTGTATCCAGCGTCTGGCGCAGATGGCACGGGCCTCGGGCATCCACCTGATCATGGCCACGCAGCGCCCATCGGTCGACGTCATCACCGGTACGATCAAGGCCAACTTCCCGACCCGGATCTCGTTCCAGGTGACGTCGAAAGTCGACAGCCGGACCATCCTGGGGGAAATGGGGGCCGAGCAGCTGCTGGGGCAGGGCGACATGCTGTATATGGCTGGCGGAGCCAAGATCACCCGCTGCCACGGGCCGTTCGTGTCCGATGAAGAGGTCGAGGAGGTGGTGAACCACCTCAAGCAGTATGGTCCGCCGGACTATGTCGGCAGCGTGCTGGATGGTCCGTCCGAGGACAAGGCCGACAATATCGACGCGGTTCTGGGTCTGAATACCGGCGGCAACACCAATGGTGAGGACGCCCTGTACGATCAGGCGGTTGCCATCGTGATCAAGGATCGCAAGTGTTCAACCTCGTACATCCAGCGGAAACTTGCCATCGGCTACAACAAGGCCGCGCGGCTGGTCGAGCAGATGGAGGACGAAGGCGTTGTTTCGGCAGCAAATCACGTGGGCAAACGCGAAATCCTCGTCCCGGAACAGTAGGATATTTAATAACAAGGGCAGAGCGCATATCTGTGTGTCATGAAACAGATTGCCTTTGCCCTTGCCCTTGCTTTGACTGCCCCTGCAGCCTGGGCCGCCGACAAGCTGCCCTTGTCGCAGATCTCGAACTATCTGAACGGATTGAAGGCCGTTCAGACGACGTTTACCCAAGTCAACGATGACGGATCGCTGAGTACCGGCAAGCTGTGGCTGCAGCGGCCCGGCAAGATGCGGTTCGAATACGATCCGCCCAACAGTGCGGTCGTGCTGGCCAATGCCGGCACCGTGATGGTGTTCGACCCCAAATCAAATCAGCCGCCCGAGCAGTACCCGTTGAAGCGCACGCCGCTGTCGCTGGTTCTGGCGCGCAACGTGAACCTGTCGCAGGCCAACATGGTAGTCGGCCACACATTTGATGGCACAGCCACGGTCGTCACCGCGCAGGACCCGAAAAACCCCGAGTCCGGACGGATCGAGCTGATGTTCACGGCAAATCCGATCGAGTTGAGGAAATGGGTCATCTACGACAACGCCGGGGGTCAAACCACGGTGCTGCTGGGACCTCTCAACGAAGATTTCAAAATCGACAGTGACCTGTTTTCGAACAAGGCGCGGCGCGGGTCAGAAAACCGCTGACCCGCGGCTCTTTCAGTAGCGACAGCTGGACAGCTGCGCCTGGTACATCTGCGCACGTGCATCCACGTCATTGGCCACGTTCAACAGCCAGGTCTTGCCGTAGTGGCTGCCGCGTGCGTAACCTGCACGACCTTCGTGATATGCCAGATACTGGTTCCGCGTGTCGCTGGTCGAGATGCCGATCTTCTGACTGCTTTTGTTCATGTACCAACCGACGAAATCTGACGCGTCACGAATGCGGTCACGCTTGGCGCGCCGCTTCCCAGTTTCGCGCTGATATTCTTCCCAGGTTCCGTCCAGGGCCTGGCTGAAGCCATAGGCGCTGCTCTGACGGCCCATCGGAATAACCCCCAGAACATATTTGTGGGGCGTCCGCGCGTCGTGACGATAGCGGCTTTCTTGGTAGATGGTTGCCATCTGGACATGAACCGGAACACCCCATTTGCGTTCGGTGCTCTTGAACGCCTTGATCATGTCCGGCCGCTCGCGCGCGATGGCGCAAGCGTCATTGAGGTTGCTGGGCGGACGCTGTGCGCCGCCCCCACAGGATGCCAAAAACAGCACCCCGAAGAGTACGAGAAGTTTTCTGCTCATGTGCCTCGTGCCTTTTTTCTCTATTCTAGCGCAGATTGCAGGCCGAGGAAATCACAATCGTATAGGATACCGTCCAGCAGGCCGTCGACTGTCAGGCATAGGTTCACAGACTGTTTCCGGGAATTTCAGATCAATGATTGGCAATTGCCGGCGGAAAGGTTTAGTAAGTGCCTTGGGGGCTGAAACAATGCTGAAGACACATGCAAAGTACCGCCTGGGCCAGGTGGTTCGTCACAAGAAACATCCCTTCCGAGGGGTGATTTTTGACGTGGATCCGGAATTTGCGAACACCGAGGAATGGTACGAGGCAATTCCCGAAGACAGCCGCCCGATCAAGGATCAGCCGTTCTACCATTTGCTGGCCGAGAACGATCAATCCTTCTATGTGGCTTATGTATCAGAGCAAAATCTGATTGCCGACCAGTCAGGCGAACCTGTTGATCATCCTGACATTCCCAACATGTTCGGGCCGTTTCAGGACGGCAGCTATCCGCTGCACTTCCAACTGAACTGATGCGGTGCTGACGCCGTTGCGGCGTCAGTAACCCAAAGCGCAGCCGTCCTTTCGGGGGTCGCTAGCGCCTTCCAATACTCCGCTTTGATGGATTCGGATCGCCTGTGCACCGCCCAAAGGCGTTTCCGTCTCGACGACATTGTGGCCCAAGTCTGACAATTGTTGCGCGATCCTGCGGTTGTAGCCCGGTTCGATCTTCAAGATCGAACCGTCGGCAAAAACGCGGGGCGCGTCGACGGCGTGCTGCAGCCCCAAGTCGAAATCCAGAAGGTTGGAAACAAGGCGCGCGTGGCCCGTCGGCTGATAGGCCCCGCCCATCACGCCGAACGGCATGGCAATCTGGCCGTTTTGCTTCAGTATCGCGGGAATGATCGTGTGCATCGGGCGCTTGCCGCCGCCCAGCTCGTTCGGATGCCCCGGTTCAAGGTTGAAACCACATCCGCGGTTCTGCAGGAGAATGCCAAACTTTTCCGAGGCGATGCCCGATCCGAAGCTGTGGAAGATCGAATAGATCAGAGAAACAGCCATACGATCCCGGTCGACGACCGTGACATAAACCGTGTCCTTGTGCACCGCTTCGGTCAGTGGGGCGGCGGCGGTCATGGCGCGCCGGGGATCGATTAGCCCGGCCAGCTTTGCCGCCGTTTCCGGCGCCAGAAAATGCTCCATGCGCGACGTATGATCCGGGTCGGCGATGAACCGGTTGCGTGCATCGTAGGCCAGCTTGGTCGCCTCGGCTTCGATATGCGCCCGTTCGGCGCCCCACGGGTCCATGCCGGCAATGTCGAAATGCTTAAGGATGTTAAGAAGCAGGATCGCAGTCGCGCCTTGTCCGTTCGGCGGATGTTCAAGCAGTTCAGCGTTGCGGTAGTCGCTTCCAACCGGTGAGGCTTCGATGAACTTTGTGTCGTGAAAATCGGTGGCCGAATGAATCCCGCCTCGGGAATTCAAGGCAGCCAGCATGTCATCGGCGATTTCGCCCTCGTAAAAGGCGTCACGCCCATTTCGGGCCACGCGACGCAGGACTTCTGCCTGACCCGGAGCGCGAAACATCTGACCTGTCGTTGGGGCGCGGCCGTCGATCAGATAGTGATCCCGCGCTGCGCCCTGCAGTGTTTCGGCCCCGAGCGACCAGTCATGCGCAACGCGGGGTGCAACTGGCACGCCCGTTTCGGCATAGTGAATTGCAGGTTGAAGAAGGGCCTCGATCCCCAATCGGCCCTCGGCTTCTGACAGGTGGCAGAATGCGTCGACGGCGCCGGGGATTGTCACCGCTTCGGGGCCGTCAAGTGGCACCGTAGCCAACCCACGAGCCCGCAGATCTTCGGCCGAGGCTGCAGCGGGCGCCCGCCCAGAGCCGTTCAGCGCGCGAACCGTCGTTTCGCCCGCGCGATTGAAAAGAACGAAACAGTCGCCACCCAGACCTGTCATCTGCGGTTCGCAGATGCCCAGAAGCACGCCCGCGGCAATGGCGGCGTCCATCGCGTTTCCCCCGCGGCCCAGAATGTCCAGCGCCACCTTTGCAGCCAGCGGATGCGAGGTTGCGCACATCCCTTCGGTCGACAAAACCTCGGAACGGCCGGGGGCATGGAAATCGCGCATGGAATGGGTCTCCTCCTGAACGGGTCGACACTAGGGTGCCGATGGCTGATGTCCAGTCATTTCAAGGAGAAGGTCCTCGGCGCCGTTCACTGGGTGGGGGCTGTGACACATGGCGCCGAGGGAAGCTATCTGAGCTACCCCTTGTTTCTGCCGGTCGTTTGCGGCGCGACAATGGTCCGATCTGGGCGTTATTGTGGCCGATCCGCTTTTTTTGTGCGCTCAAACCGCAAGAATAGCAGGTTTTGGCCGTTCTTGCGGTCATACCGCACCTCGTCGGCCAATGTGCGGATCAGGAACCAACCGAAACCACCTTCGGGCAGATTTGATGTATCGGTTTCCACGCTGGCAGGAATGCCATCAGGTATCTTCAGGCCGGGCAGGGGGCGCCCAGTGTCGGCGATCTGGACCTCCAGATAATCTTTGGAGTCCAGCACGGAAACCCGGACCATTCCGGGCGCGCACTCAGCATAGGCGTGTTCGACAACATTGTTGATCGCCTCGGCCAACACGATCTTGATGTCCGCAATCCTTTGCCCCCGCAAACCGAAATTCGACAGCCCGGCGTGCAGCGAAGCGATGGCGCGGCTGGCCTCGGCTTCGACGGCAGGGAATGCCATTTCGAGTCGGCCGTCTTCGCAGTTGACTGTCACGCCATTTGCTCCCTGGCGCTTCACTCCAACTCGGAGGCCAGCGCGTCATCCAAGTTGGGATGCAGTTTGAAAACCGTATCCATCCGCGTCAGCCGAAAAACCTTTGCCACGACAGGCTGCAATCCCGCCAGTTCCAGCCTGCGCCCATTTCCAAGCTGTTTCATTGATGCCACGATCGCGCCCAATCCACTGGAGTCTATGAACTCGACCGCAGACAGGTCCAGGATGATCCGACCGGCGCTATTTGCGGTTTGGGTCCGCATGTCTTCCTTGAACTGTATCGCCATGGCGGCGTCGATGCGGGTGGCGTCGACTGTGATGATCTGCATCTCGCCTGTCGTTTTGCTGCTCAGTGCCACGTGACTTCCCTCGGATTCCGTCGATCGATCGTAGAAATACGCTAGACGGCATTTCTTACCATTCGGTATCCAAGCACTCGACAAAAGGAGGAGTCGTCACATGAAAGAGGTTGTGATCGCTGGTGCGGCCCGGACGCCGATGGGCGGGTTTCAAGGAATGTTCGACGGCGTGCCTGCGGCGGAACTGGGTGGCGTCGCCATTTGTGCGGCGCTTGAAAACGCCAAGACGCAGACGGTCGACGAGGTTTTGATGGGCTGCGTTCTGCCCGCCGGTCAGGGGCAGGCTCCGGCGCGGCAGGCAGGGTTCGCGGCAGGTCTGGGTGAAGAGGTACCTGCGACCACACTGAACAAGATGTGCGGGTCGGGCATGAAGGCGGCAATGATGGCGTTCGATCAGATCGCGCTTGGCCATGCAGACTCGATGGTTGCGGGTGGAATGGAAAGCATGACGAATGCGCCCTACTTGCTGCCCAAGATGCGCGGCGGGGCGCGTATCGGTCACGGCCAGGTGGTGGATCACATGTTCCTGGACGGGCTGGAGGATGCCTATGACAAGGGCCGCCTGATGGGCACTTTTGCTGAAGACTGCGCCGAGGCTTATCAATTCACCCGAGAGGCGCAGGACGAATACGCGTTGAAGTCGCTGTCGAATGCGCTCGAAGCGCAGGCCAGCGGCGCCTTCTCGGACGAGATCGCAGCCGTCACGGTCCGAAGCCGCAAAGGTGAAATCATTCAGGATTCGGATGAGCAGCCCAAATCGGCGCGGCCGGAAAAGATACCGACGCTGAAGCCGGCATTCCGCAAGGATGGCACGGTGACGGCGGCCAATTCCTCGTCAATCTCGGATGGCGCGGCGGCGCTGGTTCTTGCCGCGGCTGACACGGCTGAGGCGCGCGGCCTGAATGTCCGTGCCCGCATCCTGGGCCATGCGAGCCACGCCCAGGCGCCCGGCCTTTTCACGACGGCTCCGGTCCCGGCCGCGCAGAAGCTGCTGGAACGGATCGGTTGGAGCAAGGACGACGTGGACCTGTGGGAAGTGAACGAGGCTTTTGCCGTTGTTCCGATGGCCTTCATGCATGAAATGGGCTTGCCGCGCGACAAGGTCAACGTCAACGGAGGCGCCTGCGCCCTAGGTCATCCGATCGGGGCCTCGGGCGCACGTATCTTGGTTACGCTTCTAAATGCACTCGAGAAGCGTGGCCTGAAGCGCGGAGTGGCGGCGATCTGCATCGGAGGCGGCGAGGGCACTGCAATCGCGATCGAGCGGGTTTGACGCTTTGGCATTTTGCCATTAGCTGAACCGGGCCGCAGAGGTTGCGGCCCGATTGCACTTTGGAATTGACCCCATGAAAGCTGACTACGCGCTCTTGTCCAAAACCATCGAAGCCCTGACGGAAGGTGAAACTGATCAGGTCGCTCTGATGGCCACCGTCGCCTGCGAGGTGCATCACAGCGACGACCGCTTTGACTGGACGGGGTTTTACCGTGTGACCGAGCCGGAGTTGTTGAAGATCGGACCCTATCAAGGCGGGCACGGGTGTTTGGTCATTCCGTTCTCCCGCGGGGTCTGCGGGGCAGCGGCGCGCACCGGAGAGGTTCAGTTGGTCCCGGATGTGGATGCGTTTGAGGGGCACATTGCCTGCGCCTCGTCGACCCGGTCCGAACTGGTTCTGCCGGTGCGGGATTCTGCGGGGCAGGTCATCGGGGTCTTTGATATCGACAGCGATCAGCCCGATGCGTTCGAGCAGGCCGATGCCGATGGGTTGTCGCGCATCCTCGCGCAGGTTTTCGGGCGTTTGTAGAAATTTTATTCCGGTTCGATCCCCGAGGCTTTGAGCTGAGAGTCCGGCTCCACGTGAATGATGGTCCGGGCCTCGGGCAGCTTTTCCGCGATTGCATCTTCGATCGCGTCGCAGATGTCGTGGGCGTCACCGACTGTCATGTTGCGATCGACGACTAGGTGAAATTCGATGAACACGGCTTTGCCGGCCCGACGTGTGCGCAGATCGTGGATCTGCAAGGCTCCCTGAGACGAGTTCCGAACGGCGGCCTCGATGATATCCGTGTCCTCGGTATGGGCCGCTGAATCCATGAGATCTCCGGCCGAATGGAAAATGACCTTCCAGCCTTCGCGCAGAATATTTGCGGCCACCAGAATGGCCAGCAGCGGGTCAAGAACGGCCCAGCCTGTCAGCAATACGAGGATCAGTCCCAACAAGACCCCGGCCGAAGTCCAGACGTCGGTCATCAGGTGGCGTCCATTGGCCGTCATGGCCGGCGAGCGCCGTTTCTGACCCGCCGAGATCAGCACGCGTGCCCAGACCAGGTTCAGGACCATGGCCGCGGCGTTCACGGCCAGTCCGATCGGCCCGAGCTGGTCCAGGTGTGGGGCGAACAAGGCGCCCCAGGCTTCCTGAATGATCAGGATTGCGGCGAGAACGATCAGGGTCCCCTCGGCGATGGCCGAGAAGTTCTCGGCCTTGTGATGTCCGAAAGGGTGATTGCTGTCGGCAGGACGCTCCGCCATCCGAATGGCAAACCACGCCAGCAGCGCGCCAACCACGTTGACCAAAGATTCCATTGCGTCGGAATACAGAGCGACCGACCCGGTCAAATGCCATGCCAGGACCTTGAGCAGCAGCACCAGCAGGGACACCGCCACTGACCCGATGGCCAGCGCCTGGGACGAAGTTCTGTCAATCATGTGCAACCATTGCCCGATCGCACTGCCAATTTCCAGTTTCAAACAGAACTGTAGGTAAGGAACAGGTAGATCGCGCCCGCCTGCAGAGCCGCAATGGCATACAGCAGAGTCGTCAGCCGCTTTTTCCGGGTCTTGTGCCCGAATATCCAGCGACCCAGCAAAGCTGCGGGGCTGCCGCCCAACAGCGCCAGTCGCAAAAGCCACTTCTCCGGGACACGCCGCCTGCGTCGGATCGCCCGCAGCTTGTCCCACCCGAACACCAGCAAAGTCAACGCGTTGATGGCCCAGAAATACAGAATGACGATCCACATTCCGCAGCCATAGCGCGGAAGGATCAGGATCGGTAGTGAAAAATCTCTTGGAATTTTCACCGATTCGGGACATCGTGAAAAATGTGACGTAAATTTCATGGATCGGGGGGGTAGCGTGAACGACCAGGCCCATATCGCTGCGACGCTGGGGGCGGACATTCGCGCGCTGCGCAGGGCGCGCGGGCTGACGCTGACCGATATCGCTTCGCGGTTGGACCGGTCGGTGGGCTGGCTTAGCCAGGTCGAGCGCGATTTGTCTGCTCCGTCGATCTCGGATCTGCGCCTGATCGCGGAATGCCTGGGCGTGCCAATGTCGATGCTGTTCGCCCACACCGGCGTTCTGGCCGAGGAACAGGGCTATGTGGTGCGCGCCGGTTCGCGCCGGCCGATGGGGTCAGGCGAGGAAGGGCTGATCGAGGAATTGCTGTCACCTGACCTGACCGATGATTTCGAGATGGTGCATTCCACCTTTGAGCCCCATTCCCGGATGCAGACCCCGGCCAACCGTCCGACGCAAGAGGTTGGATACATGATCTCGGGCCGTCTCGACCTGACGATCGGAGGCCGAAATTTCACCGTCGGCGTCGGGGACAGCTTTCGGATCAAGCACGAACCCTACCAATGGGCAAACCCTTACGACGAACCCGCCGTGGCCGTCTGGGTGATCGCTCCGCCGGTGTACTGATGAGCTTTGAGGCCTGGACCATATTCGCGCTGTTCTGGGTGGTGTTCGTGACCACGCCGGGTCCGAATGCGGTGAATTGCATCTCGAACGGGATGAGCCTGCCATTTCCCAAGGCGATGCTTGGGGTCCTGGCGATCCTGACCCAGGCCAGCGCCTTTCTGATACTGTCGGCTCTGGGGGTGACAGCCCTGATCGCGGCCTCGCCAACCGGGTTTTTCGTGGCCAAGCTGATTGGGGCGGGATTCCTCATCTGGATGGGGCTCCGGGGGTGGATGAACGCCGCGCGTCCCGCGCCGGCCAGCCAGCGCCCGGCCCGCCATGTCTATCTCCATGCTTTGGCTGTCGCCACGATCAATCCAAAGAGCGTCGCAGGTTACCTAGCCGCGTTTTCCCAGTTCGTGCAGCCCGATGTGCCGATCTGGCAGCAAATGGCGATCATCATGCCGACGGCGCTGATCATCACCACGCTCAGCTACACCGGGTTCACACTGTTGGGTGCGGTGATGGGGCGGGCGGCGCTGGGCGCCGTGTTCAACGTCTGGGTGCGCCGCGTCATGGCCACCTGTTTCATCATCTATGGCGTCCTGCTGGGAACCAGCGCGGCACCTGCAGGAAAGGGATAGAGCCATGCAAAAAGGATCGTGCCTTTGCGGTTCGGTGGCATTCACGATCAACGGAGAGCTGTCACCGCCCTCGGCCTGCCACTGCGGGCAATGCCGTCGGCAGTCAGGGCATTATTGGGCCTCGACCGCGACCCACCAGGACAACCTGACCCTGAACAGCAGCGATACGCTGGGATGGTTTCAGGCTTCGGACACGGCCCGGCGTGGTTTCTGCAAGGCATGCGGAAGCTTTCTGTTCTGGCAGCACAAGGACGAAGACACGATTTCGGTTTCGATGGGTGCACTGGACCAGCCCACTCAGTTGAAACTGGCTCGCCACATCTTCGTGGCGGACAAGGGCGACTACTACGACATCACGGATGAACTGCCCCAAAGGGCACAATGACAGGGATCTAGAAACATGAGCGATTTTCCGACCAAGGCCCGCGTGGTCATCATCGGTGGCGGCGTCGTAGGGGCGTCCTCGCTGTACCATTTGGCCAAAAAGGGCTGGACCGACTGCGTTCTGCTGGAAAAGAACGAGCTGACCGCAGGTTCGACCTGGCACGCGGCCGGCAACGTGCCGACCTTCTCGACCTCTTGGGCCATCATGAACATGCAGCGCTATTCGACCGAGCTGTATTCACGTCTTGGCGAAGAGGTCGACTACCCGATGAACTACCACGTGTCGGGATCAATCCGTCTGGCGCACAGCAAAGAGCGGATGCAGGAGTTCCAGCGGGCCATGTCGATGGGCCGCTACCAGGGAATCCCGATGGAAATGTGGACGCCGGAGCAGGCCAAGGAACGCTACCCGTTCTTGGAAACTCATGATCTTGAGGGCGTTCTGTATGACCCGACCGATGGGGACATCGACCCGGCGCAGCTGACCCAGGCGCTGGCCAAGGGCGCACGCGACATGGGGCAGAAGATCATCCGGTTCTGCCCGGCCACCGGCGTGACCCAGCATGACGACGGCACCTGGACCGTCCACACCGAAAAGGGCGACATCGACTGCGACTATGTTGTCAACGCGGCCGGCTACTACGCGCAGCGTGTGGGCGAATGGTACAAGCCTTATGGCGGCCGCACCGTACCGGCGATGGTCATGAGCCACCAGTATTTGCTGACTGACGAGATCCCCGAGGTCGAAGCCTGGTCGAAGGAAAACGGTGGCAAGCTGCCGCTGCTGCGCGACGTGGATATCTCCTACTACCTGCGACAAGAAAAGCACGGCTTCAACCTTGGCCCATACGAGCCCAACTGCAAGGGCCACTGGATGACCGAGGACGACCCGATGCCCGAGGATTTCAGCTTCCAGCTGTGGAACGACGATCTGGACCGGATCGAGGACATCGTCACCGACGCGATGGAGCGGGTGCCGCTGATGGCGACCTCGGGCGTGGGCCGCGTGATCAACGGGCCGATCCCTTATGCGCCCGACGGCCTGCCGCTGATTGGCCCGATGCCCGGCGTCAAGAACGCCTTCGAGGCGCATACCTTCACCTTCGGCATCGCCCAAGGCGGCGGTGCAGGCAAAGTGCTGGCCGAATGGATCGTGGATGGCGCCACCGAATGGGACATGTGGGCCGTCGATCCCCGCCGCTATACCGACTACACCGATCAGGATTACTGCAATCAAAAGGGCATGGAGGTCTACGGCAACGAATACGCCATGCACTTCCCGCATCATGAATGGCCCGCCGCGCGCGACAAGAAGCTGTCGCCGGTTCACGCCAAGGTCAAGGAACTGGGTGGCGTCATGGGCGTCTACAACGGCTGGGAGCGCGCCAACTGGTTCGCGCAACCGGGCGATGACACCTCCGAGGAAAGCACCCACACCTGGGGCCGCTCGGGCCCGTGGGAGCAGCGGATCAAGGAGGAATGCGAGGCCGTGCGCGACCATTGCGGCGTGCTTGACCTGCCGGGTTTCTCGCGCTTTGTCGTCAACGGCGATGGCGCGGCCGAGGCGCTGCGCGGTCTGATCACCGGCGGCCTGCCCAAGGTGGGCCGGATCAACCTCGTCTACATCGCCGACGACCGTGGCCGCATCCTGACCGAGATGTCCTGCATGCGTCTGGCCGAGGATGACTTCGTGATGATCACCGCCGCCACCGCGCAGTGGCACGACCGCGACATCCTTGTGAACGCGATGCCCGCGGGCGTCACGGTCGAGGACGTGACCACCACCCGCGACACGCTGATCGTGACCGGTCCGAAATCGCGTGAGATCCTATCGGGTCTGACCGATGCCGACCTCTCTCTGGGTTGGCTGACCCATCAGGCCGCCACCGTGGCCGGACAGCCCGCCCACCTGATCCGCGTGTCCTTCGCCGGCGAACTGGGCTGGGAGGTGCATGCGCTCAACGAACACATGCCCGCGATCTATGACGCGATCCTTGCCGCCGGGGCCAAGCCGTTTGGCATGTATGCGCTGAACAGCCTGCGCATCGAAAAGGGATACCGCGCGTGGAAGGGAGATCTCAGCACCGACTACTCGCTGCTGGAAGGCGGGTTGGAACGCTTCGTCAAGTTCGACAAGCCTCAGGATTTCCCCGGCAAGGCCGCTTTGCTGGCGGAAAAGCAGCGTGGAGTGAAGAAGTCTTTCGTCACGCTGGTCGTCGAGGCCGGTGACTGCGATGCGCCTTACATGTCCTGCATCTGGCAGGGCGATCAGATCGTAGGCGAGACCACATCGGGCGCTTGGGGCTATCGTGTCGGAAAGTCCGTCGCGCTGGGCATGATCAAGGCCGATCTGGCCAACCCGGGCACCGAGCTTGAGGTGGAAATCTACGGCGAAAAGTGTCGCGCCGTGGTACAGGAGGATCAGCCGCTGTGGGATCCTGCAAACGAGCGGCTGCGCGCCTGACATAAGGAGGCCCATATGCGCCCGCGATATTCCAAGCAGGGACCCGGCGAGGGTCCCAACTATGACTGGGAGAACGACCATACCTTCGTGAAGGTTTCCGGTCAGGACACGGGCGGGGCGTACACCCTGATGGAAGACAACTTGAAGGCCAGCTTCGCGCTTGGCCTTCATCGCCACGACAGCCACGCCGAGACTTTCTATTTTCTCGAGGGCGCCGTGGATTTCTATGTCGACGGAGATTGGCACCTGTGCACGCCGGGCACCACCATGCATGTTCCGCCGGGTGTGCCGCATGCTTGCCGGGTGGCCGACAACAAACCGGCACGGATGCTCATGATCTTTCAACCCTCCGGGTTTGACGGCTTCCTTGCGGAACTGGCAACCATGACCCAGGCAGATTTTGAGGACGAGGCCAAGATGGCCGATCTGAATGCCCGCTACGACATCGTGCCGATGGGGCCGGTTCCACCCCATCCCGACGACCAGACCTGAGAAGCCAGCGAAATGAATGCTCCAAAGTCGATGTGCGGTGTCTATCTGACCGGTCACGGTGGTCCAGAAGTTCTGGAATGGCGTGAGGATATTCCGGTTCCGGTGCCCGGGCCCGGGCAGGTTCTGGTCCGCGTGGTCGCGGCAGGCGTCAACAACACCGACATCAACACGCGGATCGGATGGTATTCCTCGGACGTCACCGGCGCGACGGACGCGGTTGACCAAGAGGTCGAAGCCGGCGGTTGGGGCGGCGCGCTGTCCTTTCCCCGCGTTCAAGGCGGAGATCTTTGCGGCATAGTCGAGCAGATCGGGCCGGGTGCCGGCTTCAAACCGGGGCAACGCGTGACCTGCCCGATCAACCTGCCGCGCCCGCGCCCGGGTAACCCGACAGGCTTCATCGCGCTTGGGTCCGAGATCGACGGGGCTTTTGCGCAATACTGCCTTCTCGAGGCGGATGACCTCTATGACGTGACCGCCTCACCGCTGTCGGATGTGGAAATCGCCGCCATCCCTTGTGCGTTCGGGACGGCCGAGAACCTGTTGACCCGAGCAGGCGTGACTGCCGGGCACAAGGTGCTGATCACCGGCGCCTCGGGCGGCGTCGGGCTGGCGGCCGTGCAATTGGCAGCCTTGCGGGGAGCAACCGTGTGGGGGGTGACCAGTGCGGCCAAGGCCGAAGTGGTGCGGGCGCAGGGTGCGGCTGGTACGTTTGACCGCGACGCGCCGCTGCCGCAGGACAGCTTTGACGTGGTGATCGACGTGGTCGGCGGCCCGGCCTTTCCCGGCCTGATCCTGGCGCTGAAGCCGGGCGGCCAATATGCCGTGTCCGGGGCCATCGCCGGCCCGATCGTGCAGGCTGATCTGCGCGAAATCTACCTGCGCGACATCACGATCCACGGCTGCACTCACCAAGCCTTCGAAGTTTTTGGCCGACTGTTCGAGTTGATGAACGCGGGTCGGATCAAGCCGTTGATTTCCAAGACTTACCCGCTGCGCGAGATCGTGCAGGCGCAGACGGACTTTCAATCAAAGACCTTGCCCGGAAAGCTGGTTCTCATACCGTAAGGAGGCACCGAGATGGCAGACATCACGCTGTTGGATGGTTCGATCGGTCAAGAGCTGGTCAAACGTCGTGGCGAACAGCCAACCGCCTTGTGGTCAACCCGCGTAATGATCGACGAGCCCGGGTTGGTCGGAAAGATCCATCGGGAATATTTCGACTGCGGGGCAACCGTCGCGACAACAAACACCTACGCCGTGCACCGCTCTCGCCTCGTACGAGCGGGGATCGAGGACCAGCTGGAGCAACTCATCGATGCGGCTCTGACACAGGCCGAACTGGCGCGCGATGGGCGGGCGGGGCGTATCGCCGGCGCGCTGGGTCCCTTGCTGGCCACCTATCGCCCCGATCTGAACCCCGATCCCGACGAGGCCGCGCAGAAATTCGCGGAACTGGTGCGATTGATGCAGAACCGGGTGGACCTGTTTCTGATCGAAACCGTCTCCTCCGTGACCGAGGCCGAAGGCGCCCTGCGTGGAACCGAAGGCTGTGGCAAGCCGGTTTGGCTGGCCCTGTCGGTCATGGACGAGGACGGTACGCGGCTGAGGTCGGGCGAACCGCTGGGCGCGATCGCGCCACTGGTCGAACGCTTGGATCCTCAAGCGGTTCTGATCAATTGCACCCGGCCCGAGGCGGTGCCCGCGGCGCTGGAGATCCTTGCGACACTTCAAAGACCTTACGGTGCCTACGCGAATGGTTTTACCCGGATTTCCGACAGCTTCCTGAAAGACGCTCCGACAGTCGACGCGCTGGAGGCGCGCCACGATCTCGACCCGTCGGCCTATGCCGCACATGCGATGAGTTGGGTTGACCAAGGGGCCACGATCATCGGTGGATGCTGCGAAGTGGGCCCAGAGCACATCGAAGCTTTGGCCAAAGCCCTGCGCTCGGCCGGGCATAGGATTGTGTGAGTGGCGAGGATGGTGGAGAAACCGGACCTTGGAAAACCCGAAGGCGTCAAGGCGCAATGGCATTTTGACATCATCACCGCGCCGGGCTTCGTTCTGCTGGAACTGGCGTCGGTGGTGGATGTGTTGCGTCTCGCCAATCGGGTTTGTCCGCACCCGCCGTTCACTTATACCTATCGGTCGCTCAAGGGGGGGACCATCGTCAGCAGCAGCGGCGCCAGCATTCCGACCCAGCCCGTTACACGCCAACCGGACGCCGACTATTTGTTCGTGATCGGCAACACCGACCCGGACCAGCCCGAGCTGTCGCTGGGCCGGGTTGTGTCCGACTATACCTATCGCGGTGCGCAGGTCTTTTTGCTGGCTGAGGCCGCCAGCCGGTACATCGACGAACACGGCACGCCCGACATGGCAACGCATTGGGAAAACGCGTCGATCTTCCGCGAACGCGGTGCCCGGTTCGAGGCCAAGCTTTCGATCGCGACCGAGCAGGGCCCGGTCGTGACCTGCGCGGGAATGGGGGCCACGGCCGATATCGCACTGGCGGTGATCGGGCGTCACATCTCGGGCCCGGCCAAGATGACGGTGGCCGACATCATGCTGCATGAACATATCCGCGACTTTTCGTCGTTGCAGCCGTTTTCGGGCGCCAAGACGACAACGACCGGGGACGCCCGGCTGGATC
Organism: Ruegeria sp. CRTD044; assembly: GCF_059613485.1. Classification (NCBI taxonomy): domain Bacteria; kingdom Pseudomonadati; phylum Pseudomonadota; class Alphaproteobacteria; order Rhodobacterales; family Roseobacteraceae; genus Ruegeria; species Ruegeria sp. CRTD044. The sequence continues at coordinate 83,256 of NZ_JBXWSP010000019.1, read as the reverse complement.
AGTGCATCAAGTTGATGCAGGCCAATATCGAAGATCCGTTGCCCATCAATCAACTGGTCGAAGAGCTTGGAATGTCAAACCGCTCGCTGGAGCGCAAATTCAAGACATTCTTCGGCACTACGCCGAACGGGTTCTATCGGGAGATGCGGTTGGCCAAGGCCAACAACCTGCTTTTGAATACCACTATGAGGGTGCGTGAAATAGGCCTCGCCTGCGGCTTTCCCAACGGGTTCTCATCCGTCTACAAAAGCTTTTTCGGGATCACGCCATTCGCTCTGCGCCGCCAGAAACGCCAATCGGCGCTGCGGTGATTTTTGTGCCGCAGTTGACGTTTTCGCTGCATTTTTTGTCGCCTGTTCGTGGCATTCTGAAGCCGACTCGAGATTGGAGACTTCGGAATGGTTGATCTTCCCAGCAAGGCCCGCGTGGTGATCATCGGTGGCGGTGTGATCGGATGCTCGGTGGCCTATCACCTGACCAAGAAAGGCTGGAGCGACGTTGTTCTGCTGGAGCGCAAGCAGCTGACCAGCGGCACGACCTGGCACGCGGCGGGCCTGATCGCACAGCTGCGGGCCACCGCGAACATGACCAAACTGGCAAAGTACAGCCAGGAACTCTATGGCGCGCTCGAAGAGGAAACCGGTGTCGCTACCGGGTTCAAACGCTGCGGCTCGATCACCGTGGCGCTGACGGATGAGCGCAAGGAAGAGATCTATCGCCAGGCCGCCATGGCCCGCGCCTTCGGGGTCGAGGTCGAAGAGATCTCGAACGAACGCGTGGGCGAACTTTATCCGCATCTGAATCTGGATGGGGTCAAGGGCGCGGTCTATCTGCCGCTGGACGGACAGGGCGACCCAGCCAACATCGCGCTGGCGCTGGCCAAGGGTGCCCGTCAGCGCGGCGCCGTCGTCAAGGAACGGGTCAAAGTCACCGAGATCGCAAAGCAGGGCCGCAAAGTTACCGGCGTCGACTGGATGGCGGATGACGGCAGCGCCTCGGGCCATATCGAATGCGACATGGTGGTGAACTGCGCCGGGATGTGGGGCCATCAGGTGGGGCGCATGGCAGGTGTCAATGTACCACTGCATGCCTGCGAGCACTTCTACATCGTGACAGAGGGCATCGACGGGCTGACCCAGCTGCCGGTTCTGCGGGTGCCGGACGAATGCGCATATTACAAGGAAGATGCCGGAAAGATCCTTCTGGGTGCGTTCGAGCCGAATGCCAAGCCCTGGGCCATGAACGGAATTCCCGATAGTTTCGAGTTCGACCAACTGCCTGAGGATTTCGACCATTTCGAACCGATCCTCGAGGCCGCCTGCAACCGGATGCCGATGCTGGCCGAGGCCGGGATTCATACCTTCTTCAACGGCCCTGAGTCCTTCACGCCCGACGACGCCTATCACCTTGGGCTTGCGCCCGAGATGGACAATGTCTGGGTCGCGGCCGGGTTCAACTCGATCGGGATCCAGTCTGCGGGCGGCGCGGGCATGGCGCTGGCCGAATGGATGGACAGCGGCGAGAAACCCTTTGACCTGGGCGACGTGGACATCAGCCGGATGCAGCCCTTCCAGGGCAACAAGCAGTATCTGTTCGAGCGGTCCAAGGAAACGCTGGGCCTGCTCTATGCCGACCACTACCCCTACCGGCAAAAGGCCACGGCGCGCGGCGTGCGCCGGACGCCGTTCCATCACCACCTGAAGGAACACGGGGCCGTCTTTGGCGAGCTGGCCGGGTGGGAGCGCGCCAACTGGTTCGCCAACGAGGGGCAGGAGCGCGAATACCGCTACAGCTGGAAGCGCCAGAACTGGTTCGAGAACTCGGCCGCCGAACACCGCGCGGTGCGCGAGAACGTGGGCATGTATGACATGTCTTCCTTCGGAAAGATCCGGGTCGAAGGCCCCGATGCCCAGGCTTTCATGAACTATATCGGTGGCGGCGACTACGCGGTTCCAAACGGCAAGATCGTCTACACCCAATTCTTGAACCGGCATGGCGGGATCGAGGCAGACGTGACCGTGACCCGCCTTTCCGAGACCGCCTATCTGGTCGTGACCCCGGCAGCGACGCGACTGGCCGACCAGACGTGGATGATGCGTCATTCGGGCAATTTCAATGTGGTCATCACCGATGTCACGGCAGGCGAAGGCGTTCTGGCGGTGATGGGGCCCAACGCGCGGACCTTGCTTGAAAAAGTTTCGCCCAACGACTTCTCGAACGCGGCAAACCCATTCGGCACCGCGCAGGAAATCGAAATCGGAATGGGCCTGGCACGCGTTCACCGCGTGACCTATGTGGGCGAACTTGGGTGGGAGGTCTACGTGTCGTCGGATATGGCCGGGCACGTTTTCGAAACGCTGCACGAGGCCGGGCAAGACATGGGCCTGAAGCTGTGCGGTATGCACATGTTGGACAGCTGCCGGATCGAAAAGGGCTTCCGTCACTTCGGTCATGACATTACCTGCGAAGATCACGTTGTGGACGCCGGTCTCGGCTTTGCCGTCAAGGTGGACAAGGGATGTGATTTCATTGGCCGAGATGCGGTGATTGCCCGCAAGGACAGCGGCCCCCACAGCCGGCTGTTGCAATTCAAGCTGACCGACCCTGAACCGCTGCTGTTCCACAACGAACCGATTATCCGCGATGGCGAATATGTGGGTTACATCAGCTCAGGAAACTATGGCCACACTTTGGGTGGCGCGATAGGCATGGGTTATGTCCCCTGCAAGGGCGAAAGCGCGGCCGACGTGCTGTCCTCGACATACGAGATTGACGTCTGCGGTGTGAAGGTCAGCGCCGAGGCGTCGCTCAAACCCATGTACGACCCGAAATCCGAACGTGTGAAGGTCTGAAGGCGGGTTGGGGGCGTTGCTCCCATTGAGTTGCATAGCGCCGGATGGGGGTTCGTGACGAGGCTTCCATCTGGCCAAGATTTTGCCGGAAAATAAAGCAGAGCCAAACAAGGCCCTGCCGGCCGCACACCTGACGATGGAGTTGCCGACCCATCACAATTCGTTATGGGCGTCTTCAAGCTTTTCTGAGTTTCAATGGCAAAGCACTTTGCCTAAAGACGGGGGGTATCAGCTGGAGACCATTCATGGCCGAGCGCCCGACCCAAGCCCAGAACACGGATTCGCCAAAAGGCCTTGCGCTGGCTGTTACGGCGTATGTCCTATGGGGTTTTCTGCCGCTCTACATGAAGGCAATGGCGCATATCGATCCCGTCGAAATCGTGGCGCATCGCATCATCTGGTCGGTGCCGGTGGCCGGGTTGTTGCTGGTCGCGCTGGGGCGAACCGGTGATCTGAAGGCGGCGCTGCGTGATCCGCGCATGTTGGGAATGGCATGCCTGACGGCGGCCCTGATTTCGGTGAACTGGGCTATCTACGTCTGGGCGATCGCCAGTGGCAACGCTTTGGACGCGGCGCTGGGGTATTACATCAACCCGCTGTTCAGCATAGCGCTGGGAGCGATCCTGCTGCGCGAGTCCCTGACCCGAACACAGTTGATTGCCGTGGGGCTTGCCGCCTTGGGCGTTCTGGTTCTGGTGGTCGAGGCCGGCCGTCTGCCATGGGCGGCGCTGGGGTTGATGGTCAGTTGGGGATTTTATGCGTTCTTCAAGCGCTCGTTGCCCATCGGACCAAACCAGGGTTTCCTGCTTGAGGTTTTGATTTTGCTGGTTCCCGCGCTGGCTTATGTGACCTGGTTGGGCGTGCAGGGCACCGGACATTTTGGAGGCGCCGCAACAGATACCATGCTGTTGGCCGGGGCGGGTATCGTGACCGCCGTTCCGCTGCTGGTCTATGCCAACGGGGCCAAGCTGGTGCGACTTTCGACCATGGGCATCCTGCAGTACATCGCGCCGACCATGATATTCATCACGGCGATCACGCTGTTTGGTGAGCAGATCGACCGCGGGCGCATGATTGCCTTTCCGCTGATTTGGGCCGCACTGGTTGTCTATTCAGTGCCCATGATCCGTCAGGTGCGCGCTCAGACCTGATCGAGGATCATTCGCGCGGCCTGCTCTGCCCAAAGGCGATAGGCTTTGGGGCTTGGGTGATAGCCGTCCACAGCGGCCAGGGCCGGATCGTCGGGCAGGTGCAACGGCAGATGCCGGGCCTGTGGAGAGCTCGCGATCACCTCTCTCAGCCCCTCGTCAAGGCGCGCGGATTGCCTTCCCAGAACCCATGCCAAGGGCTGTGGCAGCGCCGGGAACCGATCCATCTGCGGGACGCCCGTCACGATCACAGTCCGCACGCCCAGATCGACGTTGAGCAAGCGCATCAACTCGGCCTGTTGCCGTTTGAACCGGCTGCAGGACACGGCTCGAGTGACGTCGTTGACGCCCAAGGCCGTAACAGCCGTGTCAAACTGGCCTTCGATCCTGCGCAGGTCTTCGATCGTGTCACCGGTCGTGTGGCCGGTCGTTGCAACAAGGCGCCACTCAACGCTGAACTGGCGGCCGAGCAGTTTCACCAGCTGGCCCGACAGCGCCTGTTCCTGAGTTCCAGCCCCAACGCCCGCGGCAGAGCTGTCACCGGCGATCAGCAAGCGCAGTCTCGGCCCGCGGCCTTGCCGGCCCTCACGCGCACCAGAAGGTTCGGGCAGCCGCACGGCCCTCTGCCGAACTAGCAGAGCCTGTGCCGCCAGCACCGGCAGCAGCGGAACCCTCAGAAGCTGATCGGCGGCAATGGGCACGGGTGGCTCAGCTCAAAGCGTTCCGAAATTCCAGGAACCGGTGGTCTTTCATGACGCGCGCCATCATGGCCTCGCGCAGGGCGCCAACGGTCTTGTAGGGACGCATGGCGACTTCGAATGCCTGAATCAGCCCGTCATCGTTGAGCGTGATCAGGTCAACGCCAACAGCGTCCAGTTCACCTACCTTGCATTGAAACTCCAATGCCCAGTCTTTGCCATCGCCCATGATCCGGCGGTAACGAAACTCGGAAAAAACCTGCCCCACATGACCCAATACCGCCGCCACCGGGGCGCGGCCTGTCCAGGTGCTGTAGTAGGTCGGCGGAAGGAACTGCACGTCTTCGGCCAGCAATTCATGGATCAGGCCCTCGTCGCCCTTGGCGACCACTTCCTGCATTCGTTCGATCGTCGGGTGCATGTCATCTCCTCTGCCTGGCGCGAGAGTTGCCGAGAAGCCTTCTCATCGCAAGGACGACGTTGCGAGAGGCGGCGCCCTGCGATAGGCAGCCCGCATGAGCGATACCTATGATCCCCCCAAAACGCCGCTGGACGTGCTGCACGAGGATGCGCAGGTTATCGTGGTGAACAAGCCGGCGGGCCTGCTGTCGGTTCCCGGCCGCGGAGAGCACCTGGCCGATTGTTTGCTGGTCCGTGTGCAGACCGCATTTCCGCAGGCCTTGCTGGTCCACCGGTTGGATCGGGACACTTCCGGCGTCATGATCTTTGCCCAGACCCCGCACGCCCAACGATATCTGGGACAGCAATTCGAAAACCGGCAGACACGAAAAACCTACGTCGCCCGTGTATGGGGCCGGGTGGAACCAAAGACCGGCACGGTGGACTTGCCGTTGATCGTGGATTGGCCCAACAGGCCGCGCCAGATGGTGTGCCACGAAACCGGCAAGCCGGCAGTCACGGATTGGCGGGTCGTCCGGTACGACGGGGACACGACCCGCGTTCGCCTGTTTCCAAAAACCGGCCGCTCGCACCAGTTGCGGGTCCATATGCAGGCACTGGGCCATCCGATCCTGGGCGACCCGTTCTATGCCGAAGGACCGGCGCGCGACTTCCCCAGGCTGATGCTTCATTCCGAGGAGTTGCGCGTCAAACACCCCGAGGATGGCATATCTATGAAATTTCGCGCGTTGCCGGATTTCTGAGCGCCTTGGGGGCGGCGGGTATTCGCCGATCTCACGTTTTTGTCGCTTGAGCCTGTTTGTGTCAGACGTGCTATAATCACGTCAAACACGTAACCCGGAAAACCGGGTGCAGGAGCAGAAGGTGAACCCATGAAAATTTCCAGATTCTTGCTGCCGGTCGGGCTGAGCGCCGCATTTGTGCTGGGGGCCTGTACCGACCCCGGTACATTGCGGGTTCAGGACGACCCGAACCAGAGCGCCAAGCAGGGAGCGTTGCTGGGCGGTCTGATTGGCGCCGGTGTTGGCGCCATCGCCAATGACTCGAACCCTGGGCTGGGTGCCGTTGCCGGTGCGGCCATTGGTGCTGCCGGTGGCGGATTGATCGGCAACCAGTTGGACCGGCAGGCAGCCGAACTGCGTCAGCAACTGGCCAATGACGGTATCACGATCGTCAACGCCGGAGACCGGCTGATCGTCACGGTTCCAAATGACATCACCTTCGACACCGACAGCGCCACGGTCCGACCTGCGCTGAGGGCGGATCTGGTCCGCGTGGGGCAAAACCTGGTGAACTATCCCAACTCGAACGTACAGATCATCGGGCATACCGACAGCGATGGTGAAGCCGGCTACAATCAGATCCTGTCCGAACGCCGCGCCAATGCGGTGGCGGATGTTCTGCAGGCCAATGGCGTCAGCTATGCGCGCATCGCCACGATCGGTCGTGGTGAAAACCAACCGATCGCCTCGAACCTGACGCCTGAGGGCAAGGCGCAGAACCGCCGGGTCGAGATCGTGATCGTGCCCAGCGGCAACGCCTGAGCCGATCAACTGCCAACCGCCGGGGGCCGCCGCAAGCGGCCCCTTTCTTTTTTGCACATTGACTGCGCGTCAGGCGGGCTATGGTTTGCGGTCGGGATGACTAAACTGCAGCCGAAACACATGACGGAGATATCCTGATGTCCGAACCGATCCTTCTGGGCCTGTCCGGCTCGTTGCGGCAGAACGCCACCAATCGACGCCTGATCCGTGAAGCGGCGCGCCTGTTCGGCGCGGGAACGTTCATCGAAGCTGATCTGAACCTGCCACTCTATGATGGAGATGCTGAGGAGGCCGACGGGATCCCGGCCGAAGTTCAGATCCTGGCGGACCAGATCGCCGGTGCCCATGCGGTGGTCCTTTCCACTCCGGAATACAACAAGGGGCCGTCAGGCGTTCTGAAAAACGCGCTGGACTGGGTCAGCCGGACCAAGGGCAATCCCTGGGCCGACAAACCGGTTGCTGTGATGTCCGCGGCGGCGGGCCGGGCCGGAGGCGAACGGGCGCAGATGATCCTGCGGTCTTTCATGGTGCCGTTTCAGCCGCGCATCCTGGAGGGCCCCGAAATTCATCTGGCCGACAGCTCGAACGAGTTCGACGATGCAGGTCGGCTGCGCAGCGACCGGTACGAACGGACGCTGGGCCAGTTGATGGAGAAGCTGCGGGCCGAAGCAGGTTTCTGAGCCTTGTCGGGCTGGCCGAGCCTGCTTAGGGTGCGGCCATGACGGATCAAGTTTCCTCGGAAATTCAGCACGACGTGATGGACCCTGCCCGGGCGGCGGCGTTTCAGGTGGCGTTGGGGCAGGCACCTTCGATCGGCATGGGCACGTCGCTGCCGCCGTTCTTTCACCAGCTGTATTTCTGGTCACCGCGCCCGCCCGAAGGTTTGGGTCGCGACGGACATCCAGCGGTGGGCGGAGGGCTGGTCCCCGACCTCGGTCTTCCGCGTCGGATGTGGGCCGGTGGGCGACTGCGGTTCGCCGCTCCGCTGATCGCTGGCACACCAGCGGAACGCCGCTCGACCTTGAGCAATGTGAGCACCAAGACCGGACGGACTGGGCCCTTGGGGTTTGTGACCCTAAAGCACGAAATCTGGCAGGACGACACGCTGTGCCTGACCGAATGGCAGGACCTTGTCTATCGCGAGGACCCCTCGGCCGATGCACCGAAACCAGAGGCCCCGGTTGCCCGGACGGACGAAACAGACCTGCGCCAGGTCGAGTTCGACACCGCGCTGCTGTTTCGGTACTCGGCGCTGACTTTCAATGGCCACCGCATCCACTATGACCTTGACTATGCCCGCGATGTCGAAGGCTATGCCGGACTGGTGGTCCATGGACCGCTTCTGGCGCAGCATCTGATGCTGCTCGCCACCGATCTCATGGGGTCGCTGGCCGAGTTTTCCTTTCGCGCGTCCTCTCCGCTGATGCATTTCGAGCCTGCCACGCTGTGCCGAAACGGGAACGATTTATGGGTCCGCGGTCCGGACGGGCGGCAGTGCATGCAGGCCGTGGCCCTTCCACGGTCACAGTGACGCCTCGGGGCGGAAGCCTTCGGGGATCGAATCCTGTCCGTCCAGTACAAGGTCTGCCATGACCTCGGCCACCTTTGGGGCCATGCCGAACCCGATCTTGAAGCCGCCATTGGCAATGAACTGACCCTTGTGCAGCGGGTGTGCGCCCAGCATCGGCGCTCGGCTCTTGCTGCGGGGGCGGACTCCGGCCCAACGCTCGATCACTTCCGCGCCGTGTAGAACAGGAACCGCCTGTAACGCGCGCTGGATCACATCATCGAGGGCAGCATCGGTGCCGGTCGGGTCGTCATAGTCCCGCTCGGATGTCGAGCCGATGGCCAGTGTCCCGTCGGCGTGGGGCACGAAATGGATCGAATCCGCGAACAGTTGCGGCACCTGGCCCGCGTCGAACCGCAGCAGTGCCGCCTGTCCCTTGACCCCGTTTCCGACCGTCTTGCCGACAGCATCGGACAGCTCCAACAGGCCGGACACCCCGGTCGCATGAATGACTGCCCCGGTGTCCGGGGCTTCGGGCACGACTTCAACCCCCATAACGGCCAGCGCGGCCACCAGCGCTGCGCAGGCCCGGCGTGGATGCATGCGTGCACTCAACGTATCGTGGATGACGAATCCCGTTGCGCTGGGCGGGCACCATGATCCGACCGAGCGCGCCTCGACCACGGTCCATTCAGCCCGGCCCTGCCACAGGTCGCGGGCCGAGGTCGCACGCTGATGTGCAAGGTTGAGGCTCTTTTGGTCGTTGATGGGCTGGATCCTCCCCAGACGCGCATAGCCGGGCGAAACGCCGCCGGTGGCTTCAACCTGTCGCCAGAACGGTTCGGCCATCAGCAGGCTTTCGAATTGGAATGCTTTCTTGTCGTTCCAGTTTTCCGGAACGTGCGGGGCAAGGGCACCCACCAGCCCGCCGCTGGACCCTGAACCAGCGCCGTAGGGATCGACGACCCGAACCTTGGCGCCACGTCGCGCACAGGTCCATGCGATGGACAGGCCAAATATACCAGCCCCGCGGATCGTCACATCGACCATTGCCAATCCCCTTTTCCTTGTTCAGTGTCGCGCCGCTTAGCTACAGGAATTCCCGATGGCAGACCAGCGCGCCAAATTGTCGTGGAGGGATGAGACAGTCCCTGTTTCTGATCGTTTCGACGACCCCTATTTCAGCCTTCAGAACGGGCTGGAGGAGACCCGTCATGTCTTTTTGCTGGGCAACGATCTGCCCGCGCGCTTTGCCCCCGGCTTTCACATCGCCGAGCTGGGATTCGGAACCGGACTGAACATGCTGACCGCTTGGTCGGAATGGGAGAAGTCCGGACAATCGGGTCCGCTGACGTTCACCAGTTTCGAAGCCTTTCCAATGGCCCCTGCCGACATGAAACGCGCGCTTGCGGCCTTTCCCGAGCTGGCGCCTTGGGCCGACCGGTTCCTTGACCGATGGCAGGGTGGCGGCTGTGATTTGGACACGCTGCGTCTGACCGTGATCGAAGGTGATGCCCGCCAGACCCTGCCCCTTTGGGACGGGCTTGCCGATGCCTGGTTCCTGGATGGGTTCTCGCCCGCCAAGAACCCCGAGCTGTGGCAGCCGGAACTGATGCGGCAAGTGGCGACCCATACCGCGCCCGAAGGGACGGCTGCCACCTATACCGCAGCCGGGTTCGTGCGGCGTGGGTTGCAGGATGCCGGGTTTTCGGTATCCCGCGCGCCGGGATACGGCCGCAAACGGCACATGACGCGGGCGACCAAGGCATGACCCAGACAAACAACGTGCGGGCGGGTATTGCGCTGATGATCGCGGCCACGATCGTGTTTGCGCTGCAGGACGGCATCTCGCGTCATCTGGCTGGCACGTACAACACCTACATGGTGGTCATGCTGCGATACTGGTTCTTTGCGGCCTTCGTGATTGCCTTGGCGGCACGTGCATCCGGCGGTCTGGCGGCCGCGGCCCGGACCAGGCAACCGGGCCTGCAGATCCTGCGCGGCCTGCTGCTTGCCGGCGAGATCTGCGTCGCCGTCTACGGCTTTACCATTCTCGGACTGATCGAGAGCCAGGCGGTGTTCATCTGTTATCCTCTTCTGGTCGCCGCGCTCAGCGGGCAGGTGCTGGGCGAGAAGGTCGGCTGGCGGCGCTGGTCGGCCATCGGGGTCGGATGCGTTGGCGTGCTGATCATTCTGCAGCCCGGCATGGGCGTCTTCAATCCGTGGGCAGTGATCCCCCTGATCTCGGCGCTGATGTTTGCGTTCTACGGTCTGCTGACCCGCTATGCCGCGCGTCAGGACAGCACCGCAACCAGCTTCTTCTGGACCGGGATCGTGGGAGCATTGGTCATGACCTGCATCGGCCTGTGGTTCTGGGAGCCGATGGTACCGCGGGATTGGTTCTGGATGGGGCTGCTGTGCATCACCGGTGTTCTGGGGCATTGGCTGCTGATCAAGTGCTACGAGATGGCCGAGGCCAGCGCCGTACAGCCCTTTGCCTATTTCCACCTGATGTGGAGCGCAATCCTGGGCATCACGATCTTTGACGAGACCCTGCGCCCCGCGGTGGTCGCGGGGGCGGGGCTGGTGGTGGCGGCGGGTCTGTTCACCCTATGGCGCGAACGCAGACAGGGTTGATCCGACCAACTCCTGCGAGAAGGGGATCGGCAGCGCGGGTTTGCCCAGCCTTGCGCGGTAGACGGGCAGGCTTTCGGTCACCCGCATCACATAGTTGCGGGTCTCGTTGAATGGGATCGTCTCGATCCAGTCGACGATATCCACTGCGCCCGTTCGCGGGTCGCCGTAGCGGTCCATCCATGATTTCGGGCGATTGGGGCCGGCATTGTAACCTGCGGCCATCATCACGACGTTGCCGTTGAATTCGTCAGCCAGCCCGGCCAGATAATTTGCCCCCAGTTTGGCGTTGTATCGCCAATCCGAGGTCAAACGTCCCGTCTGATGGCCGCTGAGAATGCCCAGTTCCTGCGCGACCAGCTTGGCGGTCGCAGGCATCACCTGCATCAGGCCGCGCGCGCCGGCACCGCTGATTACAACCGGGTCGAATTCGCTTTCCCGACGGGCGATGGCCAGGGTCATTTCCTTGGCCATGGGCAATCCGATATCCGCAACGGGATGGACCGGGTAATACGCCGCAGGCAATACCACGCCATTCGTCGCGGCCCGTTTGGCGATCATCACCGCCAAGTGCGGCTCCTTCAACTCGACCGCCAGATCACCCAGCTGGCCGGCCTGCACCGGATCCAGGCTTTCGACCAGGTGCGTCAGGAACCGTTCGCCCAATTCCGGCTCACCAGCTCGTATCAGCAGCAGCCCCGCCTCAAGCACACTGGACTTGGCGAACTCGGCCTGTTTCCAATGGGGCGCCCGGCGCGGGTTGGCCAAGTCGCTGTCAAATGGCCGTCCGATCTGTTCTGCAGCTAACAGGCCATAGAACGAGGTCTGGTAGTCGGCGCCGATTGCATAAGCCTCATAGGCTTTCTCGGCGTTTCCGGTGGCAGCGTAGGCCCGGCCCAGCCAATACCCGCCCCGACCCATCGAGATCGGAGACTTCACGGCCCCCAGGAAGTTCTGGAAATGCCGAACCGCTGTGGCCGGGTCGTTCAGCTTGCGCAACGCCAGGAAACCCGACAGCCACTCAAGGTCGGCATAACCATACCCCATCTCGGGTGTCATGTGGTGATTGGCGGCGATGGCATAGGCCCGGTTCGCATCACCCTGACGCATTTCCAGCCGAGCCAGCCTGCGCCGCCCTTCGGCCCACTTGTCGGGTTCGCCCAGCGCCTGTGGGCTGGTCGAGCGCGCCAGCATCAGGTCAATGGCGCTGTCGTCCAGCTCTTTGCGGTCCCGCCATACGAACCGGTCAAAGGCCAGCCCCGGATCATCGGCAAGCGCCTTCGGAACGGCGGCAACCTTGCCATCCACGCCGGGTTGGCGCTTTTGCAGGGCGATCCGCGCTTCGGCCAGTTTGCGGTAGTCTTCGCTGACCAGTGGCAGCATCTGGGTCGAGCTGATCAGATGGCCATCCCACAGCATCCGGTCCAGACGAGCCTCGTGATGCGGTTTCAGCAATGACCCGAAGTTCTGAACGTAGTCCTGCTGCAGGCCCGAACCCATCGGCATCGTCCGCCAGGCAGTGACGATATCCGCCTCGGCCTCACCGGTCCGGCCTTTGGCCTTCAGTGCCACGGCATAGTTCAGAGCTCCTTCGGCGGTCTGTGGCGGGTTGTCCTTGTAGAACTTCAGCACCCGGTCCGGGTCCGCGCCGGTAAAGGACGGCTCGCTTTTGCGGCGCAGCCAGGCAAGGCCCGGCCAATCGGGCCGCCGGTCCAGAAAGACCAGAACATCGCCCGAACTGCCAAACCCTTGGCGCAGCCAGTGCCACACGATGATGTCGCGCGCGACCGAGCCGCGGGTGCCGGCCACGCGCAAGGCGGCGTTCCAGTCGCCTTTGCGCATTTCGGACATTGCGGCCCGAAGATCGGATACCGCATCGGCCCGCACGCCCTGAGTTTGAAGCGTCAAAGCTAGAATCATCGTCGCGATCAGCGACAGAATCCGTGTCATCCCTTGCATTTCCCGACCAACCGAGGATACAGCCATTCAGGATAAACCTTGCGCCGCCGGGATCAACTCAAGAAACCTAAATTCGTGTCGGCCCGCGACGCACATCACACGATTGAACCTCAAGGAGCGTTCCATGTTCAAAGGCTCGATGCCAGCTCTCGTCACCCCGTTCCGCAACGGCGAGTTGGACTTGGATACGCTCAAACAATTGGTGGAATGGCAGATTGCCGAAGGGTCGACCGGTCTGGTGCCCGTCGGCACGACCGGCGAGAGCCCGACGCTGAGCCACGAGGAACACGAAACCGTAGTGGCCGAGGTGGTCAAGGCCGCCGCGGGGCGCGTGCCGGTAATTGCCGGGGCCGGGTCGAACAACACGGTCGAGGCCATCCGGTTCGTGCGATTCGCACAGAAAGTGGGTGCGGATGCGGCATTGGTCGTCACGCCTTATTACAACAAGCCGACTCAGAAAGGCTTGTTGTCCCATTTTCGGGCGCTGCATGACTGTGCGGATATCCCGATCATCATCTACAACATTCCGGGTCGCTCGGTCATCGACATGAACCCGGATACCATGGGTGCGCTGGCGCAGCTGCCTCGGATCATCGGTGTCAAAGACGCCACGGGCGATCTTGCCCGCGTCAGCCAGCAGCGCGCTGCCTGCGGCAAAGACTTCTACCAGCTTTCGGGTGAGGACGCGACAGCCCTGGGTTTCAACGCCCATGGTGGCGTCGGCTGTATCTCGGTCACCGCAAACGTGGCCCCGAAGCTGTGTGCCCAGTTCCAGCAGGCGACCCTGTCCGGCGACTATGCGACGGCGCTGGAGTATCAGGATCGGTTGATGCCGCTGCACGAAGCCATATTCATCGAACCGGGCCTGGTGGGTGCGAAATACGCGCTCAGCAAACTGGGACGCTGCACCGAAGAAGTGCGGTCGCCGCTGACGACGCTGGAAAACAGCACAAAGGCCGCGATTGATTCCGCGATGGAGCATGCGGGCCTGATCTGATCAGAGGCGTTCCGAAAGAAAATGGGCGGTGTCCGGGAGAACCGGCACCGCCCTTTTCTTGTTTGCAGGGTGACTTAGCGCTTGCCGTAGTACAGCCCGACCACATGTTCAGCCTGGGCAAAGAACAGCCAGCGCGAAGTTGCGATACCCGCCATATGAGACAGCACCGCCAGCGCTCCGACCAGGTGGTTGAACGGTAGGATCAACAGACCGACGGGAACCACGAAGGCCAAGGCAAAGGAAATGGCCCGCAGCTTGTCTGCGTGTTTGCGTCCGACAACGTGAACAAATTCGCGCAGCAGATAGTTGGTTCCTGTATGCGGCGGTTCAAACGCGCGGACAGAACCCCTGTCGCCAAGACCAGTTGCCGTACCAAGATTGGTTCCCGAGTTGGCCAAGGCCTGATCGCCCGAACGCCAGTACAGGATCTGAACCAGCGCGGCGATCAACAGCAGCGGGATCGCAAACGCGGTCTGCCCCGCCAAAAGCGCGCCGCCAGCCACGCTGAAGCTCAGAAACATCATGGGCGTCAGCGTCAGGTTCCACCGCGGGATCGTCTTGAGTTGCGTGTAGATCATCGAGGTGGTGAAAACGGTCGCCAATGAGAGCAGCGAACCGATCAGACCCAGACCGGACCAGCGTTGGTTCAGAAAGATCACACCGATCGCGTAGAGCCCCATGACCAACAGGGCCAGAACTGCGCACCAGCCCTCGCGGCTGAGCCAGCTTGTCTTCCATTGGGTGAACGCCTTGAGGGCGCGCTCGGGGTGGCCGAGGTGAAAGGTCGAGGCCATGAGCCCACCCACGGACAGCGCATAGGCGATGGCGAAGAACACGAAGGCCACCCAGCCCGAGACATTCGGAAAGCCGAGGCCCAGGAAAAACAGCAGGCCGAAGCCCAGCCCCGACAGGGTGGTGAACAGGATGACGGAAGGTGCGGGATGCATGTCAGAGCTTCTCCAATGCCTTGTCCAGCCAGCCAAGGAAGCCCTTCGGCTCGTCGGCGACCGGCGCCAGCAGGGGCGCCAGGATGTCGATCTGCTCTTCGACCGTATCCTTGGGGCGGGGTGGCAGGTATTTGTTGACCGGTTTGGTGCCCATTTCGGGCATCAGATCCATTCCGCCGCGCTCGGCCACCAGTTGGCTGACCTCGCTGTCGGGGTCGCCCAGGTCACCGAAATGGCGGGCACCCGCGGGGCAGGTCCGCACGCAGGCGGGAACGCGGTCTTCCTCGGGCAGGTTGTCGTTGTAGATGCGATCGACGCACAGGGTGCATTTCTTCATGACGCCCTCTGCGGCGTCCAGTTCGCGCGCGCCATAGGGGCAGGCCCAGGCGCACAGGCCACAGCCGATGCAGTCGCTTTCGTTGACCAGCACGATCCCGTCCTCGACCCGCTTGTAACTGGCGCCGGTGGGGCAGACGGTGACGCAGGGGGCATCCTCGCAATGCAGGCAGGATTTGGGGAAATGGATCAGCTGGGCGGCACCTTCGGCCGGCTGAACCTCGTAGGAGTGCACCCGGTTCAGGAATGTGCCCGAGGGGTCGGCGCCATAGGCGTCCTGATCGGACAGGGGCGCGCCGTAGTTCTCGGTGTTCCAGCCCTTGCAGGAGATCACGCAGGCATGACAGCCGACGCAGGTATCCAGGTCAATGACCAGGCCCATTTTTCGCTCGGTGGATTGGGGAAGTTGGGTCATGGCGTCTGCTCTTTGTCGAGGGCCGGGGCCGACAGGGGGCCAGCCCCCTCCTGAGCCACTCGGCTCAATTCATCCCCGGAGTATTGCGGGCCAAATGGAGTGTGGCGCTGGGTCATTTGCCAACCTTCCATGCAAGATGCTTGGGGCCGGTGCCGACCGGAGACTTGATCGGCGGGAATTCCGGTTGGCTTTGGGCGTCTGCCGATGCTTCGGCTTTTTCGATCTTGACCTTGAGGTCAAACCACGCGGCCTGTCCCGTGATCGGGTCGGAATTGGCCCAGCGCAGACCGTCGCCCTTGGGCGGCAGCAGTTCGTGGATTAGATGGTTGAGCAGAAAGCCCTTGGTCGCCTCGGGTGCGTCGGGCCGCAACGCCCATGCCCCTTTGCGTTTGCCGATGGCGTTCCATGTCCAGACGGTGTTGTCGTTCAACGCCGCCATTTCCATCACCGGAACAGTGATTTCTCCGTGCGGAGAACTGACTTTGGCCCAATCCCCGTCCTTCAGTCCGTGTTCGCGCATCAGCTTGGTGGGAACATAAAGCGGGTTGCGCCCGTGCAGTTGCCGCAACCAGGCATTCTGGGTGCCCCAGCTGTGATACATCGCCATGGGGCGCTGGGTCAGGGCGTTGACGGTAAAGCCCTCGTTTCCAGTCTGGTCGGTTTCGTACCAAATGGGCAGTGGATCCATTTTTTGTCTGATCTGGTCGCGCAGGTGGTCGGGAGGCTGGCGGTCACCATGACCTTCTGCAGCCAGCTGGAACTTGCGCATCGGTTCGGAATAGAGCTGGAACAGGTAGGGTTGCGGGCTGTCATACAGGCCCATTCCCACTGCCCAGTCCTGATAGGCGGCGTTCCAGGGTTTGTAGAACAGGGCCTCGTCCGGAATGTGTTCCAGGTAGAAGCCGCCATTCTCGATATATCGGTCCAGTTGGTTCGGGTTCACGTCGCCCCGACCCACCTGCGAGCCATCTGCGCCGCGGAACCCAGCCAGCGGGCCGATTCCGGGCTTGCGCTGATGGTTGACCATGTAGTCGGCGTAGTCCGTGTATTTGGCCGAGCCGTCCTCATCCGTGAAACCCGGCAGACCCAGCTTGTTGGCCAGTTGGATCAGCACCGTCTGAAATCCGCGCACATCCCTATCGGGCTCGATCACCGGCCAGCGGATCGCATCTGCGGCTCCGTCGGCCTCGCAGATCGGGCGGTCGAGGAGCGAGATGCAGTCATGGCGCTCCAGATAGGTCGTGTCGGGCAGGATCAGGTCGGCATAGGCCACCATTTCCGAGGAATAGGCATCGGAGTAGATGATCCGCGGGATCACATAGTCTCCGTTGTCATCCTTGTCCGTCAGCATCTCGATCACGCCCTTGGTGTTCATGGTCGAGTTCCAGGACATGTTGGCCATGTACATGAACAGCGTGTCGATCTTGTAGGGATCGCCCGCGTGAGCGTTCGAGATCACCATGTGCATCAGCCCGTGGCTGGACATCGGGTTTTCCCAGGTAAAGGCCTTGTCGATGCGCGCCGGGCTGCCATCGGCCTTCAGGGCCAGATCTTCGGGGCCGCGCACGAAACCCAGATGCGGGCCGTCCAGGGGCGAGTTTGGCGTGACCTTGCAATGGGGGGTCGGGTGCGCTTCGACTGGCTTCGGATAGGGCGGCTTGAAGCGGAACCCACCCGGGACTTCGACCGTGCCAAGCAGGATCTGCAGCACGTGCAGCGCACGGCAGGTCTGAAACCCGTTGGCATGGGCCGAAACGCCGCGCATCGCGTGCATGGCCACCGGGCGGCCGATCATCTTGTTGTGCTTTTCGCCGCGGAAATCGGTCCATTCCTGGTCCAGCTCGAACGCTTCGTCAAAGGCGACGCGCGCCAGCTCGCCAGCGATGGCGCGGATGCGGCTGGCGGGTACGCCGCATTCCTCGGCCACCGCGTCGGGGGCAAATTCGTCGCTGAGGTATTTTTCCGCCATCAGGTGGAAGACGGGCCGGTGGGTGACGCCATCCTTGTCATAGGTGGCGGTCAGGTCAGGCCGGACGCCCGGTTTGTCGAAAGCCGTCGGTTGCCCGGTGACCCGGTCGATCACCAGCGGCTTGCCGTCAGCGTCCCGCAGAAACAGGCCCTTTTCAGGGCCTTCGGCGGCATTCACCAGGACAGGGGCGTTGGTATAGCGGCTCAGGTAATCCAGGTCGATCTTGCCGGCCTTCATCAACACATGGATCAGCGACAGGATGAACAGACCGTCGGTGCCGGGCGTGATGCCGACCCAGTCATCGGCCACTGCGTTGTAGCCGGTGCGGATCGGGTTCACCCCGATCACGCGGGCACCGCGCGCCTTGATCTTGCCGATGCCCATCTTGATCGGGTTGCTGTCATGGTCCTCGGCCACGCCGAACAGCATGAACAGCTTGGTGCGGTCCCAATCGGGCTGGCCGAATTCCCAGAACGCGCCGCCCATCGTGTAGATGCCGCCGGCCGCCATGTTGACCGAGCAGAAACCGCCATGGGCCGCATAGTTGCAGGTGCCGAAATTCTGGGCCCAGAAGCTGGTGAAGGACTGCGACTGGTCGCGGCCGGTGAAAAAGGCCAGTTTCTCGGGGTTGTCCTCGCGCAGCGGCTTGAGCCAGCCGACGGCGATGTCCAACGCTTCGTCCCAGCTGATTTCCTCGAACTCACCCGACCCGCGCGGACCCACCCGCTTGAGCGGAGCGCGCAGGCGTGACGGGGCGTTGACCTGCATGATGCCCGCACTGCCCTTGGCGCACAGAACACCCTTGTTCACCGGGTGGTCACGGTTGCCCTCGATATATGCGACCTTGCCATCCTTCATGTGGACGTTGATCCCGCACCGGCAGGCACACATGTAGCAGGTTGTCTTGCGAACCTCGTCCGAGACCTTGGGGGACGTGTCGAGGATTGGCTGCTGATGGGTCATTTGCGGATCCAGTCGTTTGCGTCGGGACGAACTTGTCACTTTCAGCCCGGATTTAGAATACTGTTCTGACGATGGCGCCAGATTTGATGGTCATGTTCCCAATGCCTGCAGCACGGTCACGGCGATCATCTGTTCTACATCCTCGGCGCTGCAGCCCCGGGACAGATCATTCGCCGGTCGGGCCAGACCCTGCAGCACCGGACCGATCGCCATGTATCCACCGATCCTCTGGGTGATTTTGTAGCTGATGTTTCCCGCGTCCAGATTGGGAAAGATCATGACGTTGGCCTTGCCGGCCACAGTCGATCCAGGAGCCTTTTTCTGGCCGACGGGGGGGTGGAAAGCCGCGTCGAATTGCAGCTCGCCGTCGACATGCAGCTCGGGATGCTGTTCGCGCAAAAGGCGCGTTGCCTCGGTAACCTTGTCGACACCGGGATGTCTTGCGCTGCCTTTGGTCGAAAAGCTCAGCATCGCCAGCGACGGCTGTTCCCGCAGGATGGCCCGGGCCGACTGGGCCGAGGCCGCCGCGATAAGGGCCAGTTCCGATGCGGTCGGATCAATCACGAGCCCGCAATCGGAAAACAGCATCGCGCGCGCATCAGGGCCGCCCGGATCCGGCGGGTACATCAGGAAAAACGAGGACACCAATCCGGCATCCGGGGCCAGGCCGATCACCTGAATCGCCGTACGGACCACCTCACCGGTCGTGTGGACAGCGCCACCGACCGTTCCCGTGGCACTGCCCGTCCGGACCAGCATGGCCGCGTAGACCAAGGGCGTTTCGGCGGCGGACCGGGCCGACACCGCATCCACGCCCTTGTGCCGGCGCAGATCGTGGTAGACGGCCGCGAACTCCTCGGTCAGCGGCGACTCGGTCGGGTCATGGATGGAAAGGTCATCGCCCGATGCGGCGCCCTGCGCCAGCAACTCGGCTTCGATTTCTGTCCGCGGACCGACAAGGATGATGTCGGACAGCCCTGCGGACCGGGCGGCAAGCGCCCCCGCAACGATGCGGGGATCACTGCCTTCGCTCAGTGCAACGACTGGCCGGATTGCCGGAGCTTGCTGACGCAACAACTCGATGGGTGTCAGGGTCATCCGCTCCAGCTCCGTTTCCGCTCAGACCTGCTGCGGCACCATGTCGTCGGCCGAAATACCGGCCACCGCCACAGGCTTTTTCATAGCGTCGCGGCGGAACGGCTCACCCAGTTCCTGGTTGATCAGGGCTTCGATCAGGGTGGTGATGCCGTTTTTCTGGTCTTCGATGGCCTGGTTCAGAGCGGCGGTCAGCTCGTCCATGGTGCGGGCGACAACACCCTTAAGGCCGCAGGCTTGGGCTATGCCGGCATAGGACACTTTGGTGTCCAGTTCGGTGCCCACGAAATTGTCGTCGAACCACAGGGTCGAGTTGCGCTTTTCCGCGCCCCACTGGTAGTTGCGGAACACGATCTGTGTCACGGCAGGCCATTCCTCGCGGCCGATGGCGGTCAGCTCGTTCACCGCGATGCCGAAGGCGCCGTCGCCGGCAAAACCCACTACGGGCACGTCCGGGCAGCCGATCTTGGCGCCGACGATGGCGGGCAGGCCATATCCGCATGGTCCGAACAGGCCGGGGGCCAGATACTTGCGACCTTCCTCAAAGGACGGGTAGGCGTTGCCGATGGCGCAGTTGTTGCCGATGTCCGAGCTGATGATGGCTTCTTTCGGCAGCGCGGCCTGAATGGCGCGCCATGCCATGCGGGGGCTCATCCAGTCGGGCTTGGCCGCGCGTGCGCGTTCGTTCCAGCTGGTGCCTGGATCGTCGTCCTCGTGGTCCATGCTGCTGAGCTGCTGGGCCCAACGCGACTTCTTCTCGGCAATCTTGGCCTTGCGTTCGGCGCGGCCCTCGTCTCCGGCCGTGTCGCTCAGCTGCGCCAGGATGCCATTCGCCACCTTGGCCGCGTCGCCGACGATACCGACCGAGACCTTCTTGGTCAGGCCGATCCGGTCGGGGTTGATGTCGACCTGGATGATCTTGGCGTCAGCCGGCCAGTATTCCATGCCATAGCCCGGCAGGGTCGAGAACGGGTTCAGGCGCGTGCCGAGGCACAGGACCACGTCGGCTTCCTTGATCAGCTCCATCGCTGCCTTGGACCCGTTGTAGCCCAGCGGGCCGGCAAACAGCGGATGGCTGCCGGGGAAGGCGTCGTTGTGCTGGTAGCCGACGCAAACCGGCGCATCCAGACGCTCGGCCAGAGCCTTGGAGGCCTCGATGCCGCCTTTGGCCAACACCACGCCCGCTCCGTTCAGGATCACGGGATTCTTGGCGTTCGACAGCAGTTCGGCGGCCTTTGCGACTGCGGTTTCACCGCCTGCGGGACGCTCGAAATCGACGACCGCGGGCAGTTCGACGTCAATGACCTGAGTCCACATGTCACGCGGGATGTTGATTTGGGCCGGGGCGCTGGCGCGCTTGGCCTTCATGATCACGCGGTTCAGAACCTCGGTGACGCGGGATGGATCGCGGACCTCTTCCTGATACGCGACCATGTCCTCGAACAGTTTCATCTGCTCGACTTCCTGGAAACCACCCTGACCGATGGTCTTGTTCGCCGCCTGCGGTGTGACCAGCAGCAGCGGTGTGTGGTTCCAGTAGGCGGTTTTGACGGCAGTGACGAAGTTGGTGATGCCGGGGCCGTTCTGCGCGATCATCATCGACATCTTGCCGGTGGCGCGGGTGTAGCCGTCGGCCATCATGCCGGCGCTACCTTCATGAGCGCAGTCCCAGAACATGATTCCGGCCTTGGGGAACAGGTCCGAGATCGGCATCATGGCCGAGCCGATGATCCCGAACGCGTGTTCGATACCGTGCATCTGCAGAACCTTAACAAAGGCCTCTTCTGTCGTCATTTTCATTTGGACGCTCTCCAAGCAATGGTGGAAACGGTCAGGCGATACGCCTTGGCTTGCCATTGGTTTTGGCGCAACGGGGGCATCTGGGTTAGGGCCAGACACGGCGCCGGAGTAGGTCCAGTGTGGCTTCAGCAGGCCCGGATCGCGGCCGCAACCCGTTCGATTCCCGCGGGTATCCGGTCAGCCGAAATCGAGGAATACCCGAGGCGGTAATAGTTCCTGGGCCGATCCGGGCCCGAGAAGAACGCAGCGCCGGGCTCGATATGAACACTCTGATTCTGCAGCGTTTTCGCCAGTTCTGCCGTGTCGACATGGTCCGGTGCCTTCATCCACATCGACGATCCACCAAAGACGCCGCGCCCGGCCACGGTCAACCCGTTCGCCTCGATCGCGTCCTCGATCGTCTTGCGCCGCTGCATCAGAGCCTTGGACATACGCCGTATCTGGGCGTCATAGTGCCCGAGCGACAGGAAATAGGCCGCCGTTCGCTGGATATGGCCGGGTGGGTGTCGGAAAACGAGTGACCGCAGCGCACGAGCCTCGCGGATGAACGGTTCGGATCCGACCATGTACCCCAGCCGCAACCCCGGGAACAACGACTTGGAAAAGCTGCCCACGTAGACCACACGCCCGTCCTTGTCCAAAGACTTGAGCGCCGGTGACGGGGCACCCAGAAAGGCCATCTCGAACTCATAGTCATCTTCGACGATCATCGCGTCCAGTTCGCGGGCGCGTTTCAACAGGTCGTGACGCCGGGCGACGGGCATTGTCGCAGTTGTCGGACATTGGTGGCTGGGCGTGGTGTAGATCACATCGGTGCCGTCCGGGATGGACTCGGGCGGCAACCCATCCTTGTCCACCCGCAATGGTGTCATCGAGGCATCCGAGCAGCGCATAAGTTCGTGCAGAGCGTAGTAGCTGGGATCCTCGATCGCAGCCATTCGCCCATGGCCCAGAAGAATGCGCGAGGTCAGCCACAGGGCGTTCTGAGCGCCCAGCGTGATCAGAATTTCCTCGGGCCGTGCAGCGATACCGCGGCGGGGCAACGTGTGGCGAGCGATGAACTCGATCAGCAATGGATCGTCCTGATCCACGTAGTCGCCGGTCAGCGAGTCGAAATCCTTGTGGCCAAGGGCCCGAACGGCGCAGAGGCGCCAGTTCGCATGATCAAACAGGGTGCGGTCGGCCTGGCCGTAGATGAACGGATAGCTGTATTCCCGCCAATCCGGTGGCTTGGCCAGAAAATCACCGTCGGAAAAACGGCGGGCCAGTGCGGCGTCCCAGTTGACGGTTTCTTCGCTGCGCTGAATCGGTGTGTATTTCGGCGGCACTGGCGCGTTCTGCGACACGTAGTACCCGGACCGGCCTTTGGCCGTCAGATAGTCATTTGCCAGCAACTCGGTATAGGCCAGCGTCACGGTGATGCGGCTGACACCCAGATGCGCGGCCAGTTTGCGCGACGACGGCAGTTTCTCACCGACATGAAAGCGGCCTGACAGGATGCCCTCGGCAATCATCTGCTGGATCTGCGCCTGCAGAGTGCCCTGACCGCCCGGTTTCAGAAAGAAGGTTTCGACCGAAATTCCCATGCCTCGTTATATGTTGGACTTAAATGCAGGGCAATCTGGACTTATTCAGGATGAACGGAAATTTACCCATACGGTTGACACGGGCATAGCTCATCACTAAGAAACTAGAAATCTAGTTTAATGGAGATAACCAAATGTGGGAAAAAGCTGCTGCAGGGTTTTCCGCGATGGGGTCCGAGGCGCGATTGCAGGTGCTCAAGACCCTTGTACGGGCCGGACAGGCGGGTCTGACGGTCGGGGCAATCCAAAGCCGGACTGGGATGGCACCGTCCACCCTGGCTCATCACCTGCGTTTCTTGGCGGCAGGCGGCGTGGTCGAGCAGGAGAAATCCGGGCGGACCACAATCAACCGTGCATGTTTCGATGAATTGAGATCACTGGCGCAGTTCATCCTCAGCGAATGCTGCGCGGATGAATCCAGAAAGGTTGCCAACGATGGCTGAATTGACCCAATCCCCGAAGGCCGTTGGTCAAACCTTGTCCGGTCTGCTGAAGACACCTTGGGCCCTGATCGTGGCGATCCTTGTGCTTGTGGCCATTCTGGACCCAGGCAATTGGGTGAACGTCACGACTTTTGCAGCCAAGGCTCTGGTGCACACCGGTCAGTACATCCTGTTTGCAGTGCTGTTGCTGTCCTACCTCAAGGCCAGCGGGGCCGAGACTATGGTTGCCCGGGCCTTCGAGGGCCGCGAAACCCGGATGATCCTGCTGGCCGCATTGTTTGGCGGGTTGGCTCCGTTCTGCTCTTGCGAGGTGATTCCGTTCATCGCGGGCCTGCTTGCGTTGGGTGCGCCCTTGTCAGCGGTGATGGCCTTCTGGCTAAGCTCGCCGTTGATTGACCCGCCCACGCTTTTGATTACGGCGGGCGCATTGGGCTGGCCGTTTGCGATCGGCAAAGCCGTTGCAGCCGTGGCACTGGGATTGTTCGGCGGGTTCGCGGTGCGTTTTCTCATGCGTCAGGGTGCCTTTGCCCAACCTCTGCGCCACTATGAACCGGCCGGATGCTGTGGCTGCGGTCCGAAGAAAGACACGCTGCTTTGGCGCTTTTGGCAAGAGCCTGAACGCCGCGTCCGGTTCCGTCGGGAATTCGTGCAGAACGGCCTGTTCCTGCTGAAGTGGCTCGCTCTGGCCTATGTGCTCGAGGCGCTGCTGGTCAGCTATGTTCCGGCTGATCTGATCGCGCGGCTGGTCGGTGGCGAGGGTGCCTTGCCGATCGTGATCGCCGCCTTTGTCGGGATGCCGGCCTACCTGAATTCGTATGTCGCGCCGCCGCTTCTGGCCGGCCTGATGGAGCAGGGGATGAGCGCGGGCGCCGCGATGTCGTTCATGATCGCCGGGGCCGTCAGTTCCATTCCGGCCATGGCGGCTGTCTGGTCTCTGGTCAAACCCCGTGTGTTCGCAGCCTACATCGGGCTTGGGATCAGCGGAGCTATTGCAGCCGGGATCCTGTTCCAGCTTTTGTAAGAAGAAAACCGCCCGGAGTATTCTCCGGGCGGTTCTGCAAATCAGCTTGCGCCGCAGTTGCTTGGCAATTTGAACCGATAGCGCGGTTCGCCGCTGTCCACGTAAACCCGTTTTTCCACACAGGCCGTGGTTCCGACACTGCGCGCGATCGGCGCCTCGGTCGCGGTGATTGAAGTTGCCGATCCGTCCGGCAATCGAACCGACGCGATGACCCCGTTCTTGAGATCACCATTGATCGGTGTGGCCGACAGCACGGGAACGGTCAGAAACGCTTCGTGTTCGTGTTTCCCATCGCCGCTGAACAGCAGCAGACCGGCAGCTACGGCGATAACGGCCACGCCGCCCAGAATGGCCAGTCCCTTTGTTTTTGCGAAAGCGTAAATCGAAACCGCCCGGTGCGGCCCGAAGATAGACGATAGAATGTTCAGCATGGTCCAGTTCCAAAAAGGCCCCGGTCCATCGGACCGGGGCCAGCACAGTGTCAGTTGCGCAGGTCGTCCTCGTCGTCTTCTTCGGCGCCGCCCTTGGGCAGGTTGAAGAAGCTGTCGGCATCCACCACTGCTTCGTCTTCTTTTTCCTCGTCGCCGTCATCGGACAGCGAGAAGGTTTCCAGCCCCTCGATCGCCGTGGGGATCTTGGGAGCGGCATCCATTTCCAGCGACTGTTCGGTCGAGACCAGCTTGCGGCGCTCGTCATCGCTCATGACGCCACCTTCGGCGGCCTTCTTGGCAGCGGCTTTCTGGACGGCGGCATCCAGTTCCGACTGTTTGCACAGGCCCAGCGCGACCGGGTCGATCGGCTGCATATTGGCGATGTTCCAGTGGGTGCGCTCGCGGATCGACTGGATCGTGGGCTTGGTGGTTCCAACCAGTTTGGCGATCTGGCCATCGGTCAGCTCCGGGTGGAACTTGACCAGCCACAGGATCGAGTTCGGTCGGTCCTGACGCTTGGACAGCGGCGTGTAGCGCGGACCGCGGCGCTTTTCCTCGCCGGCGGCGGCCGGGTTGAACTTGAGCTTCAGCTTGTGCAGCGGATCTTTCTCGGCCTTGTCGATCTCTTCCTGAGTCAGCTGGTTGTTAGCGATCGGGTCGAACCCCTTGACGCCTGCCGCCACATCGCCATCAGCGATGCCTTGCACTTCCAACTCGTGCATGCCCACGAAATCCGCGATCTGCTTGAAGCTGATCGTGGTATTGTCCACCAGCCAAACGGCGGTTGCCTTGGCCATCAGGGGTTTTGCCATCAGCCCGTCTCCTTTGAATACATCTGTCCCGTCGCCGGAATTCGGCGGCCCCGTGTTCTTGGGGCAGGTTTCCGTTGTCGGGGAACTTGGCCCGTATATAGTCGTGCAGATGCAAGAAGGGAAGAGGCGAATGCGCTGGGCGTTATTGGGGCTGCTGGTGTGGATTTTGGGCGCGACGGCCGCGCTGGCCGATGGCGAGAAGTCGGGCGTGTTCGACTATTACGTCCTGTCGCTGAGCTGGTCGCCCAACTGGTGCGCCCGCGAAGGCGACGCGCGCGGATCCGACCAGTGCGATGCGCGCCACGATCACGGCTGGATCCTGCACGGATTGTGGCCGCAATATCACCAGGGCTGGCCGTCCTATTGCCCGACAGCCAAAGCACCGCCGTCCCGCGCGATGACCCGACAGATGGAAGATATTCAAGGCAGTTCGGGCCTGGCCTGGCACCAGTGGAAGAAACACGGCACCTGTTCGGGCCTGTCTGCGGTGGACTATTACGCGTTGTCCCGGCAAGCCTATAACCGCATCACCCGACCGCCGGTGTTTCGCAAATTGGACAAAGCCGTGAAACTGCCGGCGCGCGTGGTCGAGGATGCCTTCCTCAGTGCCAATCCAGGGCTCGAGTCGGACATGATCACCGTCACTTGCAAGCACGGTTACATCGAAGAAGTGCGCATCTGTCTGTCACGTGATCTGGACCCGGTGCCCTGTGGGCGGGACGTGATCCGGGACTGCACCGCTTCGGATGCGTTGTTCGATCCAATTCGCTAGAGCTTCTTGTTCTGGCAGTCCCGCGCATAGTCCAATGCCTTGGCGGTGCCTTTCAGATCGATCGCCAAAACTCGCTCGCCCGCGGGGTTGTAGATCGTCATCGTCTTGTTCTGGGCGATGGCAGTAACAAAGTTCCGGTCGGTGAAGAACACGGTCGCACCGGGCACCCGATCCTGCTTGAACCCGATGGCTGTGGCGTCAAAGCTCTTGCCGTCCAGCTCGAACCGGATCGGATAGGATTTGCCGGGTTCGATATCGCCCCAGCCCTTGTGGAAAACGGTGAAATAGCCCCGATTGTCCAGCGCATCATAGCCCAGGCGCACCACGGACAGGTCCTGATACACCGTCTGTATCAGGCAGCCATTGCCCAGATTGGGGTCCATCATGATGTTCCAGCCTTCGACGAACCCCTTGTCGACCAGTTGCTGTGACCAGGCGGAAGTGGCGGTGAAGGCGGCGAAGGTCAGGGCGAGAAGGCGTTTCATGGCGGGTTCCGATATCAAATGGGTCAGGCTAGGGGATAGTACACGGTGCGGTGTCGACGGAAAGATCATTCTAGGCCTCGGCTGCAGTGCATGATGATCTATGTGCATGGAACAACACGGCTTTGCCTTGCGGGGCGGGCGCTTGAAACCAGGACGTCGCAAAATACGTCTTGCTCAACAGACCAAGGAGCAAGCCATGCCTCAACATCCAAGAACATTCTCTCACATCGGGTTGTCCGTCCCGAACGTGGACGAAGCTGTGAAATTCTATTCCGAGGTTTTGGGATTTTACGTGATCATGCCGCCAACCGACGTGGTTGAGGATGACACGGACATCGGCGTGATGTGCACGGACGTGTTTGGCCCGAACTGGAAAAAACTGCGTATCGCGCATCTGGCGACCGCCGATCGTATCGGGATCGAGCTTTTTGAGTTTGATGGGAACTACGCGCCGGAAAACAACATCGACTTTCGCAGGAATGGAACGTTCCATTTCTGCGTCCAGGATCCTGATGTCGAAGGCTTGGTGGCAAAAATCGTGGCGGCCGGCGGGAAGCAACGCATGCCTATCCGGTACTACTACCCCGGCGAGAAACCCTACCGCATGGTCTATGTCGAGGATCCGTTCGGGATAGTCTTCGAGATCTACAGCCATTCCTATGAATTGACCTACTCTTCGGGTGCCTACACCTGACCGATGGGTAAAGCCGTACCTTGCAATCGAGGTGGGGCGAGAGCGTGCTGCTTGCAGGCAGCACGCGGCGGCTACAGTTCTTTACGCGCCCGCAGCGCTGCGGTGATCGTCCCGTCATCCAGATAGTCCAGCTCGCCCCCGATCGGCACGCCCTGCGCCAGCGAGGTCAGACGGACTTGGCCCTCCAGCTGATCGGCGATGTAATGGGCCGTTGTCTGGCCGTCGACGGTTGCGTTCAGGGCCAGGATCACTTCGGTGATGTTTTCGGCGGTCACCCGATCGCGCAGCCGGGGAATGCGCAGGTCTTCCGGGCCGACGCCGTCCAAAGCCGAGAGCGTTCCGCCCAGCACGTGGTAACGGCCCTTGAACACGCCCGCGCGTTCCATCGCCCACAGGTCGGCCACGTCTTCGACCACGCACAACTCTCCGGTGGCGCGGTCTTCGGAATTGCAGATGTCGCAGATGTCGGTGGTGCCCACATTGCCGCAGTTCAGGCATTCGCGCGCGGTGGCGGCGACCTGCTGCATGGCGTCCGACAACGGCGTCAGCAGCAGGGCGCGTTTGCGGATCAGGTGCAGCACCGCCCGCCGGGCCGAGCGCGGGCCCAGCCCCGGCAGTTTGGCCATCAGGTCGATCAGGGCGTCGATGTCACTGTTCGAACTCATGGCCTGTCCTGCGTGGCTTTGGCAGCGGGGGTTTGAGGGGCGACGATCAGAACGGCAGCTTGATGTCCGCCGGCAGACCCATGCTTTCGGTCAGCTTGGCCATTTCTTCCTGTGACCGCTCGGCCGCTTTGGTCTGCGCATCCTTGATGGCGGCCAGGATCAAGTCCTCGACCACTTCCTTGTCGTCGCTGTTGAAGATCGACGGGTCGATGTCCAGACCTTTCAGCTCGCCCTTGGCCGAGGCCGTGGCCTTGACCAGGCCCGCGCCGGATTCGCCGACGACCATGATGGTGTTCAGCTCTTCCTGCATCTGCGCCATCTTGGTCTGCAGTTCCTGCGCGGATTTCATCATCTTGGCCATGTCGCCCAGACCGCCGAGTCCTTTGAGCATCTGTATGTCTCCTGTCATTCGATTTGCGGCCTAAATACGGGCCGTCCGCGTCCTTCACAAGGGCAGCGCGCCTTCTGCGCGGATGATCAGTCTTCCTCGAACGGGTCCCATTCGTCTTCGACCTCGGGCAGGGCTTCGGTTTCGACCTTGGCGGCACGGTCCTCGGGGGTTTCGATCCGGGTGATGCGGGCCTTGGGGAACTGTGTCAGAACCGCTTGCACCAGGGGGTGTTCTTCGGCCTTGGCCTTCAGCGCCAGCTCGGCCGCGTCGCGCAGTTCGGCGATGGTGGGGGCGTCGCCGTCCGACACGATCGAGACCGCCCAGCGATTGCCGGTCCAGCGCTGCAGCGCCGACCCGAGCCGCGCGGCCAGGTCGGTGGGCGCCTTTTCGGTGGGCGTGAACTCGATCCGGCCCGGCTGGTACGAGACGAGGCGGACGCCGTTTTCGACCTCGACCAGCAGCTTCACGTCGCGGTTGGCGCGGATCAGCTCGACCACATGCTCGAAAGTTGGATAACGCGCCAGCGCGGTCTGCACGTCCTGAGCCAACGCCGCCGTCGGCGCACCGCCCGCACCGCGCGGGGCCGGCGCATGGGCCGAGGCCGTCGCGGTCACGGGCGGGGCGCTGTTTCCGGCGACCGGAACGCCGCCCCCCGGCCCGCCGACGGGCGGTGGAGGGCTGTCCTGAAGGCGCTTGATCAACTCTTCCGGGCTGGGCAGATCGGCCACATGGGTCAGGCGGATCACCGCCATTTCCGCGGCCATCATGGCGTTGGGGGCGGCCGAGACTTCCTCGAGCGCCTTCAGCAGCAACTGCCACATCCGGGTCAGCACCCGCATCGGCAGCGCCTCGGCCATCTGCTGTCCGCGGGTGCGCTCATCGGGTGAGACGGTGGGATCTTCTGCCGCGTCAGGGGTGATCTTCACCACCGAGACCCAATGCGTGATTTCGGCCAGATCGCGCAGCACCGCCAGCGGGTCGGCGCCCTCGGCATATTGCGCGCCCAGTTCGGTCAAGGCCCCGGCCGCATCGCCACGCAGGATCATGTCCATCAGGTCAAGAACGCGGCCCCGGTCGGCCAGTCCCAGCATCGCGCGCACCTGATCGGCGGTGGTTTCGCCGGCACCATGGCTGATTGCCTGGTCCAGCAGCGAGGTCGCATCCCGGGCCGAGCCTTCGGCGGCGCGGGTGATTAGGGCCAGCGCGTCATCCGAGATTTCCGCGCCCTCGGCGGTGGCGATCTTGCGCAGCAGGCCGATCATCACTTCGGGTTCGATCCGGCGCAGGTCGAACCGTTGGCAGCGCGACAGCACGGTGACCGGAACCTTGCGGATCTCGGTCGTGGCAAAGATGAACTTTACGTGTTCGGGCGGTTCCTCCAGCGTTTTCAGCAGCGCGTTGAAGGCGCTGGTCGACAGCATGTGGACTTCGTCGATGATGTAGATCTTGTAGCGCGCGCTGGCGGCGCGATAGCGCACGCTGTCGATGATCTCGCGGATGTCGCCCACGCCGGTGCGGCTGGCGGCGTCCATTTCCAGCACGTCCACATGGCGACCTTCCATGATGGCCACGCAATGCTCGCACTGGCCGCAGGGTTCGGTCGTTGGGCCGCCATTGCCGTCGGGGCCGATGCAGTTCATGCCCTTGGCGATGATCCGGGCCGTGGTCGTCTTGCCGGTGCCGCGGATGCCGGTCATGATGAAGGCCTGCGCGATCCGGTCCGCCTCGAACGCGTTTTTCAGCGTGCGCACCATGGCATCCTGACCGACCAGGTCGGCAAAGGTTTCCGGGCGGTATTTTCGGGCGAGAACCTGATAGGCGGGGCTGGACTGTGTGGTCATGTCTGCTCTGACGGATTCGTACTGACGATGCAGGGTAGAGTTCCCGGTGCCCCGCGTCCACAGCGCCGGTGCAGGTTTTTCGCTTTGGCGAGCGCGCGGTGTGAGGCATACTGCGCGGATCAAGTTCAATCAGCCAGTTTCGGGGGGAACGTCTGATGACAAATCTTGTGGTTCATGCATTGCAGGTGGGTGGCGGTACGCTGGCCCTGACCTCGGTTCCCGGCGGTGGCGGCGACTATGAGGGAGACCTGGACCTGATTTCAGCCTGGGCGCCGGGGCTGGTGATTTCGATGACAACCCTTGCCGAACTGGTTTCTGTGGGTGCAGGCGAATTGGGCTGTGACATTCATCGGCGCGCCTGTCGGTGGGCGCATCTGCCGGTCGCCGACTTCTCGGCGCCGTCGACCGAGATATCCGGCCGCTGGCCCGAAGTCAGTGCCGCCGCCCGCCATGCGCTGTCGGGCGGCGGGCGGGTACTGGTCCACTGCCGGGGCGGTTGCGGGCGGTCGGGCATGGTTGTTCTGCGCTTGATGATCGAAAGCGGCGAGCAGCCGGAACAGGCCCTGAAACGCCTGCGGGCCGTACGCCCCTGCGCGGTCGAAACCGATGCTCAGATGGACTGGGCCATCGCCCCGGCGCGCGAGGCACTGGCGACCTGACCTTCAGGCGGTTGCGCGGAACTCGCGCTTGGCCCTGACCACGGGCATGATCGCCGTGGCCTGCAGCATCGCACAGGGTCGATCACCAATGACCTGTGCGGGCAGGGCGTCGCGCTGGTCGTCAAACAGCATGTCGGCAAAGGTATCAAGGCAGTCGGACGGGGTATCGGCGGCCGCTCCGCAATACACGCGGATCCGTTCGGGACGTGCATCGAACCGCGCCGTGCAGCCATGTTCGCAATGGGCCAGTTCGCTGCTGCCTTCCACTTGGAAGTCGGGGGATGTAGCGGCCTGCGCCGTCGCCATTGCCTGCGCGATGGCCCGTGCCATGCGCGCCAGTGCCGGGCAGGTCTTTCCGGTGCGCTGGCAGATTGTTGCCGCGAATTCATGGGTGTCGGTCTTCCAAATCATGTTGCGCCCTCCGCGCGCTGGGCGGGGTGGATTTGGACAGACGCCGGTTTCAAGGCCAGACCCTGCCCGGACACCCCGTCCGAGTTTCGGTTTCACGTTTGATGGCAGGTCTCCTGACTTGCGGGTCTTTGCTTTGCCGACCTTCCCAACCTTGCGGTCAGTGGTTTTTCGGCATCGCTCTCCGCCTACAGTTGCGGGGGCAGTCGCGGCCTTGGTCCGCTCCGGAGTTCCGGGTTGGACCGCACCGTGTTCCCTTTTCATCCCGGGCCGAAACGGCACGGGAACCATCCCCTCATCGCTAGCGGTGTATCCGCGATCGAGTCAAGACGGTTTCAGCCCGGTTGCCGGAGTGAGTCCCAAGGGAACAGATCAGGCAGTCTGCGCAGCACATTCGAATCCCTGCGGGCACGGGCCAATTGCCAGCCGCCCTGCATCACGATGAACAGGGTATCCGCAGCATTTTCGGGGTCGGAAACTCCGAGCCGCGCGGCGTGGTTTCGAACTTCGATGATCCAGCTTTCATACAGACGGTCGGCATGCTCCCGAAACGCGCGGTTGTCGGGGCTTTCGAACAGGGTGGCGGCGATGGGGCAGGTCTCCCATTGCGCCGAGGTATCGAACAGCTTCGCGATTTTGTGGCACAGGGTGGTGACCCCGTCGCGAAAATCCGCGGCGTCGTCGAATGCCGCAGCGATCATGTTCAACATCCCGTCCGAGGCCCAACTGGCCGCCGCCAGGGCCAGATCCGGCTTGCCCTTTGGAAAATGGTGATACAGCGAACCTTTGGGGGCCTGCGCTTCGGCCAGCAATTCCGCCAGACCGACACCGTTATAGCCCGAGCGCTGGAACAGTTTGGCGGCAGTCACGATCAGGCGATCTTTGGTGTTTGGTGGACGTTGGGTCATGCAGGCCGAATATTGACAGCCCTAGACCAAATGGTCCAGACACAAAGTATTAGACCGATCGGTCCAGAGTGTTTGGAGGCAAAGATGTTGGATTCGCAGCACGCGGTTGACGTGGAAGACTTTCAGTTTCCGTCGGGCCAGACCCAGCTGGCGGCGCGGCTTTACACTCCGGCGGTCGAGCCGCAAACCGTTGTGGTCCTGAACGGCGCAACAGGAGTGCCACGTGACTACTATCAGCACTTTGCTCGCTGGCTGGCCGCCGAGCGCGGTATGGCTTGCCTGACATATGATTACCGGGATTTCGAGCATTCGCTGACCGGGCGGCTGAAGGACTCGAAGGCCACGATGGCGGACTGGGCGCTGATCGACATGCCCGCAGCGCGTGCCGAGATGCGCCGTCGCTACCCGCAGGCAAAACTGTGGGTGATCGGGCATTCGGTCGGTGGAATGCTGGGTCCGCTGCAACCGGAAATCGAACAGATCGACCGGATGATCTGTGTGTGCGCAGGTTTGGTGACGGTGGCTGATCACCCGTGGCCCTACAAGGGCTTGGCGACTCTGTTCTGGTATGGCCATGTGCCACCTCTGGTGCGTCTCCTGGGGTACCTGCCAGGGAAACTACTGGGATTCGGAGCCGACTTGCCGGCTGGCGTCTATTGGCAATGGCGCAAGTGGTGTACATCGCCCACCAGCTATCTGCCCGAACTTGGTGACACGCTTCCCCAGGCGGATTGGAGCCGGGCGAACGCCACGGCGGATATCATTGCGTTTGAGGATGACCAGACAGTGCCACCGCCCGCCGTCTGGCGGCTGGCTGAACTCTATGGTCCGACCGCCCGTCGGCACTTGTTGGAGGCCAAGGATTTCGGACTGTCCGAAATCGGTCATATCGGCGCCTTCGCCCGCCGCAGCAGTGCCGTTTGGCCGCGATTGATCGCCTGACTCGCCCGTAAGCGCGGTTTTCAGGAACAACGACAAAATGCAGAGGTTGGATTGACCCGGCCGAATACGCGGCGCGGCGTCAAGTGAGAGGTTGGACATCGACCCAAGCGGGGCTCGTTGTGGCTGCTTCCTTCCGGACCTGACCAGGTTGGCGAGGCGCTTGCCCGCGCCAACCTCTCGACCGCCGATATAGGCATCACGCAGCCGCTTGGCAACCCGTCACAAAGACAGGCGTATCCGAAGAAACCCGCGCGCGTCCTGCCCGTCGGTGGTGGCCGCAAAGTGGTCCAGCTCGTGCAGGTAGTTTGCAGCGCTTGGCCCGGTCTTCAGAATCACGGACCGGCCCGCCTGCGGAACAAAAGAAAAGCTTTGGGCGGTGTTTTCCAACGGATCCGGACCCAATCGTCCCGCCAGGTAGTCGCGCAAGATACCCTGAAGGCTCAGCGGCGGCACCGGGATCAGGCGGGACGGGTCTGGGACGGGAAAGTTGCCGC
Organism: Ruegeria sp. CRTD044; assembly: GCF_059613485.1. Lineage (NCBI taxonomy): Bacteria > Pseudomonadati > Pseudomonadota > Alphaproteobacteria > Rhodobacterales > Roseobacteraceae > Ruegeria > Ruegeria sp. CRTD044. The sequence goes on along the minus strand of NZ_JBXWSP010000019.1, from coordinate 49,420 downwards.
CGCCATTGGCTCGGTAGCTGTTTGATGCAACGACGAATTGTTCATCCGGATCGACGGGGCGACCCTGATAGGCAAGATCGCGCAGGCGGGAATGCGACGTGTCGATCGACTGGCCGCCCAAATCATATCGCGCGGGCTGCGTCAGATCGAACCTGTAGGTCACCCCATGCACCACGTCGAAATTGTGCCCGGTGCCCTCGGGGTTGATCAGAACCTGCTCGTCGCTATCGCCGAGTTGGGAGAATTGGGCAGCCGACATCTCCAGCCACTCGGCGATCTGGCGGCCATCCAGCAGCATGGCGGCCAGTTGGTTTGGGAACACATGCATGTCCGAGACGTGCCGTACGGTGACATCGCCAGCCGGGACTTCGGTGTAGTGCCTTGGGCCGGCCCGGCCTCCGAATTTCGAAGGTGCAGCTGCGGACAGAACTGGCAGAGTCTCAAAGGCCGTTCCGGCCAGAACCGGTCGCAGGGCCGCGGCCTGGGCTGCGGCGACCAAGTTCAGCCCGTGATCCACCCCGCAGAAGGTGAAATAGCTATGCAGAGGACGATTGATCCGGCCCACCGGCTGGGCAGCGGCTTTGCGGGTCGCTTTGTGGGCTGCGGCAAAAAGTTCGACCATCTCAGGGTCTTCAGGAACGACCCGATCTCCGGCTTCAGCCCCGCCCGGGCAGATCGCGCGCAGATGCGCGCTGTGACCAGCAATTCTCGCTTCTCCCGCGGCGTTCATAGCAAGCGAAAGGTCGATCACCCCCAAATGCGACCCCGCTGATCCGGGCATGACCACGGGACTGACCTGCCGTGGGTTACCATCGCTTGGGTCGGGCAGGGTCAGGTGCGTGTGTCCGGCCACGATTGCATCAATACCGTCCAGTGCAGAAAGCTGTGCGACCACATTTTCCGACATCGGCGCGGCGTCCGGCTCGCCCATCCCTGAATGTGCAAGGGCCACAATCAGGTCACAGCCCTGACAACGCAATTTCTCGGCCATCCGGCGCGCCGTGGCGACAGCATCCTCGGCTGCAACCTGGCCTTCCAATTGTGGTGCTTCCCACTTCACCGTCTGCGGCGGCAGGATCGAGAACACGCCAATTCGGACAGGAATGCTATGGCCGTTGATGTGGACATGACGGGTCAGGATTGCCTGTTTCTGCCAGGGCGCTACCCCGGTCAGACACTGCATGTTACTGCACAAAACCGGGCAAGGTGCCCGAGAAACGATCCGGCCCAGAGCTGGCAGACCAAAGCCGAAATCGTGGTTCCCCAGCGCAATTGCGTCGTAGCCCAAGCGCCCAAAGGCTGACATCAACGGGTGGGTCGCGTCGGTCTGCGCGACCGCCCAGTCACCCAGAAGTGTCCCCTGAAGGGAATCGCCGTTGTCGAACAACAGGACAGTTGCATTCGCCTCTTCCGCCTCTTGACGTGCAGAGCGGATCAAACTGGCGGTTCGGGTGAAGCCCACACTTGGTTCCGGCCGGTCCGCATAATAGTCGAAACTGCTCAGATTCATGTGCAGATCGGTCGTTGCAAGAATCCGGATGTGCGCGGTTTTCAAGTGGGGATGTGCCTGAAGCAGGGAGGATTTCAGAGCCAATTTTCTTCTTTTAGGTGCTGTTGTGCATACGTTTTCACTTAAAGGTAGAATACAGGTAATCGTCAGGGCTTCCATGCGTCCTTTGCGACAACGATGCTTTTTGCGAGTGTGAATTCCCATTGCACCAGTGCCCAAGTCGTGGCAGCCCTTGTGCAAATTCCAAAGGGACAGGCATGAAACGGGCGGAAAGCGTGACATTTGGCGGCTCTGGACTGGACCGGGCGGCGCAGATCCGTACCGATGCCAGAGCTTTGGAGGCAGCACGGTCCGATACCACGGCGCGGTGCATCCTGATGTGGCGGGGCAAACCGCTGGTCATGGGCGAAGCGTTGGACCAGTTGGCCTTGGTTCCGATGGACCACGATCTGGTTACGAACGGACCCGGCGGGGCGATCGACCAACCGATCTTGCTGGGGCGCAGTGATGCGGGTGCGCCGCTGTTTGCAATGGACATTTCGAATTGGTCTGCCGACGGGTTGGACCTGTCGGGCGTTGGAGCGTTCGTGGACCGAACCGAACAGCAGCATCCGGGGCTGCCCGTGGGCCACGTGTTCGCCGAGCTTCGTCGGATCATGACCCGGCTGTCGGCCCGGGACGCCGAATTGGCAGCCACCGCCAAGGCCGTGATCGGCTGGCACGAGACGCACAGGTTTTGCGCGCGCTGCGGCAACCCGACCAACATTTCACAGGCCGGGTGGCAACGGCTGTGCCCGGCCTGTGGCGGGCAGCACTTTCCACGCACCGATCCGGTGGTGATCATGTTGGTCACGCATGGTGATTCTGTCCTGATGGGCAGATCTCCGGGGTGGCCCGACGGTATGTATTCACTGCTGGCCGGTTTCGTCGAACCGGGCGAAACCCTTGAGGCCGCCGTGCGACGCGAGGTCATTGAGGAGGCCGGAGTTCCGGTCGGACCCGTCAGCTATCTGGCAAGTCAACCCTGGCCATTTCCGTCGTCGCTGATGTTCGGGTGTGCAGCGCAGGCGCTGTCCCGCGAGATCACGATCGACCCGGTCGAGATCGAGGACGCGATGTGGGTCACCAAATCCGAGATGATGCAGGCTTTTGCAGGCGAGCACCCCAAGCTTCTGCCGGCGCGGAAGGGGGCAATCGCGCATTTTCTTTTGCGTAACTGGCTTGCAGATACGCTGGACTGACGAAACACTAACACCCTGACCGAGCAGAAAAGGCCGACATGCAGGTTTCAGCACGCGAAGATATCCAGGCGCCGATCGATGCGGTGTTCGACATGGTCGCGGATTTCGAACGGTTCGAGCGCATGGCGATGCGCCGCGGTGTCGAGGTTCGACGCACCGTCGAGATGCCGGGTCACTGGGTCGGGTCGTGCTGGGAAGCCGATATCATGATCCGTGGCAAGCCTCGCCACGTCGCGGTCGAGGTGGCCGAGTTCGATCGCCCCACAGCCATGCGGTTTCGATCGACAAGCAAGGGGATGAACGGCCTGACCACGATTGATTTTCTGTCGCTGTCGCAGAAGCAGACGCGGCTGAGCATCGAGATGTCACTGGCGGCCAAGACCTTGCCTGCGCGTCTGCTTCTGCAGTCGTTGAAGCTGGGCAAGGCCAGATTCCGGCGCCAGTTCCAGATGCGACTGAGCGACTTTGCGCGCGAAATGGAAGAACGCTATCTGCACGGGGCTTGAGAGCCGGCGTTTGACCGGCCTCCAGCAGTCCCAAGCGGCTTGCGCGTGGGAGCAGACTAACCGCGTGGTCGAGCAGCGGGGTACACGCCCAGCACTTCGACATTCGTGGTGAAATGCTGCAGTTCATCCATCGCGAGCTGAACATTGCGGTCTTCCGGGTGGCCGACGATGTCCGCGTAGAACTGAGTCGCCGTGAACGAGCCATCAACCATGTAGCTTTCCAGCTTGGTCATGTTGATGCCGTTGGTGGCAAAACCGCCCATGGCCTTGTACAGCGCCGCCGGAATGTTCCGGACCTGGAACACGAAGCTGGTGATCATCCCGTGCTCGCCACGGCGGCTGCGGTCGTCCTCGCGCGACATCACCAGAAAGCGGGTCGTGTTGTCGTCGCTGTCTTCGATGTGGCGCGCCAGCAGTTCAAGGCCGTATATTTCGCCAGCCAGTTCGCTGGCCAGGGCCGCCGAATGTTTCTCACCCGCTTCCGAGACCTCGCGCGCCGCGCGGGCGTTGTCAGGGCTGACCCGCCCGCGGATGCCATGGGCCTTCAGGAAGCTTGCGCATTGCGGCAACAGCACCAGATGTGAATGGGCTTCGGTGATATCTTCGAGTTTTGCGCCCGGCACGCCCAGCAAGTTGATGTGAACCCGCACGAAGGCCTCGTCCACAATGTGCAGCCCGCTATGCGGCAGCAGGCGGTGGATATCGGCCACCCGTCCATAGGTGCTGTTCTCGACCGGCAGCATGGCCAGATCGGCCTCGCCCGAGCGCACCGATTCGATTACCTCCTCGAACGTTCGGCAGGGTAGGGCCTCCATATCCGGACGCGCATTGCGACAGGCTTCGTGACTGTAGGCGCCGGGTTCCCCCTGAAAGGCGATGCGTTTGGTCATTTGGTCGATTCCGTGCAACAAGTTCCAGAATTGGGCGTTTCGTCGCGGTGTCTATACCTTGCCTCTTGCAAGGGGAAGCCTTAGACACCCCGAAGACAGCTGAAATGGACTCGCGATCAATGTTCGACACGATGACAGTTACCAAGGCCGCAGCCGGCCTGTTCGGTGCCTTCCTTGTACTCCTCCTGGCAAAATGGGGGGGCGATGTTCTCTACCATGTCGGCGGGCACGGCGAAGCCGCCTATGTTATTGAAACCGAAAGCTCGGGCGAAAGCGCTGACGGCGAAGAAGTGGTCTTTGCCGACCTGCTGGCCGCAGCTGACCCGGAAAAGGGCGCGAAGGTTTTCCGCAAGTGTTCGGCTTGCCACAAGCTGGAAGAAGGCTCCAATGGTACCGGTCCTTACCTGTATGGCGTCGTGGACCGCCCTGTGGCGGCGGCTGCGGGCTTCGGCTACTCGGCGGCGATGCAGTCGCATGGCGGCAACTGGACCCCGGAAGAGCTGGATGCGTTCATTGCAAACCCCAAAGGCTATATCCAAGGCACTTCGATGAGCTTTGCCGGTCTCAAAAAGGCTCAGGAACGCGCAGACCTGATCGCGTACCTGCAGACGATTGGCGGCTGATCTGCCCACCCAGACACCGAAAAGCGAAAGCCGCTGCCATGTGCAGCGGCTTTTTTTGTCTGAGCAAAACTTCACAAAGCGCTCACGCATTCTAAACTTGCAAGTGTCAGTGCTGGGCTTTTAGCTTGCGCACAAGGACATGGACAGAAGACAACATCGAAGGATGACCCGTATGATTTCCCATCTGCCTGGCGCGCGCGAACAAGGTTTTCGTCATTGGGTCGCGGCATTGGGCATTTCGGCGGCGTTGGTTCTGGGGCAGGCGGGGCCAGCCCGGGCCGACGAGGACCAGATCATTCGCAGCCATGGCTACTCGTACTTCGGCAATCTCGACTACCCCGCCGACTACACGCACCTGAACTATGCCAATCCGGATGCACCCAAGGGCGGCGAACTGTCATTGGCCGCATCGGGCACGTTTGATTCCCTGAACCCATATTCGCGCAAAGGTCGCCCCGGAGCGTTGACGACACTGCAATACGATCGGCTGATGGACAGCACCGATGACAGTGTCGGTCAGTACTACGGCGTATTGGCCGAGAGCCTCGAGTATGACGCCGACCGCAACTGGGTCATTTTCCACCTGCGCCCCGAAGCGACGTTCTGGGATGGCACGCCTGTCACCGCCGAGGATGTGGTCTATAGCCACCGCCTGTTCATCGAACAGGGCCTGCCGTCGTACGCACAGGCCGTCGGGCGGATGGTGACCGGCGCCGAGGCACTGGATACGCATACAGTCAAGTTCACGTTCAATCCCGAATTGACGGCCCGCAGCCGGATCGAAACCGTCGGCGCGACGCCGGTATTCTCGAAAGCGTGGTTCGAGGCCGATCCGTCCCGTCGCCTCGACGAGCCGCGCCTGGAAGTCGCCGTTGGATCTGGGCCTTACAAATTGGACAGCTACGATATCAACCGGCGCATCGTCTACAAACGCCGGGACGACTACTGGGGCAAGGACTTGCCGTTCAACAAGGGCCGGCACAACTATGATACCATCCGAGTCGAGTATTTCGCGGACCAGACAGCCGCCTTTGAAGGCTTCAAGGCAGGCGAATACACGCTGCGGATCGAAAGCGATCCCAAACTGTGGGCGACCGGCTATGACTTCCCCAAGTTGAAAGAGGGCTATGTCGTCAAGGACGCGATTGCGAATGGCAGTCCGCCGACCCCGTCGGGATTTGTGTTCAACCTCGCGCGTCCGCAATTCGCGGACAAGAATGTTCGAAAGGCACTGGCGCTGGCATTCAACTTTGAATGGGCCAATGAATCTCTGCTGTTCGGGCTGAACTCGCCCCGCGATTCGTTCATCGAAGGCACGCCGCTTGAAGCGATGGATACACCGCAGGGGGCAGAGCTGGCATTTCTGCAGGCTTTGGGCGACGTGGTTCCACCCGAGCTGTTGTCCGAACCGGTCACGACCGTTCACGAATCCAGCCCGGCGCGCCTGAACGATCGGCGCAACCTGCGCAAAGCCTCAAAATTGTTGGACGAAGCCGGATGGCCCGTAGGCGACGGCAACTTGCGCCGCAATGCTCAGGGTCAGACCCTGCGGGTGAACATCCCCTATCCGTCCAACCTGCCGACATCGACAGCCACGATGATCGAGACCTTTGTCCAAAACCTCCAGGCGCTGGGCGTGGATGCGTCGGCCAAAAAGGTCGATCCGGCGCAGTACACCCTGCGCAGCCGCGAGCGTGACTATGACATGGTTTATTCAACACGCTATGGCGCGTTCCTGTCCACTGGCGGTGGCCTCAGTCAGATGTATGGCTCGAAAGAGGCCGAGTTCAGCCTGTTCAACCCGGCAGGCCTTGCCAGCCCGTTGGTGGACGCCATCATCGAGGCGTCTTTCGCGACCAACAATCAAACTGATCAGGACGCAGCGCTTATGGCCTTGGATCGCGCCTTGCGCTATGAGTTCTTCATCATACCGGATGGGTATATAGCGGAATACTGGACAGCCTACTACAACATGTACGAATACCCCGATCAGTTGCCGCCCTATGCGCTGGGATACCTTGATCTGTGGTGGATCAATCCCGAAAAGGAAGCGGCCCTGAAAGCAGAAGGCGCGCTGCGTTAACATGGGCGCATATATTCTTCGACGCCTGTTGCTGGTCATTCCGACCCTTCTGGGCATCATGATCGTCAACTTCACGCTGGTGCAGTTCGTGCCCGGCGGTCCGGTCGAGCAGATCATCGCCCAGATCGAAGGGCAGGGCGATGTATTCGCGGGTTTTGCGGGGTCCGGTGACGCGGGTGCCGGGGCCGAACCCGGCGGTGGCGTTTTCGATGACAAATACGTGGGCGCCCGCGGCCTACCGCCGGAATTCATCGCCGAACTGGAGAAAGAATTCGGCTTCGACAAACCGCCGGTCGAGCGGTTCCTGAACATGATGGGCAACTATCTGACGCTGGATTTTGGCGAAAGCTACTTCCGCTCGGTCTCGGTGATCGACCTGGTGCTTGAGAAGATGCCGGTCTCGATCTCGCTGGGCCTGTGGTCGACGCTGATCGCCTATCTGGTCTCGATCCCGCTGGGCATCCGCAAGGCGGTCAAGGATGGTTCACGCTTTGACACATGGACCAGCGCGACCATCATCGTGGCCTATGCGATCCCCGGCTTCCTGTTTGCGATCCTGCTGCTGGTGCTGTTTGCGGGCGGCTCCTACTGGCAGATCTTCCCGCTGCGCGGGCTGACCTCGGACAATTGGGAAGACCTCAGCCTGCTGGGCAAAGTGGCCGACTACTTCTGGCACATCGCCCTGCCGACCATCGCACTTACGATTTCCGCGTTTGCCACGCTGACGCTACTGACCAAGAATTCGTTTCTGGACGAGATCAAAAAGCAATACGTCATGACCGCCCGCGCAAAGGGGCTGAGCGAGCAGCGCGTTTTGTACGGCCACGTATTCCGCAACGCGATGCTGATCGTGATCGCCGGCTTCCCGGCGGTGTTCATCGGCGTGTTCTTCGGCGGGTCGATCATCATCGAGACGATCTTCTCGCTGGATGGCCTCGGTCGTCTGGGCTTTGAGGCCGCAGTGGCGCGCGATTATCCGGTGATCTTCGGGACGCTGTTCATTTTCGGTCTGCTCGGTCTGGTCGTCGGCATCATCAGCGACCTGATGTATGTGCTGGTCGATCCGCGCATCGATTTCGAGAAACGCGAGGGGTAAATGGCACTTTCTCCTCTGAACCAACGTCGCTGGCGCAATTTCTGCCGCAACCGCCGGGCCTTCTGGTCGCTGATCATCTTTTCGGTGCTGTTCGGTCTGTCGCTGTTCGCGGAATTCATCGCCAATGACAAACCGATCCTTGTGAAGTATCGGGGCGAGTTCTATACGCCTATCTTCAACTTCTACGCCGAGACCGAGTTCGGCGGCGACTTCCAGACCGAGGCGATCTACCGCGACCCCGAGGTCCGTTGCCTGATCGACAGCGGCGGGCTGGATGACTGTTTCGATGACCCCGAAGGTATCATCGAGCAAATCAAGGCGGGAACGTTCCAAGCCGAGGGTTTCGAGCGTGGCTGGGCCATCTGGCCGCCGATCCCCTATTCTTTCAACACCAGCGTCGATCGTCCCGGCGCCGCGCCGCTGCCGCCCAACCGGCAGAACCTGCTGGGCACTGACGACACCAAGCGCGACGTGCTGGCGCGCGTCATCTATGGCTTCCGCCTGTCGATCCTGTTCACCCTGATCGTCACCGGTGCGGCCAGCCTGATCGGCATATTCGCCGGCGCGTTGCAGGGCTTTTTCGGCGGCTGGCTGGACCTGATCTTCCAACGCATCATCGAGATCTGGTCATCCACCCCGTCGCTTTATGTCATCATCATCATGTTCGCGGTGCTGGGGCGCAGCTTCTGGCTGCTGGTGATCCTGATGGTGCTGTTTTCCTGGACAGGCCTGGTGGGCGTAGTGCGGGCCGAGTTCCTGCGCGCCCGCAACCTGGAATATGTGCGCGCGGCCAAGGCGCTGGGCGTAGGCAACCTGACCATCATGTTCCGCCACATGCTGCCCAACGCGATGGTGGCCACGCTGACCTTCATGCCGTTCATCGTGACCGGCACGATCGGCGGGCTGGCCAGTCTCGATTTCCTGGGCTTTGGCCTGCCGTCCTCGGCGCCCTCGCTGGGTGAACTGACCCTTCAGGCCAAGCAGAACCTGCAGGCGCCGTGGCTGGCCTTCACTGCCTTTTTCACCTTTGCCATCATGCTGTCGCTGCTGGTCTTCATCTTCGAAGGCGTGCGTGACGCGTTCGACCCGCGAAAGACCTTCTCATGAGCTTGTTGGATGTCAAAAGCCTGAAGGTCTCGTTCCGTCAGGATGGGCAGGTGACCACGGCGGTTCGGGGTGTGTCGTTCCATGTCGATCGCGGGGAAACCGTGGCGCTGGTGGGCGAATCCGGCTCCGGCAAATCGGTCACGGCTCTGTCCACCGTGTCGCTGCTGGGCGACAGCGCGATTGTCGAAGGGTCGGTCACCTATGACGGGCAAGAGATGATCGGCGCATCCGAGCAGCGCCTGATGGAGGTGCGCGGCAACGACATCAGCTTCATCTTTCAGGAGCCGATGACCTCGCTGAACCCGCTGCACACGATCCAGAAGCAGATGGCGGAATCGCTGGCCCTGCACCAGGGGCTGACGGGCGACGCGGCGCGGGCCCGGATCGTCGAATTGTTGAACAAGGTCGGCATCCGCGACCCCGAGGAACGGCTGGACGCCTATCCTCATCAGCTGTCCGGCGGACAGCGGCAGCGGGTGATGATCGCCATGGCGCTGGCCAATCAGCCCGACATCCTGATCGCGGATGAGCCGACCACCGCGCTGGACGTGACCATTCAGGCGCAGATCCTCGAACTGCTGGCCGAGCTGCAGAAATCGGAAAACATGGGGATGCTGTTCATCACCCATGATCTGGGCATCGTGAGGCGCATCGCTGACCGGGTCTGCGTGATGAAGGATGGCGAGATCGTCGAGACCGGCCCTGTGGCCGAGATCTTCGACAACCCTCAGCATCCCTATACGCGCAAGCTGCTGGCGGCCGAACCCACGGGCATACCCGACCCGATCGACCCCGCGGCCGAAGAAGTGGCCCGGACCGAGCATCTGAAGGTCTGGTTCCCGATCCAGCGCGGGTTCCTGAAGCGCACGGTCGGCTATGTGAAGGCCGTGAACGACGCTACGCTCAGCGTGCGGGCGGGCGAAACCGTTGGGATCGTGGGCGAAAGCGGCTCGGGCAAGACCACGCTGGCGCTGGCGATCATGCGGCTGATCGCCTCCGAGGGCGGGATCACCTTCCGCGGGCAGGATGTGCGCCGCTGGTCCACGCGTGAACTGCGCCGCCTGCGCAAGGACATGCAGATCGTTTTTCAGGACCCGTTCGGCAGCCTCAGCCCGCGCATGACCTGCCAGCAGATCATTGCCGAGGGTCTGGCGATCCACAAGGTTGATCCGCACCGCGCCCCGCGCGAGCTGGTGGCCGAGGTGATGACCGAGGTGGGCCTGGACCCGGCGGCCATGGACCGTTACCCGCACGAATTCTCGGGCGGGCAACGCCAGCGCATCGCGATTGCCCGCGCCATGGTGCTGCGGCCCAAGCTGTTGGTTCTGGATGAACCTACCAGTGCGTTGGACATGACGGTACAGGTGCAGATCGTCGAACTGCTGCGCGACCTGCAGAAGAAATACGGGCTGGCCTACCTGTTCATCAGTCACGACCTGAAGGTGGTGCGGGCGATGTCACACAAGGTGATAGTCATGCGCAATGGAGACGTGGTCGAGATGGGCGCTGCCGAAGACCTCTTCGTCAACGCCCAGGATGACTATACTCGCGAACTGATCGCAGCGGCGGGCTAGGCGTTGGCCGCTTCGCGCGCCGCCGATTTCGGCACCGGGCCCCGAAGCTCTTCATAGTGGTCGAACTGCAGCTTGACCCAGCCGGTCCCGCGCGTGGCGCTGGCCAGCGTGCGGTGCAGCTCGTCCTCGGCCACGGCGGGCAGTTTGGCGTTGAAGATTTCCCAGCCCGGCGCGTTCGGGTTGCCCTCGAACCCCAGAACCTGCCCTTGAAGCGAGCTGATCGTGGGCACCAGATCGCCCACGAAGGCCGACGGAACGTGGATCTCGGCGTTCAGGATCGGCTGCAACACGACGGGTTTGGCCTGCGGCAAGGCCTCGCGCACGGCGTTTTTGCCGGCCGTCCGGAAGGCAAAATCGGAACTGTCCACGTTGTGATGCTTGCCGTCATGCAGCGTGACCTTCACATCCACCACGGGAAAACCCTCAGGGCCCTGCGCCAATGCATCGACCGCGCCTTGTTCGACTGAGGGGATATAGTTCTTGGGCACCGCGCCGCCCTTGACCACCTCGTCGAACTGAAAGCCAGATCCGCGCGGTAGCGGCGCGACCGAGATCACCACGTCTGCGAACTGCCCCGCGCCGCCGGATTGCTTGCGGTGGCGGTGCCGGTGTTCGACGGTGGCGCGGATGGTCTCGCGATACGCGGTCTCGACCGGAGAGGTCTCGATCTCGATCCCGAAATCCTCGGCCAGCTTGGCGATCACCCGACGCATGTGCTGCGGCCCTTGCGAGCCGAGAACGGCATGGCCGCTCAGCTCGTCCTGTTCCAGCGTCAGGCCCGGGTCGATCTCGACCAGCCGGGACAGCGCGTTGGACAGGCGCACGTCGTCGCGTTCATGGGCCGGCGAAACCACCTGCCGATGGGCGACCGGATGCGCCGTGGCCCAGTCCGGCAGCGGCGTGGAGTCACTGCTGTCATAGATATTGCCGGGGTTGAGGTGGTCGGATTTCACCGCCAGCCCGATCTCGCCGGCCTTCAGCCCGTCGATCTGGGTTTTGGCGTCCAGCGCGGTCAGGTTGCCAACGGTTTCGCCGCCCAGCGGGTCATGCGCCTTGATCCCGTCGCCCAGCCCCCGCAGGACGATGATCTTGCCGATGTGCTTCTTGACGTCGGCAAACCCGGCGATGGCGCGGGCGGCCTCGGGCGCCGCGTCCCGGTCGGCGGCGATGTCGAACTCGGGCGCCTCGTGCCGCAGGGCCTTCATCAGGCGGGTCAGCCCGTTGCCATGGCTGGCCGCGCCCAGGCAGGCCGGGATCAGCTGGTGGTTCTGCAACACCTGCGCTGCCAAGTCATAGATCTCGGCGCTAGGCGGCTGTTTGTCCTCGATCAGCTGCTCGAGCAGGTTGTCGTCGAAATCCGACAGGGTTTCGAGCAGTTCGGTGCGGGCTTCGGCCTCGCGATCGGCCATCGATTGCGGCAGTTCGATCAGCGCCGAGGGCTGACCTTCCTGATATTTCCACGCGCGCTCCGAGATCAGGTCGACGGCGCCGATGATGGCTTCGCCTTCACGGATCGGCACCTGCCGCAGGGTGATGTGATGGCTGCAATAGGTCTGCAGCGCGGCGATGATGTCGCGGATGCGGCCGTTGGGGTTGTCCATCCGGTTGATGAACAGAAAGCAGGGAATGCCCGCCTCCTCGACCAGCCGCAGATAGGGGGCGCATAAAACCGCCGCGTCCGGGTCCGGCGGGACAACCACCACCGCCGCGTCGGAAATGGCCATGGCGGGCCCGGCATAGGCCAGCGCATCGCCCCCGCCGTCGACATCTATCGCGCACCACGGTTCGTCCAGATAAGAAAAACCGTGCAGATGCACGGTTCCGGACAGGTCGAATGTGGTGGGCCGGCCATCAAGGCGACTGATGGCCTCGACCAGTGTTGTCTTGCCCGATTGGCTGGGGCCGAGGACGGTAAAAACGCGCATGGGTGCTGTCCCTTCGTCAAGTTGCAGAGTGGTTGCACGAAAGGCGCTGTCGGACGCGGATGCGCCGGCGAGTTTTGTCTGAATGATGGCCTGCCTCGGCGTCGGGCGGCCTGCCGCCCGTCTTCCGAGTGTGGGGAAAACCCACCGCGCGCGTCAACCCCCCGCTTTTTTGCATTGTGGCGACTGGCCGGCATGCGGCCTGCCGCCTGTCGTCAGATCGCCGAGCTGTGGCCCGCCTTGCTCAGGTCATAGGCGTCGAAGGTGCGGGCGATCATCCGGGTCAAGGCGCGCGCCTCGGGCGGGATGAACAGCCCGTCATCGGTGACTTGCAACAGCCCGTCGAAGGCGTCATTGGCGCGCTGGTACATCGCCGTCAGCTCGGCCGCCGAGATGTCGTGGTCGCGCAGGATTTCGGCCGTTTCGATGCGGAAGTCGCACATCAGGGCCTCGATCAAACGGGCGCGCAGAATGTCCTGATCCTTGAACAGATGCCCGCGCGAGGTCGAGAACCGGCCATCGCGTACCGCTTTGGTATGGGCCGACGTGGCTGGCGCGTTCTGCGCATAGCCCTGCGGGAAGCGCGAGATCGAGCTGGCGCCGACGCCGATCAGAACCTCGGCCTGGTCGTCGGTGTAGCCCTGGAAGTTCCGCTTGAGCCGCCCGGCTTTCAGTGCATGGGTCAGCCCGTCATCCCTGGTGGCGAAATGGTCGATGCCGATTTCTTCGTAATTGTCCCACAGGAACAGACGGCGGGCGGTATCGAACAGATCAAGCCGCTGTTCCGGCGTCGGCAGGGCGTCGGACGGGATCAGCTGCTGGCGTTTCGCCATCCACGGCACATGCGCGTAGCCATACAGGGCCACCCGGTCGGGGTTGAGCGACAGCAGCTTTTGCACGCTTTCGGTCATCCGCGCCTTGGTCTGGTGTGGCAGTCCATACAGGATGTCAGCGTTCAGGCTGGGCACGCCGCGCTCGCGGATCATGTCGATCGCCTCGCGGGTGGTGTCATAGCTCTGGATGCGCCCGATCGTCTTCTGGATCTCGTCATCGAAATCCTGAACCCCGATCGAGGCGCGGTTCATCCCGGCCTCGGCCAGCGCATCCAGTCGGGCGGCATCCACCTCGTTGGGGTCGATCTCGACCGAGAATTCCGCGTTGTGTCCCAGTGGGACAATGCCCAAAATATGCGCGGCCAGTTCGCGCATCAGGTCGGGGTTCAGCAGCGTGGGCGTGCCCCCGCCCCAATGCAGGCGCGACAGGGTCACTCCGCTGGGCAGGCGCGAGGCCAGCAGGTCCAACTCGGCCTTGAGGACATCGACATAGGCGATGACCGGGTTGTCGGTCTGGGTGCCCTGGGTGCGGCAGGCGCAGAACCAGCACAGCCGGCGGCAGAACGGCACATGGACATAGAGCGAGATCGAACTGCCCGGCCGGATGGCGGAAATCCAGTCGCCAAACATGTCGGGCCCCACGTCGTTGTTGAAGTGGGGGGCGGTCGGATAGCTGGTATAACGCGGTACCTTCGCGTCAAATAGTCCAAGCTTTGCCAATTGAGGTTTTACTATCATGACGACACCGGTATAGGCTCGACGACCAGAAAACCTTGACCGAGATCAAGTGGACGCGCGCATGACTCTGAATACCCCTGTTGACCACTCCAATTGCGAAGACTGCCCAATTCGGCATCGAGCCGTTTGCGCGCGCTGCGATGCGGACGAGTTGGTCGCTTTGGAAGAGATCAAGTATTACCGCAGCTTCGAGGCCGGTCAGACGATCATCTGGTCGGGCGATCAAATGAATTTCGTCGGCTCGGTCGTGTCCGGGATCGCGTCTCTGACCCAAACCATGGAGGACGGACGCACCCAGATGGTGGGCCTGCTGCTGCCCAGCGACTTCGTAGGGCGGCCGGGGCGCGACTCGGCGCCTTATGACGTGCAAGCCACCACCGACGTGGTCATGTGCTGTTTCCGCAAGAAACCGTTCGAGGACCTCATGGGCCGCACGCCGCATATTGCCCACCGCTTGCTGCAGATGACGTTGGACGAGTTGGACGCGGCGCGTGAATGGATGCTGGTTCTTGGCCGCAAGACCGCGCGCGAGAAGATTGCCAGCCTGCTGTCGATCATCGCGCGCCGGGATGCGTCTGCCAGCCAGAAGGGTTCATCCGGCCCAATCGTCTTCGACCTGCCGCTGACCCGCGAGGCGATGGCCGACTACCTTGGTCTGACGCTCGAAACCGTCAGCCGTCAGATATCTGCGCTGAAAAAGGATGAAGTGATCCTGCTGCAGGGCAAGCGCCACGTGACCGTTCCAGATATCGGCCGCCTGATGGAAGAGGCCGGGGATGATTCGGACGGCGGGTTTCTGGTCTAAGCGGTTTTTCTGAGCCACTCGACAACGCGCCCAACCGGTGTCTGCGACCGGACCGCACGTGGCGACCACAGCTTGAGCCTGTCGGGAAGAGTGACCACCGTTTCGAACGGAGCCACCAGTCGACCGCTGTCCAGATGCGGCTGAACCAGCGCCTTGTGTCCCATCAACACACCCGCACCGTTCAGCGCTTCTTCGACGGCCAGCGCGTACAAAGAGAAGACCGGTCCGCGGGGTGTGAACGTCCATCCGGGTCGCGCCGCGGCCACCCAGGTTTGCCAATCGTCGAACCAGGTAGAGTCGGACAGGCAGGTCACATTCGCCAGGTCCTCGGGCGTAGTCAGGCGACGCGCCAAGGCCGGCGCGCAAACCGGAAAGATGGCGTCTTCGGCGATGGGGTCCCCCAGGCCTCCGCCGAAAAACAGGTAGATGTCGAAGGGCGCACGCTTGAGGTTGGGCGGATTTTCCTCGGCCGTGAGTGAAACTTCGATTTCCGGCTCTGCGGCTCGAAGTTCGGGCAACCTTGGCGACAGCCATAGCTGTGCAATCGAGGGTAGCGTCACGATATGCACCACCTGCGGCTGTGCCTGGGCGCGCATTGTCAACGTGGCTTGTCCCAAGGTGTCGAAGGCCTTGGTCAGGTCTGGCAACGCCTTGTGCCCCAGCGCGGTCAGGGCAACGCCTCTCGCGGTGCGCTCGAACAGGGGCGCACCCAGTTCGTCTTCCAACGTTTTGACATGGGCTGATACCGCGCCTGCGCTGACGCCAAGTTCCGTGGCCGCCGCGGAGAATCCGCCCAGGCGGGCAGCGGCCTCAAACGCCCGCAGCGCGTTCAGAGGTAGGGGTTTGGGGCGCGGTGGAGCAACGGGCATGGATTTAGGCTCAATTTTGCTGACCCTAATTTTTCGGAAAACTGGTTTGCGCGCAAGTCAGGATCTTTGCATCGTTGGTCGCAAAGACGGAGTATCAGATGCAGCACCTTGCTCACCGTGCCTGGGTTCCGGGCCACTGCGAAAACCTTGTTCAGACCATCGCCCGGAAGGTTGCCGACAGCAGCTCGGAGGCGATTGAGGCCGGGATCGACGCGCTGATCGCGCGAAACTCGGATATTCATGATGCCGAGTGTTTCAATCTGAACCCGGCGACGAATGTCATGAATCCAAGGGCTGAAGCTGCACTCGCCGCGGGTCTGGGCAGTCGTCCATCTTTGGGCTATCCGGGCGACAAATACGAAATGGGGCTTGAGGCCATCGAGGAGATCGAGGTGATCGCGGCCGAGCTTGCGGCCCGCGTGTTCAACGCGCGATACGCCGAAATCCGGGTCGCATCCGGCGCCTTGGCCAATCTGTATGGCTTCATGGCTCTGACACGGCCCGGCGATACGATCATCGCGCCGCCGGCAGCGATCGGCGGGCACGTGACCCACCATCAGGGTGGCTGCGCAGGGCTTTATGGGCTGCAAACGATCAATGCACCAGTGGATGCGGACGGATACAGTCTGGATCTGGCCGCGCTGCGCGACATGGCCAGAACGCACCGGCCCCGGTTGATCACCGTCGGTGGCTCGCTGAACCTGTTTCCGCATCCTGTGTCGGCCGTGCGCGAAATTGCCGACGAAATCGGGGCCAAGGTTTTGTTCGATGCGGCCCACCAATGCGGGATCATTGCCAGCGGGGCTTGGGCGAATCCGTTGGATGAAGGCGCGCATCTGATGACGATGAGCACCTACAAAAGCCTGGGCGGCCCTGCGGGTGGGCTGATCGTCACCAACGACGCCGAAATTGCCGAACGGCTGGACGCCATCGCCTTTCCCGGAATGACGGCCAATTTCGATGCCGCGAAATCGGCGGCTCTGGCAATTTCGTTGCTGGACTGGGTCGACTGCGGGCCGGCCTATGGGCAAGCGATGATCGATCTTGCGCAGGCAATTGCCAGCGAGATGGAAGATCAGGGATTGCCAGTGTTCAAGGGGGCTGGTGGCGTCACCACCTCGCACCAATTCGCGCTGAAGGCCGCCGACTATGGGGGCGGGCAGGCGGTGTCAAAACACCTGCGGCGGGCTGGGTTCCTGGCATGTGGTATCGGTTTGCCGATCGCCTCGGTTGCGGGTGACATGAACGGATTGCGGATCGGAACGCCCGAGTTGGTCCGGCGGGGAGTGACCCCCGAACATGCCGGAGACCTTGTGGCCCTGTTCGCCGAGGCACTGTCGGCGGATGATCCCGCATCGGTTGCGCCCAAGGTGCGGGATCTGCGATCCGGGTTCCAGGGGATGCACTACGTTCGTGCGTGACCCAACGGCCCGGCCGTGTTCTAATGCCTTTGCGTGAAACAATATTCAGGAGCAAGGCATGGAATTCAGTAGCCTATTGGCAATGCTGATCATCGGCGCGATCGCGGGCTGGTTGTCGGGCAGGATCATGAAGGGGCGCGGCTTTGGCGTGATCGGGAACATCATCGTCGGGATCGTTGGCGCTTTTCTCGCCGGAACGATTTTTCCCGCACTCGGGTTTTCCGTCGGCGGCGGCATGGTGTCGTCGATCTTCTTTGCAACGATCGGAGCCGTCATCCTTCTGTTCCTGATCGGTTTGGTCAAAAAGGTCTGACGAAATAACCGCCCCGTCTGGGGCGGTTATTTCTTTTGCCGTGCCCGCAGTTCAGTGGGCCAGGAAAACCGGAACCGAGGACTGTTCCAACATGTTCCGTGTCGCGCCACCCAGAATGGCCTCGCGGAACCGCGAGTGACCATAGGCGCCCATCACGATCATGTCGGCTTCGACGTCTGCGGCGTGACGGTTCAGAATGTCGGACACACGCGTCATCGTCTTGCTCAGCACGTCGATTTCGCATTTCACGCCATGGCGGGACAGCATTTGCGACAGCATACCGCCCGGGTCCGAGCGATCAGGGCCGTGACGCGGCGGGTCGATCACGACGATCCGGGTCAGTTCGGCCGCCCGCAGGAACGGCAGCGCGCGCCGAATGGCATTCATCGCCTCGACACTCTCATTCCAGCCGATCAGCACCGTCCGAGGGCTGGCGAATGGTTTCGCCTCATCCGGTACCACCAGAACCGGGGCGTGACCCTCGAACATGGCGGCCTCGATGATCGGTTCGGCCTCGGCGCCGCGATCTTTGCCATAGGGCTGCGGCAAAACGACAAGGTCCGAGAAACGGGCCCGGTGCGCGACGTGCCGACCCAAGTCGGCGATCTGCGCCACGCCGTTTTCAGCGGACCAGCGTACGCCCGACTTGCCCAGGAAATCCTCGGCAAAGGTAAGCACTTCATCGGCCTCGGCATTTGCGCGCTTCAAGGTCTCCTGAAGGATCAGGGCGTTTGCGCCCGCGTAGTAGTAGCCGGTCTGGCTACGGTCGACACCGAGGCACAGCGCTTCGGCATGGCCGTCCTGCGCTTCGGCCAAGGCGACCAACTGGGCCAGAGCCGGCTTGGCAAACTTGGTTTCCGTCATGACGGTGAGAAGAGATTTATAAGCCATTTCGACCTCGTGTTTCGGGTTCTGAAACCTGTGCGACCAGGTAACCCATTCATTTGCTTATGCCTGTCACAGTTTTCAGGCTATTGTCTTGATGCAGATCAAAGCAGCATTGGTTGTGCATGGATCATACAGCAACCAGTCAACGAAAGCTCCATGCGGCACAAGAATCGCCCGGAGCATGGCAAAGGGACGCAATATGTCGAATTACATCAAGCTGATCGCGCTTGGTCTGGTCGTGCTGTTCGCAGCGATCGGATCCAACTATGCGCGGGATTTGGCGTATCAGGTGCACGCGATACTGGTGATGCTCATCGCCGGTGGCCTGTTCATCTGGACGCTGCGAAACACGGATGAGCCGGATATTCTTGTCGATCGTTCGGGTGAGTACATGGATGGCGTGATCCGCTATGGCGTGATCGCAACCGCCTTTTGGGGTGTCGTAGGGTTCCTGGTGGGAACCTTCATCGCGTTCCAGCTGGCCTTTCCGGTGCTGAACTTCGAATGGGCGCAGGGGCTTCTGAACTTTGGCCGGTTGCGCCCGCTGCACACATCAGCGGTCATTTTCGCGTTCGGCGGCAACGCCCTGATCGCCACATCCTTCTACGTCGTGCAGCGCACAAGCGCCGCGCGTCTGTGGGGCGGAAACCTTGCCTGGTTCGTGTTCTGGGGCTATCAGCTGTTCATCGTTCTTGCCGCGACCGGCTATGTGTTGGGCGGGACCCAGTCCAAGGAATATGCCGAGCCTGAATGGTATGTGGACCTGTGGCTGACCATCGTCTGGGTGGCCTATCTGGCCGTGTTTCTTGGGACGATCGTCAAGCGGAAAGAGCCCCACATCTATGTCGCGAACTGGTTCTACCTTGCGTTCATCGTTACCGTCGCGATGTTGCACCTTGTCAACAACATGACCATTCCAGTCAGCATCTGGGGTTCGAAATCGGTCATCGTCTGGTCGGGCGTTCAGGATGCCATGATCCAGTGGTGGTATGGGCACAACGCCGTGGGCTTCTTCCTGACCGCGGGCTTCCTGGGCATGATGTATTACTTCATTCCCAAGCAGGCCGAACGTCCGGTCTTCAGCTACAAGCTGTCGATCATCCACTTCTGGGCACTGATCTTCCTGTATATCTGGGCCGGTCCACACCACCTGCACTATACCGCGCTACCTGACTGGGCCTCGACGCTGGGCATGGTGTTCTCGGTCGTGCTGTGGATGCCTTCGTGGGGTGGCATGATCAACGGTCTGATGACCCTGTCGGGCGCTTGGGACAAGCTGCGCACCGACCCGGTCATCCGGATGATGGTGATCTCGGTCGGTTTCTACGGCATGTCCACCTTCGAAGGCCCGATGATGTCGATCCGCGCGGTGAACTCGCTGTCGCACTACACCGACTGGACCATTGGCCACGTGCACTCGGGCGCGCTGGGTTGGAACGGCATGATCACCTTTGGTGCGCTGTACTTCCTTGTGCCGGTTCTTTGGAAACGTGAGCGTCTGTACTCGCTGCAGATGGTCAGCTGGCACTTCTGGCTCGCCACCATCGGTATCGTGCTCTACGCCGCGTCGATGTGGGTCACCGGTATCATGGAAGGCCTGATGTGGCGCGAAGTGGATGCCAACGGCTTCCTGGTGAACTCGTTCGCCGACACCGTGGCGGCCAAGTTCCCGATGTATGTGGTGCGTGCGCTGGGCGGTGTTCTGTTCGTCGCTGGTGCGCTGATCATGTGCTACAACCTGTGGATGACCGTCCGGCGGGCCCCGGCCAAAGAGGCCAGCCTGACCGTCGCGGTCCCGGCTGAATAAGGAGGGCCGGAGCAATGGCAATTCTCGACAAACACAAGATCCTCGAGACCAACGCGACCCTCCTGCTGATCTTCAGCTTCCTGGTCGTGACCATCGGTGGCATCGTTCAGATCACCCCGCTGTTCTACCTTGAGAACACAATCGAGAAGGTGGAGGGCATGCGCCCTTACACCCCGCTCGAGATGGCGGGGCGTGAGATCTACATCCGCGAAGGCTGCTATGTCTGCCACAGTCAGATGATCCGCCCGATGCGGGACGAGGTCGAGCGCTATGGCCACTACTCGCTGGCGGCCGAGTCGATGTACGACCACCCGTTCCAGTGGGGGTCCAAACGCACCGGGCCTGATCTGGCCCGTGTGGGTGGCCGCTACTCGGATCAATGGCACGTGGACCATCTGCGTGATCCGCAATCGGTGGTGCCGGAATCCGTGATGCCGAAATACGGCTTCCTGGAAAACCGCAAGATCGACGGCCGGTATATCGGTGACATCATGGCCACCAATGCGGTTTTGGGCACGCCCTATACGGACGAGATGCTGGAAAACGCAGTTGCCGATTTCCGCGCGCAGGCCGATCCGGACAGCGACTATGACGGGCTGCTGGAGCGTTATGGCGAAAACGTCAACGTGCGCAACTTCGATGGTCAGCCGGAACTGACCGAAGCCGATGCGTTGGTTGCATATCTGCAGATGCTGGGAACGCTGGTCGACTTCTCGACCTTCACCCCGGATGCAAGCCGCTAAAGGAGGGTGTAATGGAAGAATACACGATCCTGAGGCAATTCGCGGATAGCTGGATGCTGCTTCTGTTGTTCGCCTTCTTTGTCGGCATCGTCATCTGGGTGTTCCGCCCCGGTGCCAGCAAGGAATACAAGGACACCGCAAACATCCCGTTCCGGCATCAAGACAAACCCGCCACATCCGAGGAGGCGCGGAAATGAGCAAGACACCTGAAAAACAGCCGGGTGATCCCAAGACGACCGGTCACAGCTGGGATGGCATTGAGGAATTCGACAACCCGATGCCGCGTTGGTGGTTGTGGACCTTCTACGCGACCATCTTCTGGGGTGTGATCTACACGATCATGTATCCGGCGTGGCCGCTGGTGCAATCTGCAACCGCCGGTGTGCTTGGCTGGTCCTCGCGTGAACTGGTGCAGAAGGAGATGGTTTCGTTTGAAGAGGCCAACGCTCCGTGGAACGCCAAGCTGGTCGAGACACCGCTGGATGATATCGCCAAGGATGCCGAGCTGCAGCAATATGCGGTCAACGCCGGTGGTGCCGTGTTCCGCACCTGGTGCGCTCAGTGCCACGGTTCGGGCGCGCAGGGCGCAAAGGGTTTCCCGAACCTTCTGGACGACGCCTGGCTGTGGGGCGGCACCTTGGATGACATCGTCACCACGGTCAGCTACGGCATTCGCAACGAAGAAAGCGACGACGCGCGCTACTCCGAAATGCCGGCGTTCGGCGAGATCCTCGAGTCCGAGGAAATCACCCAGGTCGTGCAATATGTGATGTCGCTGACCAAAGCCCAAACCGACGATGCTGCGGCGCAGGCGGGCAAGGTTGTCTACGAGGACAATTGCGCGGCCTGTCACGGTGAAGACGGCAAAGGCGATATCGCGCAGGGCGCGCCGAACCTGACGGATGCGATCTGGCTGTATGGCGGCGATGAGAAAACGCTGACTGAAACGGTGACCTACAGCCGGTTTGGCGTCATGCCCCCCTGGGACACGCGTCTGACCGAGGCGCAGATCCGCGCCGTGTCGGCCTATGTCCACCAGTTGGGTGGCGGTCAATAAAATCCAGGAACACCTTCGGGCGGCGTGCCGCCCGAAGGCCTAGGTGCCGGCTGTTCCATCTGTTCGCGCGTTTCCTGAACAGCCGGCACCGCATTTTCCGAAAATAGTGCTGACAATGGCCCCGGTCCAGCGCGGGCACGCAAACCGATCCTAAAGGTTGCGCGGATCCAACTCGCGGCTCTTGCTGATCCACCAGTGTCCGGCGGGCAGCCATCTTTTCCTTTTTGGCGCATTCGGTTTGGGCGCGTCGCGCAGCTTGGGGGCGTTCAACCGCGTGGCGGTCATGAAGGAAGCAGCGTAGATGTTCAGCATGGTCTTTCTCCTGATGCGATGAACTCGGGTTCCAGCATCGGCTCTTGACCGGATATTTGCGACTCAATTACCGTGTTCAGATGTAAGCAGAGGTTACATATGGACTGGCTGAACCTTCCGCCCTTGTCGGCGCTACGGGCTTTCTCTGCTTTTGCCGAGCACAGAAATATCGTCAAGGCCGGCGATGCGTTGAATGTAAGTCATGCCGCCATAAGCCAGCAGTTGCGCGCGCTTGAGGCGCATCTGGGCGTGACCCTGTTGGACCGGTCGGGCAAAACGCTGGTCCTGACGTCGGATGGCGAACACCTGGCCCGCAGCGTTCAGCTGGGGTTTGGCGCCATCCATGCGGCGGTCTCGGACCTGGTGCACGCGGGAGAGGATCGGCCGGTGCACGTCTCGCTGACCTCCTCATTTGCAGCTTCATGGCTGATGCCGCGGCTGCCGATTTTCCGGTCGGATCACCCCGGGATAGATCTGACCTTGGATCCGTCACCGGAACTGGTCGATCTGCGCCCCGGCGGGGTGGATGTCGCGATTCGATACGGGGCGGGCGGTTGGCCGGGCGTCCGGTCCGAGATGTTGTTGAAAACCCCGATGGTCATCGTTGCCGCGCCCAGTCTTCTGGGTTCCAAGTCCGAGTGGCCGGCGGCTGATCTGGCCCGTTTGCCGTGGCTGGAAGAGGTGGGCACGACCGAAGCCAGCACATGGCTGGCACAACATGGGACGGCCATGGACCCCGGCGCTGGACGGACCAGTCTGCCGGGCAATCTGGTCCTTGAGGGCGTGCGCGCGGGGCAGGGGGTCACGGTGACGGTGCGACATTTCGTCGAACGTGATATCGTGGCCGGAAGACTAGTTGAACTTCATGTCGCACCGGACGCCCGAGGCTACCACATCGTGACGGCGCAAACGCCGCAGAGAAAGGCGGTGAAGACGTTCGTCGGGTGGCTGAAACGCCAAGCGAACCAGGTGTGACAAAAGGTGTCTGCGCGATGCGCTTTTGACCCATGTCAAAGTTGTCCGGTGTATGATCTGGAACAAGTCGCCCGACAAACAGCAAGATCCGGAGCCATGCCGTGAGCGATCACACCCCAGCCCCCAGCCTTTACGCCGCAAGGGAACCGATCTTTCCACGGCGCGTTTCCGGCAAGTTTCGGAACCTCAAATGGATCATAATGGCCGTCACGCTTGGCATTTACTATGTGACGCCGTGGATCCGGTGGGATCGGGGGCCTAGCCTTCCGGATCAGGCGGTGCTGCTGGATCTTGCGAACCGCCGCTTTTACTTCTTCTGGATCGAGATCTGGCCACACGAATTCTACTTTGTGGCCGGTCTGCTGATCATGGCCGGCTTGGGGCTGTTCCTGTTTACGTCGGCCTTGGGGCGGGTGTGGTGCGGCTATGCCTGCCCACAGACGGTTTGGACCGACCTTTTCATTCTGGTCGAGCGCTGGATCGAAGGCGATCGAAACGCCCGCCTGCGCCTGCATCGTCAGAAGAAGCTGGATTTCCGCAAGGCTCGCCTGCGATTGACCAAATGGGTGGTCTGGTTCCTGATCGGTCTGGCGACCGGCGGGGCCTGGGTGTTCTATTTCGCGGATGCGCCGACCCTTGCGCGGGACCTTGTGACTGGCAACGCTCATCCGGTCGCCTATACCACCATGCTGGTTCTGACCGGCACGACCTTTTTCTTCGGCGGGTTCGCGCGAGAGCAGATCTGCATCTATGCCTGTCCGTGGCCGCGAATTCAGGCGGCGATGATGGACGAGGACACGCTGGTGGTTGGCTACCGAGAGTGGCGGGGCGAGCCGCGCGGCAAGGGCAAACGGACGGCCGACTCTGAACTGGGCGACTGCATCGACTGCATGGCCTGCGTCAATGTCTGCCCGGTCGGGATCGACATCCGTGATGGCCAACAGCTGGAGTGCATAACCTGCGCGCTGTGCATCGATGCCTGCGACGACATGATGGCCAAGATCGGCAAGCCGCGCGGTTTGATCGACTATATGGCGCTCAGCGACGAAACGCGTGAACGCGCGGGCCACCCCCCAAAAAATGTGTGGAAGCACATCCTGCGGCCCCGGACGATCATGTATACCGCGCTTTGGTCGCTGGTGGGTTTTGGCCTGCTGTTTGCGCTGTTCATCCGGTCGGATATCGATCTGACGGTGGCGCCAGTGCGCAATCCGACATTCGTGACCATGTCCGACGGTTCGATCCGCAACACCTACGACGTGCGGTTGCGGAACAAACATGGCGAAGACCGCCTGTTCAAACTGTCTCTGGTCGGTGACCCAAGCCTGCAGGTTCAGATTGAAGGAACGGAACTGGATACGGTAAATGTAACTGCGGACACGGCACAGTTGACCCGGGTCTACATCGTCGCCACGAAAGATACAGCGCCCGCAATGGCTGAAACGACACCGGTCCGGATCTGGGTCGAAGACCTGCAAAGCGGCGAGCGCGCCTACAAAGACACCACGTTCAACGGGCGGGGGAACTGAATAATGGCCGAGCGCAAATTCACCGGAAAGCACGCTCTTGCGGTTTTTGTCGGGGCCTTCGGGGTCATCATCGCAGTCAATCTGGTGCTGGCCTACAAGGCAGTCGCGACATTCCCCGGGCTCGAGGTCAAGAACTCCTACGTTGCCAGTCAGGAGTTCAATGAAAAGCTGCAGGAGCAGCAGTCTCTGGGCTGGGGTGCAGAGGTGGAAACCAAGGGCGGCCTGCTGATCCTTCGCATCACGGATGCGCAAGGCGTGCCTGTGCGGGTGGCCGAACTGCAGGCCGTGGTCGGCCGCGCAACTCATATGCGCGAGGATTTTTCGCCGGACTTCACCTTTGACGGTGTGGCGTATTCCACCCCGGCGACGCTTGGAAAAGGCAACTGGAATGTCCGTATTGTCGCGCGCGATGCGGACGGCGCGGAATTCAGTCGGCGCATTCCGTTGTACATCAAGGGTTAGGCTAATGTCGTCGCAGGTGACATCCGGGACCGCAGCCTGTCCGGGCTGCATCGCGGCTCCCGCGGAACCGGCCAGGCCGGTTCCGGTCGACGTTCAGATCGCGCTGTCACTGCCGGGCATTCATTGCTCGGCCTGTATTGCCAATGTCGAACGTGCGTTGAACGCGCACCCCGGCGTACAGGACGCGAGGGTCAACCTGACGCTCAAGCGCGCTCTGATCAAGGCGGGGCCCGAGGTTCGGGCAACGGATCTGATCCCGGTCCTCGATCGGGCCGGGTACGAGGCGCATGAGCTGGATCCGGGTGCTCTGTCAGCCACGCAATCGGACAAGGCCGGACGGGATCTGCTGATGCGCCTCGCGGTCGCCGGCTTTGCATCGATGAACGTTATGCTGCTGTCTGTGTCCGTCTGGTCCGGCGCCACCGACGCGACGCGCGACATGTTTCACTGGATTTCGGCCGCCATCGCCCTTCCGGCCATCGCGTTCTCGGCCCAACCGTTTTTTGCCAACGCGTGGAGCGCGCTGCGTGTTCGCCGCCTGAACATGGACGTGCCGATCGTTCTGGCGATCTTGCTGGCCTTAGTCACTTCGCTTTGGGAAACGGCGCTGAGCGGTGAGCACGCCTATTTCGATGCGGCTTTGACCCTGACCTTCTTTCTGCTGGCGGGGCGCTATCTGGATTACCGCACCCGTGCCGCGGCCCGCTCCGCCGCGGAAGAGCTGACAGCCCTCGAGGTGCCGCGCGCTATCCGTCTTGTTGAAGGGACCGAGCACGAGGTCGCTGTTGCCGAACTGGCCGTCGGTGACCTGATCCTGGTGCGACCCGGGGGGCGGATGCCGGTGGACGGCAAGATCGTGACCGGCGAATCCGAGTTGGACCGGTCGTTGCTGACCGGTGAAACCCTGCCGGTATTTGCCCAGCCGGGCACGCAAGTCAGCGCGGGTGAGGTCAACCTGACCGGGCCGCTGACCATTCAGGCAACGGCGGTGGGCGAAGAGACTTCGCTGCACCGCATGGCCGATCTTGTGGCCATCGCGGAATCCGGACGGTCGCGTTATACGTCCTTGGCGGACAAGGCGGCCAAGCTTTATGCCCCCGGGGTTCATATCTTGTCCGCACTCAGTTTTGTTGGCTGGTACATCTATTCTGGCGATTTGCGCACAGCGCTGAACATCGCCGCCGCTGTGCTGATCATCACCTGCCCCTGTGCGTTGGGGTTGGCGGTTCCTGCGGTCACCACCGCGGCCTCGGGGCGGCTGTTCCGCAAGGGGATGCTGATCAAGGACGCCACGGCGTTGGAGCGGTTGGCCGAGATCGACACCGTGGTGTTCGACAAGACCGGAACGCTTACCTCGGGCGCGCCGGAACTGGTCAACGGTGGCGAACACACAGGCCGCGAGTTCGAGATCGCTCTGGCCTTGGCACAGGCTTCGGCGCATCCGCTGGCGGTTGCCCTGACCCAGGCCGCTCGGGCCGAGGGGTATACCCCGGCCGATGTTGAAAACGTCACCGAGATTCCCGGTCATGGGACCGAGGGCCAGTTTCAGGGGCAACTCGTGCGGCTGGGCCGGGCCGAATGGGTGGGCGCGACGGAAGGTGATCACACCGCGGCCTGGTTGGCGGTCGGAGGCGATCGCCCGGTCGAGTTCCGCTTTGCCGACTCTTTACGCCCGGGTGCCGCCGACGCGGTTGCGGCTTTGCGCGATGCGGGCAAGGACGTCATCCTCATGTCCGGGGACACGACCAACGCCGTGAAAGCTCTGGCCGAGAAGCTGGGGATCGAGACCTGGATCGCGCGGGCACTGCCGCAGGATAAGGCGCGACACATTCAGAAGCTGGCAGGCCAAGGCCGCCGGGTGTTGATGGTCGGCGACGGGCTGAACGATACAGCCGCGCTGGCGGCGGCCCATGCCTCGATCTCTCCGGCTTCGGCACTGGATGCGGCCCGCGTGGCTTCGGACATCGTTCTGCTGGGCAATGACCTGTCGCCGATCGCCGATGCCTGCCATACTGCTGTCCGGGCGACGAAGCGCATCCGCGAGAATTTTCAGATTGCGACGATCTACAATGTCATCGCGGTGCCTTTGGCCGTTGCCGGCCTTGCGACGCCCTTGATCGCGGCCTTGGCGATGTCCACATCGTCGATTACCGTATCCCTGAACGCTCTGCGCCTGAGGTGATCCGAATGGAAGTTCTGGCCTATCTGATACCGATTTCGCTGCTGTTGGGCGGTGTTGGGCTGGTGGCGTTCATCTATACGGTCCGCAGCAACCAATATGACGACCCCGAAGGCGATGCCCGACGGATTCTGAGCAACGAGTGGGATGATCGCCCCAAGTCCTGACCGGGTGCAATCGTGATGCCGACGGCCCTTGAAATTGCCGCAATGCCCGGCTATGTCCGGCCCATCCGCTAGCAGAGAGACCAAGCCTAATGGCCACCACAAACCCGATCCAGTTCATTCAGCAAGTCCGTGCCGAAGTTGCAAAGGTCGTCTGGCCGACGCGGCGCGAGGTCCTGCTGACCACGGTCATGGTGTTCATCATGGCGGCACTGACAGCCGTGTTCTTTGCTCTGGTGGATCTGGGCATTCGCGGCGGTCTGCAACTGATCCTGGGTATGTTCAGCTAAGGCCGACTGCCGGGTCCCGTCGGATCGCGCCGAGACGCGCCCGTTTCGGGTGCTGGACCGGCACTGCCCCCTTGCACAGCAGGCAATGTCAGAGTAGTTGACGCGGGACCTTTCGGGATGGGCGTGCGGCGATTCGGACTGCGCGCCGCTTTTTATTCCGGAACCCGCGGCCGGGCCGCGACAAAATTTCAATTCAGGTGCGTCCGCCCGACGCGGCGCGCCAAAGGCAAACAAGGACGACAGGTTCATGGCGAAACGGTGGTACTCGGTCAGCGTTCTTTCGAATTTCGAAAAGAAGATCGCAGAGCAGATCCGCACGTCGGTGGCCGAGCACGGCCTTGAGGACGAGATCGACGAGGTTCTGGTTCCCACCGAAGAGGTGATCGAGGTGCGCCGGGGCAAAAAGGTCACGACTGAACGCCGTTTCATGCCCGGCTACGTTCTGGTGCACATGGAAATGTCGGATCAGGGCTATCACCTGATCAACTCGATCAACCGGGTCACCGGTTTCCTGGGTCCGCAGGGCCGCCCGATGCCGATGCGCGACGCCGAGGTGAACCAGATCCTCAACCGTGTTCAGGAAGGTGAGGAAGCACCCAAGCTGATGATCAGCTTCGAAGTTGGCGAGAAGGTCAAAGTCAACGACGGCCCGTTCGAGGATTTCGACGGTATGGTCGAGGGCGTGGACGACGAGAACCAGAAGCTGAAAGTTACCGTCTCGATCTTCGGGCGCGAAACTCCGGTCGAACTGGACTTTACGCAGGTCACCAAGCAGAGCTGATTTTTCTTTCAGGAACTGACTTTGCAGGAATCGAACGCGCCGCCGTAACAGGCGGCGCAACTGTTTCATGTGGTTGCCGGTAAGGTTTCGCCACAGCCTTGGCCGCTTGCCCTAACTCCTTGCCTGATGCACACTTATACTTGGTACAGGCATGACCGTTGCGCAGCCGGGCTCATGGGCCAGAGGATTTGCGCGCAGTGATGCTTTGGGAGGACTCTGTCATGACATCCAAGGCTGCAGGCCCCGCGCCACCCGACAGGCCGACCCCGCCTCAGCGGACGATGCCTGTGGTCAACACGGTCACCGCCGCCGACATCACCGACTCGCTGAAGGCCGGGTTTTCCGACTTCCTGGCGCGTCCCATCATGAGCGGCTTTTTCGGACTGTTCTATGCCGTCTTCGGATTTCTGCTGGTCTGGAGCCTGGTCTGGCTTGGCAAGATTTGGATGATCATTCCCGCCGTCGTGGGATTTCCGCTGGTCGCCCCCTTCGCTGCTGCAGGCCTCTATGAGATGTCGCGTCGACTTCAGGCCGGAGAGGATTTTGGCTGGTCGGAAATACTGACGGTCATGGCCAATCAGCGTAAGCGGGAAATGGGCTGGATGGCCTTCGTTACGCTGTTCGTTTTCTGGGTATGGATCTACCAGGTTCGGCTTTGGTTGGCGATCATCCTGCAGAATGCCTCGTTTTCGGATTTCGATGGGTTCCTGAACACCGTGTTCTTTACCCCCCAAGGCTGGGCTTTCCTGGCTGTTGGCACCTGCGTCGGTGCGTTTCTGTCCGCCGTACTGTTTTCGGTGACTGTTGTTGCCATGCCCTTGCTGCTGGATCGCGACACCGATTTCGTAACGGCCATGCTTACATCGCTCCGCGTTGTCGCCGAAAGCCCTGTGGTCATGCTAGGCTGGGCGGCCATCATCTCGGTCACTATGCTGTTGTCGTTGGTGCCGGCGTTCCTTGGGCTTGTCTTTACGTTGCCGATCCTTGGGCATACCACTTGGCATCTCTACCAGCGCGCCGTGCAGCCGGAGTCGTCTGCCGGTCCATAGCGGGGGCGGGGCCTGCATGCCGACGGACGCCGTTGGGAAGGAGGCTTCGCCAGCCATCCTGTTTTCAGTGGCATGCTCTTGCCAACCCATTCGTTCCCCTGTAAACGCCGCCCCTATCGTCTTCGGGCGAGATTCTCTCGTGGGAGATCGCAGGGATCGCGATTCCGGATCGGACCACGCAACATAAAACCGGATGGGACGCGTCCCATTCACGTTGAAAGGAAAACCAAATGGCCAAGAAGCTTGCTGGTACGATGAAGCTGCAGGTTCCTGCAGGTCAGGCGAACCCGTCGCCGCCAGTTGGTCCGGCGCTGGGTCAGCGCGGCATCAACATCATGGAATTCTGCAAGGCGTTCAACGCCAAGACCGCAGACATGGAGCCCGGCGCTCCGTGCCCGACCGTGATCACCTACTATCAGGACAAGTCCTTCACCATGGACATCAAGACGCCTCCCGCGTCTTACTACCTGAAGAAGGCGGCCGGTCTGAAGCCGGTCGGCAAGCGTAACCGCCCTCGTGGCGCGGAGAACCCCGGCCGTGAGACCGTGGCAACCGTAACCACCAAGCAGGTGCGCGAGATCGCCGAAGCCAAAATGAAGGATCTGAACGCCAACGACGTCGAAGGCGCAATGAAGATCATCCTGGGCTCGGCCCGTTCCATGGGCATCGAGGTGAAGTAAGATGGCAAAACTCGGTAAACGTACCCGCGCAGCGCGCGAAGCCGTCGCCGGCAAGGAAAACCTGTCGGTCGAAGAGGCAGTTGCACTGGTCAAGGCCAACGCAACGTCGAAGTTTGACGAAACCATCGAAATCGCCATGAACCTGGGCGTCGACACCCGTCACGCAGACCAGATGGTGCGCGGCGTCGTCGGTCTGCCGAACGGCACCGGCAAGGACATGCGCGTTGCTGTCTTCGCGCGCGGCCCCAAGGCTGACGAGGCGAAAGAAGCCGGTGCGGACATCGTCGGCGCCGAGGACCTGATGGAAAGCATCCAGGCCGGCAACATCGACTTTGACCGTTGCATCGCAACCCCGGACATGATGCCGATCGTCGGCCGTCTGGGTAAGGTTCTGGGCCCCCGCAACCTGATGCCGAACCCCAAGGTTGGCACCGTGACCATGGACGTGAAAGCGGCCGTGGAAGCAGCCAAGGGTGGTGAAGTTCAGTTCAAGGCGGAAAAAGGTGGTGTCGTGCACGCAGGCGTTGGCAAGGCGTCGTTCGACGAAGCCAAGCTGGCAGAAAACGTCCGTGCCTTCATCTCGGCCGTTGCCAAGGCGAAGCCGTCGGGCGCCAAGGGCACCTATATGAAGAAAATCGCGCTGAGCTCGACCATGGGCCCCGGCGTGACCGTGGATGTGGCGCAAGCTGCGGGCGAATAAGCCGACACGTTCTTTCGAAAAGTCGAACCCCGGGCGGTCATGCTGCCCGGGGTTTTAGTTTGCTCTCAGATAGCAGGTTCGACTGTGACCTGATTGGGTATTTCGCGTACGCGTGCCTTGTCGGCCTCCAGCCTGAGGTCGCGCTCGGCAACGGTTAATGCCTGGTTCGCAGCCGCCCGGGCCGCGGTTTTCATTGCTCCGTCTTGAGTCTGCGTCAGTCGGGTCAGCGCGCTGAGAATGGCCTCGTGGACTTCGACTTTGTCACCGGCATCCCGGGAAATGGCCGCATAAGCGTCACGCAGAAACGTGTCGATCGCGATCTCCGGGGCATGGATTCTCTGGAACTGCGGGTCGGCGGGCTGGGTGGGCCGCGAGCCAAGTGGCAGAAGAACCCGCAGCAACCTCTCGACCATCTGAATTGCCGTCATTGGGTCGTTGATACCCGGCGAGAGCGCGCGCTGCGCGATTTCGGACAAGGTTTGAATGCCAAAGCGGGGGTCTTGATCGAAGCTGCGCTCGGTCCCGATCACGAAGGCTTCCCGGATGGTTTCACCATCCATTTTCCGGGCCGCTCTGGCCAGGGGTTGGCCTTCGGTCACGAACTGTCCCGGCAGCGCCATGATCCAGATCTCGCAGTCATTCTCTTCGGCGCAGGAATTCAGCATACCGACATCCACGTGGCGCACATTCCCTGTCGAACTGGCCCGCACGTCGTGACCGGTTTGCGGAACATCCGCGGCGGCTTGATACGGAATGGCTCCGAGGCTCGGCAGTTCCATGGCTCGGGCCATGGTGTCCCTGGCGTTCTTTTCTATCTTGCGTGCCGTTTCGGAGATGCTGCCATAGCTGGGCAATTGGTCGATCCAGAGCAAGAGCGCCAGTGTCACCAAAAAGATCACCACCAAGGTGAACGCGAGCGCGACGGCGATGGACTGCTGGGTGTAGACCCCGGTTTCGACAAGGATCAGCGATACGAGCGCGAAGATGAATGCGCCGAGAAACGTGGCCAGCACGTTTTGCGAGACACTGTCTTCTTCGATCACCTGCTGCGCGCGCGGGGAGGACTGGTTTGAGGCCCATCGCTGTGCTGCGACCATGATCGACAGCGAAAAGGTCGTGACCGCCAGCATGGACGACGCCAGAATGCCGAGGATCTTTGCCACGGCCTCGGTGCTCAGCCGTTGTGTGAGAAAGTCGGGGACGAAGCCGCCGAGGTAGGTGCCAATCCCTGCGCTGACCACGGCGAGAGCGGCGATCAGGCTGGTGCGAACCCACAATTGGCGAGAAATCTGACGAAACAGGAATTGCGGCTTGGAAATGGATTTCAACTTGATCATCCGTTGATCCTGTTCGGGTTTGCGGTCATTGTCTACCGGCTTGGGGTGCGGGCCAATTTACCCCTTGGAAACCCCGGCCATCTGCCCTAAAGAGGGCTGCGGAGTAAAGCGTGCGATTCGTCGTGCGCTTTATTTCGTTTCGTCCAAGACGGTGGGTGGGTCCTTCCGGCCCCTTAATTGCCTGCCTGAGACGGGTAAGACCAAAGAATTTCGAGGGTCCAGACCCTCGGGCGCATTTTGGCCAATCCCGTAACAACGGACCTGAACGCCGGGGCGCAGCCCTCGGCAAATATGAGCCGGGGTGAAACATCGCCCCTAACTTGGAGAGAACTGTGGATAGAGCCCAGAAAGAGAAAGTGGTCGAGGAACTCGGCCAAATCTTCGAAAGCTCTGGCGTCGTAGTGGTTGCTCACTACGCCGGTCTGACAGTTGCCGAGATGCAGGACCTTCGCGCACGTGCTCGTGACGCGGGCGGCTCCGTGCGTGTTGCCAAGAACAGGCTCGCCAAAATCGCCCTCGACGGTAAGCCATGTGCGAGCATTGCTGACCTGCTGACGGGTATGACTGTTCTGACCTATTCCGAGGACCCCGTGGCAGCAGCCAAGGTGGCCGAGGACTTCGCCAAGGAGAACCAGAAGTTCGAGATCCTTGGCGGTGCAATGGGCGAGAACGCTCTGGACCGGGCTGGTGTCACAGCCGTGTCGAAAATGCCGTCGCGTGAAGAGCTTATTGCTTCGATCGTGGGCTGCATCGGCGCGCCTGCTTCGAACATCGCCGGTGCAATTGGCGCACCTGCAAGCAACATCGCAAGCATCCTTTCCACCATCGAAGAGAAGGCGGAAGCTGCGTAAGCGGTTGGCACTGAATGATCTGCGTGGGGCACATGCCCTGACGTTGGAACACACACTGTAAACGGAAAGAGCTGATACAATGGCTGATCTGAAGAAACTGGCAGAAGAGATCGTTGGTCTGACCCTGCTGGAAGCACAAGAACTGAAAACCATCCTCAAGGACGAGTACGGCATCGAGCCCGCAGCTGGCGGCGCCGTCATGGTCGCAGGCGCAGCTGGCGATGCCGGCGGTGCAGCTGAGGAAGAGAAAACCGAATTCGACGTCGTTCTGAAGAACGCCGGCGCTTCGAAAATCAACGTCATCAAAGAAGTTCGCGGCATCACCGGCCTGGGCCTGAAAGAAGCCAAGGAACTGGTCGAAGCCGGCGGCAAGATCAAAGAAGGCGTGGACAAGGCAGAAGCCGAAGAGATCAAGGGCAAGCTGGAAGCAGCTGGCGCCGAGGTCGAGCTGGCCTAAGCCTGTCTTTCGGTGCATCGCGGATGCGCCGTGGAATTTGGCTGGGCCCGGAGAAATCCGGGTCCAGCCGAACCTGTCTTAGAAAGGGCCTCATGTGCTGGGGCGTTTTCTAAGACGCGGTTCGCGGATCGGGAGGCTACCATTCGGGACGGTGGCCACGAATTGATCCGGACGTGTCGTCTCGTATGTGCAAGGCGCCGGGGCCCGACGGTGTTTTTGCCCGCTGAGAACATCGAAAGGTGACATCTGACATGGCTCAATCGTTCCTTGGCCAGAAACGTCTTCGGAAGTACTACGGCAAAATCCGCGAAGTCCTGGAAATGCCGAACCTCATCGAGGTCCAGAAATCCTCCTATGATCTATTCCTGCGCTCTGGCGATGCCGACCAGCCGACCGACGGCGAAGGTATCAACGGCGTGTTCCAATCGGTCTTTCCGATCAAGGATTTCAACGAAACTTCCGTACTGGAATTCGTGAAATACGAGCTGGAAAAGCCGAAATACGACGTTGAAGAGTGCATGCAGCGCGACATGACCTACAGCGCGCCGCTGAAGGTCACCCTGCGCCTGATCGTGTTCGATGTCGACGAAGACACCGGGGCCAAATCGGTCAAGGACATCAAGGAACAGGACGTGTTCATGGGCGACATGCCCCTGATGACGCCGAACGGCACCTTCATCGTGAACGGCACCGAGCGTGTGATCGTGTCCCAGATGCACCGGTCGCCCGGCGTGTTCTTCGACCACGACAAGGGCAAGACCCACTCCTCGGGCAAGCTGCTGTTTGCCTGCCGCATTATCCCGTACCGCGGCAGCTGGTTGGACTTCGAGTTCGACGCCAAGGACATCGTCTATGCCCGGATCGACCGTCGCCGCAAACTGCCGGTGACCACGCTACTCTATGCCTTGGGCCTGGACCAGGAAGCGATCATGGACGCGTATTACGACACCGTGTCCTACAAGCTGAACAAGAAGAAGGGCTGGGTCACCCCGTTCTTCCCCGAACGTGTGCGCGGCACCCGTCCCACCTATGACCTGATCGACGCAAAAAGCGGTGAAGTGATTGCCGAAGCCGGCAAGAAAGTCACCCCGCGCGCGGTCAAGCAACTGATCGACGAGGGCAAGGTCACCGACCTTCTGGTGCCGTTCGACCACATCGTGGGCAAGTTCGTCGCCAAGGACATCATCAACGAAGAAACCGGTGCGATCTATGTCGAAGCCGGTGATGAGCTGACGCTGGAATATGACAAGGATGGCGAGCTGATCGGCGGCACCGTGAAGGAGCTGATCGATGCCGGCATCACCGATATTCCGGTTCTGGACATCGACAACATCAACGTCGGTCCGTACATCCGCAACACCATGGCGCAGGACAAGAACATGGGCCGCGAAAGCGCGCTGATGGACATCTACCGCGTCATGCGCCCGGGCGAGCCGCCCACCGTCGAGGCTGCGTCGGCCCTGTTTGACACACTGTTCTTCGACAGCGAACGCTATGACTTGTCTGCTGTTGGTCGTGTAAAGATGAACATGCGCCTGGCTCTGGATGCGCCGGACACGCTGCGCACCTTGCGACGCGAAGACATCGTGGCCTGCATCAAAGCGCTGGTCGAACTGCGTGATGGCAAAGGTGACATCGACGATATCGACCACCTGGGCAACCGTCGTGTGCGCTCGGTCGGCGAACTGATGGAAAACCAGTACCGCGTCGGCCTGCTGCGCATGGAACGCGCCATCAAAGAGCGCATGTCGTCGGTCGAGATCGACACCGTCATGCCGCAGGACCTGATCAACGCGAAACCGGCGGCGGCCGCGGTGCGTGAATTCTTCGGCAGCTCGCAGCTGTCGCAGTTCATGGACCAGACCAACCCGCTGTCGGAAGTCACCCACAAACGCCGCCTGTCGGCGCTTGGCCCGGGTGGTCTGACGCGCGAGCGTGCGGGCTTTGAGGTGCGCGACGTGCACCCGACCCACTATGGCCGGATGTGCCCGATTGAAACGCCGGAAGGTCCGAACATCGGTCTGATCAACTCGCTGGCCACCTTTGCTCGCGTGAACAAGTACGGTTTCATCGAAACCCCCTATCGCGTCGTGAAAGACGGGCAGGTGACCGACGAGGTCCACTATATGTCCGCGACCGAGGAAATGCGTCACACCGTGGCGCAGGCCAACGCGACGCTGGATACGGATGGCAAGTTCATCAACGATCTGGTCTCGACCCGTCAGGCCGGTGACTACACGCTTGCCCCGCGCGAGAATGTTGACCTGATCGACGTGTCGCCGAAGCAGCTGGTCTCGGTTGCGGCCTCGCTGATCCCGTTCCTTGAAAATGACGACGCCAACCGCGCTCTGATGGGCTCGAACATGCAACGTCAGGCGGTTCCGCTGCTGCGGGCCGAGGCACCGCTGGTCGGTACCGGGATCGAGGAAAAGGTTGCGATTGACTCTGGTGCTGCGATCCAGGCGAAACGTGCCGGTATCATCGACCAGGTCGATGCCCAGCGTATCGTTATCCGCGCCACTGAAGATCTGGAACTGGGCGACGCTGGTGTGGACATCTACCGTCTGCGCAAATTCCAGCGGTCGAACCAGAACACCTGCATCAACCAGCGTCCGCTGATCAAGGTGGGTGACACCGTCCAGAAGGGCGAGGTCATTGCCGATGGTCCGTCGACCGATATGGGTGAACTGGCTCTGGGCAAGAACGTGGTCGTCGCGTTCATGCCGTGGAACGGTTACAACTACGAAGACTCGATCCTGATCTCGGAACGTATCGCGCGTGACGACGTATTCACCTCGGTGCATATCGAGGAATTCGAAGTCGCCGCCCGTGATACAAAGCTGGGTCCGGAAGAGATCACCCGCGACATTCCGAACGTCGGTGAAGAAGCGCTGCGCAACCTCGACGAGGCGGGCATCGTTTACATCGGTGCGGATGTCGAGCCGGGCGATATTCTGGTCGGCAAGATCACTCCGAAGGGCGAAAGCCCGATGACCCCGGAAGAAAAGCTGCTGCGCGCCATCTTTGGTGAAAAAGCATCTGACGTGCGCGACACTTCGCTGCGCGTGAAGCCGGGCGATTACGGTACGGTCGTCGAAGTCCGCGTCTTCAACCGTCACGGCGTCGAGAAAGACGAGCGTGCGCTGCAGATCGAGCGTGAGGAAGTCGAACGTCTGGCCCGTGACCGGGACGACGAGCTGGCGATCCTTGACCGCAACATCTATGCGCGTCTCAAGTCGATGATCCTGGGTAAAACCGCCGTCAAGGGGCCGAAAGGCGTCAAGGCGGGCTCGGAGATCACCGAAGAGCTGCTCGAATCGCTGACCCGCGGTCAGTGGTGGCAGCTGGCGCTGGAAGACGAGAAGGACGCTCAGATCGTCGAGGCTCTGAACGAGCAGTACGAGGTGCAGAAGCGCGCTTTGGATGCCCGTTTCGAGGACAAGGTCGAGAAGGTCCGCCGTGGCGATGACCTGCCACCGGGCGTGATGAAGATGGTCAAGGTCTTCATCGCCGTGAAGCGCAAGCTGCAGCCGGGCGACAAGATGGCCGGCCGTCACGGGAACAAGGGTGTGATCTCGAAGGTCGTGCCGATGGAGGACATGCCGTTCCTGGCAGATGGTACTCCGGTCGACTTCTGTCTGAACCCGCTGGGCGTGCCGTCGCGTATGAACGTCGGTCAGATCCTTGAGACCCACATGGGTTGGGCCGCGCGCGGTCTGGGTCTGAAGATCGACGAGGCGCTGCAGGAATACCGCCGCTCGGGCGACCTGACGCCGGTCCGTGACGCGATGAAACACGCCTATGGCGAGGATGTCTACGAAGAGGGCATCAGCGGCATGGACGAGGATCAGCTGATCGAAGCGGCCAGCAACGTGACCCGCGGTGTTCCAATCGCAACCCCGGTCTTTGACGGCGCCAAAGAGGCCGACGTCAACGATGCACTGATCCGCGCAGGTTTCTCGGAAAGCGGTCAGTCGATCCTGTTCGACGGTCGTACCGGCGAGCAGTTCGCGCGTCCGGTGACCGTGGGTATTAAGTACCTGCTGAAACTGCACCACCTGGTGGACGACAAGATCCACGCGCGTTCGACCGGGCCGTACAGCCTGGTGACCCAGCAGCCGCTGGGTGGTAAGGCGCAGTTCGGTGGTCAGCGCTTTGGTGAGATGGAGGTCTGGGCGCTGGAAGCTTACGGCGCCGCCTACACCCTGCAGGAGATGCTCACCGTGAAATCGGATGACGTCGCCGGCCGGACCAAGGTCTATGAGTCGATCGTCAAGGGCGAGGATAACTTCGAGGCGGGCGTACCGGAATCGTTCAACGTTCTGGTTAAAGAAGTCCGTGGCCTCGGCCTGAATATGGAACTCCTGGATGCGGAGGTTGAGGAGTAAGGGCGCTGCCCTTTCTCCCGTCCCCCCTTCCGCAAGATTTGAGGTAACAAATGAACCAGGAAATCACCAACAACCCGTTCAACCCGCTGACGCCCCCGAAGGTTTTCGACGAGATCAAGGTCTCGCTGGCGTCGCCCGAGCGGATCCTGTCTTGGTCCTATGGCGAGATCAAGAAACCCGAAACCATCAACTACCGGACGTTCAAGCCCGAGCGTGACGGTCTGTTCTGCGCGCGTATCTTTGGCCCGATCAAAGATTACGAATGTCTGTGCGGCAAATATAAGCGGATGAAGTATCGCGGCGTTGTCTGCGAGAAATGCGGTGTGGAAGTCACCCTGCAGAAAGTCCGCCGCGAGCGTATGGGCCACATCGAACTGGCCGCGCCCGTCGCTCACATCTGGTTCCTGAAATCGCTGCCGTCCCGCATCGGTCTGATGCTGGACATGACGCTGCGCGATCTGGAACGCGTTCTGTACTTTGAAAACTATGTCGTCATCGAGCCCGGTCTGACAGACTTGACCTACGGCCAGATGCTGACCGAAGAAGAGTACATGGACGCGCAGGATGCTTATGGCATGGACGCGTTCACCGCGAACATCGGTGCTGAAGCCATCCGTGAGATGCTGGCCCAGATCGATCTGGAAGCCGAAGCCGAGCAGCTGCGTGCTGATCTGGCCGAAGCGACCGGCGAACTGAAGCCAAAGAAGATCATCAAGCGTCTGAAGGTTGTTGAATCCTTCCTCGAGTCGGGCAACCGGCCCGAGTGGATGGTGATGACCGTGATCCCGGTCATTCCGCCGGAACTGCGCCCGCTGGTTCCGCTGGATGGTGGCCGTTTTGCAACGTCGGATCTGAACGATCTGTATCGTCGTGTCATCAACCGGAACAACCGTCTGAAGCGTCTGATCGAACTGCGCGCGCCTGACATCATCGTCCGCAACGAAAAGCGGATGCTGCAGGAATCCGTGGACGCTCTGTTCGACAACGGCCGTCGTGGCCGCGTGATCACCGGCGCCAACAAGCGTCCGCTGAAATCGCTGTCGGACATGCTGAAAGGCAAGCAGGGCCGCTTCCGTCAGAACCTTCTGGGTAAGCGCGTCGACTTCTCGGGCCGTTCGGTCATCGTGACCGGTCCGGAACTCAAGCTGCACCAGTGTGGTCTGCCCAAGAAAATGGCGCTGGAACTGTTCAAGCCGTTCATTTACTCGCGCCTTGAAGCCAAGGGTCTGTCTTCGACCGTGAAACAGGCGAAGAAACTGGTCGAGAAAGAGCGTCCCGAAGTGTGGGATATCCTCGACGAGGTGATCCGCGAACACCCAGTCATGCTGAACCGTGCGCCGACGCTGCACCGTCTTGGCATCCAGGCGTTCGAGCCGGTTCTGATCGAAGGTAAAGCCATCCAGCTGCACCCGCTGGTCTGTTCGGCCTTCAACGCCGACTTCGACGGGGACCAGATGGCCGTGCACGTTCCGCTGAGCCTTGAGGCGCAGCTGGAAGCGCGTGTTCTGATGATGTCGACGAACAACGTTCTGTCGCCTGCAAACGGCGCGCCGATCATCGTTCCGTCGCAGGATATGATCCTGGGTCTCTACTACGTGACCCTGGAACGCGAAGGCATGCCGGGTGAAGGCAAGGTCTTTGGTTCGATCGACGAAGTCCAGCACGCGCTGGACGCGGGCGAGGTGCACCTGCACTCGAAAATCACCGCGCGGATCACTCAGATCGACGAAGAAGGCAACGAGGTTCAGAAGCGTTTTGAAACCACGCCGGGCCGTGTTCGCTTGGGGGCTTTGCTGCCCAAGAACAACAAGGCACCGTTTGAACTGGTCAACCGTCTGCTGCGGAAGAAAGAAGTGCAGCAGGTGATCGACACCGTCTACCGCTACTGCGGTCAGAAAGAGTCGGTGATCTTCTGCGACCAGATCATGTCGATGGGCTTCAAGGAAGCGTTCAAGGCCGGTATCTCGTTCGGCAAGGACGACATGGTGATCCCCGAGGACAAGTGGGGAATCGTGGACGAAACCCGCGAACAGGTGAAAGACTTCGAACAGCAGTACATGGACGGCCTGATCACTCAGGGCGAAAAGTACAACAAGGTTGTCGATGCCTGGTCGAAGTGTAACGACCGCGTAACCGAAGCCATGATGCGCACCATCTCGGCAATCCAGAAGGACGAGAACGGCGCCGACAAAGAGCCGAACTCGGTCTACATGATGGCGCACTCCGGTGCGCGTGGCTCGGTAACCCAGATGAAGCAGCTGGGCGGTATGCGCGGCCTGATGGCCAAGCCGAACGGCGACATCATCGAGACGCCGATCATCTCGAACTTCAAGGAAGGTCTGACCGTTCTTGAATACTTCAACTCGACCCACGGTGCCCGTAAGGGTCTGTCGGATACCGCTCTGAAGACGGCGAACTCGGGCTACCTGACCCGTCGTCTTGTTGACGTGGCGCAGGATTGCATCGTGCGCGAGGTTGATTGTGGAACCGACCGTGCGATCACGGCCGAGGCTGCGGTCAATGACGGTGAAGTCGTCGCGTCGCTGGCAGAACGCGTTCTGGGCCGTGTGGCCGCGGATGACGTTCTGCGTCCGGGGACCGACGAGGTCATCGTCGCCGCAGGACAGCTGATCGACGAACGCATGGCCGATACGATCGACGAGGCCGGTGTTGCCTCGATGCGCATCCGCTCGCCTCTGACCTGTGAGTCCGAGGAAGGCGTCTGTGCAACCTGCTACGGTCGTGACCTTGCACGCGGGACCATGGTGAACACCGGTGAGGCTGTCGGCATCATCGCCGCGCAGTCGATCGGTGAACCGGGTACGCAGCTGACGATGCGGACCTTCCACATCGGTGGTGTTGCGCAAGGTGGTCAGCAGTCGTTCCAGGAAGCGAACCAGGACGGTGTCGTTGCCTTTGAGAACCCGCAGATCCTGGTCAATGCCGCCGGCGAAAGCCTGGTCATGGGCCGGAACATGAAGCTGGTGATCAACGACGAACACGGCGAAGAGCGCGCCAGCTTCAAGCTGGGCTACGGCTCGAAGCTGTTCGTCAAGGAAGGCACCAAGGTCAAGCGCGGCGACAAGCTGTTCGAGTGGGACCCCTACACCCTGCCGATCATCGCCGAGAAAGCCGGTACCGCAAAATACGTCGACCTGGTTTCGGGCATTGCTGTCCGCGACGAGACCGACGATGCAACCGGCATGACCCAGAAGATCGTGATCGACTGGCGCGCCGCCCCCAAAGGCAGCGATCTGAAGCCCGAGATCATTCTTGTGGATGACAATGGCGAGCCGGTCCGCAACGATGCGGGCAACCCGGTTCACTATCCGATGTCTGTGGACGCGATCCTGTCGGTCGAAGACGGTCAGAAGATCGAAGCCGGTGACGTTGTTGCGCGTATTCCGCGTGAAGGCGCCAAGACCAAGGACATCACCGGTGGTCTGCCGCGTGTGGCCGAACTGTTCGAAGCGCGTCGTCCGAAAGATCACGCAATCATCGCGGAAGCCGATGGTTACGTGCGCTTTGGCCGCGATTACAAGAACAAGCGCCGCATCAGCATCGAGCCGGTCGACGAGTCGCTGGAGACGATCGAGTACATGGTGCCCAAGGGCAAGCACATCCCGGTGCAGGAAGGCGACTTCGTGCAGAAGGGTGACTACATCATGGACGGTAACCCGGCTCCGCACGACATCCTGTCCATCATGGGTGTCGAAGCGCTGGCGGATTACATGATCGACGAGGTGCAGGACGTCTATCGTCTGCAGGGCGTGAAGATCAACGACAAGCACATCGAAGTCATCGTACGCCAGATGCTGCAGAAGTGGGAGATCCTGGACTCGGGTGACACCACTCTGCTGAAGGGCGAGCATGTCGACAAGCAGGAGTTCGATGCTGCCAACGAGAAGACCATCGCCCGCGGTGGTCGTCCGGCCCAGGGCGAGCCGATCCTGCTGGGGATCACCAAGGCTTCGCTGCAAACGCGTTCGTTCATCTCGGCGGCGTCGTTCCAGGAAACCACCCGTGTGCTGACCGAAGCTTCGGTTCAGGGCAAGAAGGACAAGCTGGTTGGCCTGAAAGAGAACGTCATCGTCGGCCGTCTGATCCCGGCCGGTACCGGTGGTGCAACGCAGCGTGTTCGCCAGATCGCGCAGCAGCGTGACAATGTCGTCATCGAGGCACGTCGCGAAGAGGCCGAGGCCGCAGCCGCGCTGGCCGCTCCGATGATGGATGATGACATGGTCGGCGACGAGCTGGACTCGCTGGTGGAAACTCCGGAAAGCCGCGAATAATATCGGCGACGAGAAACTCAGAAAGGCCCTGCGGTTCCGCGGGGCCTTTTTTGTTTTGGCCGGTACCGGAAGCGGTCAGGGGTCCATCCAAACACTGTGATTTCAAACGGAACTGCTGGATACTCAAAAATCGGAATGTGGTAATGGAGTTGCTCCCGTAACCGCTGTTTGGAATTCAACACGGGTCTTGCACGGATGCTCATAGTCCTCGGATTGTATTTTGGCGTGATTTGGCTGGTCTTTTCCAAGTTCAGCCTGCTGCCTTGGAATGGCTTCTGGAAGACCGTGTCATACGGTGGGGCCGCCGTCGTCGCGTTGGTTGTCATAGGCGCTCTGAACCACACGGCGCCTACGGGGCCTGTGTCGGTTCTGGGCGTTCAGACAAGCATTGTGCCCAATGTCTCCGGAACGGTCGTCGAAGTTGCGGTTGAGCCGAACCAGAAGGTCAACGAAGGCGATCTTTTGTTCAGAATCGATCCCGAATTCTACGTGCTCGAGGTAGCGCGGCTGGAGGCATCTCTGGAAGCCGCCCGGTCTGCAGCGGACCAATTGACCACGGATCTGGCGGCTGCCGAAGCAGATATCGCTTCATTGACCGCGCAACTTGTTTTTGGGCAGCAGCGGCGGGATGACATCGTTCAACTGGAAGAGCGTGGCGCATCCACCACCTTCAAACTGCAGGAAGCGGTTGCAACGATCGAACAGCTCACCGCAAGCATTCGTGCAGCAGAAGCCCGAAAAGCGGGGCTGGAGCGCCGGATCGCGGCTCAGATCGACGGTGAGGATGTGGCGGTCGTGGAGGCCGAACAGGCGCTTGCGCAGGCCGAATGGAACCTCAAGCAGACGGAGGTCTTTGCGCCGGGCGACGGGATCGTCAGTGCGGTCACGCTGCGCCCGGGCAATCGCGCGACAACCTTCCAGGGTGCATTGACCTTCATAGATCCTACGAACCACGCGTTGGTGGCCTCGCTGCCCCAATCCAGCCGATCCAATGTCGGCCTTGGCGATGAAATCCGCGTGGCGCTGCGAACCCAGCCGGGATCCGAGATCACGGGAACTATTTCAGGGTTTCCGCCGGCCCTGTCTGAGGGCGCACTGGATCTCCGGTCCGGTTTACCTTCAATGCGCGAACTTGTCGGGATCACTAGCTTTCCGGTCCTCATCGAACTTCCTGGCGATGTACCTCTGGAAACACTTCAATTCGGCGCGTCGGGCACCGCGCTTGTGATGACTGACAAGGCCGGGCCGATTTCGCCACTTGCAGAGATACTGTTCTGGGTCACCCAGAAGCTGAACTACCTGTAGGCGGAAACACAGGGACCCGCCCCAAAAAAGTGAACAGGTACAGCTACGATCCGTTGAACCTCGGGTCTGCGATCGGACCAAACAAAATCGAATTGGCCGGATCACAAGTTGACAATCTGCTCAGGTAAGATGCCAATGCCGGGACCAGATTGAAACCGGGCCATGGCAATGACACCGAACGTCAAAGGCGCCCTGCTGATGATGGGCAGCATGGCCGCATTCACTGTGAACGATACACTGGTCAAGGCGGCCGGTCAGGAGGTGCCACTGTTCCAGCTGGTGGCTCTGCGCGGGTTGTTGGCGACGATCCTGGTTTTTGCGTTGGCGCGGCATCTGGGGGCATTGCATCTGCGGTTTGGGCGGCACGACCGCTGGTTGGTGGCTTTTCGCTGCGTGGCGGAATTGTCGGCGACGTTCCTCTTCCTCACGGCGTTGATGCACATGCCACTGGCCAATGTGACCGCGGTTCTGCAGGCCCTGCCGCTGACCGTAACCCTGGGTGCGGCCCTGTTCTTTTCGGAACAGATCGG
The DNA here is from genome assembly GCF_059613485.1 of Ruegeria sp. CRTD044. NCBI lineage: Bacteria > Pseudomonadati > Pseudomonadota > Alphaproteobacteria > Rhodobacterales > Roseobacteraceae > Ruegeria > Ruegeria sp. CRTD044. Next base: position 5,113 of record NZ_JBXWSP010000019.1, on the reverse strand, counting down.
GTGGCGGCGGATCATGGCCATAGCATTGGGATTTGCAGGCATGCTGCTGATCGTGCGACCGGGTCCGGACGGATTCAGCATCTATGCCATGTATGCCCTGATTGCCGTCATCTGCGTGACGGCTCGGGATTTGATCACCCGCCGAATGTCGCCAGAGGTGCCGTCGATGGTCGTCACTTTGGCAACCTCATTGACGATTACCACCGGAGCGGCAATTGCCTCGGCTTTTCAGGGTTGGGTTCCGATGACGGCCGGGTCGGGGATGCTGATTGCCTCGGCGGCTGTTTTCGTCCTGCTCGGGTATCTCTTCAGCGTAATGGTGATGCGCGTTGGCGAGGTTAGCTTTGTCGCACCGTTCCGATACTCGAGCCTGATCTGGGCCTTGGGTCTGGGATGGGCAGTATTCGGAGATTGGCCCGACCGGATCACCATGCTGGGCGCCGCACTGGTGGTCAGCGCGGGCCTGTTCACCCTCTTTCGCGAGCGGGCACTTCAGGCGTCCGAATAGGCGCGTCGGACCACCGTCTGATCAATTGCAAACCGGGTTTCGAACTGCTTTGCCAGAGCGGGGGTCAGAGGTTCCAGCTTGGCCTTGCTTGTGCGGGTGTTGGGTGAATCGTTGAACCCGTTGAGACTGCGCACCCACATCGGTGGTTCGTTCTGGCTGATGACTGGCATGAAGTTGCCGATCTTTTGGTGGGCAAAGTTCATGATCGTCAGCTCACACCCGCCGTGCACATACATCCCAAAACCAACACCCAGCAGCGACCGGTGAACCGGCGTGGCCTGGATTCCGCTGGCGTCGAACCGGGCAAGGAAGCCGTGATTGAAATCGATGGCAACCATCTTGTTGCGCCGTACCAGCCCTTCGGCGTCCTGAACCGCGCGGCGGAGCAATTCGACGAAATCCACCGCAACCGCATCGTCGTCATCATGACGGAATTGCAGGCATGGCAGGTCAGGGTTCAAGCGTGCCCGGTTCAGGACGTCCTTCATGACAGAGCGGTGCCGGCCGGGTTCCCGCGAGACGATTTGCACTTGTTTCATGCCCGAAGTCAGGTCGTTCAGACGATCACGGGCGACCCGAGGCAGGCAGGTCCCGGTCACGATCACAAACTGAAACCGCGGATCGGTTTGGGCGCGCAGGGCGGGCAGGGCGCAGGTCTCGAACAGGCGGAACCGCTCGTCCAGACGTCGGGGGTCGTACAAGTGGCGCCGGCGCGCTTCGACCGACTCGTGCATGGTCTGGAACCCGCCGATGGCCGGGTAGGAGAAACGGCACAGACCAATGACTTGCATCTTCACTTCCGGTAGGAAAACACCAGTGCGGACTATGCCCCGAGGGATGTGACACCGCAACCGATGTCGCTTCCGCCGCGACGCACGGCTGCGAGGCGGGCGGCCATCTGCCGGGGCTGTTGACAGTCGGGCCGACTCCCCCTATACGCCCGTCATCTCGGTACCGGGGGCCGCCCCAAAACCGATTTCAGTATTGAACTGGTCAAGGCCCGGACAATTTTGCAGTTCGCGCCCTCTGATAACCAACCGCGACGTTCACCTCGGAATGGGAGCGCTCGCGGGTTTTGCGCTTGTGGACGCATTGGCGCAGCGAAGTTAGCCGCACGCAACGCGCGTGCATGTCATGTGTGTTGCAAAACGGGGAAGAAACCGGAATGCCAACTATTCAACAGCTGATCCGCAAACCGCGGCAGCCCAAAGTAAAACGCTCGAAGTCCATGCACCTGGAGCAGTGCCCGCAGAAGCGCGGCGTCTGCACCCGCGTGTACACCACCACGCCGAAGAAGCCGAACTCGGCTATGCGTAAGGTTGCCAAGGTGCGCCTGACCAACGGTTACGAAGTCATTTCGTACATCCCGGGTGAAAGCCACAACCTGCAAGAACACTCGGTTGTTCTGATCCGTGGCGGCCGTGTGAAAGACCTTCCGGGTGTCCGCTACCACATCCTGCGTGGTGTTCTGGATACCCAGGGCGTCAAAGACCGTAAGCAACGTCGTTCGAAATACGGCGCGAAGCGTCCCAAGTAAGAAGGAGAGGCTGATATGTCACGTCGTCACGCCGCCGAAAAACGCGAAGTCCTGCCTGACGCCAAATTTGGCGACAAGGTCCTGACCAAATTCATGAACAACCTGATGATCGACGGCAAGAAGTCGGTCGCAGAGCGTATCGTCTACAACGCCTTCGACCGCGTTGAGAGCAAGATCAAGCGCGCTCCTGTCGAGGTGTTCCACGAAGCACTCGACAACATCAAGCCGTCGGTCGAGGTTCGCTCGCGCCGGGTTGGTGGTGCAACCTACCAGGTTCCGGTCGAAGTGCGCCCCGAGCGCCGCGAAGCTCTGGCCATCCGCTGGCTGATCACCGCCGCGCGCGGCCGCAACGAAAACACCATGGAAGAACGCCTCGCCGGCGAACTGCTGGACGCCGTACAGTCCCGCGGTACTGCCGTTAAGAAGCGCGAAGACACCCACAAGATGGCCGAGGCGAACAAAGCCTTCAGCCACTATCGTTGGTAATCCCAGAGGCTTATCCAAATGGCACGCGAATATCCGCTCGAACTATACCGTAACTTCGGTATCATGGCGCACATCGATGCAGGCAAGACCACCTGCTCGGAGCGTATCCTGTATTACACCGGCAAATCCCACAACATCGGTGAGGTGCACGATGGTGCAGCCACCATGGACTGGATGGAGCAGGAGCAGGAACGCGGCATCACCATCACTTCGGCTGCGACCACCACCTTCTGGGAGCGCACCGAGGACGGTCAGACCGCCGATACCCCCAAGCACCGCCTGAACATCATCGACACCCCCGGCCACGTTGACTTCACCATCGAAGTCGAGCGTTCGCTGGCGGTTCTCGACGGTGCCGTCTGCGTTCTGGACGCAAACGCAGGTGTTGAGCCCCAGACCGAAACCGTGTGGCGTCAGGCTGACCGCTATAAGGTTCCGCGCATGGTCTTCGTCAACAAGATGGACAAGATCGGCGCCGACTTCTTCAACTGCGTTCGCATGATCGAAGACCGCACCGGCGCGCGCGCCGTTCCCGTCGGTATCCCGATCGGTGCAGAGAACGAACTTGAAGGCCTGATCGACCTGGTCACCATGGAAGAATGGCTGTGGCAGGGCGAAGACCTGGGCGCAAGCTGGGTCAAGGCTCCGATCCGCGACAGCCTGAAGGACATGGCTGAAGAATGGCGCGGCAAGATGATCGAAGCGGCCGTCGAAGAAGACGACGACGCGATGATGGAATACCTGGAAGGCAACGAGCCCGACATTCCGACCCTGCGCAAACTGCTGCGCAAGGGTACCCTGGCGCTGCACTTCGTGCCGGTTCTGGGTGGTTCGGCGTTCAAGAACAAAGGTGTTCAGCCGCTGCTCAACGCCGTGATCGACTATCTGCCCAGCCCGCTGGACGTTGTCGACTACATGGGCTTCAAACCCGGTGACGAGGAAGAAGTCCGTAACATCGCGCGTCGCGCTGACGATGACATGGCCTTCTCGGGCCTGGCGTTCAAAATCATGAACGACCCCTTCGTTGGCTCGCTGACCTTCACCCGGATCTACTCGGGCGTTCTGAACAAGGGCGACTCGATCCTGAACTCGACCAAAGGCAAGAAAGAGCGCATCGGTCGTATGATGATGATGCACTCGAACAACCGGGAAGAGATCGAAGAAGCGTTCGCAGGCGACATCATCGCTCTGGCGGGTCTGAAAGACACCACCACCGGTGACACCCTGTGCGATCCGAAGGATCCCGTGGTTCTGGAAACCATGACCTTCCCCGATCCGGTGATCGAGATCGCGGTCGAGCCCAAAACCAAGGGCGACCAGGAAAAGATGTCTCAGGGTCTTGCCCGTCTGGCCGCCGAAGACCCGTCCTTCCGCGTGGAAACCGACCTGGAATCGGGTCAGACCATCATGAAGGGCATGGGCGAACTTCACCTGGACATCCTGGTTGACCGTCTGAAGCGCGAGTTCAAGGTCGAAGCCAACATCGGTGCGCCGCAAGTGGCCTATCGTGAGACCATCTCGATGCCGATCGAACACACCTACACCCACAAGAAACAGTCGGGTGGTTCGGGTCAGTTCGCTGAGGTCAAGCTCGAGATCACTCCGACCGAGCCGGGCGAAGGTTATTCGTTCGAAAGCCGCATCGTTGGTGGTGCCGTTCCGAAGGAATACATCCCCGGTGTCGAAAAAGGCATCCAGTCCGTCATGGACAGCGGCCCGCTGGCCGGCTTCCCCGTGATCGACTTCAAGGTTGCCCTGCTGGACGGTAAATTCCACGACGTCGACTCGAGCGTTCTGGCGTTCGAAATCGCGTCGCGGATGTGCATGCGCGAAGGTTTGAAAAAGGCCGGCGCGAAACTGCTGGAGCCGATCATGAAGGTCGAAGTGATCACCCCGGAAGAGTACACCGGCGGTATCATCGGCGACCTGACTTCGCGTCGGGGCCAGGTGTCTGGACAAGAGCCGCGCGGCAACGCGATTGCGATCGACGCATTCGTGCCGCTGGCCAACATGTTCGGCTACATCAACACTCTGCGTTCGATGTCGTCGGGCCGCGCCCAGTTCACCATGCAGTTCGACCACTATGATCCGGTTCCGCAGAACATCGCGGAAGAGATCCAGGCAAAATACGCATAACCGAAAAATAGAGGGAGCCTGCTGCCCGGGCTCCCTTCATTTCCGAAAAAGGAGGCCATCATGGCAAAGGAAAAGTTTGAGCGTACAAAACCGCACGTCAACATCGGCACGATTGGCCACGTTGACCACGGCAAGACGACGCTGACCGCAGCAATCACCAAGTATTTCGGCGACTTCAAGGCGTATGACCAGATTGACGGTGCGCCGGAAGAGAAAGCGCGCGGCATCACCATCTCGACCGCCCACGTGGAATACGAGACCGACAACCGCCACTATGCGCATGTCGACTGCCCCGGCCACGCCGACTATGTGAAGAACATGATCACCGGTGCCGCTCAGATGGACGGTGCGATCCTGGTTGTGAACGCCGCTGACGGCCCGATGCCGCAGACCCGCGAGCACATCCTGCTGGGCCGCCAGGTTGGCATCCCGAAGATGGTCGTGTT
>NZ_JBXWSP010000018.1:0-9523 GCF_059613485.1 Ruegeria sp. CRTD044 | reverse complement strand
GCTTGTGTCTCTTCGTTGCCATTCTGATCCTCCGTTTTCCTAAACATAACGGCGGACCACTTCATTGGGGGAGGATCCACTCCAAACCAAGTGCGGATTTTTTTTGCTCCAGGTGTCAGTCAAGGGTTTCTATGAGGGAAAGTAGATCAGCTTGAAGCTGGTCTTTTCGAACCCGTTGAACCTTTTGCCAGTCGCATTCGTTGAATTGTAGTGGAGCTCGTATTTTAGTTTTAGATCAGGGCGCAGCATGTATGCACCATCGACAAAGGCATCCTGAAGGTCTGTACCCCCTCCCAAATCAAAATACTGATATCGAATGTCGGTGTTGTTCACCACAGCCAATGGAATTGACGCGTTTTCCTCAGCTTCGGCTGCATAGCCCACCACGAGCAGCGCAGAGATCAGGGGAACAAAACACAGGAAGATGCGTGGCATCATATGCCTGAGAGAAATTGAATGGTCTGGTTAGACGGCGACGGGTTTGCGCCGCCGTCTACATTCATCATTGCCAACTGGAGAAGACTTCTCGGGTCAGTTCGCTTTCAGGACGAAGGTTCTCGATCCCCTCATACGGAACGCCCTTTCCCAGTGGCAGATGCGGGTGCTTTGCTATAGTTTTCTGATGGCGCTTCACCATGTCTTGGAAAGATGCACCGGACCATAGTGAGTACCCGACAAGCGGATGTTCTTCACGTGGGTCTCGATAGACATTGAAAACGGGGGCCGCAGCGCCGGGCTGGCCGGGGGCCGGCAAATGCATCTTGAACTCTTGCTTCACAACTGAGCGCAAAACAGGCCCTTCGTACACGTAGACGCAGTCACGGCGCGAATTGCCTTCTCCCTCAAGCAACAATGCCGTCTGGTCGATGCCATCAATCACACGGTCCCGTGGAATACGGTCAGTCGCACCTGCTATACGGGCGAAGGTGGTGAACAGGTCAGATACGTGCACGATGTCACCTGCCGCGCTGCCCGCCTCAATGGCGCCGGGCCAGCGGATAAATGCATCGGTTCGCACTCCGCCTTCAAGGTGCTGTGTCTTTCCGCCGCGATATATCAGCTGGTTCAGGCCGGATGTACCTTCGTAGTGGTACATCAAACCATTGTCGGCCATGATCATGACGACGGTATTGTCTGCCTTGCCGGTTTCATCCAGTTTGGCCAGAACGTCGCCGATCCAACCGTCCAAAACTTGCAATTTGTCTGCATGAAAACCACCATTGCGAGATACGGCCTGCTCAGGATAAACAAAGTTCAGCGGATAGAGTGGCCAGTATTGCATAAAGAATGGCTCGTCCTGCGAAGCCAGCCGCTCTAGCTGCTCCAATGCTTGACGCTGATAGCGCAAGTTCATTTCCTCGTATTTCGCTTGGGTCCATTCTTCGCCCGGTGCCATGTCGACTTCACGAGCAAGGCCGCCAGCTTCCCCTTCAACGCCAGTTACCAGACCATAGGGCTTGAATCGCTCATCCAACTGGAACTGGTTGGACTGACCGGATGAATGGAAACCAAGCATGTTGTTGGCAACCATAGCATCCCGTGTCATCAGGCTGAGCTGAACCTGCTGATGCAAGGGGAATGCGGCCCAATCAAACCCTTGGTTGTGCGGATAGGCCTGCTCAATATCACCTTGATGCCATTTCCCAACGTGCACAGTGTTGTAACCTTTTTCCTTCAGTATCTCGGCAATGGTAACTTCTTCGGCCGCAAGGCCTTCGCCAACCAACGCAACTTTGACCTCTTCGACGCCTGCACGCACCGGGTGGCGACCGGTCAACATCGCCGTTCGGGTCGGTGTGCAAGATGGCTCAGTGTACATTCTCATCAAAGACATGCCTTCCGTGGCAAAGTCATTGATGTTGGGCGTATCGAAACCGGTGACGTAGTTCATCGTCCGGTTGCCCATTTGACCGAAACTCACATCGTCAATCAGAATGTAGAGGATGTTGGGTGGTTGCCCTTCATTCGCGTCACGGATCTCGGCAAGCTTAACTTCTATCTCCGCATCCTGAGCATCCCATTGCTCTGCGAACTGCGCGCGGAGAAACTCGAACTCGCCGTCGTGTATGATGGGCGCTTCTTGAGCATAGCTCGCACCGGCCATCAGCACTAACGCCGAGGCTTGTTTCAAAATAAATCTCATCGGTATCCCTTCCCTACTGTGAGCTACATCTTTCCTGCCCGGAGCAGTGACCGGGCAATTTCATCCCGAAGACCATCCAAAGACTCGCGTATGTCGCAGGCAATCGGGAACGACTGACTCCCCGGCTCAGTGTTCACGGAGAGGTACTCGTCACTGAGAAGCTGATAGTCTTGGCAGATTTCATCGAAAACGGTGTCCGCCCGCCTTAGGTCCGCAATCGCGGCCTGATGGTTGGGAAACAGACTATCAACGGCGTCACTCTTCACTTGTATGTCGCATTCGATGGATCAGCATAATTTCGATTAGAAAAACGAATTCACTTCTCACAATAGGTTTATCGGGGCATAATACGGTGTAATGAGGGGCGTTTCTTTCTGAAAAAATGGAATTATCTGAAAGCGCATCAGTAATCGCGAACGAACGTGAAGTGCCTGCCGCCAAAGATGTGCGGGCTGCACTTCAGCGGCTTATGAGGTCCTCAACCTTCGAGGGGTCACAGCGACTACAGGACTTTCTTGCGTATGTGGTCGAGGAGTCTCTCAATGGAAGGGCCGATGAAATTCGCGCCAAGACGATTGCAATGGATGTCTATGGCGGATCAATGTCCGAGATGGCGCGCCGTGAAAATGTGGTGCGAGTGGACGCTGGGCGCCTGCGCCGCAAGCTTGCCGAATATTACGCTGCAGATGGGCACGAGGAAAAAACGGTGTTTGAACTGCCAAAGGGTGGTTACGCACCTCGGATTACGAGGAGCGGCTCCGAAACGGCTCACCCCCACTTCTCCGAGCTGGAAGCCAGTGCTCGTGCATTGGCACGGCCAGCTGTTAGGATTGTCGGGATCACAATTCTAGGCTGTTGTGCGATTGCTTTTTGGGTGAGCTCGACAAAGCAGGATGTTCCAACTGACTTATCGGTCGATGGGCTGAGCCGTGATGAGCGCAGCGCCATTTTTGATGTATCCCCAATGCGTCTTCAGGCTGTAAATCTGGCCCATACTGGTCGGGACCTGATCTTTCCGGCCTTGGAACCTGCGCGTCTTGACGCGGCCTTAACCATATTCCAGGGAGCAATCGAAAACGACGACAGCTATTTCGGCGGCCATGCAGGCGCTGCACAAGTCGCCGCCACAATTGCAGTGCTGACATCCGACGTCGACCTAGCTCAGCACATGTTGAACTACGCGGACACTCAGGCCAACAGGGCCATCGAATTGGCTCCGGAAGCGGGGTGGAGCCAAGCCGCAATGGCTTGGGTCAAATTTGCCAAGGGAAACTGGCTTGAAGCCATAGAATTTGCGCAAAGAGCACGGCGTTTGGCACCACACGATGTACATGTTTTGGAGTTCGTGTCGCTGGTCCTGCTCTATTCCGGTTCGTTTGAACAAGTCGTAGAAATTAGCGAGGACGCACTCTCAAAAATCGAGCTAGAGCAGGGTTATGTTTTTCAGAACGCGATGGGGTCAGCAAAGTTCCATATGAAGGACTATGAAGGCGCTGTGTCAGCCTTTGAAAGCGTAGCTGAAAAAGGCGGCCCTGTGGGATCAGTAACCGTTGCTTACCTTATTGCGTCACATCAGATGTTGGGGAATAAGGCGGAAGCTCAAACTCTATCTGAGCAACTGTCACGCGAGTGGCCTGACAGTCGCGTGGATGCGCTCTTTGAGGAGCTATTTGTAGATTCGAAATACGGCAAAGACCTCAGTTACGCCATGAGACAAGCCAATTGGAAACCACCAAGTTAGGAGTTTGAATTCAAATTTCGGCCAATAGTGTTTCTCACAATGTCATTGAGACCGAAGCTCAGCGACTGTACCATGCCCGCTTCATGTGCATTGCTGTAATTTGAGCATCGCGCGGCATGCGGCACTTTTGTCGCTGCACTGCTCCTGATGACGTCTGGCCAATCATCTATAGACACCTGGAAACCTTGATCACGTACAGCACTTTCGCGGCGCTCAGGCCCGATAAGGGCGACGCGAGACAAAGTTGGTATTCGCTGTTGGTCCAGTCCGAAATCTCTACAACGTCAGACCGGTGCCAGTTAATTTCTTTCGGAGGCTTGTTTGGCAACTTGGTCACCTGCAGTTTCAAATACTACCAGCCCTAGCGGCGCTGCCACGGCGACGAAGGAAAGTTCCTTGACTCTATCGCTGCCACGAACCACAAAAGTGTATTGGTGAAAGTATCTCGTCGCCGCGATGCTGCCGGTTACGATAAACCAATGGCCTTCAGACTAACTGTAGCATGTGCCCCAGCATAGGAACGGGTTTCGCTGGGGTCTTCGCTATGAGCTCGTTCCTCGCAAGCATTTGCAACTGTCACCGGACATGCACCTGTCATCGCGTGACCAAGGAAAGAAGGCGCCGCATGAACAGCACTTGGCACATGAATTGCGTGTTTGATGCCCGATAGATCAGGTCTCTGGCTCCGTTTGGATCAGTCACTCATTGGGTTTACGCGCTACATACTTTGTTTGATCTCGACACTTTTGGTGTCGCTCTCAGGAACGCAGCTTGCTGCCCAAGTCGCAGGCAATGCCAGTGCATCGGTTTGTGACGAAGGTTTCGAAAACAGAAACGGATCCTGCCAAAGTCCAGACGTACCCCAAAACGCATATTTAACGGGTAGCTCCTATGGCCGCGGGTGGGAATGCAATCACGGTTTTCAGAATATCGGAGAACTCTGTGAGAAAATAAGAGTTCCTGAAAATGCCTACCTGGCATCAACCGGGGATCAGTGGACGTGCAATCGGCTGTTCCAGCGTGCCGGAGAAGAGTGTGAAGAAGTGATTTCGCCCCAAAATGGGTACGTCGAAACTCGGTTTGGCGTGCAGGAAATACACTGCAACTGGGGATTTCGTAAAGAGAACCAGAATTGTGTTGCAATAGATGTCCCAAAAAACGGTCGTCTGAGCGACAAAAGAAGCTCGGATGGATGGGTGTGCCTCAGAGGTTACAGGGCGGCGGAGAGCAGCTGTGAACCAGTGGCAATTCCACAGGATGCATATCTCGCCCCTGAGACTTTTTCCGGATGGAAATGCGAACGTGGTTTTCACGCAAACCGGAACAGGTGCGATAAGATTCAAGTTCCTTCCAACGCTCATTTGAACCGAAGAGGTGACGGTTGGGAATGTAATCGTCCATTCACAAGACAGAACGATACGTGCACGGAAAATGTGCCATAACAATGCGTTGGTGGAAACCTATGCCGCATGAGAAATTAGGAAGGACAAAGCCGTGAACAATGACTCGATTGATGAAAACCTGGGCAAGAGCATCAAGGCTGAAAAGGCGCGTCGCCGGTCCAATGGGATAAAGATATCTATTGCATCGGCGGTGTTTGTCGCAGCGATAGTTGTAGTGGTGTTTCTCTGATGCGCAAAAATACCCCTCAAATTACCCTTTCCGGTTCAAAGATGTCAGCTCGAGGTCTGGAACAACGAGCATTTCAGGACCGCAGTGTTCGTAAGTCGCGGAACGCTGACGTATCAGGAGTGATTGAGGAAGAGTTTGGAAAGTACTTGATCAAGGCCGGCGTTCTGAGCGGCGATAGTGTTGCACGGGCATTTCCCAAACCGCCGGCAAAAACGCAGACAATGATTGCCGATGCAGTTGGAGAAACACCAGCATTGGCTATAGAAGCCTTGAAAGAAATTCTCGAAGAACGAGACAGGAAGCGTAGCGGTCAACGCCGTTTGGAGGGAAACTCCGGAACCCTCGTTCCCAGTGAAAGAGAATATGCCGAGGCATTGCGCCAGATCAGGCTCACCCCTGCGCAGGTCAGGTTGCTGAAAGCACTTACAATCGCGGGTAAGGACGGTCTGACCATTGGTAACTTGTCTCAGGCGGCCGGTTACAAATCGCGCGAAGCCTCTATCAAGGTCTTCAAGAAAATCGGGCTATTGATTGCGGAATATCTGGAGCTGGATCTTCCCGAAGCCGGATCGGCACAGAATGATGGAGCCGCACAGGTTCTGGCATTTTCTCACATCGAAAGTGACGACGAGCCCGCAACTTGGATTATGCATCAGGAACTGCGCGACGCTGTTCGTTCGGTTCTATGACGCACGTTCCAGCCCCCCGCTTTTGAAGTGAGCTCTAAATCGGAACAAATGTACGAAAGGTTGGTCACGTAGCTTATGTTGGAGAAACGACCATATCCGCTCGACCTGATTTATGTACCTGTGAAACGGGCAAAAACGCTTGATCAACAAAAAGTTCTGACGCTGGCCGAAGATATTTTGAAAAACGGCCAGAAGACCCCGATCCAGATACGCTCGGACAACAAGAGATTCGTGCTGATTGAAGGCCTTCACCGGTTAGAGGCCATTCGTGCCTTGGGCGGTGATACAGTCGAAGCCTATCTGGTACGCGCCAGGCTACACTAAATGCCTATTGGAATTGGCGTTCGACAAAGCCTCGGAAAATGTCAGCAGGCGCTGGCTTTTTTCGTCCCAAAGATGCAATCGTGCACAGTGAAGGCTCTCATATAGAGTAATACGTTGGCAATTTTCCAACTCGGAATGGTCCCGCAAAACTTCGTTTAGCCGATAAAACGGTATGCGGCTGGCAAGGTGGTGAACATGGTGCACGCCAATATTTGCAGAGAACCAAAGCAGGATGCCTGGTAAGGCATAATGAGAACTTCCATAGAATGCGGCGTCCTGAAGGTTCCACTCTTCTTCCCGTTCCCATGTCGTGTGTTCAAACTGGTGTTGAATATAGAAAAGCCAAATACCAATCGAGGCGGCGATGATCATGGTCGGCAGGAATACATAAACCAGCACATCCAGGCCTCCGGTCCAAAAAATCAGGGCCAGGACCACCGCAATCGCGGCGTTTGTTCCCATTGCGCTTGCCCAATACAGCCAGCCTGACCGCATGAAACCAAAGGGTAAGCGATTTTGCAGAAAGAACGTGTAGACAGGCACGATACAGAACAGGAAGAAGGGGTTCCGGATTAACCTGTAAGCGGCACGCCCGACCCACTTTCGCTTCAGATATTCCTCTACAGTTAACGTAGGGATATCGCCCATCCCGCGCCGATCAAGGTTGCCGGTTGAGGCGTGGTGAATCGCGTGGCTTTGCCGCCAGACGTCATAAGGTGTGAGGGCGAGAACACCCAAGACCCGACCTGTCCAATTGCAAACGGTACGGTTTTTAAAAAATGATCCGTGACCACAATCATGCATGATGATGAAGAGACGCACCAGAAATGCAGCGTTAAGGATTGCCAGTGGAATAGCGACCCAGACACCAAGGGAAAGCGCAAACCACGCTGCGCCCCATAGCGCGAAAAAAGGGATAACAGTAATTGTCAGTTCAAAAACACTACGCTTCGTATCGGGTACGCGGTATTGAACGAGCGCCCGGGTCAATTCCTGCTGTTGCACTGACTTGTTCTCCAACGGCTCTTGCGAACCCTCTGAGCAACCGGGCACCCCAGAAGGATGCCCGTAGCAGGCTATGCGAGTGCCAGGTTGGAAGCGCTGTCGCGTCCGTCACGGCCAGCTTCGACGTCGAAGGTAACCTTCTGGCCGTCCTTCAATTCGCTAATGCCGGAACGCTCAAGTGCGGAAATATGCACGAACACGTCGCGCTTCCCATCTTCAGGCTCGATAAAGCCAAAACCTTTGGTTGAGTTGAACCATTTGACTGTGCCATTTGCCAAGGTGGAAGTCTCCTAATGCTTGTCGCCCGCATCATTGCGGCGACTCGGCGTGGTCGGTCTGAATCGAGAGACTGAACGCCGAATTGAGGAGACAGCAGGTCGAAAAAGAAAAACGTAAGCCGTGTGTATATGGACTTTGGGTACGCACGATACAAGCCCTGATGCTTTCGAAGTTCATCTTTCGGCTGAGGAAACCAAAGACAAAAAAGAGCGCTGGTTTCCTCTACCCATATTACTGGTGCAACCGATGGTGTCTTATCTGGGGATCTATCGTCCGATCCTGGTTGGACCCAAGACATCCAATGCGCTGTGGATCAGCCAATATGGAGACCCGATTATCGCCAATGGCCTGTCTCGTGAGCTGCCTAAAGCGGCAAAACGCTTGCTGGGCGTTAAGTTGCGCACACACAATTTTCGGCACATTGCGGCGACCAGCATCGCAGAGACAGACCCGGAACATGTCAACATCATCCGGGATATCCTCGGACATGCCACGCTGGACATGTCTCAGAAGCATTACAATCGTGCCATCGGACTATAAGCCTGTGACGACTACCAATCTCTCCTGCAGGCAAAGATGAAGACCTTGGGTCGCAAACGGCAAGTTATCGCACCCAAAAGCCGCTCGTCGGTTCGGCCAAATACCTATGACCGAAGCATCTTTCATTGCAACGGGTTGCAATCGAAAGTACAAAACACGGCCCAATCCATGCCTATAATGGGTTGGGCCAGCCAGCTCCTAAGGCCGAACGGCCCGACCCATGCGCACCGCTATCCACGCCGGCTACTCCACCGATCTTCAAAGTGACGCCTCCGTTGAGGACCAGCATCGGCTGTGCCTGCGCTTGATCAATAGCAATGGTTGGCAGGAGGCCCAGACCTTTTCCGACCGAGGACTGAGCGGAGCATCTCATCTTCGCTCTGGCTATCAACGGCTTTTGGAAGACGCCCGGCTTGATAATTTCGAAGTCGTCGTAGCCGAAGGTCTCGACCGCTTAAGCCGGGATCAGGAACATATCGCGGCCTTTTTCACACAGATGCGGTTTCAGGGCATCCCGATTGTAACCGTGGCAGAGGGGGAAATTTCTGAACTGCATATCGGTCTCAAAGGCACTATGAGCAGCCTGGTCCTGAAAGACCTGGCTCAAAAGACCCATCGCGACCTTGAAGGACGTGTGCGTAAAGGTAAATCAACCGGTGGTATCACATACGGCTACGACATTGCGCTAGATATGGACGCAGACGGGTCTATCACCACAGGGGAACGGCGGATCAATGAAAGCTAAGCCCAGATCGTTCAACGTATCTTTCAGGACTACAGCCATGGGCAAAGCCCACGTAACATCGCTGCTCAACCGAACAATGAGGGCATTCACGGCACCCTTGGCACATGGGGATCATCGACGATCTACGGCAACTACCAGCGTGGCACCGGCATCTTGAACAACGAACTCTATATCGGGCGGTTGATTTGGAACCGGCAGCGTCTCGTCAAAGACCCAAACACCGGCAAACGACAGGCGCAACTGAACCCGCCCGAAGACTGGGCAATAGAAGACGTGCCCGATCTACGGATCATGTCCGATGAACTGTAGAACGTCGTGAAGGGGCGACACGAAGAAACGCGCAGCGCCGCAATCGGCCTATCGGGCGGATCGGCTGCCGATAGCGACAGATCATCAGGGTCTACTTTCACCCATCGGCTTGTGAT